>NZ_CP088156.1:2407272-3009090 GCF_021088345.1 Bradyrhizobium ontarionense | reverse complement strand
CCGGGGAGGTAGGCGATGGGCATGTCCTCGACGTCGACCGTTTTCAGGGTTTTGCGGTCGGCGCCGGCCTGCACCGCGCGCTCCTCGGCAATGCCGCGCGCGGCCGCGATGGCGTCGTCGCGGGTGAGGTCGCGGAACACCTGGTCGGCCTCGCCCGAGACCTGGGCGATGGCCGCGCCGACCGCATTGGCGCAGTCGCCATGCGGCACGCGGATGATTTTGGAGATGCCGGCGAGGCGCTTCGGCACCAGGAAGGCGCCGCCGCCGACCGCCAGCAGCGGCACGTCGCCGGCCTCGGTCTTCATGCGGTCGATGTCGCCCTCGAGCTGGCGATGGGCGTCGGCCAGCGCCGCATCGATCACGCTTTTCGGCAGATGCGCGACGCGCGCGCGGTCGCCGATGTCGATCAGCCCGGCCGCGACCGCGATGTCGGTGGCGGTCAGGCGGTCGCCGCCGAACACGAGGGCGTCGGACGTCAGGCGATATCCGACGCTGAGCGGACCGACACGGACGGGATTTTGCTCGACGTGGCTGCCGCCGCCGAGCCCGATCGACAGCAGGTCGGGCATGCGGAACAGGGTGCGGACACCGCCGACCTCGACGACCGCGTTGGCTTCGCGCGGAAAACCATGGCGCAGCTGGCCGATGTCGCTGGTGGTGCCGCCGACGTCGACGACCATGGCGTCGTCGAGGCCGGACAGATACGCGGCGCCGCGCATCGAGTTGGTGGCGCCGGAGGCGAAGCTCATGACCGGGAACGCGGTCGCGATCTCCGCCTGCATCACGGTGCCGTCGTTCTGGGTCAGGAACAGCGGCGCGTCGATGCCGGAATCCGCGATCGCCTTGCGGAAGGCGGCGACCGTGGTGACGGCCAGGTCGTGGAGGGCGGCATTGAGCAGCGCAGCGTTCTCGCGCTCGAGCAGGCCGATGCGGCCGAGATCGTGCGACAGCGTGACCGCAACATCAGGGCAGATCTCGGCGAGGATCTCGCGCGCCGTGGTCTCGCAACTCGGATCGAGCGGCGAGAACGACGACGCGACCGCGACCGAGCGCAGGCCCTTGGCCTTGATCGCGCGCGCGGCGGCTTTCAGGCCGTCGATGTCGAGCGGCATGAAGGGACGGCCGTCATAGTCGTGGCCGCCCTCAAGCATGAAAGTCTCGCCGTTGACGAGCGCGGCGAGATCGGTCGGCCAGTCGCAGAACGGCGGCAGCGAGGCGGAGGCGGGCATGCCGATGCGGATGGCGCCGATCTGCTGCAGGTGCCGCCGCTGCACCACCGCATTGATGAAATGCGTGGTGCCGATCACGACCGCATCGACCGGCACGGCCGCTGCGGGATTGCTGCGCAGCGCCTTCAGCGCGGCGAGAATGCCGGAGGTGACATCCGCGGTGGTCGCGCTTTTGACGGAGTGGACGACCTTGTCGTCGGCAATCAGGACGGCGTCGGTGTTGGTGCCACCGACGTCTATACCAATACGCTTCATTCTAAGGAGCTCCAGGGGTCGCAAACAGCGACCGGAAATCGAGGTCGTAGCCGAAGGCGCGAGGGCCGACGAAGTCGAGCCCGCGCGGGCTGGTCAAAACGGCCGGCGCCGGCAGCGCGATCACGGTGATGCGCTGGCCATAGCGCACGGTCTCGGTGCCGATGCCATGGCCGTTGACGCTGTCGAGCACGCAGATCAGGTCGGGGCACATCGCGATCGCCTCGCCGTCGCGCCAGGCCACGATCCATTCGTTCTGGAACGACAGCTTGAGCCGCGTGCCGCGATCGTCGTCGCTGCCCTCGATCACGGCGCTGCCGCGCAGAAAACCCTCGGTGGTGCGGCGCTCGACGTCGACGATCTTGCCGGTGAACAGGCGCTGGCCGCCCTCGCAGTCGAGGATCGCCGCGATCGGGTCCTGATGGCTCCGGTTGGCTGCGTCGACCGCACGGCCAATCGCGATCGCCTTGGTGGTGGTGAAATGGATACCCCAGTCCTTGACCTCGCGGCCGGTACGCGGCGCCTTGCTGGTCGAGGCGATCGAGCCCATCTCGACGCAGATCTTGCGGCTGGCACGCTCCATCCATTTCCAGCTCGGCACCTTCGTCACCACGGCCTCGATGCCGCGCGGATCATAGAGCGTGCAGGGATAGGGCCTGAGGTCGCCGATCGCCACCGACGTCATCTGCGCTTCGGGAAAGGCGCGGCCCATGCAGTCGGCGTCGACGACGGGAATGCCGAGATGGGCCGCCGCCATCAGCGCCTGCATGCCGTTGCCGCCACCGATCTCGACCGACATCACCGCGCGGAACTTGATGTCGTTGATCTCCTCCTGCATGCGCACCGCGCGCGCGATGCTGCGGCTGTCGGCGAGGCGTTCCTGGCCCACCAAGGGCGCGCCCATGTTGGAGACGACAGCGACCCAGTCATCGTCGGCAAGCTCGAGCGGCGACATCAGCTGTACGCGATGGCCCTCCGCATAGAGGCGGCGCAAATTGAGCAGGCCGAGATAGGGGCTGCCGCCGCCACCGGTGCCGAGGATCCAGGCGCCGACCGCGAGCGCCTCGATGTCGTCGAGGCTGATCGTCTTCATCTCGACCGCGCTCACGACACCAGCTCCTCGACGACACGGGCAGCCGCGGCGATCGACAGGATCACGGGACCGGAGTAGTGGCGACGGAGGCGGGCCTTGTTGGCGCTGGTGTAGCTCATGCAGTCGAGCACGACGAGGTCGGGGTGCCTGGCTGCCATTTCGTGCGCCGCCGTATCGACGCTCGCATCATCCGAGCCCGGCTGCAGCGTGACGCCGACCACCTCGACACCTTCGCGCCGCCATTTGCCGGCGATCAGCGCGGTCTGCTCCGGCAGCGGCGAGAACACGCCGAGCCGGCCCTTCGGCAAGACAGCCTCGACCATCTTGTGCAGGACCGCCGAGGGCAGGATCACGAGGCCCTCCGGCGTGAGGTTGGGAAACTTGCCGGTGCAGGCCAGCATGACCACGTCGATGCCTTCCTGCCGAAACGCCGCGAGCTGTGCATTGGCGCGGCCCTCGACGGCCTTCTTGCTGATGCGCACGTTGTCGCCGTTCGGCAGCAAGGTGAACAGCGCGTCGGCGCCATCGACCGGCGGTATCAGGTCGATCTCGTCACGGCGCATGCCGTCGAGCGCGCCGCGCAGCTCGATCGTCATGCCGGGGGACAATACGGCTGCGATCTCGGCTTCCATGGTGGGACGCGGGCTTTGCCCGATGACCACGACGCCGACGCGCCGCTGCGGCGAAGAGCGATCGGCGGTGTCCGGCGATGCCGCTGAGAGTATCATGGTCAAAGTATCAATCCTCGAGAATGACGAGATCGGCTGGACGCCAGCCGAGTGTGACGGGATGACCGGGCGCATGGAGTTGGGCGGCTCCGGAGTTCGGCTGCTGGGCCAGCACGCGCTGCCCGCCGTCCAGGACGATGCGGTACAGCACGGCGCCGCCGAGGAAATTGGTGCTCTCGACCGTGCCATGGGCCGACATCCCCGTGGCTCTGACATCCACGGGGCCACCCGGCGAAACCATGATCTTCTCCGGCCGCAAGGCGACCGACAGCACCTCGTTGTCCGCCGCTGCGACTACACCGGGCAACGCCAGCACGAGTCCGTTGCCGACCGCGATGCCCGTGCCGTGGTCCATCGTCACGCGCTGGCCGCGGAAGATGTTGGTGTCGCCGATGAAGTCGGCGACGAAACGCGTTCGCGGCTGATCGTAGATCTCGACCGGCGTGCCGATCTGCTCGACGCGTCCTGCGTTCATAACGGCGATGCGATCGGACATCGCGAGCGCTTCCTCCTGGTCGTGGGTGACGAACACGAGGGTGAGGCCGAGGGTCTTCTGTAGCTGCTTGAGCTCGAACTGCATCTGCTGGCGCAGCTTCTTGTCGAGCGCGCCGAGCGGCTCGTCGCACAGCAGCACGCGCGGCGAGATGACGATGGCGCGGGCAAGCGCAACGCGCTGCTGCTGACCGCCTGACAGCTGCGCCGGCCTGCGGTCCTCCATGCCGGACAGTTCGACCATCGCCAGCGCTGCCTTGACCTTGGAGGCGATCGTCGGCTTGTCGATCTTGCGCATGCGCAGGCCGAAAGCGACGTTCTCCGCCACCGTCCGATGCGGAAACAGCGCATAGTTCTGGAACACCATCGCCATGTCGCGCCTGTGCGCGGGCACATGCGTGACGTCGGCGCCGTCGACGCGGATCTCGCCGATGCTCGGGGTGTCGAAGCCCGCGATCATGCGCAGGGTCGTGGTCTTGCCGCAGCCGGACGGACCGAGCAGCGAGAAGAACTCGCCCGGCCGGATATCCATGGCCACGGTGTCGACCGCGCGCACGCCGCCGTCATAGATCTTGCTGACGCCGGCGATCTCGATCGTCGCACTCATGCGCGGAAGATCCGGTTGACCCGGCTGTCGATCTCATCCTTCTGCGCGTTGTACCACTTCCAGTCGACCTGGATCAGCTTGCTGACCTTCTCCGGGGTGGTCAGCAGCTTCGCATCATATTTCGCGTCGAGCTTGACCTTCTTGTTGGCCGGCGAATACCACACCGTCTCGGCCAAGCGCTTTTGAACATCGGGGCGCAGCATGTAGTTCACATAGGCGTTGGCAAGCTCCTTCACCTTGCTGCCGGGCGTGATGCTGAGCACCTGCTCGAGCGACAGCACGCCCTCGCTCGGCGTGACGAACTCGGTGGGCTGATTCTGGCCGTCATAGCGGTAGATGCCGGAATCGTGGATCACGCCCAGCCCGACCTCGCCCGACAGCAGCAGCTTCTCCATCGCGCCGGTGAAGTCGACGAGCTTGATCGGCTTCAGTTTCTCCAGCGCCGCATAGGCGGCGTCGAGATCCATCTGTCCCTTGCCATAGAGTGTGCCGCACATCATCAGGAACGCCTGCCCCAGGCTGTTCACCGGGATGACGTAGCCGCCGCGCACGCCGTTGTACTTCGGATCCCACAGCTCCTTCCAGGACGTGATGTTGGCATAGCCCTTGTCGGTGCGCATGCCGAGCCCGATGGCGCTGGTGAAGATGCAGACGCCGACGATCTTGTCGCTGACGGCATAGGGGTAGACGTCGGCGATGTTCGGCACCAGCTTGGGATCGACCTTCGGCTCGACGAGGCCCATCTCGACGGCGGCCCACTGCTCGTTCGAATTGGTGTGCAGCACGTCGTAGATCGGCGCCGAGCGCGAACTCGCCTGCAGCTTCGGCAGGAACGGCAGCGCGGTATCCGTCTTGAGCTTGCACTTGAACTCGCCCTCGAAGGCCGGACCGATCTCGGCCTTCATGACGTCGCCCCATTTGCCGCCCCAGCCGGTGATGTTCAGCACGGGCTCATCCGCACGCGCGACGTAAGGCGCCGCGATGACGCCGGCGCCAAGCGAGGCCGCCGCGGTCAGCAGGCGCCGGCGGCTCAGGGGGAAGCGACGCGATGAGGCGGTCATGTCAAAGATCTCCGTTAGAGTTTGACGTAGGAGCGCAGGCCGACGGTGCGGTCGAGCGCGATGACGACGATGAAGGCGAGCAGGATCGAGACGACCGAGGCGGCACCGATGGTGCCGTCGAGATCGAATTTGAGATAGTTGAACAGGGTGATCGGCAGCGTCTCGCTGCCCGGTGAGACCAGGAACAGCGACACCGGGAACTGATCGAACGAGACGATGAAGGCGAAGATCGCGCCTGCCAGAACGCCGGGCTTGACCAGCGGCAAGGTGACCTCGAAGAAGGTCCGGGCCGGGCTGGCGCCGAGATTCTGCGCGGCTTCCTCCAGTCGCACGTCAAAATTATGCAACACGGCGAGCGTCGTCCTGACGACGTAAGGGATCGTCACCAGCGTGTGGCCCGCGACCAATCCCCAGAGCGGGCGGCCGACGTCGAGCAGCACGTAGGACTGGAACAGGGCGAGGCCGGTCAGGATCGCGGGCAGCATCAGCGGCGACAGCATGGTGGCCACGATCAGCCGGGAGCCTGGCAGGTTGCCGCGGGCGATCGCAAGCGCTGCAGACGCGCCGAGCACGGTGGCGGCGACCGTCGTCATCGCCGCGACTTCCAGGCTGAAGAGCAGCGCATGCATGAAGTCGCGCGAGGCGAAGAACTTCTCGAACCAGCGCAAGGAGACGCCGACCGGCGGGAACTGGATGAAAGGCGTCGGGTTCAGCGCGAACACGATCACGATCGCGATCGGCGCCAGGAGGAAGACGAGGATGACGCTGTTGGCGGCGAGATAGAGCCTGCGGCCCCACCGGAGCGGCGACGGCTTGCTGCGAACGGCCGGTGCGGTCGCCAGATCAATCGGCGCAGCACGCGGTGGCTGCGATCCTGGAGCGAGGCTCGTCATCTGCGCCTTCATTGCAGCTCGCGCTGGCCCGAGACGAGGCCGAGCACGTGATTATACGCGACGACGAGCGAGAGCGAAATGATGAGCAGCACCATGCCGAGCGCGGCGGCGAAGCCGACGTTGAAGTTCGCGGAGATCTGCTGATAGATCAGGATCGGCAGGGTCATGATCTGGAAGCCGCCGAGCAGGATCGGCGTGACATAGGCGCTGATCGCGAGCGCGAACACCAGCAGCGAACCGGCGAGGATGCCGGGCAGGCTGAGCGGCAGGGTGACTTCGAGGAACGCCCGCCATGGGCTGGCGCCGAGATTTTCCGCCGCCTGCTCCAGCCGCTCGTCGATGCGGCCGATCACGCCGGTCAGGGTCAGCACCATGAACGGCACGTAGATGTGGACGAGGCCGATGATGATTCCGGTCTCGTTGTACATCAGCTGCAGCGGCTTGGTGATGAGGCCGAGCGAGGTCAGGATCTGGTTGATGACGCCCTTGTCGGACAGCAGCGTCATCCAGGCAAAGGTGCGCACGACGATGCCGGTCAGCATCGGCGCGAGCACCGCCATCAGCAGCAGCGCATGGCCGGTGCGGCTCTTGATCCGCGCCATCCAATGCGCCAGCGGGTAGCCGATCACGAGCGCCGCCAGGGTGGTCCAGAGGCCGATCCGGATCGTGGTCCAGATCACCTCGAGATAATAGCTGTCGTTGCCCATCCGGGCGTAGTGCTTGGTGGTGAAGCCGACATTCGGCATAACGACGGGATTGCCGGTCAGGACGCTCATGACCGCCATCAGCCCAATCGGCAGGAAGAAGAACAACGCGAACAGCAGCGCGCTCGGCAGGATCAACAGCGCGAGGCTGTTGACGCGCGGCGCACCGGTAGCGGGCATCAGGAGGCCAGTCCGGTCAGCTGCTCGATGGTCTGGCCCTGCGGATCACCGGTCATGCGCCGCAGCTTCGCGGCCATCGCGCCAAGCTCGCGGCGGACGTTGGCGCGCTCGAGCTCGGTGGTGGCCTGGACCGAATAGGAGACGGCGATGCCGATGAGCTCGCCGCTCTCGCCGCTGGCCAGCGCAAAGCCCTGCGAGCCGACGCCTTCGATGGCTTCATCAGCAGCGTCGGAGATGCCGGTGCGGCGGATCTCGTTCAGCCGGGCCATCAGCTCGGTGAAATTCTGCGGGGAGTTGGCGGGGACCTTGGGATAGTCCAGCGGCACGCGCGCGCGGATCTCCTGGTCGGACAGGCGCGCCAGCATGGCGCGGCCGTTCGACGTGATGATCGCCGGCGTGCGTTGGCCCGGCGGGTTGACGACGCGCAGCGGATTGGAGCCCGGCACGATGCGCAGCACGACCTGCTGATAGCCGTCGAGCACGGCGATGTAGCCGGTGTGGCCGGTGCGCGCGCAGACGTCGCGCAGCTCGCGCTCGGCGGTTGCGATCAGGTCGTCATGGGCGCGATGCAGCCGCCCGAGCTCGAAGGTGAGCAGGCCGGGACGGTAGCGGCGGCTGTGCGGGTCCTGCTCGAGCAGGCCGCAGTCCCGCAGCGAGCGGAGCAGGCGCGAGGTCGAGCTCTTCGGTTTGCCGGTCAGGACTTGCACGTCGGCAAACGAGAGGTTCGGCCGCGAGGTCGAAAAGCAGCGCAGGATGTCGATGGCGTTGGTCAGGGCGCTCATGATGATACCGTTGGTTCCAATATGCGGAACATAGTCCCGAATTCTAGAAGCGGCAGGCCGTCTGCCGCAAGGCGAAAATACTGGCAAGGCGCTGCCCGAATGCGCGTCAGGGTGGTGGTCGCGGCGCCGGGCGAATGGGGAGCATCGTCGACCTCAATGCGCCAGGGCCGACCGGATGCGGCCGACTGCGGCGTCCACGTCCGTCCAGGCCGGCTTGTCCGGGGCAAACTGCCCGCGGAGATAGGAGACGAGCTCGGAGAGTTGCGCGTCGCTCAGATGGTCCTTGAACGCGGGCATGTAGCCGAGGTCGGACGAGGCCGGCTTCATGATGCCGTGCAGGATCACCTGGATCAGGTTGTCGGGCGTCGCGCTGTGCAAATTGCTGTTGAGGGCGAGCGAGGGCCGGCTGCCGAACAGCGGCAGGCCGCCGACCTCGTGACAGGCGGCGCAGGCACCGAGATAGAGTCGGGCTGCCGGCGAGGAGGCCGAGGTCACCTTGGTTCGCGCTTCCAGCTCGAAGGCCATCGCGTCCAGTTTGGCCGTGTCGGCTGAGGGCTCCTGGAAGGAGACGAGATAGGTCGCCATGGCGCGGATATCAGTGTCCGGCAGCGTCGCGAGATCCTTGACGATCGGCGCCATCGGGCCGGCAGCAACGCCGTGGAAGCGCGACTGGCCGGAGCGCAGATAGGTGGCGAGCTCGTCCTCCGTCCACGGAATCGGGGCGGTCGAGAGTGACGTGAGTGCGGGCGCTTCCCAGCCGTCGGCAAAGCCGCCGGCGAGATAGGCATTGCGCGGCTCGGCGCCGAGCGCATTGCGCGGCGAATGGCAGGCGCTGCAATGGCCGAGGCTTTCGACCAGATAGAAGCCGCGATTCCACTGCTCTGATTTGGCCGGATCGGGCTTGAACGGCTGGCTGTCGTGAAACAGCGCATTCCATCCGGCGACCAGCGGCCGCAGATTGAACGGAAAGCGCAGCGCATTGTCGGGCGCCCGTTGGCGGACCGACGGCTGCGCCATCAGGTAGGCGTAGAGCGCCTGCAGGTCGGCATCGCCGGTGCGTGCGAAATGCGTGTAGGGGAAGGCCGGATAGAGCTGCCGCCCGTCGCGGTGCACGCCCTCGCGCATCGCGCGCTCGAACGCGGGATAGGACCAGGCGCCAATGCCGGTCTCGACATCGGGCGTGATGTTGGTGCTGAAGAGCGTGCCGAACGGCGTCTCCAGCGCGCGCCCGCCGGCGTTGACCACGCCGCCGTCGGCGGTGTGGCAGACCGCGCAATTGCCGAGCGCCGCGAGCGCTTCGCCGCGCGCGATCGTCGCCGCGGAATAGACGGAAGGATCGGGCCGCGTGATCGGCGCGATCGCACGCCAGGGCAGCACGGCGCTCGCCACGCCGATGGCCGCGGCACAGGCCGCAACGGCGCTGGCGATGAGGCCGCCGCGCTTGGCGAAGGGGTTGAGCCATGTCGTCGCCGGCTTGTCAGGCGCCGGCAGCGACTGCGGCGCCGGCGTCTCCACCTGTTCGCCGCGCAGGCCCTTGAGGATGCGCTCCGGCGTGAAAGGTGGTTCGCGGAAGCGCACGCCGGTGGCGTCATAGATGGCATTGGCGATCGCGGCGGCGCTGGGAACGGAGGCGGATTCGCCGACACCGAGCGGCGGCTGATCCGGCCGCGGCAGCATCAGCACGTCGATCTTCGGGACGTCGGGGAAGGTGATGATCGGGTAGGCGCCCCATTCCCGCGCGGCGACCTTGCCGCGCGCGAACGGAATCTCCTCCATGAGCGCGCGACTGGTGGACTGGATGACGTTGCCTTCGATCTGATGGCGCACGCCGTCCGGATTGATCATCAGGCCGGAATCCTGGCCCGCCACGACCCGGGTGACGCTGACGTCGCCGGTCGTCGTATTCACGGCGACATCGGCGATCCAGGCCGACCACGCCGCGCCATAGCCGGGAAACTTGCTGTGGACGTAGAGCGCATAGGCGAAGCCGCGGCCATGCACGACGCCTTTGTCGGGTGTCTTGTCTTCCCGCACTGGGCGCGGCGTCCAGCCGGCGCGCTCGGCCACCGCGTTGACGAGGTCGCGGGCGCGCTCGTCCTTCAAATAGCGCAGCCGGTATTCGATCGGATCGACACCGGCCTCAGTGGCAAGCTCATCGATATAGGACTCGTGCGCGAAGCTGTTGGGCAGCGCCGAGACGCCGCGAAACCAGGAGGCGCGCACGATCGGCGGCATGTCATGCGCTGTGATGCGCATGTGGTCGTAGTCGTAGGGTGGGATCGCGGTGCGGTCGCCCATCTCCAATACGGCCGGCTCGGGCGAGATGCGGCCGGTGAGCAGCAAGGCCAGGGTCGGCGCGCCGTTGGACGGATAGCGCGTGGCGAACTCATAGGCGGCAACCGATCCGTCGGCATTGAGGCCGCCATTGACGTCCATCAACTGCGCGGTGCCCTTCGGCTCCCACAGATGCTCCTGCTCGCGCGACAGCTGCACGCGCACCGGGCGGCCGACCGCACGCGACAGCAGCAGCGCATCGGCCGTGACATCGTCGGCGCAGTTGCGGCCGTAGCAGCCGGCGGCCTCCAGCCGGATCAGCTCGATCTGATCCTCGGGACAATCAATCAGCTTGGCGAGATCACCGCGGAGGATGTGCGGATTCTGCGTGCCGGAATAAATGCGGATCTGCCCGTCGCGACAATCGGCGACTGCGCAGGATGGCCCGATCGAGCCATGCATCTGATAGGGCCAGAGATAGGTCCGCCGCATCGGCTTGGCCGCGCCTGCGATGGCAGCATCGACGTCGCCTTTGTCGAGCAGCCGCCGCGGGCTCGACGGATTGGCGCGCAGCGCGTTCTCGACATCGTCGAGATCGCGCAAGGTCGGCACCGGCTTCCAACTGACCTTCAGACGCTCGGCGGCGAGGATGGCGTTCTCCTCACGCTCGGCGACGGTTCCGATGAAGTCGCCGATCACGACGACGTCGATCAGACCGGGAACGTCGCGCACCGAGTCCTTGTCGACGCCGAGCAGGCTGGTGCCGATGAAGGGCCCGGCATCGACGCCGGCATAGGGCGGACGCACGACGCGGCCGTGCAGCATGCCGGGGATGCGGACGTCGTGCACATAGGTCAGCTCGCCGGTCGCTTTCGCCGGCAGGTCGACGCGCGGCACCGATCGGCCGACGACTTGATAGTTGTCGACCGATTTCACGGCGACGTCGTCGGCCAGCTCAAGACGGATCGTGTCGCCGCCGATCAACTCGCCATAGCTGAGCACGCGATTGTTGGGACCACGGACCAGCCCATCGTCGACCGTCAATTCGGAAGCGGAAACGCCGAGCTGCGCCGCGGCCCGGGTCAGCAGAAAGGCGCGCGCCTGCGCTGCGGCCCTGCGGAGCGGCACCGCGGTGATCTGGATGGTTTCGCTCGCAATGGTCGCGCCCTGGTTCGGCACGACGGCGGTGTCACCGAGCACGACCACGACCCGTGCAAAGGACACGTCGAGCTCTTCTGCGACGATCTGTCCCAGTGCGGTGCGAATGCCGGTGCCGAGATCGACATGGCCGTTGAAAGCCGAGACCTCGCCGGACGCAGTGATTCGGATGAAGGTTTCGAACTGGCGGCCAGCGCCGGCCTCGGCGCGCTCGACGGTCAGCCAGCCGACATGTTGCTTGGCTTCCTTGTCAACGCTGTCCGTCATCAGTCCAGCGCCTCGAGCGTATGGCCGGCCGCGCGCAGGGCGGCGCGGAGGATTTCGACATGGGCGCCGCAGCGACAGAGATTGTAGCGCAGCGCCTGCTTGATCTCGTCGAGCGAAGGATCGGGCTTGATTGCGAGCAGCGCCTTGGTCGTCATGATCATGCCGTTCAGGCAGTAGCCGCATTGCGCGGCCTGCTCGGTGATGAAGGCCTGCTGCACGGCGTCCGGGTTCTCGCGGGATCCCAGGCCTTCCAGCGTGATGACGCTGCGGCCGATGCAGCCCTCGATCGGAATGACGCAGGAGCGGGCGGCGCGGCCGTCGATCAGCACGGTGCAGGCGCCGCATTCGCCGAGGCCGCAGCCGTATTTGGGACCGTTCAGCAAGAGGTCGTTGCGCAGCACATGGAGCAGCGGCGTGTCGGGCGCGGCAGCGACGTCATGCGCCTGTCCGTTCACGGTCAGCCGAATCGTTGCTGGCGTCATGCCCCTTCTGCCGTCCGGTATGGTATCGTTAACGAGGATGAGATGCTGGTCGCCCGGAGCGTATCGTTTGTGTACTAACATGCAAGTGCCACGTTTCTTGCTGCAGTGCATGCACGATTTCTCGTCATTGTGCAGGGCAAACTGATCGTTTATCCGGCAATCGTGCTTTTCATTCGCGGCGGCGCTTGACAGCCGGGAGAGCCGGGCATCATCATTCGTATACGAACGAATTGCCGCGCCCGTCTGGCGGCTGTGACGATCTCCATTCCAAATTGAGCTGCTGCATGGTGACTGAGACGGCGAGCGATGGTGCAGGGGACAAAATCCGCTGCGATGCCTGCCCGGTGATGTGCTACATCAAGCCGGGCGCGGCCGGCGCCTGCGACCGCTATGCCAATCAGGACGGCGTGCTGGTGCGCGTCGATCCGCATATTCTCCTGGAGCGCACGGTGTCGCATGGCGGCAAGCTGGTGCCGTTCCAGGCGAGCGGCGACTGGGACGGCAAGATCGTGCATCAGCCGGAGCTGTTCGTCACCGCGATCGGCGCCGGCACCACCTATCCCGACTACAAGCCGGCGCCGTTCATCGTGTCGTCGCAGATCGAGGGTGTCGACATGGTCACCGTCGTGACCGAGGGCATCTTCAGCTATTGCGGCGTCAAGGTGAAGATCGACACCGATCGCTATCTCGGGCCGGAAGCGGCGACGGTGCGCGTCGACGGCGAGGCGGTCGGCCACGTCACGACCAGCGAATACGGCTCGCAGATGCTGTCGCTCGGCGGCGTGCATCATCTGACCGGCGGCTCGAAGAAGGAGGGGCGCGTCACCTGCGACGCGCTGATGGATCTCAGCAACCGCAAGCCCGTCGAGCTCGTCGTCGACGGCGGCGCCAGCGTCATCGTGCAGGCGGGGCAGCCGCCGATCGTCAACGGCGTCAAGGAAGAGCGCATGCGCGTCGGCTGCGGCTCGGCCACGATCGGCATGTTCGCCAAGCAGTGGCAGGGCAAGGTCGACGAGGTCGTCGTGGTCGACGACCACATCACCGGCGTGCTCTCTGAGCACCAGGCCGGCAAGCTGCTCGACATTCCCGCGACCGGCATCAAGATGAAGGGGCGGCGCTCGACTCCGGGCCGCTACTTCCAGGTCGCGCAGCCCGGCACGGGATGGGGCGGCACCGATATCTCCGATCCGCTGTCGATCCTTGGGCCGTTCGATCCGAAAACGGCGAAGCCGGGAACGACGCTGCTGATGGTGTCGACGACCGGCGAGCACGCCGGCTACTACGTGCTCGATGAGGCCTTGAAGCCGGTCCAGCGCGAGATGCCGCCGGAGCTGCAATTCTCGGTCGAGCGCATCCAGGAGAATTGCGAGCCGGCGCTGTGTACCGTGCTTTTCATGGCCGGTGCCGGCGGCTCGCTGCGCGCTGGTGTCACCGACAATCCGGTGCGGCTGACGCGCTCGGTGAAGGATGCGTTGACGCGGGTTACGAGCGGCGGCGCGCCGGTCTATGTCTGGCCCGGCGGCGGCATCACCTACATGGTGGACGTGACGCAGATGCCGGCCGGCGCCTTCGGCTATGTGCCGACGCCTGCGATCGTCGCGCCGATCGAGTTCACTTTGAGGCTGTCGGACTATGCGGCGCTCGGCGGCCACATGGACTATGTGCAGCCGCTTGGTTCGCTCAAGGATGCGAGCAAGGACATCCGTCAGCTGCCGTGGCCGGGGCAGAGCACATGAGCCGGCAGCCGCAGATCGTGGTGTTGCCCGACCGGAGGCTGCATCTGCAGGACGGCCCGATCGATCTGATCATCGGCGCCGACGGCGCGGAGGCCGATATTCGCGCCGCCTATCGCGCCGCAGCCGAACGTTTCACGGGACTGCTAGACGAGCTTTGCTCGGAGCTGCCCGGGTTGCGCAGGGCTGCGGATCCGGATCGTTGCATGCTGGGCGGCGTGGTTGCGCGGCGAATGCATCGCGCCGTGGCGCCGTTTGCCGGCGACATGTTCATCACGCCGATGGCTGCCGTGGCCGGTGCCGTCGCCGAGGAGATTCTCGGCGCGATGCTGGGGGCGGCGAAATTGACGCGCGCCTATGTCAACAATGGCGGCGACATTGCGCTCCATCTGCAGGATGCGGCGACGTTCAGCGTCGGCCTGATGGACCGGCCCGACAGCGCCGGCATGATGCGCAGGATGACGCTCCGTGCGGGCGATGCGATCCGCGGCGTCGCCACCTCGGGCCGCCATGGCCGCAGTTTCTCGCTCGGCATTGCCGATGCGGTGACCGTGCTCGCGCGGAGCGCCGCGCAGGCTGACGCTGCTGCGACCGTGATCGGCAATGCGGTCGATCTTCCTGATCATCCTGCCGTGCTTCGCCGTGCCGCCTGTGAGCTGCAGCCGGATAGTGACCTTGGTCACCGCCTCGTCACATGCGAGGTGGGTGAGCTGTGTGATGCTGATGTGGACGCCGCGCTGGCTGCGGGCGAGCGGAGTGCGCAATCGCTGCTGTCGGACGGCCTGATCGAGGGCGCCGTGCTGCAGCTGAGCGGGAGCGTTCGCGTCGTGGGCGTGCGTCAGATCGAGATTGTCCGTCCGCCGCGGTTGCGGGCGGCGGCCGCGTAAGGTTTGATGCATGGTGTGCTGGAACATGAAGGACCGCCGACGATGAGCGCCGTCATCAGAAAGATCGTGACCGTGGTCGAGGAAGTCCATCGGGAGATGGGCAAGGCCGTCTCGCCGCCGACGCGGCGCGCGGCAGCCGTCGCCGTGATCGAGAATCCGTTCGCGGGCCGCTACGTCGAGGACTTGTCGCCGTTGATCGCGATCGGCGAGGAGCTCGGCGAAATGCTGGCCAAGCGCGCGGTCGCCGCGCTCGGCATCGAAGGGCCGGCGGCGCACAGCTACGGCAAGGCCGCCGCCGTCGGCAGCGACGGCGAGCTGGAGCATGCGGCGGCGATCCTGCATCCGAAGATGGGCGCACCGGTCCGCAAGGTGCTCGGCAAGGGCGCGGCGCTGATTCCGTCGTCGAAGAAGCGCGGCGGGGTCGGCTGCACGCTCGACATCCCGCTCGGGCACAAGGACGCCGCCTTCGTGCGCAGTCATTTCGACGGCATGGAGGTGCAGATCAACGATGCGCCGCGTGCGAACGAGATCATGGTGGCGCTTGCGGTGACCGACAGTGGCCGGCCGCTGCCGCGGGTCGGCGGGCTCACCGTCGCCGAGATCAAGGGCGATGACGGGTTAAGGTAATTCGGGTCAACATTGGAGGCTAAGGGAATGCAACGGAGAACGATGCTTGCGGCAGGCCTGGGCCTTGCCGTCGCCGGATTGATGAGCACGGCGCGCGCCGAGGACGTCATCAAGATCGGCGAGATCAACAGCTACTCGCTGCTGCCCGCCTTCACCGAGCCCTATCGCAAGGGCTGGCAGCTCGCGGTCGAGGAGATCAACGCGGCCGGCGGCATCAACGGCAAGAAGCTCGTCGTCGTCTCCAAGGACGACAGCGGCAAGCCGGCCGATGCGCAGACCGCGGCGAACGAGCTGGTGTCGAGCGAGAACGTTGCGATGCTCGCCGGCACGTTCCTGTCGAACATTGGTCTCGCCGTCAGCGACTTCGCCAACCAGAAGAAGGTGTTCTTCCTGGCGGCCGAGCCGCTGACCGACGCCATCACCTGGTCGAAGGGCAATCGCTACACCTTCCGCCTGCGTCCCTCCAACTACATGCAGGCCGCGATGCTGGTGGAGGAAGCTGCCAAGCTTCCGGCCAAGCGCTGGGCGACGATCGCGCCGAACTATGAGTACGGCCAGTCGGCGGTCGCGGTGTTCAAGAAGCTGCTCTCCGAGAAGCGCCCGGACATCCAGTGGGTCGACGAGCAGTGGCCGCCGCAGGGCAAGATCGACGCCGGTCCCGTCGTGCAGGCCGTCGCCGCCGCCAATCCGGAAGCGATCCTCAACGTCACCTTTGGCGCTGACCTCGTGAAGCTGGTTCGCGAAGGCAACACCCGCGGCGTGTTCAAGGACCGCAAGGTCGTGAGCTTCCTCACCGGCGAGCCGGAATATCTCGATCCGCTCAAGGACGAGACGCCCGAGGGCTGGATCGTGACGGGCTATCCCTGGTACTCGATCAAGACGCCGGAGCACGACGCGTTCCTGAAGGCCTATCAAACCAAGTACAACGACTATCCGCGGCTCGGCTCGATCGTCGGCTACCAGACCATCAAATCGGCCGCCGCTATTCTCGCCAAGGCCGGCTCGACCGATACCGAGAAGCTGATCGCCGCCGCCGAGGGCCTCGCCGTGCCGTCACCGTTCGGCGAGATCACCTTCCGCAAGATCGACCATCAGTCGACGCTCGGCGCTTACGTCGGCAAGACCGCGATCAAGGACGGCAAGGGCATCATGGTCGACACCGTCTATCGCAAGGGCTCGGACTATCTGCCGAGCGACGCGGAGGTCGCGAAGCTGCGGCCGAAGGACTGATCCACACTATCCTGCTCCTCCTCCAGCGGGGGGAGAGCGGGCGGGGTGAGGGACGACGACGCCTGATCTGCAGGTTCAGGCTGAGATCCCTCACCCCACGCTTGCTCGCCGGCTCTCGTTGTGGAGAGCACGAGCTCTGACGCGGCTTAGCTCGATTTCGACGATTTCCCTCACGCGGACCGCCCATGGCCTTCTACTTCGTCCAGTTCCTGACCGGCCTTGCCAGTGCGGCCTCGCTGTTCCTGGTGGCGTCGGGACTGTCGATCATCTTCGGCGTCACCCGCATCGTGAATTTCGCCCACGGCGCGTTCTATATGCTTGGCGCCTATGTCGCGTTCACGCTGACCGAGCGGCTGTCCGGCGCGCTCGGCTTCTGGGGCGGCATCGTCGTTGCGGCGCTCGTGGTGGCTGCGATCGGCGTGCTGGTCGAGATCGTGCTGCTGCGCCGGATCTATCATGCGCCGGAATTGTTCCAACTGCTCGCGACCTTCGGCCTGACATTGATGGTCGAGGACCTCGTGGTCCTGATCTGGGGGCCGGACGACCTGCTCGGCCGCCGGGCGCCCGGCTTCAAGGGCGCCGTTGATTTCTTCGGCCAGAACATTCCAAGCTACGACCTGTTCCTGATCGCGCTCGGTCCCATCGTGCTCGGCGCGCTGTGGCTGCTGTTCCAGCGCACCCGCTGGGGCATCCTGGTGCGCGCGGCGACGCAGGACCGCGACATGGTGGCGGCGCTCGGTGTCAATCAGAAATGGCTGTTCACCTCGGTGTTCGCGGTCGGCGTCTTTCTAGCGGCGCTCGGTGGCGCGCTGCAGATTCCGCGTGATGCGGTCCACCATGCCATGGACCTGCGCATCATCGTCGAAGTGTTCGTCGTGGTCGTGATCGGCGGTCTCGGCAGCATCCTCGGCGCCTTCGTCGCGGCGGTGCTGGTGTCCGAGCTCAACGCCTTCGGCATCCTGATTTTCCCGACCATCTCGCTGATCCTGATTTTCCTGGTCATGGCGGTCGTGCTGGTGGTGCGTCCCTGGGGTCTGTTCGGCAGGAAGGAAGCGCCGGCGCGACGCACGCCCGGCCTCACCGTCATCCCGTGGCGTCCGCTGTCCTCGGTCGAGCGCTTGGCGTCGTTGGCCGCGCTGACGTTCGCGGCGATGCTGCCTTTCGTCAGCGGCAACTACGCGCTGAACGTCGGCGCCGAGATCGCGATCTTCGTGATCTTCGCGGCCTCGCTGCACTTCCTGATGGCGGTCGGCGGGCTAGCTTCGTTTGGCCACGCCGCCTATTTCGGCCTCGGCGCCTATGGCGTCGCCTTTCTCGCCAAGATGGCGGGATTGCCGATGATCGCATGCCTGCTGCTTGGGCCGCTTCTCGGCGCGCTGGGCGCGGCGGTGTTCGGTGCCTTCGCGGTGCAGCTCTCCGGTGTGTACTTCGCGATGCTGACGCTCGCCTTTGCCCAGATCGTCTGGTCGGTCGCGTTCCAATGGGTAGGGGTGACCGGCGGCGACAACGGCATTCTCGGCCTGTGGCCGGAGACATGGGCGGCCTCGCCGCCGCACTTCTACTGGCTCGCGCTCGGTGTCACCACGCTCGTCGTCAGCGTGCTGCGCCTGATCACCTTCTCGCCGTTCGGCTACGCGCTGCGCGCGATGCGGGACTCGCCGCTGCGCAGCGAGTCGATCGGCATCAACGGCAAGCGTATCCAGTGGACGGCCTTCATCATCGCCGGCACCACGGCCGGTATCGGCGGCGCGCTGTTCGCCTACCTCAAGGGCAGCGTGTTCCCTGACAACATGGGCATCTCGTTGTCGGTCGATGCGCTGGTCATGGTGCTGCTGGGCGGCGTCGAGACAGTGCCGGGCGCGATCTTCGGCGCCATCGTCTACAAGGCGCTCAACATCTGGCTGGTCAGCAAGACCGACTTGTCCAAGCTCGTGCTCGGCATCTTCATCGTGCTGATCGTCGTCGTGTTTCCGAAGGGCATCGTCGGCGTAGTCGAGAGCTTCATGCACCGGCGGCGTGCGGCGGCGCCCAAGGCGGCTGCGCTGTCGGCCAAGATTGAGGGGGCACAATGAGTCTCGGTGTATCCCTTCTCTCAGTCGAAGGCCTGTCCAAATCCTATGGCGGCATTCACGCGGTGCGCAGCGTCTCCTTCATGCTGCAGGCCGGCGAGATCCTGGCGCTGATCGGCCCGAACGGTGCGGGAAAGAGCACCTGCTTCGACATGCTGAACGGCCAGAACGTGCCGGACAGCGGCCGCATCACGGTCATGGGCGAGGACACGACCGGCCGCAAGCCGCGCGAGGTCTGGCGGCTCGGCGTCGGCCGTACCTTCCAGATCACCGCAACCTATCCGACGATGACCGTGCGCGAGAATATCCAGGTCGCCCTGGTTTCGTTTCATCGGCGCCTGTTCGATTTCTGGACGCCGATGGCTGCAATCGAGCGTGGCGAGGCGGACCGCCTGCTCGATCTCGTCGGCATGGCCGGCTATGCCGAGCGTCCCTGCGGCGAGCTCGCCTATGGCGATCTCAAGCGGCTGGAGCTGGCAATCGCGCTCGCCAACCACCCCAAGCTGCTCCTGATGGACGAGCCGACCGCGGGCATGGCGCCGCGCGAGCGCGTCGAGCTGATGCGGCTCACGGCCAGGATCGCCCGCGAGCAGTCGATTGGCGTCCTCTTCACGGAGCACGACATGGACGTGGTGTTCGAGCACGCGGACCGCATTCTCGTGCTCAATCGCGGCAGCCTCATTGCTGAGGGATCGCCGGCCGAGGTGCGGGCCAACCGCGAGGTGCAGGCGATCTATCTCGGCGAAGGCTTGCTGTATGATGCTGACCATCGCGAGGGAGCTCCGGCATGAAGCTGTCCGTCGCTAATCTCAACAGCCACTACGGTCCTGCGCATATCCTGTTCGACATCGGCCTTGAGGTCGGCGAGGGCGAGGTGGTGGCGCTGCTCGGGCGCAACGGCGCCGGCAAGTCGACCACGTTCCGCTCGATCGTAGGTCTCGTCGCGCTGCGCGAGGGCCAGATCATGTTCGAAGGCAAGGATATCTCGACGGCGCCGACTCATGAGATCGTTCGGTCCGGTCTCGGCTATGTTCCCGAGGAGCGGCGCATCTTCACCGATTTGACGGTCGAGGAAAATCTCGAGGTCGGCCGGCAGAAGCCGCGACCCAATGCGCCGCAATGGACGCGCGAGAAGCTGTATCAACTGTTTCCGAATCTCGGCGAGATGAAGAACCGGCCCGGCGGGCGGATGAGCGGCGGCGAGCAGCAGATGCTGACGATCGCGCGCACCCTGATGGGCAATCCGTCGCTGGTGCTGCTCGATGAGCCCTCGGAGGGCCTGTCGCCGAAGATCGTCGAGCAGATGGTCGATGCCATCCTCACCATGAAGAAGGAAGGCGTCTCGCTGGTCGTCTCCGAGCAGAACCTGCATTTCGCCAAGCTGATCTCGGACCGCGCCTACATCATCGAGCGCGGCCGCATCTGCTTTTCCGGCACCATGGCCGAGCTCGACGCGCGGCCCGACATCCGCGACGCGCATCTGTCGATCTGAGCAAGGAATCCCATGGCCAAGAGCGCCACGCTGAAGCGATCGGCAAAAGCCGCAACGAAGACTGTGCCGAAGCCGCAGGCCAAGCCATTGGCGAAGATGGCGGCCAAGCCAACACGTGCGGCATACGTGCTGGACGACCAGATCGGCTTCATCCTGCGTCAGGTGTGGCAGCGTCACACCATGATCTTCGCGCGTGACATCGGCAGCAACCTGACGCCGACGCAATGGGCGGCGCTGTCGAAGCTGATCGAGACCGGGCCATGCTCGCAGAACCAGCTGGGACGTTTCACGGCGATGGACGTCGCGACGATCAAGGGCGTGATCGACCGGCTGACCGCGCGTGGTCTGACCGAGACCAGCCCGGACCCGCAGGACGGCCGGCGGCTGCTCGTGAGTTTGACCCGCGCCGGCCAGCAGCTCGCGGAGAAAACCGCGCCGCTGGCGCTTGCGATCTCCAAGGAGACATTGGCGCCGCTCGATGCCAAGGAGCGCGAGACGCTGCTGGGGCTGTTGAACAGGCTGCGATAGTCGCCACGAGCGCAGATCGCGTAGGGTGGGCAAAGACGGATTCGCGCAGCGAAGACGTCGTGCCCACCATCTCATGCAACGAGGAAGACGGTGGGCACGTCGCACAAGACGCTGGCGCGTCGCGTGCGCCTATGCCCACCCTACGCAATCTTCATCAAACTCACGGCGTCATTGCGAGGCGCTCTTGCGCCGAAGCAATCCAGAGCTTCACGCGCGACTCTGGATTGCTTCGCTTCGCTCGCAATGACGGGGGAGAGAGCGGAGCGAATCTACTTCGCCACGATCTCCGGGATCTTCGTCGCCGGCGGGGTGTTGCGGCTGCGCTGGGTGCGGACGATGCCGTCGATGATGGTCATGCCGATGCCGGGGAGGTCGCCGAGCTGCACGCTGTCGAGCAGCGTCTTGGCCGGCGAGTGCTGGGCCTTGTCCATGATGACGAAATCGGCGGCGCGGCCGACCTCGATCAGTCCGCAGTCGAGCTCACGCATCCGCGCGGTGTTGCCGGTGGCGAAGCAGAACGCGATCTCGGCCGGGACGTCGCCGAGCGAGGACAGCAGCGACACCATGCGCAGGATGCCGAGCGGCTGCACGCCGGAGCCGGCCGGCGCATCGGTGCCGAGGATGACGCGGTTGAGCTCGTTCATCTCGCGCGCGGTGCGCAAGGTGAACAGCGCCGAGCGCTCATTGCCGTTGTGCACCAGCTCGAGGCCGGCCTTGCAGCCCTCGCAGATGCAGCGGATCTGATCGTCGGGCAGGGCGGTGTGGCCGCCATTGATGTGCCCGATCACGTCGGTGCCGGCTTCCAGCACCACGTCCTTGTCGATCAGGCCGGAGCCGGGGATCGAGGGACCGCCGGTGTGGATGGTGCTCTGGATGCCGTATTTGCGCGCCCAGCCGACCATCTTGCGCGCGGTCGGGCCGTCCTTGACGCCGCCGAGGCCGACCTCGCCGAGCAGCTTGACGCCGGCCGCGGCGAGCTCCTTGAAATCGTCCTCGACCATCTCGCATTCGATGACAGGGGCGCCGGCATGCACCTTCACGCCGCCGGGCCGCAGGGTCCAGAACGCGCGCTGCGCGAAGATCGCCATCGCCTTCAGGCCAACGACGTCGCGCGGACGGCCCGGCATGTGCACCTCGCCGGCGGAGATCATGGTGGTGACGCCGCCATGCAGATAGGAGTCGATCCAGTTGCTCTGGTTCTGGCGCGGGGTCCAGTCGCCGGCCACAGGGTGGACGTGGCTGTCGATCAGGCCCGGCGCGACGGTCGTGCCGTGGGCATCGACGATCGTGCTCGCGCCTTCGGTGTCGACGTCCTTGAAGCGGCCGATTCCCGTGATCTTGCCGTTCTCGGCGACGATGGTGTCGGCGTCCAGGATGGGCCGCTCCAGTGCCCCTGACAGGATCAGGCCGATGTTGCGGATGACCAGCTTGCTGGGACCGGTCGCTTGCGGCGCGTCATGGGCCATCGGGATGTCCTTCTCTCTCGCGAAGCGTTCAACGGCAGTTTGCGCCCGCACGCGGCGCAGCATCAAGCCGGTTTTGTTCATTCGTACACGAATGATATTGGCCGGCAAGCGGCGGTGTTGCACGAAGATGAGGCGCGAGTTGCCTAGTTCGACTGCGTCACAACCACCGTCATTCCGGGGCAAGGCCGAGAGGCCTTGAACCCGGAATCTCGAGATTGTCTTGCGGTCTTTTCCAACAATCTCGAGATTCCGGGCTCAATCGTCAACGCGTAGCCGCATTGACGATTGCCCGGAATGACGGTGGTTGTGACTCAGCAGAGCCTGCAGACGGCTCGGCCGCGGCTTCTAACGCAGCGTCGGGATGTAGAACGCCTGGCGGAAATAGGAGCGGAACACCTCCATCGCCGGCGTGAACTCGATGTTCCGTCGCCAGGCGAGGCCGACATCCATCGCCGGCACCGGATCGCTCAGCACGATGGTCTCGATCCGCCGGCCCTCCAGCGACCACGGCCGCAGCACCATGTCGGAGAGGATGGCGACGCCCTGGCCGTTCGCGACCATCGAGCGCACCGCTTCGACCGAGGAGGTCCGCAGCACGACGTTGGGCTGGAACGCGGTCTTGCTCCAATATTTCAGCGAGGTGTGCGCGGCTTCGTCGACCGTCAGCATGATGTAGGGCTCGGCGGCGACGTCCTTCAGCGAGACGGCTTCCTGCTGCAACAGGCGATGTTTCGACGGCACCCACAGCCGCCGCCGCGAGCCGATCAGGGTCTCCATGGTGAGATCCGGGTTCTGCACGTTCGACGTCAGCAGCACCGCGATGTCGTAGCGATTCGACAGCAGGCCTTCCTCGATCGCCTCGCGCGTCAGCTCGAACAGCTGAATGTTGAGGCGCGGGTAATGGCGCTTCAGCCGCTCGAGATGATTGGGCAGGAAGTAGCCGATCACGGTGTAGGTCGCCGCCAGCGTGAGGCTGCCCTCGACGTCGCCGGCCGGCACGCGCAGCGAGGTCGCCTCCTCGACCTTGTTGAGGATGTCGTAGGCATGAAACAGGAACTGCCGCCCGATCGGCGTCAGCTCCATGCCCTGGGGCGAGCGATTGAACAGCTCGGCCCCGACGATCTCCTCGAGCTCCTTGATGGATGTCGTGATCGCCGATTGCGAGATCGACAGCGCTGAGGCGGCCTGGGTGATCTGTCCCTGCTCGGCGGTCGCTACGAAATATCGGATCTGGCGCAGGCTGATGGCCACGCGATTCTCCATTTGAAAATCAGAATAGACATCCACTTCTGTTCTAAAAAAGTAAACAGAACAATCCTTGAGCACGTTGCATCGCAAACAGGCTGCAGTATTATCGATGCAAATTCAGTATCTTGGTTCGATATGGCGCATAAAGCGTGTTCAGCGGGCAATCTAAAAAAGAGAAAATATGTTTCCAACAATAATAATTTTCAATGGGAGTTCGTCCCCCTAACGTCCAGTTCCGCCGCCCGCCGTTGTCAGCGCGAGGGGCCGGCGCCAGGTGAGGGGAGCATCCGTGCCGGTCAAGACTGTCGATATCAATTGCGATCTGGGCGAAGCGTTCGGCTCCTGGCGGCTGAGCGATGCCGAGGACGCCAAGCTGATGGAGCTGATCAGCTCGGCGAACATCGCCGCCGGCTTTCATGCCGGTGATCCCAACCTGATGGACACGACGGTGCGCTTGGCGACCCAGCACGGCGTCGGCATCGGCGCGCATCCGGGCTATCGCGATCTCCAGGGCTTCGGCCGGCGCCGCATCGACGGCAGCGCCGACGAGCTCATCAACGACATCGTCTACCAGGTCGGCGCCATCCGCGAGTTCGCGCGCCGTCACGGCGGCACCTTGCAGCACGTCAAGCCGCATG
This sequence comes from Bradyrhizobium ontarionense, assembly GCF_021088345.1. Lineage (NCBI taxonomy): Bacteria > Pseudomonadati > Pseudomonadota > Alphaproteobacteria > Hyphomicrobiales > Nitrobacteraceae > Bradyrhizobium > Bradyrhizobium ontarionense. The sequence goes on along the minus strand of NZ_CP088156.1, from coordinate 2,984,970 downwards.
GCGCGCTCTACATGGAGCTCGCCGCCAACGAGCAGCTGTCGCGCTCCTTCATCAAGCTGATGCGCACGGTCGCGCCGAATTCGTTCGTGTTCTGCATGGACATCTCGGTGACCTATCGGGTCGCGGTGGAGGCGGGCCAGCCGGTCATCCGCGAGTTCTATGCCGATCGCGACTACGATCGCTCCGGCTCGATCGTGTTCACCCGCCACGGCAAGAAGCTCGATCCGCAGGGCGTCGCCGACAAGGTGCTGCGCGCCTGCCAGACCGGCAAGGTCCGCACCATCGAGGGCGACGACATCGACGTCGCCTTCGAGTCGGTCTGTTTCCATTCCGATACGCCGGGCGCTTTCGAGATCGCCAGCGCGATGCGCAAGGCGCTCATTGCCAACGGCATCCGCATCGCGCCCGTGTCCGACGTCGTTCCCCAGAAACTGCAAAGCGAATAGTGCCCCAGGAGCATTGAGATGAGCACTGAGATCAAGTCCCCGCTACCTGGCGTATTCTACCGCAAGCCTTCGCCGGAAAGTGCCCCGTTCAAGAATGACGGCGACAGCGTCGCGGCCGATGACGTGATCGGCCTCGTCGAGGTGATGAAGTCGTTCCACGAGGTCAAGGCCGGCGTCGCCGGCAAGGGCATCCGCTTTGCGATCGACGACGCCGATGCCGTGATGGCCGGGCAGGTGATCGCCGAGGTCGAGGCATGACCTTGCGCTCGGTCCTGATCGCCAACCGGGGCGAGATCGCGGTGCGGATCATTCGTGCGGCGAAGGCGCTCGGCTTGCGCACCGTGCTCGCGCACAGCGTCGCGGACAAGGACTCGCTGGCCGCGCAGCTCGCCGATGAGACGGTCGATATCGGACCGCCGGCTGCCAAGAAATCCTATCTCAACATCGAAGCCGTGGTGAACGCAGCCAAGACCGCCAAGGTCGATGCGGTGCATCCCGGCTACGGCTTTCTCGCCGAGAATGCGGAGTTCGCCGACGCGGTGACCGCGGCCGGCATCATCTTTGTCGGCCCGAGCGCGGAAGCGATCCGGCTGCTCGGCGACAAGGTGATGGCGCGCCAGGTCGCGGCGCTCGCCGGCGTGCCGACGGTGCCGGGCTCGGATGGCCGCGTCACCGATCTTGGCGAGGCCATCGCGATCGCCGCGCGGATCGGCTTTCCCGTCATGATCAAGGCCGCAGCCGGCGGCGGTGGGCGCGGCATCCGTATTGTCCAGGATGCCGACGAATTCGCGCGGCAGTTCCCGCAAGCCTCGAGCGAGGCGGCGGCCGCCTTCGGCGACGGCGGTCTCTACATCGAGAAGGTCATCGAGCGCGCCCGCCATGTCGAGGTGCAGATCCTCGGCGATGGCAGTGATGTCGTGCACTGCTATGAGCGCGAATGCTCGCTGCAGCGGCGGCGCCAGAAGGTCTGGGAGGAGGCGCCTGCGGTCGGGCTTCCCGACGACGTCCGCCAGCGGCTCTGCGCCAGCGCCGTCGCGCTCGGCCGCGCCGTCGGCTACAGCGGCGCCGGTACGGTCGAATATCTCTACGACGACGCCAGCGGCGAATTCTACTTCATCGAGGTCAATACCCGCATCCAGGTCGAGCATCCCGTCACCGAGATGATCACCGGGCTCGACCTTGTCCAGGAGATGCTCAGAATCGCCGGCGGCGCAAAGCTGTCCGTGAGCCAGGACGACATCCGAATCGAGGGCCACGCCATCGAGTGCCGGATCAATGCCGAGGATCCGTACAAGGGCTTCATGCCCGGGCCCGGCACGATCGAAACGCTCGTGGTGCCGGATGGCGAGGGCATCCGCTTCGATACACTGCTGTTCGAAGGCTACGCGGTGCCGCCGTTCTACGACTCGCTGCTCGGCAAGCTGATCGTACGCGGCGCGGATCGCGCTGACTGTCTCGCGCGCCTGCGCACAGCGCTCGACGGGCTCGTGATCACCGGCATTCCGACCACCATCCCGCTGCATGCGGCGCTGGCGCGCGACGCCAGCGTCACGGATGGCCGCACCCATACCCGTTTCCTCGAGCCATGGCTCGAGAGTGATTTCGCGCAGCTTGCCCGCGCCAGGGAGGACGCCTGATGACGACCCGCTACTCGTTCGGGGGTGACGAGCATCTCTTCGTCGAATGCGACGAGGCGATGTCGCTCGACGCCTTCTTCAAGAGCCTGTCGATGACCAATGCGATCCGCGACGCCGCCATCAAGGGCGTCACCGAGATCTGCCCGGCCAACGCCTCGTTCCAGATCAAGTTCGATCCCGACCTGATCAAGCCGAACGACATCCTGAAGGAGGTTCAGGGCATCGAGAGCGCGGCCGCCAAGACCGAGCCGGTGATCAAGACCCGCATCATCGAGATCCCGGTGTTCTATCAGGACCCCTGGACGCACGAGACCCTGATGCGCTTCCGCGAGCGGCACCAGGACCCGACCGCGACCGACCTCGAATATGCCGCCCGCGTCAACGGGCTCGCCGATGTCGACGCGTTCATCAAGGCGCATAGCGGCTCGCCGTGGTTCGTCTCCATGGTCGGCTTCGTCGCCGGCCTGCCCTTCATGTACCAGATGGTCGAGCGGGCGAAGCAGCTCCAAGTGCCGAAATATCTGCGGCCGCGCACCGACACGCCGAAGCTGACGATCGGTCACGGCGGCTGCTTCTCCTGCATCTATTCGGTGCGCGGCGCCGGCGGCTACCAGATGTTCGGCATCACGCCGATGCCGATCTTCGATCCCGAGCAGAGCATCTCCTATTTGCGCGACTTCATGGTGTTCTTCCGGCCCGGCGACATCGTCAAGTTCAAGCCGATCAAGCACGACGCCTACGACCACGCACTGGGCGAGGTGGCGTCGGGCCGCTTCGCGCCTGTGATCCGCGACGTCACCTTCGACTTCCGCGACTTCCAGAAGGACATGACCGGCTACAACGCCAAGCTGCAAGGAGCGCTGGCATGACCATCAAGGTGCTTCATCCGGGCCTGTCGACCACGGTGCAGGACCTCGGCCGCCCCGGCTACTTCCATCTCGGCATTCCCGTCGGCGGCGCCATGGATCGCCTCGCGCTGCGCGCGGCCAACATGCTGGTCGGCAATGACGAGGGCGCGGCGTGCCTCGAAGCCGTCTTCATCGGCCCGCAACTGGAGTTCACGGCGCCCGCGCGCATTGCGGTGACCGGCGCGGAGATGCCGATCAAGATCGACGGCGTCGAGCAGCCCGGCTGGACCGCGCTCGAGGTCAAGGCAGGGCAGGTGCTGAGCTTCGATTACCTGAAGAGCGGCGCACGCATCATCATCGCGGTCGCGGGCGGCATCGACGTGCCCTTGGCGCTCGGCAGCCGCTCGACCTATCCGATCGGTGCGCTCGGCGGCTTCAAGGGCCGGGCCATTGCCGCCGGTGATGAGCTGCCGGTTGGTGCAGCCGCCAGCGGCAAGGCCGGCGCGAGCGTGCCGGAGGCGCTGCGCCGCAAGCCGGCCCATCCCGCCGAGCTGCGCGTGCTTCCCGGCCTGTACTGGCATCGTATCCTGCCGGAGTCGCAGCAGAGCTTCTTCGCCGACCAGTGGAAGGTCGCGCCCGAGGCCGACCGCATGGGCTATCGCTTTCGCGGCGGCCAGGCGCTGAAATTCGTCGAACGCGAGCAGCCCTTTGGCGCCGGCTCCGATCCGTCCAACATCGTCGACAGCTGCTATCCCTACGGCTCGATCCAGGTGCCCGGCGGCAAGGAGCCGATCATCCTGCATCGCGATGCCGTCTCCGGCGGCGGCTACTTCATGGTCGGCACGGTGATCTCGGCCGACATGGACCTGATCGGCCAGCTGCAGCCGAACATGCCGACGCGCTTCGTCGAGATCGACATGGACGGCGCGCTGGCGGCGCGCGCCGATCGCAAAGCTCTTCTGCAGAAGATCCGGGCGGTATTGGCCTGACCGCACCATGTGCGCGAAGGCCGATGCTGAGTTTCCACGACTGACAAGACAAGGGGTAGTTCAATGAAGAGTTTGGTTCGTGTTCTCTTGGCGTCATCGGCGCTGGTGCTTGCGGGCGGCGCCCATGCCGCCGATTGGTATCCCTACGATGCGGCCAAGATCGATCCGCCGTTCGCGGCTGACGGCAAGTCGTCCGATGTGAAGTACGTGCCGCTGGAGAAGGCCTCCAAGCCGTGGAAGCTGTGCGTCTCCTTCCCGCACATGAAGGACGCCTATTGGCTCGGCGTCGACTACGGTGTGGCGGAGGAGAGCAAGCGCCTCGGCGTCAAGATGAACCTGGTCGAGGCCGGCGGCTACACCGAGCTCAACAAGCAGATCTCGCAGATCGAGGATTGCGTGGCGAGCGGTTCGGATGCCGTCATCATCGGCGCGATCTCGGCCGACGGCCTCAACAAGGTGATCGGCGAGATCGCCAAGAAGAAGATCCCGGTGATCGACCTCGTCAACGGCATCTCCTCGCCTGAGGTCTCGGCGAAGTCGCTGGTGTCGTTCTACACGATGGGTGCCGAGACCGGCAGCTATCTCGCCAAGAAGCATCCGGCAGGATCGCCCGAGGTGGTGGTCGGCTGGTTCCCGGGCCCGGCCGGCGCCGGCTGGGTCGAGGCCGCCAACAAGGGCTTCATGGACGCGGTGAAGGGCTCGGCGATCAAGGTGCTGGAGCCGAAATATGGCGACACCGGCAAGGAAGTGCAGGCCAAGCTGGTCGAGGACGCGCTGCAGGCCGCGCCCAACATCCGCTACGTCGCCGGCACCGCCGTGACCGCCGAGGCGGCGCAGGGCCTGATCCGCGAGCGCGGCCTGAAGGGCAAGGTCGATCTGCTCGCCTTCTACATGACGCCCGGCGTCTATGAGGGCATCAAGCGCGGTCTGATCATGGCGGCGCCCGCCGATTCGATGGTGATCCAGGGCCGTATCGCCGTCGATCAGGCCGTGCGCATCCTCGAAGGCAAGGACTACGTGAAGCACGTCGGCCCGAAGATCTTCGTCGTCGACTCCGCCAACGTCGCCACCGTGCCGCCGGCGAACATCCTTCCCCCCGACGGCTTCAAACCCGTCTTCAACTGAGCGGGGGAAAGGTGCGGCTCTGCCTTTGTTCCCTGACGGGGCAGGGCCGCATCGAAGGGGGCAAGTGATGAGCAGTGTGGCTGCACCGCTGGTCGAGATGACCGGGATCTCGAAGGAGTTTCCCGGCGTCAAGGCGCTCAGCGGCGTCGATCTCAAGGTCGAGCGCGGCGAGGTCCATGTGCTGTTCGGCGAGAACGGCGCCGGCAAGTCGACCTTGATCTCGATCCTCTCCGGCGTATTCCGGCCGACCGCGGGCGCCGTTCGTATCGAAGGCCACGAGGTGAGCTTCCACTCGGTGCACGATGCGGCGCAGGCCGGCATCGGCACCGTGTTCCAGGAATTCTCGCTGGTGCCGACACTTCCGGTGTTCGAGAATCTCTATCTCGGCCGCGAGCTGATGCGCGGCCCGCTCACCGACCGCCGCGCCATGCTGGCCGGCGCGCGAAAGCTGTTCACTGATCTCGATTTCGACATCGACGTCACGCGCCCGGCCTCCAGCCTGTCGCGGGCGCAGCAGCAGATGGTCGAGATTGCGAAAGCGTTTCTCTCCAATGCCCGCGTGCTGATCCTGGATGAGCCGACGGCCTCGCTGACCGAGCGCGAGACCGAGCGGCTGTTCGCGTTCATCGCCAAGGCGGCCGCGTCGGGCGTCGGCATCATCTACATCTCGCACCGGATCCAGGAATTCCAGGAGATCGCCGACCGCATCTCGATCCTGCGCGACGGCCGCCTGATCGCCACGGTGCCGGCGCGCGGCACCTCCGAGCGCGAGCTGATCGAGCTGATGACCGGCCGCGCGGTCGACCAAGTCTATCCGAAGATTGCGCATCGCGCGGATGGCACCGTGGTCATGACGCTGCAGGGCATCCGCACCTCCGGCGTCCACGGCGCTGATATCGAGGTCCGCGCCGGCGAGGTGCTCGGCTGTGCCGGCCTCGTCGGCAGCGGCAAGTCGCGGATCTGGCGCGCGGCGATGGGGCTGCAGCCGCTGCACGGCGGCAAGGTCACGCTGAAGGGGCGCGACGTCACCGGCGCCTCGACGCGCGCGCTGCTCAAGGACGGCGTGTTCTTCCTGCCCTCGGACCGCAAGAGCGAGGGGCTGCAGATGACCGCGAGCGCGCGCGGCAACATCGAGCTCAGCCTGCTCGATCGCGCCGATGTTGCAGGTCCGTTCGGCTTCGTGCGGCCGCGGCGCAGTCGCGCTTTGACGGACGCGATCGGCGGCAAGGTCGGCATCGCCAAAGCCGCCATGGACCGCGCGGTCTCGAAACTGTCCGGCGGCAACCAGCAGAAGGTGCTGTTCGGCAAGGGCTTTGGCGACGACCGCGACGTCTACGTGTTCGATGAGCCGACCGTCGGCGTCGACATGGGCACGCGCATGGCGCTGTACCAGCTCATCAAGGACATCGCCGAGGCCGGCAAGGCCGTCGTCATCATCTCCTCCGACCTGCCCGAGGTGATGAACCTGTCGCATCGGCTGCTTGTCTTCGCCAAGGGACGCATCGCGGCCGAGCTGTCAGGCGCCGCAATCGACGAGGAGAACGTGTTGAAACATTTCTTTGCTGAAACGGAGGGCTCGGCGTGAGCATGCCAACCACGACAATCGCCGAGGACGCCGCTGCACCCCGCCGCTCCAATGCGGCGCTCGCGGGCCTGCGCGCGGTGTTCCTGCGCGTCGGCGTGCTGCCGTTCTTCCTGGTCGCCACATTGATCGCGTTCTCGCTGGTGTCGAAGGAATTTCTGGCGCTGCAGAATCTCACCAACGTCGCGCGGCAATCAGTCTATCTGATCCTGGTCTCGCTGGGGCAGATGCTGGCGCTGTTGACCGGCGGCTTCGACCTGTCGGTCGGCACCGCGATTGCGCTGACCTCGGTGGTGTCGGCGCTTGCCATGGTCTCGCTGTCGCATCTGCTGCCGCCGGACATGCTGTGGCTCGTCATCGTGCTGGGCTGCTGCGCAGGGCTTGCCGCGGCGCTCGTCATCGGCAGCCTCAACGGGCTCGGCGTCGCCGTGTTCGGCGTCTCCCCCTTCATCATGACGCTCGGCGTGCAGTCGGTCGGCGCCGGCATCGCGCTGTTCCTGACCGGCGGCGTGCCGGTCTCCGGCATACCTTACGAGTTCGGCGACGCGCTCGGCTTCGGCCGCGTGCTCGACATCCCGGTGCCGGTGCTGGTGGCCATCGTCGCAGCTGCCGCGATCTGGCTGGTCATGAACCGCACCCGGCTCGGCAAGCACATCCAGGCGGTCGGCGGCAACGTCAAGGCGGCCAGGCTGTCGGGTGTGAACACGACCAAGGTGCTGTTCATCGCCTATGCGCTGTGCGCGCTGCTCGCGTCCGTGGCGGGCCTGTTGCTGACCGCGCGGGTCGGCTCCGGCGAGACCAATCTTGGTGGCACCATCGCGCTGGAATCGATCGCGGCCTGCGTCATCGCCGGGGTGTCGCTGCATGGCGGCATCGGCCGCGTCGAGAACGTCGTGCTCGGCGGCTTCTTCATCGTGCTCTTGCAGAACGGCATGAACATCGCGCAGATCGGCTCCTACATGCAGATGGTGCTGCTGGGCTCGCTGCTGGTGCTCGCGGTCATCCTCGACCAGTTCCGCTATCGGCTTCTGGTGGGTGAGCGCTGAGTTGGCGTGCCGGCCACTGGACGCCGCTGCCGCAATCCGGCATCACGTCGCGCGGTTTTTACAAGCAGGGTGCGCGACATGAGCGACGACCTCCACACCATCAGCGCGGGCGGCATCGCCGCCACGATCAAGGCTCTCGGCGCCGAGCTGTGCTCGCTGAAGACGGCCGATGGCTTGGAACTGCTCTGGCAGGCGGGGCCTGCCTGGCCACGCCATGCGCCCTGGTTGTTTCCGATCGTCGGCCGGCTCAAGGACGACCGTCTGCACCATCATGGCCGGACCTATCCGATGACGCAGCACGGCTTCGCCCGCGACATGCGCTTCACTTGGGTCGAGCGCAGCGCCGATGCCTGCACTCTGCGTCTGGCCGACGACGAGACGACACGGGCACGCTATCCCTTCGCCTTCGGTCTCACGCTGAGCTACCAAATCACAGCCGATGCGCTCGACATGGTGGTCGAGATCGCCAACCCAGGGGCGGAGGTGCTGCCGGCTTCGTTCGGTGCCCATCCCGCCTTCAACTGGCCGCTGCTCCCGGGACAGAAGAAGGACAGCTACCGGCTGATTTTCGCACAGCCGGAGCCTGCGCCGATCCGTCGTCTGACCGGTGGCTTGCTGCGCGAGCGGCCGGGGCCATCGCCGATCGAGGGGTGCGTTCTCGCATTGAACGAACGTCTGTTCGACGAGGATGCCGTGATCCTCGATCAGCCGGCCAGCCGTTCGGTTCGCCTCGTCGGAACGAGGGGACCGGCGCTGGAACTAACCTGGGATGGCTTCCGCCAACTCGGCATCTGGTCGAAGCCCGGTGGCGTGCCATTCTTGTGCATCGAGCCCTGGCGCGGCTTTGCCAGTCCGCTCGATTTCGATGCCGAGTTCGCAGCGAAGCCGGGCGTAATGCACATCGCACCAGGAGCATCCGAAACGCTGCGTTGCCGGATCGGGATCGGGGTTTCGGATTAGTATGACTTATCTCCGTAGCGCCCGGTTGCGTGCACAGTGGTAACCGTGACTCGCGGTTTTGGGCCTGGAAAAGGCGGCACCGTGACCTACATGAGAGACGCGGGCGGAACTTTGGATATGATGCGTCAAACGACCGGCGGATCTCGGGCTTTTATCCAGGCCAATAACGGTCGATCAACGAACATCATGACGCACGAAGCGAGGTCAAGCGCTCGCGGCACGCCAATGTCGCGAGGCGATCTCGTAATCGATCGTCGCAAAGGGATCTCGCAGTAGGGGCGCGTAATTGACGTTACGCGGGAAGACGGGAGGACGGGATGGTCTTGAAAGCGTTCGTCGGCACGATCGCGTGCGCCGTGTTGTTCGCGGGCGGCGAAGCGATGGCAGGCGCATATCAGCCGGGTGACTTTCTCAAGCTCGACCTGTCCAAGGCGGTGTTGTCACCCGAGCTGCTGGGACCCGAGGCGCATTTCGAGCCTGTTCCCATTGAAGCCAGGACCGACCGGCCCGTGGTCGCCGCGCGGCCAGCACCCCGGTCCGACATCAGCTCCGCTATCCCGCGTGTGGTCGCCACGCGACGGGTTCAGGCCGCCAAGATGGCCGAGCGGCCGCGCGGAGCCGCTCGCATCAGGCTCACGCATCGGCACGGCAATCCGTTGGATGCGCAGGCGATGGATACGCGTGTCCAGACCTGGCCTTGCCGGCCCGGAAGCGGCGGAATCTGCGGCTGGCGCTGAACGGCGGCTGTCTGCGGTGAAGCTCGGGTGGCCGGGAACCGATGTCCCGACATGTTGATTGATGTCGCGCGCCGGTCGGCTTGAACTGACGAAGAGATCGCAGGCAAGCTTCAGCCCCAATCATCAGTCGTGATGTGCCGTCCCCTTCGATGGGGCCGCGTTGCGATCGGCGCAGCTTCGTCAGGAGAGTCCATGAACGCCATAGAAACGCAGGGCATTCTTCTGCCGAAGCTCGGGCTCGGCACGTTTCGCATGCAAGGCACCGTGTGCCGCGAGGCGGTCGAGAGTGCGCTGGCACTGGGCTATCGCCATATCGACACGGCCGAGATGTACGCCAACGAGGATGCGATCGGCGCCGCGCTGGCTGCCGCTTCAGTGGCGCGGCAGGAATTGCATGTGACGACAAAGGTCTGGCCGGAAAATCTCGCGCCGGACGCGATCCGCCGTGCGTTCGACACGAGCTTGAGGAAGCTCAGGCTGGACTTCGTCGACCTCTATTTGATCCATTGGCCGGCCAAGGGAATGAACCTGCCGGCGGCGCTCGAAACGCTCATGAAGCTGAAGGACGAGGGCCGCACGCGTGCGATCGGCGTCGCCAACTTCACCGTCGCCCTTCTGAAGCAGGCGGTGGAAGAGATCAAGGCGCCGATCGCCTGCAATCAGGTCGAGTATCACGTCATGCTCGATCAATCGACGCTGATGGCCTACATGGCGAGCCGGTCGATTCCCCTGGTCGCCTATTGTCCGCTGGCGCAGGGACGCGCGGCTGCCGACGAGACGCTGACGGCGATCGGCCGCAAGCATGGCGCGAGCGCCGCCCAGGTCGCGCTGAAATGGCTGTTGGATCAGGATGGCGTTGCCGCGATCCCCAAGGCCGGACGCAAGGAAAGCCAGCAGGCGAATTGGGATGCGTTGAAAGTTCAGCTGGATGATGAGGATCGCGCGACCATAGCCGCCCTCCCAAAAGACAAGCGTTTCGTCAATCCGGGCTTCGCGCCGGACTGGGACCGCTGACGACCTTTCCTTTTGGGGGCACCGCTCGCACTGACCAACAAAAATGGCCCCTTGCGGGGCCATTTCCGTGTCGAGCTGCCGATCAGTCGCGGTGCTTGATGATCACCGTGCGATCATGGTGACGGTGATAGGGGCGGACCTCACGGTGCATGCGGTATTCGGCGCGGGAGCGATCGAAGCCGCGATGCCCACCCTCCCAGCCGTGATGATAGTGATGGCCGCCGCGCTTGATGACCACGGTCTCGGCGTTGGCGATCGACGGGACCGCGAGCGCGACGGCGGCCAGGGAAACGAGTGCAAGAGCGATCTTCTTCATGTTGTCCTCCAGATTGAACGTGCGGGATCAACTTGAAGTGTGAAAGAACGTTCCGCAGGAACTTCCGCGAAGTTGCTGAATGTACGTTCAGATTTGGTCTTCAGGCCGTGCGTGAACGCCGCCAGCCCGCAAGATTTCCGCGTCAGTCGCACTTCCTGAGGGCGGGCGTCGGCTTGCCGTTGGCGATGAAGCGGGCCTCGCGAATGGTGTAGCTGCCGTCCTCGCCGCGATTGAACACCGAGCGGATGCCGCCATCCGTCGTCTTGATGATGCCGTTCTCGCGGGTCTGGTGCGCCCTCGGCAGCACGATCGAGAGCACCAGCGTCTGGTCGGGCTCGACGCGCGCGTTCGTGACCTCGTTGACGTCGGACGGATCATGGTCGCGGCGATAGATCAGGTTGCCGTCCGGCGTGACCTCGTAGGAGATGATGGCGCCGCGGCCTTTGACCGGCGGCGCGTTGCAATCGGCGGCCCAGGTTCCGATCAGTCCCCAGGCACGCGCGACGTCGACGGCGTCGTCCGCCGAGGCGGCCGGCGCGAATGATGATGTGAGCAGAATGATCGCGAGCAGGCGATGGAAGATCGAGGTCATGCGGTCTCGCAGGTAGGCTTGCCGGGCCATCTTAATGCACCGCGTCAACGGCGCAACGTCAGACCCGCGCGGTCAATGGCGACGCCAGCTTTGATCTTCCGATTGCGGTCTTGCCCGATCGGCGGACAAAGCGCATGCTATCTCCAACTACAAACAAAAATCGGGGGAGGCCGAGCATGTCCGCGCTGTCGCGCCGCAATTTCCTGTTGTCGTCCGGAGCGGCCGCCATGGCCGCGCTTTCAGGCCCTGGTCGTGCCGCGATGGGGCCGGCCGACAAGTTCGATCTGGTGATCAAGGGAGGCGACGTCATCGATCCCAGCCAGTCGCTGCGCGGCAGGCGCGACATCGGCATCCGCTGGGGCGTGGTCGAGGCCATTGAACCCGAGATTCCCGTCGAGCGGACGTTACGGTCGATCGACGCCGCCGGCCGGCTGGTGATGCCGGGTCTCATCGACCTCCATAGTCATGTCTATCCCTATGGTTCGGCGATCGGGATCCCGCCGGACGAACTGGTGCAATTCCAGGGCACGACGACGGTGGTCTCGGCCGGCGATGCGGGTGTGAACAATCTGGCGGCGTTGCGCCGCTTCATCGCCGCCCAGTCGCGGGCGCGCATCTACGCCTTCGTCCATATCGCCAATAACGGCCTGTCGGCGTTTCCCGTTGCCGAGCTCTACAATATCGACAACGCCCAGGTGGAGGCCTGCGCCATGGCGCTGGCGGAGAACCCGGACTTCCTGCTCGGGGTCAAGGTGCGAATGTCGGAGAACGTGATCTTCAAGCACGGGCTCGAGCCGTTGAAGCGCGGCATCAAGGCCTGCGAGCTGTGCGGCTGGCCGGCGCGGATGATGGTGCATATCGGCGGCGTCGAGACCGGCGAATTGATGTCCCAGATCCTGGACCTGCTGCGGCCCGGCGACATCCTGACCCACGCCTATTCCGGCGCACCGAACATCGGCGGCGCCTTCACCAACATCGTCCAGGACGGCAAGCTGTTGCCGGCGGCGCTCGCCGCCAAGCAGCGCGGCGTGCTGTTCGATGTCGGCCATGGCGGAGGCAGCTTCGATTTTACCGTGGCCGAAGTGGCGATCCCCGCCGGCTGCGGCCCGGATACCATCTCCTCGGACATCCACGTGTTCTCCGGCAACTCGCCGGGCATGCCGTTCCTGCCCAACGTGATGGGCAAGTTCCTGGCGATGGGGTTCTCCCTGGAGCAGGTGGTGAGCATGGCGACCTCGGCGCCTGCCAAGATCATCAATCGTGCGCCGAAGCTCGGCACCCTGCAGGTCGGTGCACCGGCCGACGTCGCGATCATGGACATGGTCGAGGGACCCGTCAGTTTCCTTGACACGCGGGGCAACAAGCGTGACGGCAAGCTGCAGCTGAAGCCGGTGCAGACCGTGATCAATGGCGTGCCGTTCGGGCGGCCCTATCAGTCGCCGTTTTCGGTCAGGTGAGCACCGCGCGATCATTCGATCGCGTGGGTCCGCTCCACATTCGCGGAACGCTTGGGCACGCCGAACTCCTCGCGGCAGACCTCGGCGAGGACAGCAATGCCCTCGCGGATCTCCTGATGCGAGGGGCTGGCGAAGCAGAGCCGCAGGCGGCTTCTCGCATGCGTTGCATCGACCGACCATTCCGGTCCGGGATTGATCGACACGCCCCGCTTCAGCGCGGCTTGTGAGAGCTTCATGGCGTCGACCTGGTCCGGCAGCTTGACCCACAGGAAGATCCCGCCCTTCGGCGCCTCGAATTCGGCGGCGGTGCCGAACTCGGCGTCGAGCGCCTCGGTCAGCGTGTCCAGCTTTGTGCGCAGCCCTCGCACCAGTTGCGGCACGTGGGTTGCGAAATGCTGCTTGCAGTATTCCGCGAGCACCATCTGCTCGAGAGCGCCCGAGCCGGCATCGGTCTTGAGCGCCAGCAGAACCGACATGATGTCCCAGGGGGCGACCAGATAGCCGACCCGCAGCGCGGGCGCGACCGATTTCGAGAACGACCCGATATGGATCACGCTGCCATGCTCGGACATGCCATGGATCGCGCGCGGGCGTTTCCCGTCCCAGATGAGGTCGGCATAGCAGTCGTCCTCGAACACCGGCACCCCATAGGCCCGTGACAGCCACAGCAGCTCGGCGCGGCGGCTTTCCGGCATGATGGTGCCGGTCGGGTTCTGCACCGTCGGGATGGTATAGATGTATTTCGGCCGGATGCCGCGGTCCTTCAGATCGGCCAGCACCGATGCCAGCGCATCCGTTCGCATGCCGTTCTGGTCGAGCGGGATGCCGATGGCCCTGACGCCGAGCCTCGCCAGACGCGTGAGCGTGCCCTGGTAATTGTCCTGCTCGACCAGCACGGTGTCCCCGCGTGTGAGCAGCGCCTGGTTGACGAGGTCGAGCCCCTGCAACGAGCCGGAGAGGATCATGATGTCGTCGGCACGTGCCGACATGCCGGAGTCGCGAGACAGTTTGCCGGCCAGGAAGTCCCGCAACGGCCGATAGCCTTGCGGTCCGTGCGCCAGGCCATAAGTCGCGAGCGCGCGGCCTTCGCGGGCAAGCACGGCGTCTGCAGCGGCTCGCAACTCGTCCACCGGCACGGCACCAGGGTCGTTGTTGCCGCCGACGAAGCTGTATTTTGCAAGGCCCGTCCAGCGTGCGGCCGGCGCCGGCAGGCCGGCAGTCAGGAGCGGTGCAAAATCGAATGCGGCCATGAGGCACGCCTCCCTTGTTCTCGGTCTGGGGCGACTTTAAACAGATACCAGCGCGCTTGAAACAGGTACCAGCGCGCTTGTCCTGGCAGGACAGGTTCTTTCCCCGGGGAAGGCGATTGCGAAGGGCGGTTCCGCTGCTCTGGCGCGCGCCTGCGATCCCGGCTAAAGCACCCCGGAAAACCAGCGAGACTTGCAATGGCCGACTCGATCCAGGAAGTTCTGTACGCTTTCGCCAAGGGCGAGATGGTCGTCGTGACCGACGACGACGACCGCGAGGGCGAGGGCGACCTCATCGTCGCAGCTTCGCTCTGCACGCCCGACAAGATGGCGTTCATCATCCGCCATACATCGGGCATCGTCTGTGCGCCGATCACGGCCGACGACGCGCGACGGCTGCGCCTCGATCCGATGGTCGCCCACAACGACTCCAATCACACCACGGCCTTCACCGTTTCGATCGACTACAAGCCGGACGGTGGCACCGGCATCTCGGCCGAAGAGCGCGCCTCCTGCTGTCGCGCGCTCGCCAACCCGAATGCCGGCGCCGCTGATTTCGCGCGCCCCGGCCATATCTTCCCATTGATCGCGCGTGACGGCGGCGTCCTGCTGCGCTCGGGCCATACCGAGGCGGCCGTCGATCTCTGCAAGCTCTCGGGGTTGCCGCCGGTCGGCGTCATCTCCGAGTTGATGAACGACGACGGCACGGTCATGAAGGGCGAGCAGGTCGTCCGTTTCGCCGGGGCCCATAATCTCAAGCACGTCACGATCGCCGATCTGATCTCCTACCGCCAGGCGCGCGAGAAGCTGATCGAGCGCGTGTCGACCTTCACGACCGAGAGCCCGATCGGACCGCTGCAGGGCTTTGCCTACCGCTCGCCGTTCGATCCGATCACCCATGCCGCCTTCGTCTATAACGGCATCGGCGACGGCAAGAATGTGCTGACGCGGCTGCACAAGCCGAACATCGTGAAGGATCTGATCGCGGGCCCGCAGCGTGTCCAGGCGGTGCTGCAGCACTTCAAGAAGGCCGGCCGTGGCGTGCTCATCTACCTGCGCGACGGTGCGGCCGGCGTTCCGGTCGAGCCGGTCGAAGAGCCGCATACCGCGGAAGCGGATCGCCATCGTCAGTGGCGCGAGGTTGGCGTCGGTGCGCAGATCCTGCGTGATCTCGGCGTGACGTCGATACGGAACCTGACCTCGTCGGTCCATGACTATAAGGGCCTGTCGGGTTTCGGGATCGAGATCGTCGCCAACGAACGGCTTGAAGGCTGAACTTCCAGGATTTAACTTCAGATGGCTGCGACCCGTGCGCAGCGAGACGCGAAAGGACCATTCATGAGCGCGCGCCCTCAGGCAAAGGACAAGCCGGCCCAGTCGAGCTTCCAGTGGGACGATCCCTTCCTGTTGGACGATCAGCTGACCGAGGACGAGCGCATGGTGCGCGACACCGCGCGCGCCTATGCCCAGGACAAGCTGCTGCCGCGCGTGACCAAGGCCTATCTCGAAGAGAAGACCGATCGCGAGATCTTCAACGAGATGGGGGAGCTCGGGCTGATCGGCATCACGTTGCCGGAGGAATATGGCTGCGCCAACGCCAGCTACGTCGCCTATGGGCTGGTGGCGCGCGAGATCGAGCGCGTCGATTCCGGCTACCGCTCGATGAACTCGGTGCAGTCGTCGCTGGTGATGTATCCGATCTATGCCTATGGCGACGAGAGCCAGCGCAAGAAATACCTGCCGAAGCTCGCCAGCGGCGAATGGGTCGGCTGCTTTGGCCTGACCGAGCCGGATGCCGGCTCCGATCCGGCCGGCATGAAGACCCGCGCCGAGAAGGTCGCGGACGGCTATCGGTTGACCGGCAGCAAGATGTGGATCTCGAACGCGCCGATCGCCGACGTGTTCGTGGTGTGGGCCAAATCGGCCGAGCATGACAACCAGATCCGCGGCTTCATCCTCGAGAAGGGCATGAAGGGCCTGTCGGCGCCTAAGATCGGCGGCAAGCTCAGCTTGCGCGCCTCGATCACCGGCGAGGTGGTGATGGATGGCGTGGTGGTGCCGGAGAGCGCGCTGCTCCCCAACGTGTCCGGCCTGAAGGGGCCGTTCGGCTGTCTCAACCGTGCCCGCTATGGCATCTCCTGGGGCGTGCTCGGCGCGGCCGAGGACTGCATGCATCGCGCCCGCCAGTACACGCTGGACCGCAAGCAGTTCGGCCGGCCGCTGGCCGCGACGCAGCTGGTGCAGAAGAAGCTCGCAGACATGCAGACCGAGATCACGCTCGGCCTGCAGGCTTCGCTTCGCGTCGGCCGGCTGATGGACGAGGGCAAGATGGCGCCCGAGATGATCTCGATCGTCAAGCGCAACAACTGCGGCAAGGCGCTCGACATCGCGCGCGTCTCCCGCGATATGCACGGCGGCAACGGCATCTCGATCGAGTATCACGTGATGCGTCACACCGCGAACCTCGAGACGGTGAACACCTACGAGGGGACGCATGACGTGCATGCGCTGATCCTCGGCCGTGCCATCACCGGCATCCAGGCGTTTTTCTAAGGCCTGCACCGGTAAGCCTTGCACCGGTAAAGCCTTGAACCGGCTGTGTCGGGCGTCCCCGCTGTCATCGTCCGCGAAGGCGGACGATCCAGTAGACGCCGACCTCTCGAGGCTCATCGCCGTCTCGGCGTACTGGATACCCCGCGTGCGCGGGGTATGACGGCAGAGAATGGGGCAATGATTTGCCTCATTCGCAGGAAGGCAAATCATGGCCGACAATGACGACGTCCCATTCAACCGCAACTTCCCGCTTCAGGCGGGCGTGGTCGAAGAAGTGCGTCCGGGCATCCGCCGCGTCCTCTGCAACAATCCGAGTCCGTTCACCTTCACCGGCACGGTCAGCTACATCGTGGGCACCGGCAAGGTCGCGATCATCGATCCCGGCCCGGACAACGAGGCCCACGCGCAAGCGCTGCTGAACGCGGTCAGGGGCGAGACCGTGACGCATATCCTGGTCACGCACACCCATCGCGACCATTCGCCGAACACCGGCCGGCTGAAGGCTGCGACCGGCGCGACCGTCTATGCGGAGGGTCCGCATCGCGCGTCGCGGCCGCGCTACGAGAGCGAGAAGCATAATCCGGAGTCCGGTGTCGACCGCGACTTCGCGCCCGACGTCACGGTCGGCGACGGCGACGTGGTCGAAGGGCAGGGCTGGCGGGTCGAGGCGGTGGCGACGCCGGGTCATACAGCCAACCATCTCGCCTTCGCCTGGCGCGAGCGCAGCACCACCTTCGTGGGCGATCACGTGATGGGCTGGGCCACCTCGATCGTGGCGCCGCCCGACGGTTCCATGGTCGACTACATGGCCTCGCTGGAGCGGCTCGCGGCGCGCCCGGAGGAGCTTTATTTCTCAGGCCATGGCCCGGAAATTCTCGAAGGGCCGCGCTATACTCGCTTCCTGATGCGCCATCGCCAGGCGCGCGAGGCCTCGATCCTGCATCGCCTGTCCAAAGGGGAAGCCGACATCCCGACCATGGTGCGCGCGATCTACATCGGCATCGATCCGCGGCTCACCACCGCGGCGGGCTATTCCGTGCTGGCACATCTGGAGGATCTCGTCGCCCGCGGCGTCGTCGCGACGGACGGCGATCCGGTGATCGGCGGGACGTATCGGTTGGTGTAGCGAAGGGCGAATAGCGAGTAGGGAAGCGAGACGATCCTGGCCTGCGCTGCGCTCAATTCCCTATTCGCTACTCCCCACTCGCTATTCGCCCAATCACTTCTTCACCGTCTTGGCATTTTGCTTCGCCGCGACCGGCGGCGGAGTGATCTTCTTCACCGGCTTCTGCGCCTCGGCCTCGCCGGCATTGGACAGATCTTCGATCAGCTTGTTCACCCGCGCGGCATTGCTGCCGAGGTCGGAATCGAAATAGCGCGAGGCGGAACGGACATCGATGCGCGAATCCTCGCCGTCAGGCTGGACGCGGATCGAGATGTCCTCGCGAAAGCCCATGATCGGTGTGCGCGCCACCGCCTCAATGCGGCCGACGCGGCGCGGCGGCTGCGGTGCGCGCTCGTCGACCACGAACCATTTGCGGCGGTTGACCAGCTTCAGCGCGATCGCATAGGCGCGATCGGGCGGCAGCTCGATCTGCACCGGCTCGATGTCGGGATAGAATTTCTGCTGCTGCTCGGCCGAATACAGCCCGGCATAGACCGCGGTGTTGGTGCCGTCGCCGTTGCGCAATGAGGCGAGCGCCTCGAAGCGCGGCGGATCGATCGGGTCGGTCGTGATGTCGTAGATCTTGGGCAGCTTGCGATACTGGAGCGCGAGATAAGCGGGATAGGCCAGCACGACGGCATCGATCATGAAGGCGAGCAGCACCCGGCTCATGCCGCGGCTGCCATTGCGCCAGATCGCCACGAAGGCGGCCAGTCCGAGCAGGATCGACAGCACCGCCAAGCCCAGCGCGCCGAAGAACGTCGCCAGTGCCGGTTTCATCTCCAGGAAGTCGAAGCGCAGGATCAGGATCGAGACCAGCACCGCGACGACGGAGAACACCGCGAGATTGCGGGTCCAGGTCGCGAGGCTGGAGGTCGGCTCCGACAGATAGGGGGCGTGAAACCTGCGGGCCATCGAGTCAGGAACTGCCGGGTTGGGCCGCTGCCTGCGTTGCGCCGGGCGGCCGGGTCATCCGTGTGAGACCATGCGGATGGGGTAAATTCAAGAGGGGTCTGGCCCGGAGAGCGCGGTTGATCCGGACACCGTGCCAGGCGGCTCAGTTGGGGCGGGTGCGCAAGGCCGTCAGCATCAACAGGATGGTTGCGATCGAGAATGCCGCGCCGGTCGTGAACGTCGCCTGCGGCCCATAGGCATGCCACAGCCACCCCGCCAGCAGGCTCGCGACGAGCAGCGCACCGCCGGTGACGAGGTTGAACAGGCCGAAGGCGGTGCCGCGCAAGTCCGGCGGGGCGGTGTCGGCGACCATCGCCGAGAGCAGCCCCTGCGACAGCCCGAGATAGAGGCCCCAGAGCGCGACGCCGATCGCGGTGCCGATCAGGCCGGGCACGAAAGCCAGCGTCAGGTCGGCGGCTGTCAGCACGACGATGCCGCAGGTCAGCACGTTGCTGCGGCCGATACGGTCGGAGAGGATGCCGGCGGGCATGGCGACGCCGGCATAGATCAGGTTCATCAGCACATAGACCAACGGGATCAGGAACAGGGCGAGGCCGTCGGCCTGTGCCTTGAGCACCAGGAATGCCTCGCTGAAGCGGGCCAACGCGAACACCGCGCCGATGACGACCACGATCCAATACGCGCGTGGCAGCCGGCGCAGCTCGCGTGCATGGATCGGCGAGCCGCGGCGCGGCGCCGGCGCGGTCTCCGCCGGCTCGCGCACGCCGAACAGGATCAGCAGCACGGCGAGCGCGGCCGGCAGTGCCGACCACCAGAACACCGCGCGGAAGTCGTTGGCGTAGAGCGCCATCAGGGCCACGGCGAGGAGGGGGCCGGCAAAGGCGCCGACCGTGTCGAGCGCCTGGCGCAGGCCGTAGCTCGCGCCGCGAATGCCTTCCGGCGTCACGTCGGCGATCAGCGCGTCGCGCGGCGCCTCGCGAATGCCCTTGCCGATGCGGTCGACGAAGCGCGCGGCGAGGATCTGCCAGGAGGTGCTGGCGAGCGGAAAAACCGGCTTGGTCAGTGCCGCCAGGCCATAGCCGATCCCGACCAGAAGCTTGCGCTTGCCGATCCGGTCCGACAGCGCGCCGGAGAACACCTTCGTGATCGCGGCGGTAGCCTCGGCCACGCCTTCGATCAGGCCGATGGTCACCGTCGAGGCGCCGACCACGGTCGCGAGGAAGATCGGCAGCAGCGCGTGGATCAGCTCCGAGGAGATGTCCATCAGGAGCGACACCAGCCCGAGCGTCAGCACTGTCGACGGCACGTCGCGCCATGTCGGGCGCGCGGTCCGTTGTCCTGTCGTGTTCATCGCGGACTTGTAGCGGTTGGATCTCCTCGAGCCTTGCGCCACGTCAACGCGGTATGGTGGCGGCGGTGCCGGGGGCAAAGCAGAACGGCCTCTCCGGTGATGGAGAGGCCGCGCGTGGTGATGCGCCGTTGGACGCGGCCTGCTCAGGCCGCGGCGTTGGGAAAACGATAGCTCTTGAACTGGTCGCGCAGCGCGGTCTTCAGGATCTTTCCGGTCGCGGTGTGCGGGATGCCTTCGACGAATGCAACGTCGTCGGGCATCCACCATTTGGCGATCTTGCCTTCCATGTATTTCAGGATGTCCTCGCGCGTCGTCGTCTGGCCCTGCTTGAGCTGCACGATCAGCAGCGGACGCTCGTCCCATTTCGGGTGGTAGATGCCGATCACCGCGGCCTCGGCGACGGCTGGATGGCCGACCGCGAGGTTCTCCAGGTCGATCGAGGAGATCCATTCGCCGCCCGACTTGATCACGTCCTTGGAGCGGTCGGTGATGCGCATGAAGCCATGTTCATCGACGGTGGCGACGTCGCCGGTGTCGAAGAAGCCTTCCTCGTCGAGGATGTTGCTGTCGACCTTGAAGTAGGCCTTGGAGACGGCAGGGCCGGAGACCTTGAGCCGGCCGAAGGTCTTGCCATCCCAGGGCAGCTTGCTGCCGGCATCGTCGGTGATCTTCATCTCGACGCCGAACGGCGGAAAGCCCTGGGTCTGCAGCACGTCGAGCTTGGCGTCGCCCTCGGCATCAAGGAACGGCGGCTTCAGGGTGGCGAGCGTGCCGATCGGGCTCATCTCGGTCATGCCCCAGGCGTGACGCACGCCGATGCCCATGTCGAGGAAAGCCTGGATCATCGAGCGCGGCATCGCCGAGCCGCCGCAGACCACCATCTTCAAATGCGGCAGCCGAAGGTTATGTGCCTGCATGTGCTGCAGCAGCATCAGCCACACCGTTGGCACGCCCGCGGTATAGGTCACCTTCTCGGTGTCGAGCAGCTCGTAGACCGAGGCGCCGTCGAGCTTCGGTCCGGGCATGACGAGCTTGGTGCCCATCGAGGGCGCGGAGAAGGCGATGCCCCAGCTGTTGGCATGGAACAGCGGAACCACCGGCAGCATTGTATCGCCTGCGGACGTTCCGAGCGAATCCCTGGAATTGGCCATCAACGCATGCAGCACGTTGGACCGATGCGAATACAGCACGCCCTTGGGATCGCCGGTGGTGCCGGACGTGTAGCACATCGCGGCCGCGGTGTTCTCGTCGAAGGTGCTCCAGGCGAAATCGCCGTCGGCTTCGCCGATCCAGGCCTCGTAGGCCACCGCGTTCTTGAGGCTCGTCTGCGGCATGTGCGCCGCATCGGTCAGCACGACATAGCGTTCCACGCTCGGCAGCTTGTCGGCGAGCTTCTCCAGCAGCGGCACGAAGGTCAGGTCGGTGATGACGATGCGATCCTGCGCATGGTTGACGATCCAGGCGATCTGTTCCGGGAACAGGCGCGGATTGACCGTGTGACAGATCGCGCCGATTCCCATAATGCCGTACCAGACCTCGAGATGGCGGGCGGTATTCCAGGCAATGGTGGCGACGCGGTCGCCGAGCTTGATGCCGTCGCGCGTCAGCTTCTGTGAAACCTTGAGGGCGCGGTCGTGGATTTGCCTGTAGGTGGTGCGAACGATGGGGCCTTCGACCGAGCGCGTCACGACCTCCTGGGAGCCGTGGATTGTCGCCGCATGCTCGATGATCCGGTGACAAAGCAGGGGCCAGTCTTGCATCAAACCAAGCATCAGGTCGTTCCTCCGGTGGGTCGCTTATGGCAGCGAGGGTCTTTTGGTTCGTTTCGTGAATTTTAGCGCGCGCAGCCTCCGGCGCAAATGGGCTTGTGACGGCTGCGACGTCGCGCCGGCGGCGATGGTTAGCGCCGCAGCCGCCACGGTCGCATTGAGCTGGCTCATGGTCGCCGCGCCGGCGGCTGCCAAATCGGCGCACCGCAGTGCGCCCGTCGCCTCTGAGCCCGCTTCGAAGCCGGCCGATATCGCCGCCAAGGTGCCGCTTCCGCAGCCGCGCCCGGCCGAAGCGCCAGCGCGCGAGGCGGCCAAAGGCAAGGACGACGCGCCGCGCGGCGAGGCGATGGCCGGTGCAAAGGAGGAGGCCAAGGCCCCGCCGCCGCCCTCGGCCTGCCGGCTGGCTTTGACCGACGAGGTCGCGATCGCGCCCTCGATTCCGCCGATCAAGGGCCCTGGCGGCTGCGGCGGCGAGGATCTGGTGCGACTGGAGGCGGTGGTGCTGCCGGACAAGCGCCGGGTGGCGCTGACGCCGGCGGCGACCATGCGGTGCCCGATGGCGACTGCGGTCGCCAATTGGGTGCGCAACGATGTAGCGCCGCTGGCCGAGCGGCTCGGCAGCGCGATCACCGCGCTCGATAATTTCGATTCATATCAATGCCGCGGCCGCAACAATGTCGCCGGCGCTCAGCTATCCGAGCACGGCCGTGCCAATGCGCTGGACGTGCACGGCTTCAAGCTCTCCGACGGCCGCATGATCGACCTTACCGACCGCACCCAGCCGCGCGATTTGCGCGAGGCGGTGCTGCACTCGGTGTGCACCCATTTCTCGACCGTGCTCGGCCCCGATTCCGACTGGTATCACGAGGACCATATTCATCTCGACCTGATGGAGCGGCGGAACAATTACAGGATCTGCCAATGGGACGTGCTCGATCCATTGCCGAAGGTCGCGCCCTTGATGCCGGCCGCCCGGCCTGAAGATGCGCCGCCGCGCGAGACTGAACAGGCCGGCGCTGAAAGCTCCAGGAAGACCGCGAGCACCCCCGCCGAGCGGAACGGCACCAGTCGCGGCGACTCGGAGGAGACGGAGGCCGGAACGTCTACCGCAGGGAACAGCACCGCCCCGTCAACTCAGGAGGAGACCGAACGGTCCGACACGGAAGAGCGCTCTCCCGCGCAAAAACCAGCCGATTCTGCCCGCAATCGGCGCACGGCGTCAAAGTCACCGCCCGAGCAGCAAAAGGTCGGAGCCGCCGCGCCGGAGGCGCGATCATCGACCGGCAAGCCGTTGGCAGGCGGTCCATCCGCAGCTTCGGACAAGGATAAGACTGGCGATGCAGCCGGGCGGGACCAGCGCGCGCAGACGAGCCAGAATGGGGAGCGGGCGTCCCTGCAGAAGCCAGCTTCGCGGAAGCGCCATCACAGCCGTCGAAGCTGGGATCCATTCCGGGGATTATTTTAATGCCCAAAACAAAAGAGCGCCGGTTGCCCGGCGCTCTTCAAAAGGCTGCTAAACGCGTTTCTCGGCTTTTGAATTTCGTCCGCCGCCTCAGCCGACGCTCACTGCATCGCAGCGTAGGTGCCGCCGCCCTGCAGCGCCATCTGCGGCTTGTAGGGCGAGTCGCCCTTCTTCGGATCCAGCACCACGACGATCGTCCCGACCTTGACCCGGTTGTAGAGGTCGATGGCGTCCTCGTTGGTCAGGCGGATGCAGCCCGAGGAGATCGATGCGCCGATATATTCCGGCTGGTTGGTGCCGTGGATGCGGAACAGCGTGTCCTTGCCGTTCGCATAAAGGTACATCGCGCGCGAGCCCATCGGATTGTCAGGGCCGGGGGCGACGAAGGTCGGCACGCCCAGGCGTTCGATCTCGCCCTTGGTCGGGTGCCAAGCGGGCCATTCGGTCATGCCGCCGACCTTGGCGATGCCGGACCAGGCCATGGCCTCCTCGCCGACCGTGATGCCGTAGCGGATGGCCTTGCCGCCATCGAGCACGTAATAGAGGTAGTGGCTGTCGGAATCGACCACGATCGAGCCGGGGGCTTCCTTGCGATGGTATTCGACGATCGCGCGCCGGAACGGCTCGGCGACCGGGGTATTGGCGTAGCGGATCTTCGCAAGAAGTTCCTTGTCCTTCGGCTTGAAGGCCTGGGTGTTCGTCGCCTCGAAGGTCGTGGCCTGCATGCAGCCCGACAACATCAGGCCGACGGCCAGGAGTCCGAGTTTCACCTTCAGCGACATGTCACCGATTCCAATTTCAGTTGACGTTGCAATGAGCCGACCGTGCCATCGCACCGCGATTCCGATCATCCCATTATCGCCAAAATCGATCTCAATTCCAGCCACTACGCGCACAGGTCGCGCTGCAGCGCCGTGGATGTTGCTTTTTTGCCGCAAAGTTCCTGCCGTTCATCCACAGCTGTGCCCATGATGGCACGGTCATCCTCATTGGTTCGGCGCGCCTGGCCCGAAAAGCCGATGGACCCCACCACCAAGCTGCGTCACAAGGCAGCAGCATCCCTCCGCTAAGCCCCCCGAAACCACGTTCCTGATTCGGAGTCCTCCATGTTCTCGGTGTTCGTTCCGTCCGAATCCTCGCTGAAGAAGGCGGCCATCACCGATCCTGCGAATCTGCCCGAGAACGCGGTCTGGGTCGACCTGGTCAACCCGAGCGGCGCCGAGGACCGGGCGGTCGAAAAGCTCGCGGGCATCGCGGTGCCGACGCGGGAGGACATGCAGGAGATCGAGATCTCCAGCCGTCTCTACATCGAGAACGGCGCCCGCTACATGACGGCGACCCTGATGTGTCACTCCGATTCCGACATGCCCCGGACCACCGCGGTGACGTTCATCCTGGCCGGCCACCGTCTGGTCACGGTCCGCTACGACCAGCCGAAGCCGTTCGCGGTGGTCGAGGCCAAGCTGGCTCGCAGCTGTGCCCCGGGCGTCACCGGCGAGATGGTGCTGATGGAGCTGCTCGACGCCGTGATCGACCGTTGCGCCGACATCCTCGAGCGGGTGGGGGCCGACATCGACCAGGTCAGTCACGAGATCTTCGAGCCGAACAATGAGCGGCACGGCCATGCCAAGCAGTATTCGCAGATCCTGGCTGCGATCGGCCGCAAGGGCGACCTGACCTCGAAGGTGCGCGAGAGCCTGGTCTCGATCGGGCGCCTCGTCACCTTCCTGTCCGCGGTAGTGGAAGGCGTGAAATGGTCGAAGGACATGCGCGAGCAGCTCAAGACGATGCAGCGCGACGTGGCTTCGCTCAGCGATCACGCGTCCTATCTCGCTAGCAAGATCACCTTCGTGCTCGACGCGATGCTCGGTGTGGTCAACCTCGAGCAGAACAACATCATCAAGTTGTTCTCGGTGATGGCGGTGGTGCTGATGCCGCCGACCTTGATCGCCTCGATCTACGGCATGAACTTCAAGAGCATGCCCGAGCTCGAATGGGTGCATGGCTATCCGTTTGCGCTCGTGCTGATGCTGATCGCGGCGATCGTCCCTTACTACATCTTCAAATTGAAGAAGTGGCTGTAGGGCCGCGCCCGCCAACAGCTTCCTCCGCGTGTCGTGCCGGCAGAATAGGCTTGCGCCGCGCCGGCGGCGTCATCCATCGAGCCAATCTGCGCCTCACTCGCGCCCCGTTGTTAGCAACGCCGTTGGACATGTCCGGACATCGCATGTCGTAGCAGGTGCGTCGCTATGCACTGCAAGTGTCAGAAGCCGCGCGGTACGAGAAATACTTGTTAGACTGGCTGCAGAACCGCTGCAAAGCCGCCTCAATTCCTCAGGTAAAATTTGACGGGAACCCTGAACGTTTGATCGAAACTTCTCTGCGATAAGTAAGCTCGTGAGCATGGCCAACAACGAGCGCTTCGGCGCATGACATGCAAGACGAAGCTTCAGGGCGCGTTCATCGCGTCTTAGCCAAGAGGCGGCAATGGTTGAGAAACGCATAACGGCATCGAACAACGTGGTCGAGCTCGCCAGCTATCAGCGTGGCCGCGCCGACATCGTCGTGGCCCATGCGCTGTCGCTGCGCACCTGCCGTTACTGCGGTGCCGATCTCGAAGAGGACGAGCGCGAGGACGATTGCTCCAGCGCGCTCAACGTCGAATCTGCCCGCCTGCGCTGGCGCGCCGCGCAGATCCTGCGCGGCTTGGTGTGCGAAGGCTGAACGAACGTTCTCGACTCGGCGGTATTCCCGCGCCGCCGATTTGTGCAGCCCGCAATCTGAAATCCAGTATGCCAATGCCGCCGCATGAACAGCGCTCCCTCCCGGGGGCGCTGTTAGTTTGTCGCGCTCGGCGTCGTCAGCATCGATCTTTGCAAATGGCGTTAATCGCGCACCGGCCCGGACGCGCAATCCTGGTCGAGAGCGGCAAGTCGGCGTGAACCAATTCAGAGACGGCCTGGCGTCTGATTTGCCGCTCGTCGATCGTCCTCAGACGTGCTGGCCGCCGTTGATGTGGATCTCGGCGCCGTTCACGTAGGAGCTGGTCTCGCTGCACAGCACGTAGATGATCTTGGCGACCTCGTCGGGGGTGCCGAGCCGCTGCATCGGGATCTGCTCCCGCACGATCTTCTCGGTGCCCGGCGACAGGATCGAGGTGTCGATCTCGCCCGGTGCGATCGAGTTGACGCGCACGCCGACCCGGCCGAAATCCGAGGCCATTTCACGTGTGAGTGCGGCCAATGCCGCCTTCGAGGTCGCATAGGCCGCGCCGGCAAAGGGATGCACGCGCGAGCCGGCGATCGAGGTGACGTTGACCACCGAGCCCTTGGCGGCCTTCAGCTCGTTGATCAGGCCGCGCGCCATCATGATGGGCGCGAAGAAGTTGACGCGGAAGACGTGATTCCATGTGTCGAGGTCGGTGTCGACGGTGCCGAGCCGCGCGCCGCCGGTGCCCTTCGGCGAAATCGCCGCGTTGTTGACCAGCGCGTGCAGCTCGCCGCCGTCGATGCGCTGCTTGATCTCGGTGATCGCGCGCAGGGTGTCCTGGGGATCGGAGAGATCGACCTGGACGTGGTCCTCGGGGCCGGCGCCCCACGGGCACTGCTCCGGGAACGGATGCCGCGAGCAGGTGAGAACGCGCCAGCCGGCGGAAGAGAAGCGGATCACCGTGGCGTGGCCGATGCCGCGGCTGGCGCCAGTCAGGAGCATCGTGCGTCGCGGCTGGTTGGAGGAGGTCGGCATGAAGGGTGTCTCTCCCGATCCACGAAGGATCAGCTTACCACAATGGTTGTATGTTCGGCGCGTGATTCACGCGCGCGATGGCGAGATGTTCAGCACGTGCGCGGACATCGCGACGAGCGCGGCCGTTGGACCAGCGTGCTACGGATACATCCTCACCTTCGTCCACGGCCGGTCGGTAGCGTCGCGCCGGAATTCGATGCGGTCGTGCAGGCGGAATGGCCGGTCGTGCCAAAACTCCATGCTGACAGGCGCGATACGCCAGCCGCTCCATCCGGCGGGGCGCGGCACCTCGCCGATGATGTATTGGGCGGCGACCTTGGCGATCGCCTGCTCGAAGGCGAAGCGGCTCTCGAGCGGCTGCGACTGCTTGCTCGCCCAGGCGCCGAGCTGCGCCTGCTTGGGCCGGGTCGCGAAATAGGCGTCCGCCTCTTCGTCGGTCACCGGCGTGACGGGCCCGCGGATGCGGACCTGCCGGCGCAACGACTTCCAGTGAAACAGCAGCGCGGCCTTCGGATTGGCGGCGAGCTCACGGCCCTTCTGGCTGGCCTTGTGGCTGTAGAACACGAAGCCTGACTCGTCATAGCCCTTCATCAGCACCATGCGGACATCAGGCAATCCGCCGTCGTCCACCGTCGACAGCGCCATCGCATTCGGATCGTTGGGCTCGCTCTTCGTGGCCTCGGCAAACCACTCCGCAAACAAGGCAAACGGCTCACCGGCCTGGGTAAAATCGGCCGATGTACCGGATGTTAAGGTTGTCTGGTGTTTGATGGTCGTGGGGTCGGTCATGTGTATGGGGAGTCCGAGTTTTGCGTTCACCCGCGGCCAGGCGCGCGCGAGTCCAATCCGTTCCGGTCCTATATAGGGCATCGGTCCGGCTTGGCCTATCCGCGATCGGTCATGCCGGCGCCGCTTTGACACTCATTCTAATCGGCCTGTCCGGTGGCGGCTGCAGCCTGTCGCGACCCGAATCGGCCTATGCCAAGATGGACGATGCGGAGATTACAGGATCGATCAACCCACCGCCCGAGCGCGAGCCGACCGAAGGCGATCTCGCCTTCGCCCGCAACGCTGCGTCGGACGTGTTGACCAAGGGGACCAAGGATTCCAGCCAGCCCTGGCAGAATCCGCAGACCGGAGCACGTGGCTCGGTGACGCCGATCGCCAAGTCCTATACAGCGGACAATGGCCGCACTTGCCGGGATTTCCTGGCAAGCTACGTCAACGGCAAGACCGAGCGCTGGCTGCAGGGCTCGGCGTGTCGGATCGAGCGTGGACGCTGGGACATCCAAACGCTGAAGCCCTGGCAGCAAAGCTAGCTGGGACTTCTGGAACCCGTTGCAAAAATACAACGGACTCCCCAGATGAAATGCGAAGCGGGCGGGGAGCCCGTAGGTTAGTATCTGACTTTCTGTAAGGAGACGTGACGGATGCGCGACCCCTATGAGGTCTTGGGGGTGCCGCGAAGCGCCAGCGCTGCGGCCATCAAGAGCGCCTATCGCAAGCTCGCCAAGAAGCACCATCCCGACAGCAACAAGGATGACCCGAAGGCATCGGCCAAGTTTGCCGAGATCAGTTCGGCCAACGAGATCCTGGGCGACGAGGAGAAGCGCAAGCAGTTCGATCGCGGGGAGATCGATGCTGACGGCAAGCCGCGCTTCCAGGGCTTCCCTGGTGGTGGCAGCGCCGGTCGAGGCGGGCCGGGCGGCTTCGAGAACTATACCTTCCGCAGCGGCGGGGGGCCGGGCGGCGGCTTCGGCGGCGGCGGTGGCTTCGAGGACATCCTGAACAGCATGTTCGGTGGTGCGGCCCAGCGCGGCGCGCGGGCCGGCGGCGGCAGTCCATTCGAATTCGAGACCGGCGGCGTTGGTGTCGATCTCGATCTCAAGGTGGCGATGTCGGTGACGCTCGAGGAATCCGTCAACGGCGGCGAGAAGCGCGTGCGTCTGCCCTCCGGCAAGGAGCTCAACGTCAAGGTCCCCGCGGGCGTGACCGCGGGCCAGCAGATCCGGCTCAAGGGCCAGGGCGAGAGCGCACCGGGGCACCGGCCGGGCGACCTGCTCATCACGATCCAGATCGCGCCTCATCCCTTCTTCAAGGTCGAGGGCAGCGACCTCAGGCTCGACCTGCCGGTCACGCTCTACGAGGCCGTGCTCGGCGCCAAGGTGCGTGCGCCGACGCTGGGCAGCGCGGTCGAGCTGTCGATCCCGAAGAACACCTCCAGCGGCCGTACCTTCCGGCTGAAGGGCAAGGGTCTGCCCAAGGGCGACGGCTCGACGGGGGATCTGTTCGTCACCGCGCGGATCGTGCTGCCGGACGGCAACGACGCCGACCTCGAGGCGCTGATGACGAAGTGGCGCGACCGCCATCCCTACAATCCGCGCAGCAACCTCTCGTGAGGTTGCGCGTTGCGGACCACTCAGATGAAAAGCTGAAAGATCAGCTGGAAAGCTGAGAAAAAAGTGCGGCCTCGAGAGGGGGACCAGCGCGGTACAAAACCCCAATCGAGGCCGCTTCCGTGTCGATCGGCGGATCGAACACTCGTCATTTTTTCGTGAACATTTGGCGCGATATTGAGACGCGCCGGTGACCTGATTCCAGATTTCCGGTGACGGAATTGCGGCGTCGACCTTGGCGTGTCTCCCGCCCGATCGAGGCGGCTACCGCTGTTCTCCGGTCCATCATTTGCCGCCCCCGGACAAGCCTTTCTGATCATGCTGGGAATCGTGACGGTGCCCGCGTCAGGCGAGCTCCCTGAGCGTCCCACCGCTAGCCGCCCGTCCGTTCGGACTGGTCATAAACAAGGCGTGCAACCTGGGTGAGACGCGTACGGTCGCTTCCGCCGGTGACGACATAGCTGACGCCGCGCTCCGCCCAGGACAGCGCGGCGGTATTTCCCTGCGCCATGTAGCGCATCTCGGCAGCGTCGATCCCGATCTTGGTCGCGTAGACCGTGAAGCGCTCGCCGGAGGTGCTCTCGTACATCAGGAACGAGGCCGGACCGGTCGGTCCCGGCAGCAGGCGGCCACCGACGAGCTTCAGCCCGGTGGTCTCCAGCTCCGGCGCCTGCACGGTGCGGCCGCAGCGGCGCGTCAACCATTGCTGCAGATGGGCCTTCTCGTCGCCGGGCACTTCGACCGGATGGCGCACCTCGACGACGTAGAGGCGGTGCGCATCGAGGGCGTCGCCGGCCAGGTTCTGCAGCAGCGACGGGGAGGACGCCGCGCCGTGCGCGATCCAGCCGACCGCGCCGCCGATCGCGAAGGCGACGAGGCTCGCGGCGACCGCGCCAAAGATCCATCGCCGCGGCCTACGGTCCAGCCGGTCCAGGTCGAGGCGCGGTGGCACCGGCTCGTTGGCGGCGGCATCGTAACGGGCATGCAGCGCCTCGGCCATTTTGCGCCAGGATTCCACCCGTTCGGCCTCTGCCGGATGCGCGGCGAGCCAGGCCTCGACGTCGCTGCGGCGCTCGACCGGCAGCTCGTCGTCGACATAGGCGTGCAGCTCGTCTTCGGTGACGGGAATGGTCGGATCAGTCATCATCTCAATCTCGTTGCAGTCGAGCGGTGGTGCAGAAGCGTGACCGCAGCGGCTTTGAGCAGGCGAACGCAGCAGGGCGGCTTTTGTGCGATGGATCGCAGGGTCATTTCACACTCCGCAGCGCCGGCCGCTGGCCCTCGATCACGGCGCGAACATGGGCGCGGGCGCGGGCGAGGCGCGACATCACGGTGCCGATCGGCACGCCCTGGATCTCGGCCACCTCGCGGTAGCTCATGCCTTCGAGCACGACCAGCAGCAGCACGGCACGCTGCTCCTCGACCAGGGTCGCCAGCGCGCGTTCGATGTCGCGGCTCTCGGCCTCGGTGCCGCTGGCGTCGGGATTGTCGTCCTGCAGCGGCATGAAGAGCGGCCGCCGCGCCAGCGAGCGCCGGCGGTTCTTGTTGAGGTTGGTCAGGATCGTGTACAGCCAGCTCCGCAAGTCGCCGCCCAGGAACAGGCGTTCCGACCGCAGCGCCCGGACCAGCGTGTCCTGAACCAGATCGTCGGCCGCGTCCACGTCGCGCGTCAGCGCCCGGGCATAGCGACGCAATGCCGGGATCATGGCCTCGACGCTCTGGCGAAACGCGCTCATGGGATGCCCTGCGGCCGTTCAACGTTGTGACAAAGACGCGGGCCGCGACCGCGCCTTGCATAGACCATAACACCGCGGTGACAGGCCTATTCCGGCCTGTCAATTCCGCCGGTACTTTGCCACAGAGCGGGCGGAATGGGGCTGTACCGGGCCAGACCGGTGGTGTACGTCCACTCCTTAATAATCAGTTCGATGGGAAGCCGCATGGCGCAGATTTCAGGTTTGATGCAGGGCAAGCGCGGGGTCGTTCTCGGCGTAGCCAACAACCGCTCGATCGCCTGGGGCATTGCGAAGGCCGCGCGCGCGGCCGGCGCGGAGGTCGCGCTGACCTACCAGGGTGACGCGCTGAAGAAGCGGGTCGAGCCGCTGGCGGCCGAGCTCGGCGGCCTCGTGCTCGGCCATTGCGACGTGACCGACGCCGCCACCATCGACGCGGTGTTCGACGTGCTGAAGGAGAAGTGGGGCAAGATCGATTTCGTCGTGCACGCGATCGCCTTTTCCGACAAGGACCAGCTCGACGGCCGCTACATCGAGACCACGCAGGACAATTTTTCCAAGAGCATGCTGATCAGCTGCTACTCGCTGACGGCGATCGCGCAGCGCGCCGAGAAATTGATGACCGACGGCGGCTCGATCATCACGCTGACCTATTACGGCGCCGAAAAGTGGATGCCGCACTACAACGTGATGGGCGTCGCCAAGGCCGCGCTCGAGGCCAGCGTGCGCTATCTCGCCGCCGATCTCGGCGAGAAGAACATCCGCGTCAACGCGATCTCCGCCGGTCCCATCAAGACGCTCGCCGCCTCGGGCATTGGCGACTTCCGCTATATCCTGAAGTGGAACGAGTACAACGCGCCGCTGCGCCGGACCGTGACCATCGACGAGGTCGGCGACAGCGCGCTGTATCTGCTGTCCGACCTGTCGCGCGGCGTCACCGGCGAGGTGCACCACGTCGATTCCGGCTATCACGTCGTCGGCATGAAGCGGCCGGAGGCGCCCGACATCTCGCTCAGCAACTCCGTCGGCGCCAAGGAATAACGTCAACGCGCAATGCCCCGGCCCACGATCTACTACATCCGCCACGGCGAGACGGAATGGAATGCGCTCGGCCGCTTGCAGGGCACGCAGGACATTCCGCTGAACGCGCTCGGGCGGGTGCAGGCGGTCCAGGCGGGCAACATCCTGGCCGGGCTCGTCGCGCGCAACGGACATGAAGGGGCACGCCTGCCTTATGTCGCGAGCCCGCTCAGCCGCGCCCGCGCCACCATGGAGCTCGTGCGCGAAACGCTGCAGCTGCCGCCGGCGGATTATGCGCTCGACCCGCGGCTGCGCGAGATCGGCTACGGCAAATGGGAGGGATCGACGCTGCCGGAAATGCAGGCCGCCGATCCCGCCTTCTACGCCAGGCGCCTGACCGAGAAGTGGACGCTGGCGCCGGAGGATGGCGAAACCTACGCCGATGTGGAGTCCCGCGTGCGCGACTGGTACGATGAGCTCACGGGCGATATCGTGGCGGTCGCCCATGGCGGCACGGCGCGGGCGCTGATGGTCGCGCTGGGCTTCGAGACGCCGCACGGCGCCGTCGACCTGCCGATCCAGCAGGGCGCGGTCTATGTGTTCGGCGAGAACGGGTTCGAGAAGTTTAGTTGATTTGCACCGTCATTCCGGGGCGTCTCGAAGAGGCGAACCCGGAATCTCGAGATTCCGGGTCTGGTCCTTCGGACCAACCCGGAGTGACGGTTTTCCTGATTGGTAGATCAGATCATGTCCTTCAACACCTTCGGCCACATGTTCCGCGTCACCACCTTCGGCGAGAGCCATGGCGTGGCCATCGGCTGCGTCGTCGACGGCTGTCCGCCGCGGATCCCGCTGCAGGCAGATGAGATCCAGCGTGATCTCGACCGCCGCCGTCCCGGCCAGTCGCGCTTCACCACCCAGCGCCAGGAGCCGGACCAGGTGAAGATTCTATCCGGCGTGATGGCCGATCCCGACACTGGGGTGCAGGTCACTACGGGCACGCCGATCGCGCTCCTGATCGAGAACACCGATCAGCGCTCCAAGGACTATTCCGAGATCAAGGACAAGTTTCGTCCCGGTCACGCCGACTTCACCTATGAGGCCAAGTATGGCCTGCGCGACTATCGCGGTGGCGGCCGCTCCTCGGCGCGCGAGACCGCAACGCGGGTCGCGGCCGGCGCCATCGCGCGCAAGGTCCTGCCGGACGTGAAGGTGCGCGGCGCGCTGGTGCAGATGGGCCCGCACAAGATCGACCGCGGCAACTGGGACTGGGACGAGGTTGCGCGCAACCCGTTCTTCTGCCCCGACAAGGCCAAGGCCGCGTTCTTCGAGGATTATCTCGACGGCATCCGCAAGTCCGGCTCGTCGATCGGCGCGGTGCTGGAGATCGTCGCCGAGGGCGTGCCGGCCGGACTGGGCGCGCCACTCTACGGCAAGCTCGACGCGGATCTCGCGGCGGCGATGATGAGCATCAATGCCGTGAAGGGCGTCGAGATCGGTGCCGGCTTCGGTGCGGCCGAGCTGACCGGCGAGGAGAATGCCGACGAGATGCGCTCGGCGAACGATGGCACGCGCTTCCTCTCCAACAACGCCGGCGGCGTTCTCGGCGGCATCGCCACGGGACAGCCGATCGTGCTGCGTTTCGCGGTCAAGCCGACCTCGTCGATCCTCACCCCGCGCCAAACGGTCGACCGCGCCGGCCATGAGACCGAGATCCTGACCAAGGGGCGTCACGACCCCTGCGTCGGCATCCGCGCCGTGCCGGTGGGCGAGGCGATGATGGCCTGCGTGCTCGCCGACCATCTGCTGCGCCATCGCGGCCAGGTGGGATAGCTCCGTCCCGTGGCACTACCGCCGCCGCAAGCCATGCTCTAGTCTCTGTGCATGGATCAATCGAAGCTGCTCGCGTTCATCAACTGGCTGATCGACGGTGCCCGTTCGGCGGACGAGCCGAGCCGGACGCTTTATGAGGCTTGCGTCCGTCTCGTCGAGCTGGGCATTCCGCTGTGGCGCGTCGGCATCTTCGTGCGCACGCTGCATCCGGAAATTTATGGCCGCAGCTTCGTCTGGCGGTCGGGCGGCGAGGTCGAGGTCGGTAGCGTCGACTACGGTTTCCAGGATTCGCGGACCTATCGCGACAGTCCGATTTCGGTCGTGGCACAGGAGGGCATCGCGTTCAGGGCCAACCCGCAGGCGCCCGAAGCCGAGCGCTACCCGATCCTGATGGATCTGCGTGCCGAGGGCGTGACCGACTATCTGGCGTTGCCGCTGGCCTTCCTGGACCGGCAGGTGCATGTGTCGAGCTGGACGACGCAAGCGCCCGGCGGCTTCACCGATGCGCAGGTCGAGGCGATCCGCTCCCTGATCCCGGCACTGTCGCGCTACACCGAAATCGTCACCCTGCAACGGACCGCCTCGATGCTGCTCGACACCTATGTCGGCAACAGCGCCGGCGAGCGCATCCTCGGCGGCCAGATCCGCCGCGGCCACACCGACACGATGCATGCGGCGATCTGGCTGTCGGACCTGCGCGGCTTCACGCCATTGTCGGATCGGCTGCCGGCGGAAAACGTGGTCGAGATCCTCAACCATTATTTCGACTGCCAGGTGGATCCGATCCGTGAGCAGGGCGGCGAGGTGCTGAAGTTCATGGGCGACGGGCTGCTCGCGGTGTTTCCGATTCCCGAACAGGGCGGTGATCCGGCCGAAGTCTGCGGCCGCGTGCTCACGGCGGCGCGCGCGTCGCGGGCCCGCGTCGACGCGCTGGAATACGCCGTCGACGGCACCGGGGAGCGCTTCCGCTTCGGCGTCGCGCTGCATGTCGGCAGGCTGCTCTATGGCAATATCGGCGGCGGCAACCGGCTCGACTTCACCTGCATCGGCCCCGCGGTCAACCTCGCCGCCCGGCTGGAGAAGATGGCCGCGCGGCTGAAGCGTACCGTGGTCGCCTCCGAGGCCTTCGCCGGCACCTGTAAAGAATCCTGGACCGATCTCGGCGAATTTCCGATCGCCGGCTTCTCGACCGGGCAGCGCGTATTCGGGCTCCGCGAGGAGGCCGGCTAGTTCTCCGGCTCCGTCGTGAACAGGAGCGGGTAACCCTTGGCGCGGCCGGCGTCGGTCGCACGCGTCGCCTTGGTCTCGGCGACGTCCCGGGTGAAGACGGCCACCACGCAGACGCCGAGCTTGTGTGCCGTGATCATGACCTTGTAGGCCTCGTCCTCGGTCATCCGGAATTCGCCCTTCAGCACCATCACGACGAAATCACGCGGCGTGAAGTCGTCGTTGACGAGGATCACCTTGTAGAGCCGCGGGTGCTCGACCTTGGTGCGCACCTTCGTCTTGGGCTTGGTGACGGCATCGTTCATCGAAGGCGCGCCTGTGTTCCTGATGCGGCAGTCACGTCACAATACAGCCTTCGGCCGCCCCGGGAAACCACGGGCTGAAGCGCTCCGGTCAGGCGTGCGAGGATCGATCACCGCGGCCATCAGTTGAGTTGATCAACAAAGCTAACCGGAAAGTGAATGGGGGCGTCTGTTCGCGCTTTGCTCTCCGCCGATTGCGTGTCACCATCTCGCGACGCGATTGGAGGGCAGCATATGCGCTGGTGGATCTCGATCGGGGTGGCGTGTCTGGCGGGCGCCTTGGCCGGCGGCGACGTCGCAACCGTCGTGGCAGCACCCGGGGCCCAGCCGGCACAGCAGCTGAACGACAAGGAGACTTCCGTCGACGTCGAGCTGGTGCTCGCCGTCGACGTGTCCTACTCGATGGATCTGGATGAGCTCGCGATCCAGCGTGAAGGCTACGCGCAGGCGCTCAGCTCGCGCGAGTTCCTGCAGGCGCTGAAGAACGGAGTCCATGGCCGCATCGCCGTCACCTATTTTGAATGGGCGGCCTCGAGCGACCAGAAGATCATCATTCCCTGGCGCCTGATCGACGGGCCGGAAAGTGCCGACGCGGTCGCCGCCGAGATCCTGAAGACGCCGATCCGTCGGGCCTCGCGGACGTCGATCTCCGGCGCGATCTACTTCGCGATGCCACTGTTCGACGAGAATCCGTATCGCGGGCTGCGCCGCGTGATCGACATTTCCGGCGACGGGCCGAACAACAACGGCCCTTCGCCTGTCACGATCGCGCGCGACGAGGCCGTCGCCAAGGGCATTACGATCAACGGCCTGCCGATCATGGTCAAGGAGCCGTCCTACTCGACCATGGATATCGAGAACCTTGACC
This sequence comes from Bradyrhizobium ontarionense, assembly GCF_021088345.1. Lineage (NCBI taxonomy): Bacteria > Pseudomonadati > Pseudomonadota > Alphaproteobacteria > Hyphomicrobiales > Nitrobacteraceae > Bradyrhizobium > Bradyrhizobium ontarionense. The sequence goes on along the minus strand of NZ_CP088156.1, from coordinate 2,948,636 downwards.
TCTACTACAAGGATTGCGTGACCGGCGGCCGCGGCTCGTTTGTGGTGACGATCAAGAGCCGCGAGGAATTCAAGGAGGCGATCCGCACCAAGCTCCTGATGGAGGTCGCCGGGCGCACGCCTGCGCCGCGATTCGTGCCGGTCGCCGACGATGCCAAGGAGCCGCGGGTCTCCTGCCTGATCGGCGAGAAGATCTGGCAGGATCGATGGGGGCGGTGAGGCCGATGCCCGGCATGCATCGCGGGGCCCGCCGTCGGAATGATCATCGCCGGCTACACCGCCCAGACCTCATACGGCCCTGATCTGGACGACGAGTTCCGCGTGGGGATGGGCTCGACCGCACGATCGCCGGTACGCCGATCTTGTGGAGAACCGCGCCTCGTCGCCGATTCCCGCTGCATTTGTGGCACGGGAGCCACACTTGGTTCAAAAACCAAGGGTTGCAGAGCTGCAATAATTCTCTTTGCCACTGTGTTGCCGCGATTGGGCCGCGAGCTTGGCCCCGCTGAGGCGGAGGCGCACAGAACATGCGTATCATCGACCAGACAGAACGTTTTGGAGATCGCACCACCATCGATCCAGTCGTCCGGGCAGCAGCGCCAGAGCGCGCGAACCAGCTGCTGAGAGCGGCATTCATGTTTGCCGCGGCGGCCTCGCTGGCCGCCTGCGCGCAATCATCGGCCGTGCGGCAGGCCAGATGGACGCCACCGGCCAGGCAGCCCGATAGCGGCTTCCGGCCTCACGTCCAGACCGCGGAGAAGGCACACGAGTCGGTCGTTCGGGTGCGCCATGCGGAGCTGAGTCCACCGCCCGCGCGCCCCGGATCGTCGGGTCTCGCCAGCTACTATTCGGAAGGGAGCAAGACCGCGAGCGGCGAACGGTTCGACCCGTCCGAGCTGACCGCGGCGCATCCGAGCCTGCCGTTCGGCACGCGCCTGCATGTGACCAATGTCAGGACCGGCCGCTCCGTGGTGGTCCGCGTCAACGATCGCGGGCCGTTCGTACATGGCCGTGTGGTCGACGTCTCCTACTCGGCCGCGCAGGCGCTGGGCATGGTGAATTCCGGTGTCGCGCAGGTGAAGGTCGACGTGGTGCAGTAGCGCGCAGCGCCTTGGCGGGATTGACTCACCGCACCAGCTTCACCACCAGCTCGACATGCGGCGTGTGGCGGAACTGGTCGACGGGCACCACGGTCTCGAGCTTGTAGCCGCCGTCGATCAGCATGCGTACGTCACGGGCGAACGTCGTGACGTTGCACGACACCGCGACGATCACCGGCACCTTGCTGGCCGCGAGCTGCCTGGCCTGCGCCTGCGCGCCCTGGCGCGGCGGGTCGAACACGACGGCGTCGAACTCGCGCAACTCCTGCGGCATCAAGGGACGGCGGAACAGGTCGCGCGCCTCGGCCTTGATCGGCTTCAGGCCCTGCGTGCCCGCGACCGCCTTTTGCAGCGCGCCGATGGCGCCGGCGTCGCTGTCGAAGGCGGTGACGCGCGCGTGCGATGCGAGCCGCAGCGCGAACGGGCCGACGCCGCAGAACAGGTCGGCGACGTGCTTCGCCTTGACCGTACGCTCGCCGACGAGCGCGGCCAGCGTCTCTTCACCGCGCACGGTGGCCTGCAGGAACGAGCCCGGTGGCAACGTCACCTGCGCCGTGCCCACGGTGATCACCGGACCGTTGCGCATCAGGATCAATTCGCCGTGTCGGGTCAGGCGCGCCAGTCGGTGCTGCTCGGCGACCGCCGAGAGCGCGGCGACGCGCGGCGGCGGCAGCGGTCCTGAGCCGCGGATATCGATGTCGAGGCCGTTGCTGGTCGCGGTGGCCTGGATGTCCAACGGCTTGCCGGTCGGCTTCAACGCTTCCGCCAGCGCCCACGCCGCCTCGAGCGCCCCGTCGAGCGCGGGATCGAGGATCGGGCAGCGGTCGATCGGGATGATGTCGTGGCTGCCGGTTGCCGAGAAGCCGACCCTGAGCACGTCATGCGTGCCCATCCGCGCGTGGAATGTGGCGCGGCGGCGCCCTCTGCCATGGGCGTCGACCAGCGGGGCCACCTCGCAATCGACCCTGGCGGCCTTCAGCGTCTCCACGACGATGTTGCGCTTCCACGCCTGATAGTGGGCCGGCACCCAGTGCTGGATCGCGCAGCCGCCGCAGATGCCGAAGTGCGGACAGAACGGCGCGATCCGCTCGGGGCTCGGCGTCTCCACCGCGAGCAGCTTGCGGCGGTCGGGATGGCCGGGAATGACCGCCGCCTCGACGGTTTCGCCGGCGAGCGTATAGGGCACGTACAGCGCCTCGCCCGACGAGAGCGAGACGCCGTCGCCGCGATGGCCGACATGGTCGATGACGAGACGCTCAACCATGGCGGCGCGCTCCCAGAAAGAACTCCGCGTTGCCGTCGCCGCCCTTGATCGATGACGCAAACACCTGGACGTCGCTGCAGCCGAGCGAGACTGCGAAGGCGGCGATGTCATCGCAGACCGCCGCGTGCACGGCCGGGTCCTTGATGATGCCGCCCTTGCCGTGTGCGCCTTTCGCCTCGAATTGCGGCTTGATCAGCGCCAGCAGGCTCGTCGGCGCGGCCGCCAGCGACAACGCAACCGGAAGAACGGCCTTCAGCGAGATGAAGCTGCAGTCGATCACGACGATGTCCGGACGCTGCGGCAGCCGCTTGCCGTCATAGCTGCGGATATCGGTCTGCTCCATCGAGACGATCTTCGCATGGCCGCGCAGCGAGGGATGCAGTTGATCGCGGCCGACATCGACCGCGAACACCAGCGCTGCGCCATGGGCCAGCAGCACCTCGGTGAAGCCGCCGGTGGAGGCGCCGACATCGAGGCAGACATGGTCCTCGACCTCGACCCCATAATGCTCCAGCGCTGCCGCCAGCTTGACGCCGCCGCGCGAGACGTAGGGGTGCGCCGGCTCGGCCTGCAGCACGGCGTCGGCCGGAATGGTCTCGGAAGCCTTGGCCACCTGTTTGTCGTTGGCGATCACGAGCCCGGCCTCGATCGCGGCCTGCGCCCGCGCGCGGCTCTCGAACAGGCCGCGTTCGACCAGCAGGACATCGGCGCGTTTGCGGGGAGGGGGCATGATGGGGCGATCAGTTGTCATCAGTTGTGGAGCTCGGGCACACAAATTCGTGTCGTCCCGGGCAAGTACCGACGCGCAGCGCGCGTCGGTGCGCCGACCCGGGACCCATAACCACAGGATGACATTGGAGGGAAGGTTCTAACCACTCGCCTGCCACAAACAACATCCTGTGGTTATGGGTCCCTGCGTTCGCAGGGACGACAGTGGGAATCGTGGCGAGCATGATGCCCGCCCTACGATTCCGTCACCAGCCGCTCCGCTGCCAGCTTCACGCAGATCTCGAACGCCGTGAGGTCGTGCCAGATGTCGGCCGGCGGCTGGCGCGGGATCACCAGCGGACAGCCGTGCACATCGAGCGCGTGCATCATCATCAGATTGTCGGGCAGGCCGAAATCCTCGACCGTCAGGCTTTCGGCATCGACCAGACGTCCGTCCTGGTCCACGACCGTCGTGAAGCGCCGCGCGCGCTCGGCATAAACAGACGGATCGTTCGAATAGCCGAGGCAGAGCTTGCCGCGCCCGGCCATGTAGCCGAGCTCGTAGACCGTGCCGGCATCGGCGCCGGGACCACGAAACGGCGTGAGGTTGGCAATGATGGCACAGGCGTCCTCCATCATCGCTGCGTTGCCGTCAAAGATCTGGCGCGAGGCATCGGACGAAGCGAGGTCGACGCTGTTGTCGAGCGGGTAGAGACCGGTCAGGCCGTGCCGCTCACAGATGGCGACCTTGTGCCGTCCGACGTCGAGAGCGTCCGGCAGGAACACGTCGGGACCTGCCAGATAGATCTTCATGGGATCACCGATGACGGCTAGCCAAGCCCGCCTCAGGCGAGCTTGACCGCCTCGGTGGTGTAATCCTTGCCGAGCGCCTCGAACACCTTGCGGACGATGCCCTTGGCGTCGAGCCCGGCGCGGCCGTACATCGCCGCCGGCGTGTCGTGGTCCTGGAACTCGTCGGGCAGCACCATCGTGCGCATCTTCAGGCCGCCGTCGAGCATGCCCTGGTCGCTCAGGAACTGCATCACGTGCGAGCCGAAGCCGCCGACTGAGCCTTCCTCGATGGTGAGCAGGATGTCGTGCTCGCGCGCCAGCTTGCTGACCAGCTCCTCGTCGAGCGGCTTCATGAAGCGCGCATCGGCAATCGAGGCGGACAGGCCCAGCGCCGCGAGCTCGTCGGCCGCCTTCTCGCATTCGGCCAGGCGGGTGCCGAACGACAGCAGGGCGACCTGCTTGCCCTGGCGGATCATGCGGCCCTTGCCGACCGGCAGGGCGACGCCGAATTCCGGCATTTCGACACCGCGGCCTTCGCCGCGCGGATAGCGCACCGAGCTCGGACGATCGTTGATCGCGACCTGGGTCGCCACCATGTGCACCAGCTCGGCCTCGTCGGACGCCGCCATGATCACCATGTTGGGCAGGCAGCCGAGATAGGCATTGTCGAACGAGCCCGCATGCGTGGCGCCGTCGGCGCCGACCAGGCCGGCGCGGTCGATCGCGAAGCGCACCGGCAGGCTCTGGATCGCGACGTCATGCACGATCTGGTCGTAGCCGCGCTGCAGGAAGGTCGAGTAGATCGCGCAGAACGGCTTGAAGCCTTCGGCGGCCAAGCCCGCGGCGAAGGTCACCGCATGCTGCTCGGCGATGCCGACGTCGAAGGTGCGCTTGGGGAAAGCCTTGGCGAAGATGTCGATGCCGGTGCCGGACGGCATTGCGGCGGTGATGCCGACAATCTTGTCGTCCTTCTCGGCTTCCTTGACCAGGCTCTGGCCGAACACGTTCTGGTATTGCGGCGCGTTCGGCTTGGCCTTGGCCTGGGTGCCGGTGGCGACGTCGAACTTGGCCACGGCGTGGTACTTGTCGGCGGAGGCTTCCGCCGGCGGGTAGCCCTTGCCCTTCTGGGTGACGACGTGGACCAGGATCGGGCCGGTCTCCATGTCGCGGATGTTCTTCAGGACGGGCAGCAGATGGTCGAGATTGTGACCGTCGATCGGGCCGACGTAATAGAAGCCGAGCTCCTCGAACAGCGTGCCGCCGTCCACCATGAAGGCGCGGGAATATTCCTCGACGCGGCTGGCGCGGTTGGCGATCACCTTTGGCAGATGCTGGCCGAGCTGCTTGGCGGCCTCGCGCAGGGTGCGATAGGTCTTGCCCGAGTAGAGGCGCGACAGGTAGGCCGACATCGCGCCGACGGGCGGGGCGATCGACATGTCGTTGTCGTTGAGGATCACGATCAGGCGGGAGTTCATCGCGCCGGCGTTGTTCATGGCCTCATAGGCCATGCCGGCTGACATCGCGCCGTCACCGATCACTGCGATGACGTTGTTGGTGCCGCCGGAGAGGTCGCGGGCCACCGCCATGCCGAGGCCGGCGGAAATCGAGGTGGAGGAATGCGCCGCGCCGAACGGATCATAGTCGCTCTCGGTGCGCTTGGTGAACCCGGACAGGCCGCCGCCGGTGCGCAGCGTGCGGATGCGGTCGCGGCGACCGGTCAGGATCTTGTGGGGATAGGCCTGATGGCCGACGTCCCAGATCAGGCGATCGCGCGGGGTGTCGAACACGTAGTGGATGGCCGTGGTCAGCTCGACCACGCCGAGACCCGCACCGAAATGACCGCCGGTCACCGAGACCGCGTCGATCGTCTCCTGGCGCAGTTCGTCGGCGACCTGCCGGACCTGCTCGACCTTCAGCCGGCGCAGATCTTCCGGAGTCTTTATGGTATCGAGAAGCGGCGTCTTACTAAATGTGGTCACGGTGACATTCCAATTTTGCAGGTCGGGTTCAAGGGCCGACGTCTGAGAGGTTCATCGTAACGGGCGGCGAAACCTGGTGCCTTGAAGGTCCCATCCGCGCGGATCGAAGCCGCAGACCAGAGCCTAGCCGGGTTTCGGATCGATCTATGTGATGTAAGTCACTCTTGGCGGCCTTGCCGTCCTCGTTTGTCGCCAGAGCTCGTCAACTCGTTCAGCCAAGCCTGTTTTGCTTGCCTTTGCATGCACTTAGTTCCATCCCCTGCAAGGGAATGGCGCCTCCAAAAGCCCACAGTTCCGAGATGCTTTACACCAAAGCCCGTCTTAAAGCCAACCCGGCGCAAGATGGCAAGCCCGCAAGCGGTACCTTCACGCGCGACACCTCAACCCCTGCGGCGTGCCGTTGGTTCCCTGAGGCTGCTTAATTCCACGGCAGCCGTCTCCCCGTGAGAGACCGGAGATTGCAGTTCGGCCCAGGCTTTTTCCCGCGATGCGGGATCCGTTGCCGTTGCAATCGCGAGCGCTGCTGCCGGCCGAGCCATGCGTTCGCGTAAGGGGACAGGACCGCATACGATCATGAAGAAGTCGTAGGGGTGCGGTCGTTCGTTGGCCATCACGAACTGGAAGTGGACGCGGAAGAACTGCCAGCGAAACAGATTGTAATGTTCGGGCCGGATGATCTCGCGGAAGCGGACCGGCACGATGGTTGGATTGCGGCGCGCATCGCCGACCTCGATGCCGTGAGCGGCGATCGGATCAATCCGGAAGAAGCTCATCACGTCCTTGCGCGCCTGGCAGTCGATCCAATCGATAGAGGGCTCGATCGCGAGCTGGCGCAGATGTTCACGAAAATCGCTGGCCGCGCGGTGGAAGCCGACGATAGGGAAAGTGCTGCCAAGGGTCAGCAGCACCAGGCGCGGGCTGTGGCTGCCGAGGCCGGGGGCGCGCCTGAGCGCCCGCGCAACCATCTCCGCAGCCAGAAAGGAGCCTGAGCTGTGACCGACGATGACGATCTCGTCGGCATCGCTGTCGCGCACCACCTCGCACAGATATTCGGCGAAGCGGTCGATGCGGCTGTCCCACTCCGGTCGTGCGCGATTCGAGAACTGCCAAGTCCAGATCGTGTCGCAGAGCAGATATTTTGCGTAGGTGTAATTCTCCGTGTACTTCAACGCGCCGTAAACCAAAACGAAGAAGATCGCGACGCCGACGAGCACGCTGAACGGCAGCGGCAGATGCAGCGCGTCGAGCCCCTTGGCGAACACGAAGCCGCTCGCGGCGGCAACCAGGGCTTCCACGAGCACGACCAGATGCGGCCACGTGATGAAGGTCGCAAAACGCCAGTTGGCGTTCCAGAACCGGACGAGGGTGCCGCGGAACACGAGGCCCCAGTAGATCCACGCAGCCTGCAACACCGTGCGCCAGACCGGCGCGGCCAGATCGTTCTGGATGAAATCCTCGAAACGAAGGAAGTCATAGGTGGTCTTGGTCTGCCACTCCGCAGCCTTGGCTTCGATGCTCCAGGAGGTGATCTCTTCGTCGGACTTGCTCGTCGGACGGCTGATCGTGGTTGCGACCTCATAGAGCTGGCCGAATTTTCGCAGCTCGGTGCGGAACATGCGATAATATTGCGCCAGACCGCGCGGATCGTAGCCCTGCAGGTAGATGACATGGCGGTTCTGGACGCGCACGCGGCTTTTGATCCCGATGGTCTTCGGGGAACGGCGTTGTGGAAGGAGCGTCGTGACGGCGATTGGCCGGTGACGGTCCCGAAGTTCCCCCTGGCCGGCACTATAGCAGCACTGCCGCTGCGCAAACGGACAATTGCACCGATTTTCGGCTGATATGCACGATTGGCAGGCGGCTGTCCCGCGCTCAATCCGCGCAGGGAAGCTCGAAAAATAAATATTTGCGGCCGTCCCGGGAATAAGGGCGCGTGCCGGCTGCCGCTACTGCACGTCCAGCGGCGCGGTCCCGGTTGCCCGGCCGCCGGCATCGGTCGTGATCTTCTCGACCCTGGCTTCCGCCTGGCGCAGCAGAACTTCGCAGCGCCGCTTCAGCGCTTCGCCCCGCTCATAGATCGCTACCGACTCCTCGAGCGGCACCTTGCCGTCCTCGAGCCGTTTCACGATCGACTCCAGCTCCTCGATCGCGCGCTCGAACGACAGCTGTTTGACATCGGTTACGGTGTTGTCCGCCATACGGGGTTCCCTGCAGATCACTCAACTCCGGGGCCGTGCTTTTACACGCCCGTCATGGCCCTGTCAGGCCCTGCAGGGGCTCGACCGGATGGAACCTGGGGATCACGCTCCGGTCAGCGCCGCGACGTGGGCCGAGACGGATTCCTTAAGTCCCTGAAGGTCATAGCCGCCTTCCAGCACCGACACGACCCGGCCGCCGGCGCATTTGTCGGCGAGATCCATCAGCTTGCGGGTGACCCAACCGAAATCCTCCGCCCGCAGATTCAGGGAGGCCAGAGGGTCGCGATAATGCGCGTCGAAGCCGGCCGAGATGATCACGAGCTCGGGGCTGAACTTGGTCAGCTGCGGCAGGATCAGGTTCTCGAAGGCCGAGCGGAACTCGAGGCTGCCGTCCTCCGAGGCGAGCGGGGCGTTGACGATGGTGTCGTGCTCGCCGCGCTCGCCGCGGGCGCCGGTGCCCGGGAACAGCGGCATCTGGTGGGTCGAGCAGTACATCACGCTCTTGTCGGCCCAGAAGATGTCCTGGGTGCCGTTGCCGTGATGGACGTCGAAATCGATGATGGCGGCGCGCTCGATGCCGAAAGTGCGCTGGGCATAGCGCGCGGCGATCGCCACGTTGTCGAAGAAGCAGAAGCCCATCGGCTTGTTGATCTCGGCATGGTGACCGGGCGGGCGCACCGCGACGAAGGCGTTGCGGTGGCGGCCGGACATCACGGATTCGGTCGCCGCCACGGCGCCGCCGACGCCGCGCATCACGGCCTCCCAGGTGCCCGGGGACATCGAGGTATCGCCGTCGAGATAGACGATGCCGGACGTGGGCGCCATATGGCGCAGCTCGGTCACGTAATGCTCGTTGTGGCAGAGCAGGACCAGGTCGAGATCGGCCTCCGGCGCCTCGTCGCGATCCAGAAGCGCGAAACGCTCCTCCGTCAGCGCCTCCTCGACCGCACGCAGCCGATCGGCGCGTTCGGGATGTCCCGACGGCGTCGCATGATCGAGGCAGGCTTCATGGGAGAGGTACAGCGTCGACATTCAATAGGCCCTGCCACTCGCGCGTTGCGGGAATGCCCAATCTATGCGCTGAACGCAGGCTCGGAAAGAGCCATGACAGGGATATGACCGGTTTCCGCCGTCCGACGGGGCTTCACTGGGCCTTGTTGACGATGCGGTCGCGCGGCGGCGGTCCCAATGGGCTGTTGGCCTTGAGAAAGGCGAACAGCGCCTCGTCGTCAAAGGGGCCGACGATGGCATCGCGGCCGCTCTTGAACGCGGTGAAGCCGTCGCCGCCGAGCGCGAGATAGTTGTTGATGGCAACGCGATAGGACGCGCCCGGATCGATCGGATGGCCGTTCAGCATCAGCGAGGCCGCATCGATGCGTGCGCCGGCCGGCTGCTTCGCATCGAACGCATAGGCGAAGCCGCGCGACACCTGGAGGATGCGCGGCCGTGCCGGGTCGAGCCACTGCTGCTCCAGCGCCGCCTTGATCTCGGCGCCGGTCAAAGTGACCGTCACCAGTTGGTTGCGGAACGGCTGGCTTGCGAACAGGTCGGCATAGGTGACCGCGCCGTCGTCGCGACGGGCGAGATCGGTGCGGATGCCACCGGGATTGGTCATCGCGATCACGGCGCTGCCCCTGGCGGGCGCCGCCATTGCCGCGAGCTGGGCATCGGCGATGACGTCGCCGAGCACGCTTTCGCCGGAGGCGTTCGGCAGCCGCGACAGCGTCGTGGTGATCACGCCGGCGGGCTGATTGGCGTAGGGAGCGGCGAGCTTCTCGTAAGCGTCGATCAGCGCAGTCTGCGCGGCGTCCTTCGGCAAGGTCGCGTCGACCACGATGTTGGTCGCGTTGGCGCTGATGACGTCGCGCGTCGTGCGGTCGAGCTTGACGTCGATTGCGGTGACCAGCGTTCCGAACTTGTCGGCCGAGGTGACGAGACGCTTGTCGATCGTGCAGACATAGGCCTGGTGGGTGTGGCCGGAGATGACGATGTCGACCGCGCTGTCGAGGTCCTTGACGATGTCGACGATCGGGCCGGACAGGCCGGGGCATTCGTTCATGCCGCCTGAAGGCCATCCACCCTCGTGGATCAGCACGACGATCGCCTCGACGCCTTTGGCCTTCAGTTCCGGGATCAGCGCGTTGACGCTCTCGGCTTCGCTGCGGAAGTCGAGACCGGCCGAGCTCGCCGGCGAGATGATGCCCGCGGTGCCCTTCAAAGTGAGGCCGATGAAGGCGACCGGGATGTCCTCGAAGCTGCGGATTTCGTACGGCGGAAACACCGTCTTGTCGGTGCCGGCCAGGAAGGTCGAGGCGGCGAGATAGTGGAACGTGGCGCCGGTGAACGGCTGCGGCCCGCGGCAGCCGTCCTGCGGATGGCAGCCGCCGTTCTGCATGCGCAACAGCTCGTCCTTGCCTTCGTCGAACTCGTGGTTGCCGACGGCCGACAGCGCGAGCCCCATCTGCGACATCGATTCGATGGTCGGCTCGTCGTGGAACATCGCCGACAAAAACGGGCTCGCGCCGATCAGATCGCCGGCCGCGACGAAGATCGTGTTGGGCTTTCCGTCGGAGAGCAGCTTGACCAGGCTTGCCATCTGCGCAGCACCGCCGGCAGGGACCACGCTGCTCTTGGTCGGATCGGCGGGATCGCTGACGCGGATGCCTGGCGCCGGCGGCTTCAGATTGCCGTGGAAGTCGTTGATGGCGAGGATGCGCAGGTTCACCGGCTCATCCTCGGCATGGCCGGGCAGGGCGGTCAGACTTGCCGCGGCGGCACCGGTCAGCAGGCAGGCGAGGGCGAAGCGGTAGAGACGGCTCATGGCAGGGTCACGTGTGATGCAGGGCGAAGCGCGATTGCCTCGCTGGAGCGGCGATGACATAAGATCATTTCATAACAACAATACCGGGAATCGGGAGGCCATGATGAAAAGAATGATGCTGCTTGCCGCGACGCTGTCGCTTGCGGCCGGTCCCGCTGCGGCGCAATCGCTGCCGGACCTCATGAAGCAGATGATCGCGGCGTGGAATACGCCGACAGAGCCGTTCAAGGTCATCGACAACGTCTACTACGTCGGCACCAACGGGCTCGCCTCCTACCTGATCACCACCTCGCAGGGCCACATCCTGATCGACACCGTGATGCCGGAATCGACCGCGCAGATCGAGGCCAGCATCGGCAAGCTCGGCTTCAAGGTCGCCGACATCAAATACATCCTCAACACCCACGCCCATATCGACCACACCGGCGGCCTTGCGCAGATCAAGCAGGAGACCGGCGCGCAGATGGTGGCGGGCGCCAAGGACGTGCCGCTGCTGGAAGGCGGGTTCTATCCCGGCCGCGAGGAGGAGCGGCACCTCGGCTTTCCGCCGGTCAAGGTCGACCGCGCCGTGCACGAGGGCGACACGGTGACGCTGGGCGGCATGACGCTGACCGCGCACGAGACGCCGGGCCATTCGCCGGGCTGCACCAGCTGGACCACGACCGTGAAGGATGGCGACGCCACCCGCAGCCTCATCTTCTTCTGCAGCGCCACCGTCGCGCTCAACCAGCTGGTCGGCCGCCCTACCTATCCCGGCATCGTCGACGACTACAGGAAGACCTTCGCCTGGGCGAAGACGGTGCATCCGGACATCCTGCTGGCACCGCATCCGGAGATGTACGACATGGCCGGCAAGCGGGCCAAGATCGCCGACGGCGCGCCCAATCCCTTTGTCGGGCCTGGCGAGTTCAACACCTATCTCGACAAGCTCGAGACGCAGTTCGCCGACGGCCTCGCCAAGCAGACCGCGGCGCTGCAATCCGGAAAGTAGCCGCTGGCCTGGGCTATGACGGATCGGACGGCGCGGCCAGCCGGTCCAGCGCGAAGCCGGAGAGATCGACCCGCGGCGCCTGGCCCAACGCCATCGCCGCGAGCGCCTCGCCGATCGCCGGCGAATGCTTGAAGCCGTGGCCGGAGCAGGGCGAGGCGTAGATCACGTCGGCATCGCCGGGATCGCGGTCGATGATGAAGCGGCCGCCACTCGCGTTGGTGTAGAGGCAGACCTCGCTGCGCAGGCATCGCGGGCCGAGATCCGGCACGAACGGACGGACATAGGTCTCATACGTTGCGGCGACCTCGTCAGCCCCGACCTCGCGCGACACCTGATCCGGATCGGTCTCGCCGGTCAGTACTTCGTTTGCGATCTTCACGCCGTTTCCGGGCGAGCCGAGCCAGGGGAAGCCGTAGATGTCGGACGCGGCGCGCTCGCGGCCAGTGACGTCCCAGATGAACACCGGTGCGTCCGCGCCGAAGCGCTCGGGATGGGATAGTACCTCGAACCAGTACAGCACCTGGCGGGTGACGCGGACGCGCCGGCGCAGCGGCGCGATCAGCTCGGTGATCCACGGCCCCGTGGTGATGATCAGCGTCGTGGCGCTGGCGGTCGTGCCGTCGTCCATGGTGACGGTGTGTGCGCCGGCTGCACGGCGGAACGCCGTCACACGCCGGCCGGTCAGCAGCGCGGCGCCACGGCGCGCGGCGACCGTCAGCTGCGTCCGCACGCAGTCCTCGACCAGGAGATAGCCGCCTTCGCGGTCGAGGAAGGCGCGATCCCTCGCCGTGGTGGCGAAAGCCGGATAGTCCGCGCGCAGCTGCTCCGCTGCAATGATCTCGCCATCGATCCCGTGCAGGCGCGCGGCGGTCTCGATGTTGGCGAAGAACTGCGCGCTGGTGACGCCGTGGACCTCGCCGCCGTCCTGGCTCGGAATGAACAGGCAGCCGCATTGTACGAACAGGCGCGCACCCGTCTCGCGCTCCAGCGCGCGCCAGATCTCGTGCGAGCGCTGCGCCAGCGGCGTGTAGTCGACGCCTTCGCCGATCGCCGCGCGGGTGATGCGGGTCTCGCCATGGGTCGAGCCGAACCGGTGCGGCGGCTGGAAGCGGTCGATGCCGAGCACCCGCCGTCCAGCCCGGGCAAGATGCAACAGGGCGGCGCTACCGACCGCGCCGCAGCCGATCACGATCACATCATAGTCTGGCATGCATGCTCCACGCGCTTCGGACAAAGCCGGCCTGGCTGTTCATGTCCGACAATATCACGTTGCAGGCCCCCGGGCGTCTCGGCCGGGGCGGATGACCCGCGCTGCTCATCTGCGACAGATGCGCGTTGTGGACGGACTCTCGATCGTCTATCAGGTGCCTCCGAATCCGGTCCCGCCGAGGGGCGCCCGCGGCCACGGCTGCGATGCGCGGGGCGACCATCCATCGTTTCGTCATGTCCTGCCGTGTCCGTGTCCAGTAATCCCGCCCCGTCCGCCACCGCGACAGATCCGTCGGCATTCCATCGGCTCGGCCAGCAGCATCTGGCCGAAGGCCGCTTCGACGAGGCCATCTCCGCCTTCGAGGCCGGGCTGCGCATCGTGGAAGGGGAGGCGGCTGCGTCGCTGCCGGCCACGCTGGTCGGCGATCTCCATGCCTGCCTCGCCAATGCCTGTCTTTCCTGCGGAGATCTCGTTGCCGCGGCCGAGAACTACAAGGCGGCGCTGCGGCTGATGCCGCATTTGACCGGCTGTTGGTGCAATCTCGGCAGCACCCTGTTGAGGATGGGCCGGACGCAGGACGCGATCGCGGCCTATCTGCAGGCTTTGCAGCTCTCGCCGGCGCATTGGCCGTCGCGCACCAATCTGGCGCAGGCGATGCTCGCGACCGACCAGCCCGTGATCGCCAAGGCGCTGCTGCTCGAGATGGTCGCCGATCGGCCCGAGGACGGCCGGCTGCATCACGAGCTCGGCAAGGTCTGCTACCGGCTGAACAACACCGAGCAGGCGCTGTCGTATTTTTCGCAGGCCCTGGCCTGCGATGCCGCGGATGCCGAGAGCCTGTACTGGATCGGTGCGATCCGGCAGGAGCGCGGCGACGAGGCCGCTGCCCGCCTGGCCTATGGGCAGGCCGCGGTGATTGGGCCGGTGATCCGGCGTGCCGCGGCGCGCGCGCCGGCGGCGTTCCGGGCGCTGGCGCTGCAGGCGCCGTTCGGCGGCAACACGCCGGCGCAATTCCTGTTCGAGGATGCGGCCTGCGACATCGACACGCTGGCGCTGCTGCCGTCCGTGTCCATCGATGCGGTCAAGCTCGACCCCGACTACGATGTGATCGTCAATCTCATCTCCGATCCCGACCAGGCCGGTGATACGCTCGCCACCGCCGCCGGATTGGTCGAGCGCCTCGGCCTGCCGGTCATCAACGATCCGTGCCTGATAGCGACCACTGCGCGCGAGGCGACCGCCGCGCAGCTCGCAGGTCTCGACGGCTGCCGCTGTCCGCGCACGCTCAGGCTTGCCGCAGGCGGCGACCGGTCGCCGTCCGCGCTGGCGTCGCTGCTGCCATCAGGCTTCCCGCTCCTGGTGCGGGTCGCCGGCACCCATGGCGGCGACCTGTTCGAGCGCGTCGATGACCTGGCGCAGCTCGCGGGCTTCCTCCGCGCCCACGCCGCCCGCGACTGCTACCTGATCGAGTATGTCGACTATCGCTCGGCCGACGGCCAGTTCCGCAAATACCGGATCACCTTCGCGGGCGAGGAGGTGCACCCCTATCACCTCGCGATCGGTCCCGGCTGGAAGCTGCATCGCGATGCCACGGCCATGGACGATCATCCCTGGATGAGACAGGAGGAAGCGGCGTTCCTGCGGCAGCCCGCCGCCGTGCTCGGCGCGGCGCAGATCGAGGTGCTGCACGCGATCCGGCGCCGCATCGGCCTCGACTATTTCGGCATCGACTGCGCGCGCGATTCCGACGGGCGTCTGCTCGTGTTCGAGGTCAACGCCTCCATGCTGGTGCATGGCGAGGCCGAGGACGGCCCGCTCGCCTACAAGACGCCGCATGCCGAGCGCATCAGGCAGGCGTTCGGCGCACTGCTCGCGCGCAAGGCCGGGGTGGCCTGAGGACCAATCCGTCTCTCAACACGTCGGTCTCTCGACACGCCGATCCGTTAAGCGAGCGTATCCGCGCCACGGCCCGCCGCGGCCTCATTTCTTCTTCTTGCGCGACAGGAACGCCTTGAAGGAGCTGATCGCCTCTTCCGAGGTCATGCGCTCGGCGAACAGATAGGCCTCCTGGTCGATGCGGCGCGTCAGCTCGTCCGGCGGCGTGCGGATCAGCTTGCGCCCGATTGCGACCGCCTCGGCCGGCAGCCGGCAGATGTCGCGCGCCACCTTGAGCGCCTCGACCTCGGTATGGCCCGGCGCCACCACCGTATTGACGAAGCCGGCGATGTGCGCGTCCGCCGCGGTCATGGTGCGGCCCATCACCAGCATCGCGAACGCGCGCTGATAGCCCATGGTTTGCGGCATCAGCAGGCTGGAGGCGCCCTCCGGCACCAGGCCGAGATGGATGAAGGGCGTCGAGAACGTCGCCGTCGTCGAGGCCAGCACGTAATCGCAATGGAACAGCATCGTGGTGCCGATGCCGATCGCGACGCCGTCGACGGCCGCGATGATCGGCTTGACGTTGTGCGCCAGCGAATAGAGGAACTTGGTTGCGGCCGAGGTGCGCATGGCGTCGCTGCCGGCCGCGCCCGCATGCAGGAAATCCTCCAGATCGTTGCCGGCCGTGAACACGCCGGAGCCGCCGGTGATGATGATGCATCGCACCAGCGGATTGTTCTGCGCGGTGTCGATCGCATCGCTCATGCCGAGATACATGGCCTGCGTGATCGCGTTCTTCTTCTCCGGCCGCCGCAGCTTGATCGTCCGCGTCTCGCCCTCGTCGGTCACGATCAGATGGTCGGTCATGGGCCCCTCATGCGTGTGCGCCAGCCGCTCCCGCTGCAGCCGGTCGTTTCGAGTCGTATCGTTTGCCGTCAGCCTACATCATCCGCCGATCGCGCCAAGCACGGAAGCAGCCGCTGCGTGCAAGGCCGGCGGCGCCTGTGGTCGCAGGCGTGGCCGCTGCGGTCATGGTTGACGACGGGTGTGCAACATCGATGGCGCGAGCGTGGCGCGCCTCAACAGCCCCGGCAGATGCTGACGGCGCCGCGGCGCAGCAGCCGGTCGTTCTCCCTGACGCGGGCGCGCTCGAGCCGCTGCCGGTCGCGCTTCGACAGCCGCTCCGGGACGTAGGGTCTGACATAGCGGAGCTGCGGCGAGGACAGCGAGCCGGGCGGGCCGCTCGGATAGCTCGGCGTCACCGGAACGGGATCGGGGCGCGGCAGCGGCGGCATCCGCGCGGCGTTGCCGATCCCGGAGGGGTCGGCGATCGAGCCGTTCAGCCCGTTCTGGTTGGCGGGGCCGGGCGGAATGCCGCTGACGCCGCTGTCCTGGGCCTGCACCGGCGCGGCGAGCAGCGCGAGTGCGAGCACGGCCGCCGCGGTGCGTCGTCCGCCTCGGCCGGCACGGCGGGAGATTGTCGGGAGTAGGCCCATCGGCATCATCGATCCAGTCAGGCTGCGATCATAGCAACGGATGGCGGTGGAGTCCGGTTCCCGGGACGCAGTCTCGCGGGTCGGCGCCCGCGCGATGCAAGCGGCCGTTCACGATAGTCGCGCGGCCGCTGCGCGGCGACGACCTGCTGCCGGCGACGCGTGCCGGCTCACGCCGCAATGCGTCCGCCGCTGAGCGTGCCCTTTGCGGTGTATGTCTGCAGCCCCTGGCCGCGCGACGATGCCGTCGAGGTCGTCACCGCGGTGGTGCCGTCCGAATAGGTGGTTGTGGTGATGATCTCGCCGGCGACCGTGATCGAGACCTTGCTGATCACGGTTCTGCTCGCCGACGGGATGGGCGACGTGTGGCCTCCGGAACTCGATCCGGTCAGCGATATTGCCCGCGTGGCCGGTGTCGCCGACGTCGTCGTGACGGAGTCGATGGCATTGATGGGCATGGCGCGCCTCGCTCGAAGATGAGGCCGATGCGGGCTGGCGCCGGATCTGGTGCTGAAGTCCGCACCCCTTGCGACGGGACTGTCGTCGCCCTGGCCTCGTGCGTGAGGTCCGCAGCTACGCTCGCGCCGCCGGGTTAACGATATCCTAATGCCGGTCCCGCGTTCGCTGCATGGCTGACAGGCGCGGGGCAGGGGAGAACTGCGTGATGCGCGATCGGGCCGGTCTCAGCGCGTGCCGTCCGGACGCGGAAGAGGACCGCCTGCGCCGCGCGGGCTGCCGGCCGGCGGCGCCTGCGGCCGGCCGACGTCGCTGCGCAGCGCCTGCTCCAGCACCACCAGCCGCGTCGCCATGCGCGTCAGCTCGTCATGAACCGAGCCCTGGACCGCATGCACGGCCTGCTGCACCTCGCGCAATGCGTCGCGCTGGGTCTCTGCCTTGAGGATCCTGAACTCGGCTTCGACCGAGGTCAGGCGCTGACTGACCGCCCTGATCGCTTCCGCGATCTCCTTCTGGCCTTCCTGCAGCGCGCGCACGTGATCGACCAGCCGCAGATGGTCCGTCAGCTCCTCGACGGTCTTGCCGATGTTGCTGCGGCCCCACATTACTTCACCGACCTCAGCAGGGTCCTGATCGTCGCCAGATGATCGTCGGGCGATCCGAGCCGCGCCGAGATGACGCTCATCAGATCCTTGCGCAGCTCCGACAGCTCGTCCTCCTGCGCCGGCCGATCGGGGGGCTCGTCGTAGGAGCTCCGCCGCGGCTCCGCCTCGACATGGCGCGGCTCGATGTCGAAATGCGGCGGCCGCTCATAGACCGGGATATGCGGCGCGTGGCGCGACGTCGTCACCCGCGCCAGGCTCGGGAAGCGCGGCGGCGTCGCCGGCGGCCGTTCGATCGACTCGATCAGCGCCGCCAGCGCGACGTCCATGTTGTTGTCGTCCGGCTCGTCGTCGACGACATGGTAGGCGTGCCTGCGGGCCGCGGCTGTGCTCGTGAGCGATGCAGGCGTGAGCGATGTTGCGTGGTCACGGAGTCGCTCGATGACCCGGCGAAGTCGCTCGCCGAGACCGGGCTTCTCCCTGGCTGGTGTTCGCATCAACATCTTACTCTCCAGCGGAACAGCTTAGGCGAGCAGGGAAAACCTTAGCAAGAGGCAGTTGCTGTGCTGCCACAGGATGTCCAGCGGTAATCACAGCGGCGGGTTCCCCGTGCGCTGTTCCACCGGACCTGCACGCCACGGGCTGCGCAGTGCGTATCAACGTGCACAGGGCGGGGGTGCCAAAGCGAATGGTCCGCAACGCTGAGGACGCCGCGAAGCCCGACTGGTCCGCATGCGGAGGTAAGGAACAACCGGATGCACCGGCCGTTCGGAGCATAGCTGCATTTCCAACCTCCCGAGGCCCTCATGTATCACCACGTCAAGAAGCTGATGTTCACCGTTCGCGTCGACGAGCCCGATCCGCGCTTCGGCAACATGCTGCTCGAGCAGTTCGGGGGCGCCAATGGCGAGCTCGCCGCCGCCATGCAGTACTCGATCCAGGGCCTCAACTGCGAGGATCCAGATCGCAAGGATCTGCTGATGGACATCGGCACCGAGGAGCTGAGCCATCTCGAAGTCGTCGGCACGCTGGCGCGCCTGCATCTGAAGCCGTCGAAGTTCGATCGCGAGGCCGCCGAGGCCGATCCCTTGATCGCGATTGCCGGTGGTGGCGGCGTGAACCTGTTCAACTCGCAGGGCAATGCCTGGACCGCCGACTATCTGAAGATCACCGGCGAGCTCGACGTCGACCTGCGCAGCAACATCGCCGCCGAAGCGCGCGCCAAGATCGTCTATGAGCGGCTGATTAATTTCACCGACGATGCCGGCACCAGGGACGCGCTGCAGTTCCTGATGACGCGCGAGATCACGCACATGAAGGCGTTTGCGCTGGCGCTGGAGAGCATGGGCAAGCCGGCCTTCAGCATCGGCCGCCTCGCGCCGACGCCCGGGCTGGTCGATCAGTTCTTCAATGATTCCACCGGCTCAGGCGATCATGGTGAAATCGACACCCGCGGACCGTGGAACGAGGGCGGCGACTGGGTCTTCACGGAGTCTCCGGCCATTCAGGCCGGCGAGCCTGGAGCTGCGTCATCGATCGTGACCGAGAGCTCGCCGCCGGCCGATGAGTCCGGCCTGAGCGATCTGCTCATGGACGAGCTGCGCGACATCCTGCACGCCGAGAAGCAGCTCACCAAGGCGCTGCCGAAGATGGCCGAGGCCGCGCGCTTCGATCAGCTGTGCGAATTGTTCGAGCAGCATCTGATCGAGACCGAGGCGCAGATCGAGCGCATCAACGAATGCTTCGAGCTGCTCGGCAAGACGCCGCGCGCAAAGCCCTGCAAGGGCATGATGGGCCTCATCGAGGAGGGCCAGGAGATCATGACCCAGAGCGAGGACAAGGAGGATGCCGCCGCGGATCTCGCGCTGATCGGCGCCGCGCAGCGCGTCGAGCATTACGAGATGTCGGGCTACACCACCGCGCGCAACCTCGCCCAGCAGCTCCGCCACAGCGCTGTCGTCGCGCTGCTGTCGAAGTCCCTGGCCGAGGAGGAGAACGCCGACCAGCTCCTCAACCAGGTCGCCCGCTCGCTGATGTCCGTCGCCAAGATGCCGGCCGCGATCGAGCAGGGGTGAGGGGGCGTATGCGTAGGGCGGATCAGCGCAGCGTAATCCGCCCTTTGTCCTCGCGGGCGCGGCGGGCTACGCCTTCGGCTGACCCGCCCTGCGAGTGCACGCTCTTTACCCGACGTCATTCCGGGGCATTCGCGCGCAAACGGCGTAGCCGTTTGAAGCAGCGCGAATGGGCCCGGAATTTATAACCACAGGCCTTATGGCCGGGCGAGAGCTCGCGCGGCCGACTGCTCGCCCCCCATGGACATCGTGGCTACGGATTCCGGGCTCGCCCTACGGGCGCCCCGGAATGACGGTGGAGGGGGCTGCGATCAACAACGAACAAGCCGCCCTCTGGCACGGCTGCCGTCTCATTCGGTATAGCTGCGCCACCGCTCCGCCCTCCGGAAATGCGTGGCCGTCAGGCATCGCCGCGCCCGGCTGATCTGGGCGTCGGTGGCGCCGCGGCTGCGCGCATACGTCTCGGCGACCTCGGCCGTGTATTTCTCCACGTAGTAGCGAACCTCCGAGCAGGACATCCGCTCGCTCGACCCTGGTTCGCTCGCCGCCTGCAGCCCTGAACCCATCGCCAGCATCAGCAGTCCCGCGCCGATCACGCCCCGCAACATCGCTGTCCTCCCCATTGTCGCAGCTGTTTGCCAACAGGGCAGACTCGGGCCGACGGCGCAAATTAACAATGCCGCTGCGCGCGACATCTCGCGCGCACTGTTGCTCCTCAGCGTCACCCGGCGCCGTCGCTGCACCTCGCTGACAGCCGCGGCCGAGCCGCGCGGCGGTGTCGATGCGACGAACTCGTGTTGACGCCAAGCAGGTTCCGGGAGCGGAACCTGCCGCGAGGTCCTACTATCGCGCAGTCGGCGAAGCGATCGGCGGACGATCGTCAGCTCGCGCGCTTGGGCGGCCGGTGGTTGGAACGTCTCAGGCCTTCACGCCCTGGCTCGACGCGCTTGCGCTGACGGTCGCTGCGGTGTTGGTCGCGCCCTGCGCGTTGTAGGTCTGCGCGCCCTTGCTGCTGTCGTCCGAATGGGCGGCGGTCTTGGTCACCTCGGACGAGCCGTCGGAATAGGTGATGGTCGTGGTGGTGATGCCGTCGAGCGTGATCGAGACCTCGCTCACCACGGTCTTGCTCGACGACGAGCCGCCGCCGCCGGAGGCGCTCTCCGACGTGCTGCCGGCCGAGCTTGCGGCAGACGACGATGAGGTCTGCGAGGTCGACGAGGTGGATTGCGTGGCCGTGGTGGCCTGGGAGGAGGTGGCGGCGACGGGCGTACTGACGGAGCTGATCGACATGGGACTCTCGCGTGAAGAAGGGACGGGGCCGCGCGCGCTCGCTCGGCTCGCTTCTTCAACGCAGATGCCGGTCGGAGCTGGCGTCGCGAATTGCGTCTGAGTATGTCCGAGCGCCGCTGTCTTAACGCGGGGTTAAGACCGGGTGACGTGAGCCTGTCGCCGGGCTCGCGTCTCGGCGTCACAGCTTCGCTGCGCGGCGCCTCGTCCGTCCCGGAACGACGGCACCTTCGGATGCGCTGCACTTGTAGCCCGGACGAGCCGTGCGCGGGGCCTAAGGCACCGCTCACGGCGATATCCGGGACAGCGGTCCCGCGTGTCGCTGACGCTCACGCGGGCCACAGGACAGTTGCCGAGATCGCCGCGGGGGCGGGGGACGGCTGCGGCCAGCTCGAAGACGATGACCAGCCTAATTGCCGAGGATCTTTTCCGCGGCGGTGACGATGCTGACCGTCGGATGCTCGGCGCAGTACTTGCCGAACTTCTTGGCATTCTCGACGAACACCTCGGTGTCGAAGATGGCCTCATCCTGGTCGCCCTTGTACCAGCCGTCGAGCCAGATCAGCACCATCTTGATGCCGTCATCGCCGCTTTCGACGAACTGCTTGCAGCTCATGGTCGAGAGATCGAGAACGACGGCCGACGCCGGCGCGGACGACAGCATCAAGGCAGCGGCAAACAGCGTCGCAACGACAGATTTCATATGCTTTCTCCGAATGACTATGATGAAAAACGACGAACTATGCAGAGCCTTCCCGATGCCTTCGCGAAATGAGAGCGAACTGCGTGACCATGGTCGCGCTGGAACCGGGTGAGATAGAACTGGCGGGATCGACTGCAGATGTCAAGGACAGCGGCGGTGAGTCGCGCGACAACCAGCGGTATGCGAGGCAAATCCTGCAGGCGTCAGAACCACCAATGCGGGCCAGCCGCCGCAGCCTGCTCCAGGTCGCCTTCGCTGCAGACGAGCTGCCGGGTTGGCTGGAGCGGCTGGGCCGGTGAAGTTCGGGGGGCGCCACCGCACGGCGATGCCTTGACCCGAACTCATAACAATTGATTGCGGCGCCGCAATGCTTCGCGGCGGCCGACGCGTCTGAACATTCTGTCTTTCATACCGCAGAGGTATGGGGGAACGGAGAAAGGCGAAGTTCGAGCCGGACTCAATTGCAAGTAGATCGCGGGCCGGCTAAGTTCGTCGTGCTGAACTTTGGGAGGTGTCGATGGAAAATCGCGAAGTACTCCTTGAGCAGGTGAGACGCGCGTACAAGGCGCGCGACGCCGGGTTGCTGGACGACCTGATGGCAGAGTGTCATCCGGATGTCGTGTTCACGCTGGCTGGCGACCAGAGCGCCAGCGAAATGGTGGGGTGCATGTGTGGACACTCCGAGGTCAAACAGGCCGCGGCCAAGCTCATCGATACGTTCCAGTTCGTGCGGCGAGACATCCTGACCGAGCTGGTGGATCAAGACCGCGTCGCCGTGCGGTCCCGGCTCACCGTGCGAAGCCGTCCTACGAACATGACGCGGGACACCGAGATCATGGATCTCTTCCGATTCCAGGACGGGAAGATCGTCGAACTGATCGAGTTTGCCGACACCGCGCTCATCAGGACCATGGTGTCGTAGCGGGGTGAGCGCTGCGCTGCAGATCGGCGAACGCGTAGTCGGTCATTTTCGGGAGCGAACGAGAACGGTGGGGCGCGCCTTCGGCTGCCCCGCCGCAGCCTTGCCATTGTTGTCCCTCGCATCGCTCACGCGCGCTGCCTGCCGCTAGAACCGCGGATAGCGAACGACCCAGCCGGTGCGTCGCGCCAACTCCTGAAAGTTGTCGTCCAATCCGCTGGTGCGGCCGTAGCTGGTGGCGCTGATCCGCCGGACCGGTTCGCCGGCTTCGAAATGGAATTGGACGATGCCGCCCCGATCGCCGGTGAACTCCCCCGTGTAGTTGGGATAGCGACCGTCGACGCCGAACAGGAACAGCCAGATCCGCAGCGGCAGCGGCGTGGTCTGGCGCGCTGCCTTTGCTTGGACCGTCTCCTCGGCGTTATAGGTGAATTCGACGCCGGGAAAGGCCGCGGCGAGTTGCCGCTTGACGTCGGCGACGCTGCCCAGCGGGGCCCTGTCCGGGTGCTCGATGACTCCGCGAAGCGAGACGTCGTCCCTGTCCTGCCACTGCGATGCCTGATGTCATGCGAGCAGGATCATGGGATCATGCGTTCATGATGGCGACATCCGGGACCGCCGCCCGCGTGTCGCTTGCGCCTTTGCGCCTTTGCGCGTGTGCGACGGCGCAAGGCGCGCTCACGCGGGCAAGGTTCGCGTTGATTGCCAAGTGCCGATCATTCGCTCTAGTCTTCCGCGCGCATGACCCTCGCGATCTCTCCCCAGCAACGAACACAATTCACGCAAGCCGGCGCGCTGCACCTCGCCGCGGCGCTCGATGCGGCCGCCCTGCGCGAGCTCGAAGCCGCGCTGAGCGGCCATGCGCCGGAGCAGGCGGGCAAGCGCCTGCAGGGCATCGCGGCGCTGATGCCGTTCCTGGCCAATCACGGCCCGGTCGGCCAAGCGGCCGGCGCTGTTCTCGGCGAGGGTGCGCGGCCGGTGCGTGCGGTCTATTTCGACAAGACCACGGCAGCGAACTGGGCGGTCCCGTGGCATCAGGATCGGACCGTCGTGGTGCGCGAGCGCGTCGAGGTCGCCGGCTTCGGTCCCTGGACCATCAAGGGCGGCCTGCAGCACGTCGCGCCGCCTTATGAGGTCCTCGCGCGCATGGTCACCCTGCGCGTGCATCTCGACGCCGTGCCGGACGGCAACGCGCCGCTGCTGATCGCGCCCGGCTCGCACCGCCTCGGCCGCATCGCGGAAGCCGAGGTGCCCGCTGTCGTCGCGCGCTGCGGCACGGCGGTGTGCTGCGCCGACGTGGGCGACATCTGGCTCTACGCGACGCCGATCCTGCACGCCTCCGAGCCATCAGCGCGGCCCGGCCACCGCCGCGTGCTGCAGATCGACTTCGCCGCCGATGAGCTGCCGGGCGGATTGGCTTGGATGGGGGTGTGAGGCTGGCATGGACGTAGAGGGTGGCCTGCCATGAGACGGATGCGCGCAGCGTTGTTTGGTGGGATCGTGGCGGTGTCGCTGGTGGGCTGTCAGACGACGGAGCAGGCGGAGTTTCTCAGCCACGGCCCTAGCGACAGAGCCGAGTTGCTTGCGAGCTATTCGCGCGAGCGGAAGTGGCGCATGTTCAAATACGCCAATCAGGTGGTCCACCCGCCGATGATCGGACTGGCATCTGTCCTGGCGCGTGACGGAGAGCCGATGCTTCGGCTGATCCTGGCAAGCCTGGATACGACGGACAACGATCTCGACTATCGCGACGCGTTGCAGGTCTTCGCGGAGATGGAGCGCGCCGGCACGTATCGAATCTGCGCCGACCGCCCGGTTCTCGCGAAGATCGAGGACTATCGCGACAGGATCAGAGATGCCGGCTGGCGTGCTTTCTATGGCGACAGGCTGCGGGATCTGTGCCGCGCAAAGCGCAGCCGGTGAGGCACCGAGTGGGGCGGATCAGCGAAGCCAATCCGTCATTTCCAGGCGCGAAAGCTCAGCGGGTTGGCCGCCTTCCCGCCGCCGCGGATCTTACCTCGGCTTCAGTATCGTCGTGAGTCCCTCGCTGAGAAGCGCCATCCGATCCGGCTCAGCTGCCCGCACGCGCCATTACGCCGCGACGATCGATTGGTTGTTCTGGAAATAGTCGAGCGGATCCCACTCCGTCTTGGCCTGGGTCAGACGTGGCAGGTTGCCGCCGTAGTAGAGTCTGAGCGCGCCCTCGCGACCGCCGTACTGGTTGAGGTCGGTGTCGGGATAGTTGATGTAGCAACCGTCGACATTGTTCGAAGGGTCCTTCGCGGGGTCGGGGACGCCGCCAGAGGCGGCGTACATGTCGCGGTAGAAGTCGCCGATCCAGCGGATGTGCGCTTCGCCGTTCGGGCTTGGGCCACTCTCCACGTCCTGCCAATAGGTCTGGTACTGCAGCTTGAACAGCGAGCTTCGCTGCCACACGGCGGTGGCATGCGGGGCGACGGTGTTGATCTTGCCGCCGTAGCTGTCGACCTGCAGCAGCGATTGCGACATGTCGATCGGTTCGCCGCCGGCTTCCGTGGGGTAGTGCCTCAGGTAGCGATAGATGGTGGCGATCTGATCATCGGGAAAATCCTTGCGCATATAGGCCGACTTGTACTTGCCCTTCTGGTTCGGGCCGGACCCGTTGAGGGTCTGGACCGCCTCGAACCAGGTCAGGTCCTGATACGGGATGGCGTTCGCGAGATAGACGGGATGACCGATGAGCGTGCCGCGATGCGGGGTCGCGGCGGCGTAGATGCCGAACTGGTTCAGCGTGGCTTCGAGCAGCGGCAGGATCGTCGACGATCCCGGCGCGCCGTCATAGGCGTATTGGACGACCAGCGAGACGGCGCCGGCCGCCTCGTGCGCGAGTTTCAGCAGCGCGAACGCCGACGGCGGCATAGTCCGCGTCAACACCTCGAAGCTGGCGATGATCTGCTTGAGATAGGCCGCGCCGCCTTGCGGCACGATGGTATCAGCCCAGCTCCAGCTCATGGTGTAGATTTCCGCGCGCTGCGGCGCCTTCGGAAGCGTGGCGAACTCATAACGCGTGATCAGGCCGAAATTGCCGCCGCCGCCGCCCGTATGCGCCCAGAACAGATCCTGGTCCGGACCCGGCGCGCTTTGCCGGTTGACGCGCTTGAACACGGTGTTGCGGTTGCGGTCGACCGTCACGACGTGAACGCCGCTCAGCCAGTCGACGGTCAAGCCGAATTCCCGCGACATCAGGCCATAACCGCCGCCGCAGATGTGTCCGCCGAGGCCGACGGAGTAGCAGGACCCGGCCGGCAGAGTGAGGCCGAAGTGCCAATAGAGCCTCCGGTAGAGGTCCCAATTGGTGCCGCCGCTCTGGGCATAGTAGACCCCCTGTTGCGCGTCGAAGCCGATCTCGTCGAGCAGGCTGACGTCGATGAGGGCCAGCGTCTGCTCGCTGAAAACGAAATCCTCGTAGCAGTGGCCGCCGCCGCGCACCCGGACATGGCCGGGACCGAAGCCGACCGCCTTGGCGAGCGCGATCTGTGCGCCTTGCTCGGTCAGCGGGACGAAGATCACCGCGCAGTTCGGCGCCAGCCAGCGCCGATTGAAACCCTGGGTGAGCCCGACGAATTGCGGACTGTTCGGCTCGAGCACCAGCAGGTCGGTCCCGGCGGCAGCCCCTGCGACGGCCACGAATTCGGACCTTGCCTGCGCGGCCGGCCGGCCGGTCGATGCAAGCAGGCTGGCGATCGATCCGCCGGCGGTTGTCCGCCGCTTCAATAGTCCGTGGGCTTCCATGACCGCCTCCCTGCTGCTTCGCTTGCCCGCGTGGCGCGCGCCGAACGCGAGGTGAGCGAAGCAACTCTTCGCCCTATCGTCAACCTGTGATTGAATGTGTGTTCGGGTGCGATCGAGATGCCGGCCGATTGGCCGCGACCCGACGGGCAAATCGGTCCGCCCCGGCCAAACCCTGTCAAGAGCTTCTGAAAAACATAAATCGCTTTCCGCCTCCCCCAAATCAGGCTTATTGTCCCGCTCGTTTCGTTGCACGGTAGGGGACGGTTCGCGGTCGTCACGGACGTTGGCAATGGAATGCGATGGACGCGGGCGGGCGCGGTGCTGTTAGCACGGACGAACGGCCGACCGCGGACGGTGAAGGCGTGTGGTCCTGATACTCCGACGCTAGTATCAACGTTGCGACGAAGCTTCGCTTCGCGCAGGGGATGGTGGCCAGAAAGCCCGGCGCACCAGGGAGAGCGCGCTATAGCCTGTTAAAACCGTCGCGCGGGGAGGGCCGGGTGTTTCGGCCAGACCTGTGGTGACTGCCGCCTGCTTTTTTTCTGCAGGCGGGCCACGGGCGCGGCCAGCGCCCGGCCTTCCCTGCGCCCTCCACCTGATGAGGGCGGGACTTCGAGCATAGCTCGGGCGCGGAGCGCGTCGCGAGAACGCAATGTTCACGCCTGGCTCAGCCCCAACGCTGTTTGAGATGGTGGATCAGTGACCGCCACGGGCGTCATTGCGAGCGCAGCGAAGCAATCCAGGGTGTCTCTGAGGAGGCAGTCTGGATTGCTTCGGCGCAAGGGCGCCTCGCAATGACGGAGTGTGGACAGGCTGAGTGCCACAAACTCAGCTGCCATCGTCCGCGCAGGCGGACGATCCAGTTTTCCAGAGGCGGCAGTGAGCTATCGAGACGCCGCGGCGTACTGGGTGCCCCGCCTGCGCGGGGTACGACCATGATGGGGGGAGAGACAGCTCGCGCTTCACGTCCATTACTGTCGCGCGTGCCTCATCACACCGCTTGCGCGGCCGTAAGGCGCCGCTCACGCCACCAGCACGGCCTCCGCGGCGAGCACGGCGTCGGCGCCGTCGGTGACGGTCTTTTCCAGGGACGGCGCCTGTACCGCAAACGTCTCGGCGAAGAAGCGCGCCAGCGCGACGTGACGGGCGCCCTCGGTCTCGTTCTCGCTGCGCGCCGCCAGCGCCTCGTTGGCCAGCATGCAGCCGCCGAGCGCCGAGCCGAACAGGCGCAGATAGGGCGTGGCGCCGGCGAGCGCGTCGTTCGGCGCTGTCGCCAGCTTTTCCAGCAGCCAGCGGCTGGAACGGTCGAGCGCACCCAGCGCGTCGCGCAGCTTGGCGCCGGTGGTGACGAACGCCGGATCGTTCGAGGTCTCGACGCGGCGGACGATGTCGGTGAGCTCGTCGAGCAGCTTGAACACCGAGGCGCCGCCATTGGCGCCGAGCTTGCGGGTGACGAGGTCGATTGCCTGGATGCCGTTGGTGCCCTCGTAGATCGCGGTGATGCGGGCGTCGCGATAATGCTGCGCGGCGCCGGTCTCCTCGATGAAGCCCATGCCGCCATGGATCTGGACGCCGAGATAGGCGACCTCGTTGCCGATGTCGGTGGAGAACGCCTTCGCGATCGGCGTCAGCAGCGCGCCGCGCGCCGCGGCCTCGGCGCGCACGCCTGCATCCTTGGCGCGCACCGCGACGTCGAGCGCCACGGCGGTCGCGTAGCAGATCGTGCGCGCGGCGGCGGTCAGGACGCGCATCTGCATCAGCATGCGCTTGACGTCGGGATGGGCGATGATCGCGTCCGAGCCGGTGCCCTTGCTGCCGATCGCGCGGCCCTGCTTGCGCTCCTGCGCGTAGCTAAGCGCCTGCTGATAGGCGCGATCAGCGACGCCGACGCCTTCGAGGCCGACGCCGAGCCGCGCCTGGTTCATCATCGTGAACATGCAGCGCATGCCGGCATTCTCTTCGCCGATCAGATAGCCGATGGCGCCGCCCTCGTCGCCCATGGTCATGGTGCAGGTCGGCGAGGCGTGCATGCCGAGCTTGTGCTCGATGCCGGTGGCGTAAATGTCGTTGCGGGCGCCCAGCGAGCCGTCTTCGTTGACGAGGAACTTGGGAATGAGAAACAGCGATATTCCCTTGGTGCCGGCGGGCGCATCCGGCAGCCGCGCGAGCACGAAATGCACGATGTTGTCGGTCATGTCGTGGTCGCCATAGGTGATGAAGATCTTGGCGCCGGTGATGCGATAGCTGCCGTCGGCGGCGCGCTCGGCGCGGGTGCGCAAGGCGCCGACGTCGGAGCCGGCCTGCGGCTCGGTCAGCTGCATGGTGCCGGTCCATTCGCCGGAGATCAGCTTGGCGAGATAGATGTCCTTCAGCGCGTCGCTGCCGTGGGCGTCGAGCGCCTCGATCGCGGACAGCGTCAGCAGCGGGCACAGGCCGAAGGCGACGTTGGCCGCGCTCCACACTTCGGTGCAGGCGGCGTTGATGGCGAGCGGCAGGCCCTGGCCGCCATGCGCCTCGGAACCGGACACCGCGTTCCAGCCGGCCTCGGTCCAGCGCTTGTAGGCATCCGGCCAGCCCGGCGCGGTCGTCACTTGTCTGTCGGCGAGCTTGACGCCGTTCCTGTCGCCGACCTGGTTGAGCGGCGCCAGCACGTCGGCGGCGAACTTGCCGGCCTCCTCGAGCACGGCGGTGGTGATGTCGGGGTCGAAATCGCCGTAATGGCCGGCCTCGACCGCCGCCTTCAGCCCGGCGCCATGGTTGAGGGCGAGCAGCATGTCGTTGAGCGGGGCGCGATAGGTCATGGCGTGTCCTCGAGGGTCGAACGTTGTCGGCTTGGCCGCCGTCATCCCATGAAACCGGCCGGGCCTCAACTTTTTCGGGTGTTTCCGCAGCGGGGCGCCGCGGCGGCCCGGGCCGGGAGGGATAAAGGCTTGCCGGGATTGACGAATTGGCGGGAACGGCGGATCACCGGAGCGGCTTGCAAAATTCCCGCGGCGCGGCGGTTGAAATGGGCGGGCGCGGTCTGTAGACCACGGGCGCCGATCCGGAATCGCATGGCGCCCGCGCGCCGGCCCGATCCGGCCTGCCTGATGGGGCGTAGCCAAGCGGTAAGGCAGCGGATTTTGATTCCGCCATTCGGAGGTTCGATCCCTCCCGCCCCAGCCAGATTTCTGGAGCGAAGTCAGTATCTTATATTTTCACGATCTTGTTGTTCTGAAACTCGCCAGACGCTGCATTCTGAAACTCTGTTTGCGTTGTGTTCGCCAAAACGTGGGCTCGCCGTTTGCGTGTTGCCGCAAGGATGCGTGGTGCTGTGCGCTTGGCGTAGCCGGCGCTTTCCCTTGTGCGGTGTGCCGATAGGGCGCGGCCCTGTCCCTCCGTAAGTTCGGTTTCCTGGCAGCGACAGCGACGCGCGGCCGGCGGAGCCGGACGGGATGGAAGCGAGCAACGACTGTGTGTAGGGCTGTTGGCGATGATCGAAGATCTTGCTGACGGCACCGGGTGGAAACAGCGACGCATGCTTCTGGAAATGCCGAATGTGCCGCGCTGGCGAAGCAGGGACGGGAAAAGCACCTGAGGCTTTCGACCTGACGCGGTGAAATTCAATAGAGATGCCAAACTGAGCAGCACTTAGTAGAAAACTACAAAGTCGCGGTGCTGGTCGGCGCTGAACTTGAAATTGGCGAAGGCGCTGGCGACATCCAAGTCCCGGGGTCTGTTTGAAGTACTCAACTGGCCCGGGCCTGCGCAAGGACCGCCCACGATAGAAGCTCGCTCTGTCCCAGTACGCTCGCCCGCGGCAGAGCCAGAGGTGCGGGCAACGAGGGACTGGTCGATCGTTGGGTGCGACATTCTCTGAGGCCGCGACTTGTGGATCGATTGGCCAGCACCGCTGGGGATTTCATCAACGAGATTGGCTCAGCGCCAAGCAACGCGTGTCGTCCTCAACCTCTCTGATCCCCCTCCATCCCATTCGCTGAGCGAACGACCGGTTGCTCAGATCTCAGTTATGAAATCTCAGATACAACTTGGTACCTCATACGCAACACGATGATATCATTACTTAAATCTTCAATGTCGGGATTGTGATAGCGGAGCTTTTTTGGCCCCATGCGATCGACCGGTCGGCGGTTGGCTGCCTCTTGCGGAGGAGCCCGACAGGCAAGCAGGGGTATATGTCATTGAACGTCAGCACGCGAAGCTTGGTCATGGGCGCAGCCATTGGCGGATGCGCGATCACTGCGGCAGGCCAGGCCGCCGCTTACGAATTCGGATCTCCTGGATGGGCACAGAAGCCGGGCATTACGCTCGGCGGCGGGTCCGCGGGCACTCCACCGCCGGGTCTTTATTCCTTCAACCAGGTCTTCACCTATCAAGCGAAGATCGTCGGCCCCGGGGCTCCGAACGTCGGGGGGGCTTCCACGCCCTTTCACGCAGCCGTGGAAGCCAATGGCCTGCTGTGGGTGCCGGGTTGGACGTTTCTGGGTGCAACCTATGACGCCGTGGTCGTTCAACCCTGGATCATGGCCGACGTGGGCGCGCCGGTGAACATCAATCTGGTCGGCATGCACAATACCTTCATCGTGCCTGCCGAACTGAGCTGGAAGCTTGGAGACAGCGGCGTCTTCATCAAGGCAGGTCTCGGCATGTATGTGCCCGATGGCACGATAGCGGGCGCCAACGGTCTCGCCAGCATCGGCAATCCCTGGTGGACCTTTCAGCCCAACCTGGTGGTTTCGTATCTGAAGGACGGGTGGAATCTCACCGCTAACTTCTATCGCGAGATCAACACCCGGAACACGATTACGAACTACCGGTCCGGCGACGTTTTCCGTGCCGAGTTCACTGCAGCCAAGACGATCGGCAACTGGACCGTAGGGCCCATCGGCTACTACATTGGTCAGGTTACCAATGACACCTCGAGCGCATTCTACGGCGGCGCGATCAACACCAACCGATATGCGCTGTGGGCCGCAGGTGGCCTTGTCGGCTACAATTTCGGCCCCGCGGCGTTGCATGTGTGGGCGACCAAGGAATTCGCCGCCTCGGCGTCCGGAGGAACGGCCGGACCTCCCGGCATTGATACTGCATCGATCACCAGGGGCTACTCCGTCTTCGCAAGCTTGAGCTTCCGGCTGCGCTACCAGCAGCTCGACCCGGTGATTCGCAGGGCGCGCCTCGACCATGACCTGTTCGGCTGGACGAGCGGTGCGGCAGTGCCGCCTGGAACGAAGGATCAGCGCAGGTTCTTCGAAGAGGCTGTCTTCTTCGGCATTCGAGGCGGTGTGACGGTATCGATCCGCGGCGGCTTTGGCCGCATGTCGGCCTTCACGCTGACCGGCGTGGCGTGTGCGGAACACCTCGGCCGTCTCTCTCTAGCGGTCATGAGGTCCCATTTGGACGCTGATGCGAGTTTCGGCAGCTGGCGGAGGATGTATCGAGCCGGCCCGCTTGCGTTCCAATCAGAGGCCCCGGGACCTGATACAGGGCCCGCTAGGAAGCTGCTGGCGAGGGATTGCCGACGCGACGACACCAGAGGTTTCTCAAACTAGACATCTGCGAAGTCGGAGCGCCCATGCTCAGATTGCTTTCCCTCAAAGTCGTCCTTGGCTGACACGGACACCGAACAATCGAGAAAATCCCCTCAGAAAGGTCCAATCCGCCTCCGACATGTTCTGTTAACTTCGTCCACGCTTCGCAGGAGCCGACTTCAGGAGTTGAATGCTTGAGGGACACATGGACCGATTGTCAGGGAAGATCGCACTCATAACGGGCGGCACCAGCGGCATAGGATTGGCAACCGCAAAGCTGTTCGCGGATGAGGGGGCATCCGTCTTCATCACGGGGAGACGTCCGGCAGAACTCGAGGCGGCCGTCGCCGCGGTCGGGCCGAGTGCCAAGGGAGTCCAAGGCGACATCGCGCACCTTGGCGATCTCGATCGTCTCTTCGAAGAGATCAAGAAAGCCGAGGGGCGACTCGATATTCTCTTCGCGAATGCCGGCCTCGGCGAGTTCGCTGCTTTGGGTTCGATAACTGAGGCCCACTTCGACAAAACCTTCGGGGTCAACGTGCGCGGAACGCTGTTCACGGTACAGAAGGCGCTGCCTCTCATGGGCGAAGGTTCCTCGATCGTGCTGAACGCTTCTATCGCCGGCATAAAAGGCATTCCCGCATTCAGCGTATATGCAGCGACCAAGGCAGCGATCAGGTCGTTCGCCCGCGGCTGGAGCGTCGATCTGAGAGATCGAAAGATCCGCGTGAACGTCGTGAGCCCTGGCACGGTGCCGACGCCGGCCTACGACAAATTCGGCATGACGGACGACCAGATGGCCGAGTTCCTGAAGGGGCACAATGATGTGGCGCCGGTCGGACGGGTTGGACGGCCGATCGAGATCGCCGAGGCGGTCCTTTTCCTGGCGTCCGACAAAAGCTCCTTCGTCAACGGCGCCGAACTGTTCGTGGACGGCGGCGCTGCCCAGGTCTGATCGTCCCCACGAGGTTCGAGGTCGCCGCAGCCGAATCCTTACCTAAGGCGATGTCTGTTCAAGTCGAATGTCGACCGGACCGGGACAAGATGCACCGGACTTCGGCTCGGTCCTGGGTGAAGGAAGGACAACGGTATGCCGGAACGAAATGGAAGCGAAGTCGCGTGGAATCGAAGACAATTCCTCGCTGCCGCATCGACGGGTATCGTTGGAGGTACGGTCGCGGGACGTGCGTCGGCAGAAACGCTCGCGGACGTGCCTACTCGCGAGCCGGGAGCCGATTTGGGCGCGCTCAGCGCGCGGTCGAAATACGTGCAGATCGGACGGATCCCGGAGGCGGGTCCAAGGCGCCGCAACGTCGATCCCGCCGACGCCATCAACTCAAAAGCCCCGTTGCAGAAGCTCGTGGGCGCAATCACGCCGTCCGACCTGCACTACGAGCGAAGTCATTCGGGCGCAGCCGACCTTGACCCCTCCAAGCACCGGCTGCTCGTGCACGGCATGGTCCGCAAACAAGTGGTCTTCTCCGTCGAGGACTTGAAGGCCATGCCGGCAACATCCCGCATCGCCTTTCTGGAGTGCACCGGCAACGGCTGGGAGAATTGGAAGAAGGCCGACGGCAATCTCACCGTTCAGAACACGCATGGGCTGGTCAGCACCAGCGAATGGACCGGCGTGCCGCTGAAGTTCATTCTTGGTCTTGTGGAGAAGGAGACGGCTGCCACGTGGATGCTCGCCGAGGGTGGAGACGCCGCCGGCGTGGCCCGCAGCATTCCGCTCACCCAGGAGATCGTCGATGAGGCGATCGTCGCTTACGGGCAGAACGGGGAACCGATCAGACCGGCGCACGGTTTTCCCATCCGACTGATCCTGCCCGGCATGGAGGGCAATCTGAACATCAAATGGCTGCGTCGTCTGAAATTCGGCGACCAGCCATGGATGACCCGGTGGGAGACGGCCCGTTACACGCAGCTTCTCGCGAACGGGAAGGCCAGGCAATTCCAACTGCGGATGGAGACCAACTCAGTCATCACGCAGCCGTCGGGCACCATGCAGATACGGCCGGGATACAATCGCATTTCGGGACTGGCCTGGAGCGGCCACGGCAAGATCGCCAGGGTGGACATCAGCACCGACGGCGCGAAGAGCTGGCAGGAAGCTCAACTGAACCTTCCAGCTCTGCCGAAAGCCCAGACACGCTTCCAGATGGATTGGATCTGGGACGGCAAGCCGACGAAGATCGTCAGCCGCTCGATCGACGACAAGGGCAACGTGCAGCCAGACCGGGACTCCTTCATCGCCACGATGGGGACGAACGCCCTGTTTCATTACAACGCCCAGCAGACCTGGAGCATCGACCAGGCGGGAAGGGTCGAAAATGTCCTGTCGTAGAATGGCGCCGCTTTCGGGCGCGATGGCGTTCGCCCTCGTCTCCTCGGCAGTGGCGTCGGAATTCGGTCGCCCGGCGACCCCGGCCGAAATCTCGCTGTGGGACATCGACGTTCGGCCGGACGGCAAAGGTCTGCCGCAAGGCAGCGGCACGGTGGCCAAAGGCAAGGAAGTTTTCGCGGACAACTGCGCGGCCTGCCATGGGGACAATGGAGTTGGCGGCATCAAGGATCGGCTGGCCGGCGGGCAAGGGACACTGGCCTCGGCCATGCCCGTGAAGACGGTGGGAAGCTTCTGGCCGTACGCCACGACCCTGTTCGACTACATCCACAGGGCCATGCCCTATCAGGCGCCTGGATCGCTCAGCGTCGACGATACCTACGCGGTTGCCGCCTACATTCTCAGCCTCAACGGGATCCTGCCTCCGGAGGGCAAACTCGATGACCACTCACTGCCTGAAATTCGTATGCCCAACCGGGACGGCTTCATCCCGGAACCGGAATTCAGCAGAAGCAGGAAATAGGTTCTCCATGGCGAACGCGACAAACTCGCAATTCCGCCGCTCGCAACGGCTTTTGCTCGCAGCAAAAATCGTCTTTTTTTTCGCCCACCTCTCAGGAGCAAACGCCATGGCCGCCGAAGGATTGATCAGTCAGAAGAGCAACTACGAGCCGAAGGAGACCGTGGGGCGGCTCGAGTCCGCAGTGTCCAGGCGAGGCCTGACCATCTTCGCGCGGGTCGATCACGCGGCCGGCGCCGCGGAGGTCAATCAGCCGCTGCGCCCGACCGACCTGCTGATCTTCGGGAATGCGAAGGGCGGAACCCCGGTCATGCAGGCGGCCCAGACCGCGGGCATCGATCTGCCGCTGAAGGCGCTGGTCTGGCAGGATGCAAACGGCATCACATGGTTGTCGTATAATGATCCGGCCTGGATCGCCGCTAGGCACGCCGCGAGCCCCGATGCCAAAGCCGCAATCGAGGCGATGTCGAAGCTGCTCGAGGGCATTGCAGCCGAGGTCGCGTTGGAGAAATAGTAGCCCCACGGCGTCGGTGCCGTGAACACCGCCTCGATGTCGATCGAGGCTCACTTGGCTGTGTAGAGGTGGGACAGGTACACCAGCAGCGCAATTCCCATCACACTGAGTAGCCCGCCCAGCACGATGTCCATGCGTGAGCCGCGGATCTGGCGCTCCTCCTCGTTGTCGATCATGGTCGCGTTCCGCAGAAAGCGAACGGTCGCGAGGACAAACAGAAGCGTTCCCACGGCGATCGCCGAGAGTCCCGCTATGTCTGCGAGTTCACGCTCCGGCGGACGCGGTGTGGCAGCGCCAGCGGCCAAGCCGGCGGCCTCCAGCATCAGATCGAATCTTTCGATCAGGAATCCGAATGCCATGACGGCGATGGCCGTCCGTATCCAGGCCAGGAACGTGCGCTCGTTCGCGGCATGATCCCGGAAGTTGCGTATCATTTGTTGTCGCCGGCGTTACCGACGGAGGATTCGGAGTCGCCCTCGGTCGTGATGAACACCGGAGGCTCGTCGTAGCCGCCACGGCTGCTGTAGAACACCAGGCCCATGAGCCCGAACCCGACGGCCAGTGAAAGGACCACGCCCAGAGCCATCGAGACGTAGCCCGAGGTCGTCACTTCAACGCCACTTCCAAGTCTCCAGCCGAGGTAGGCGACGAAGCCTGATGCTCCCAGAAGCGCGACCAAAATCACGATGATGGCCCAGGATCCCACGCCAAGACGGGCATTCGCCGTCGTGGTCCCGGCGGCAAAAACCGTTTCCTTTTGGGGGGCGATCATTTCAGTGCTCCCTCTGACGGATTCGCCTGCTTCAGCAGCTTAAGTTCGGTCTCGAGCTCATAGATCCGCTTGTCTCGTCTTACGAGCCCTCGTCGCGATCGCGGAACGTGCCTACGAGAATCTCTCCATTTGCGAGCTGTCGGATTAGACGCCCTCATAGACCAGCTTGGTGAACAGGGCCGGCGTGATGACGAATTGGCCCCATTTCCCGTCGAAGGCCGCGGTCGGCCTGGCAGCGACCACCGCATCAAGCGTCTTCTCCTGCTTCTTGAGCCTCGCGACGTTGTCGCGGATGGTGAC
This sequence comes from Bradyrhizobium ontarionense, assembly GCF_021088345.1. Lineage (NCBI taxonomy): Bacteria > Pseudomonadati > Pseudomonadota > Alphaproteobacteria > Hyphomicrobiales > Nitrobacteraceae > Bradyrhizobium > Bradyrhizobium ontarionense. Next base: position 2,912,412 of record NZ_CP088156.1, on the reverse strand, counting down.
CAGCATGTCGCGATAGTCTTGTAGACCAGCGCGATTGCTGACCGGGGAACCGTGCCCTGCGATCACGATCGTTGTTCCACTGGCCTTCGCCAAATTCGCGTCCGCTGCGCGGATCATGCCGTCGATGCTTCCGCCGGTCGAGTAGTCGATGAAAGGGTAGATCCCGTTCCAAAAGGTGTCCGCAACGTGCAGGATGTCGGCTTCCACGAAATGGACCGATATGTCGCTGTCGGTGTGAGCAGGTCCATAATACTGAAGTTCGATCGTGGACCGGTTCACCGTCAGCTGTTTCCTTTCGGAAAAGACCTCCGTGGGAATGGCGCTCGGCGCCAAGGCCGGGAAATCAAAGTCCCAGTCCTCGACGCGCTGCATCGTCTTCAAATGTTTTCGTGTGTTCTCGTGAGCTGCAATGGCTGCGCCCTGAGCATGAACCCACTCGTTGCCGTCGGCGTGGTCGAAATGCCAATGCGTGTTGATGAGATGCCGTACGGGCTCGTTTCCAAGACTGGCCAGCGCCTCCAGCATTCTGGGCTTCGAAGCCGTGATTCCGGCGTCGATCATGACCTTGCCGTCCGGTCCGCTGAGCACGCCGACATTGCCCCCGGATCCTTCGAGGACGCTTACGCCACCGCGCAATTTATGGACTTTGATGGCTGCCGTGGCTGCATCCGTGCGGATCATGTCCACGATGTTCCTTGCTTCGGCATACGCGGCCCGAGGAGTCAGCCACCCTCCACCGGATGCAAAGGTAGCCGATGCTACGCAACACAAACAAAAGCGTCGCCTTGTCAATTGTGACACTTGGCTCATCTTAGCCTCCGATGATCCGCAGGGCTCGTCCGGGCATCTAGAGCGTATTCGATGGCAAGTACTTGAATGAATCTACTCGACTTTGTACGTTTCGCTCACTCGCGGACGTGAAGGATACAAAATGCCCGCCGCAACGCGCGGCAAGAGAGTGGCCTTGTCCCTTTGGGGGCTACGATGGGCGATCTGTTGCATTGTGTCGCAGGTTGATTGCGTACAATGTACCTGAGATCGTTTATGTCTCTGATTTAGATAAGCAATGATCTAGAAAAATAGGGCTGTCGGCGTGCCTCAGTGGGAAATTCCGAATGATTCCTCAGGATTTGTCGTCGCAGGAGGATGAAGTGTCGTTCGGCCCGTTTATACTGCGGGTGAGTGAGCGAGTTCTAAAAAAAGGTGCGACGCCGGTACATCTGACCCCGCGCGCGCTGGATATTCTTCTTGTGCTCTTGGAGCAGGCGGGCAGCGTCGTCGACAAAAAAGATCTGATGGCGCGCGTCTGGTCGGATGTGACCGTCGATGCCGGCAGCCTGCGATTCCACATCGGCGTGTTACGCAAAGTCTTGGGTGAAGGAGAAGCTGGCGCCAGATTTGTCGCCACGGTACCGGGCAAAGGGTACAGTTTCGTTTGTCCTGTATCATATCGAATGAGCGCAGAGGCAGAAGATCACAATCGAGTTGTCGAGCCGAACTATGGCCTGCCACCCCGCCTCAGTCGAATGATCGGTCGCGATGAAGTGGTCAAAAAAGTCTGCGAGATGCTCTTTGAGGATCGCTTCGTCACGATTGTTGGACCGGGCGGGATCGGCAAGACGACGGTGGCCATAGCCGCAGCCCATGAGAGCAACCCGCAGATCGACGGCGCCGTGGCGTTCTTCGACCTGGGGCCTCTTAACGATCCCATGCTTGTGCCGACGGCTGTGGCGTCGACGCTAGGTCTAATGGTTCAATCCGATGATCCAACGCCGGCAATCATCAGTTTTATCCGCGACAAGAGCATGTTGCTGGTACTCGATAGTTGCGAGCACGTCATCACCTCCGCGGCGGCACTCGCCGAGCACGTCTTTCAGCACGCACCGAACGTGCGAATTCTCGCGACGAGTCGCGAGGCGCTGCGGGTGGAGGGAGAATATGTTCTCCAACTGCCGTCATTGGAAAATCCTCCCCTGAATGTGCAGACAGTTTCAGACGTGCTTGCGTTTCCGGCGGCGCAATTGTTCGTGGACCGCGTTCTCGCGAGTGGGTCATCGTTTGAATTGAACGATGCTGATGCGCCGACAGTCGGAGAAATTTGTCGACGATTGGACGGAATAGCACTGGCCATTGAAATCGCTGCAAGCCGAGTGACCGCCTTCGGAATCAAGGGAACCGCTGCTCTGCTCGACGACAGGTTCAGGCTACTGGGCCAGGGACGGCGCACTGCTTTGCAGCGTCACCAGACGTTGGCAGCCGCGCTGGATTGGAGTTATGGTCTGCTCTCCGATAACGAATCGCTTGTCCTTCGGAGGTCATCCGTCTTCGTCGGTTATTTCTCGATGCGAGCCGTCATTGCCGTGGTCGGGCCGGATGATCTCAGCGAGGAACTCGCGTTCGAAGCCGTCGGAAGCCTGGTAGACAAGTCGCTGATAGCGGTAGTTTCAGGGTCATCGGAGGCGCGCTATCGTCTGCTCGATACCACTCGCGCGTACGCCTTATCGAAGCTCATGGATTGCGACGACGACAACGGCGTCTTTCAGCGACATGCCATCTTTTATCTGACGTGGGCCGAACAGCACGACATCGTTCGGCTGACCGAGGTAAGTCTTGATGGGGGCTCCGCTTACGATCCCCACCTCGGCAACATGCGTGCTGCCTTGGAGTGGTGCTTTCTTCAGACCGAAAAGTCGATCGGTATTGCACTGGCCGCCGCGGCCGCTCCACTGCTGCTTGAGTCGTCGCTGGTTACAGAATGTCGTCGCTGGACGGAGCTGGCAATCGTCAATCTGGATGACTTGAGCCGGGGTACGTCTCGAGAGGTGACCTTGCAGGCGGCGCTTGGTCTCTCACTCATGTTTTCGCAAGGCAATAATGAGGAGGCCCGGACATCACTTGAAAGGGGACTTGAAGTGGCCGAGGGCTTGGAGGATTTGCCAAGTCAATTGCAATTGATCGGTCGCCTGCATCTGTTTCACTACAGAACCGGGAATTTTCGCGAGGCCCTCAAATTTGCCGAACGCAGTGAGCCAGTTGCACTGAAGATGAATGACCCGGGGGCGCTAGCGGCTGCAAACTCCCTTCTGGGGGTCTCGCATCATCTTATGGAGGAGCTCGAGCAGGCGCGCGGGTACTTGGAATCGGCTGTCAGGCACATCCCCGCTTCAAAACATGTCGATTCACTCCGTCTTGGTCTTGATTATCGAAACCGCGCTGGAATCTGCCTGGCGCGCACGCTCTGGCTGCTTGGATACGCCGACCGGGCCACCGAATTGGCTCGGCAGGTCTCGGTTGAGGCCGGAAAATTGAATCATCCCCTTACGCTTTGCATCGCACTTATTTGGGCTGTTTCAGTCTATCTCTGGAACGGAGACTGGGAAAACGCAGAGCAGAGCATAGAGCGACTGATCGATCACGCGCGTAATCGCGCAATAGTGGCCTATGAGGCGGCGGGAATTGGCGTACGAGGCTATCTCGCGGTTATGCGAGGTGACCATCAAGCTGGACTGCCGATGCTGAGATACGCACTCATAGAGACGCGTTCGCATCGTTATGAACTGATGACGACGGCCTTCAAGAGTGCGTTAGCTGAGGGGCTGCTGATGGCGGGTCAAACGAGGGAAGCGCTTGAGGCGGCGGACGACGCACTTGCTACGGTGGCGCGAAACGGAGACATGTTCAATGCCGCCGAGCTTCTTCGCATCAAAGGTCACGTGTTTATGGCCGAAACTATGAAAGACATGCCCAGGGCGGAGGTTCTTTTTATTCAATCCCTCGAAGCCGCGAAGGCAAGCGGAGCCCGCGCGTGGGAATTGCGAACGGCGACGAGCTTGGCCGGCCTGTGGCGCTCGCAGCGAAGGTTCCAGGCGTCCGTGGAGCTCTTGGAGGACGTCTTGGCGAATCGTACCGAAGGCTTCAGTTGCCCTGATTTCGTCAACGCCAGGAAATTGCTCAGTGATTGCGCCAGGCTCGCCGCGCCTGATTGACCGGGAGCCTAGGCGGTCGACCGTCCTGAATGGGGTCTCTCACACAATCTAACACCCGTCTCCGGGCATTCTAACACGCCTCTCGGATGTTCTAACCGCCGTGCTTGCTCAGGAACTGTACCTTGCAAGTGCCGAGCGACCAACACGAGAGCGTCCAGATATGCAAGGGTTGAAGGACTCCCAGAGGGGGAGCGTTTGCGAGTGGTCAAGCTGGCCGCTGCCTTCCGAGCGACTGTGCTTGCATTGTTGTATCAAGGGGACCTGCGCGCAGCCGAAATATCGCCCAGTCAAGCGCACCTCAAACAATGCAGCAGCGGCAGGTGATTTCGGGCCACTGACCCGGTGTGATGCCGCCGTCCCATTGGCGGGGTCCTGCAATCGGACCGAGCCTGCATGCGCTCAGATCGCCGTCCCCATCGGTTCAGGGAGCCTGTCATGAGCGTCCTCGATCAACCCGCCGCAAGTACAGGTTGGCCGGCGCCGACGTTCGGAGCGATCAAGACACGCCGCACGTCTCCGAATTGGGGAAGCGCCGTGATAGCACAGACGTCCTTGGCCCGCGTCGATGTCTTGCGACAATTGATCGTCCCGGCCGGCGACGACAAGATGGTCATCTCACATATTTCAAGAAGCCGGGCCGGGCATGGCCCTACGGAATCGCAAGCCAGGAAAGCTGGCTACGCGGTCTGCGTGCACCTGGATGAACTCGCGTCATACAACTTGTGGAGCAATGAGAGGCATTGCGCCAGTCCTCCGCTTCCGGCCGGCACAATTCACATCAGCGACATGCGACACACGTGGCAGGCAGATATTCAGAGCTCATTCCAGGTCGCCAATTTCTATCTACCGCAGTCGGCTCTCGACGAGGTCGCCGATGAGCAGGGTTCGCGGGGTGCGGGGACGCTCCATTGTCCCATTGTGGAAAGGAGAGCGGACCCCGTCGTGGCAAACGTTGCGATGGCGCTCCTGCCTGCTTTGAGCCGTCCCGAACAGGCGAGCAAGATTTTTCTTGACCACGCCTGGCGTGCGCTGACGGCGCATGTGGTCAAAGCATATGGATCGTCTGATGCGCGCCCGCAGATCGTCCGGGGTGGCCTTTCTCCATGGCAGGAGCGTCGGGCAAAGGAAATGCTGCTGGCAGACTTGAATGGCAACGTGACGTTGCCGGATCTCGCGCAAGCATGTCGCCTGTCATGCAGTCACTTCAGTCAGGCATTTCGACGCACAGTGGGCTGTCCGCCGCATCAATGGCTGCTATCTCAACGGGTCGAACGATCGAAGGAGATGATGCTCAACAGCGATCGACCGCTCAGCGAAATCGCGCTCAATGCCGGCTTCGCGGATCAAAGCCATTTCACGCGCGTATTCTCACGCCTGGTCAAGACAAGCCCCGCCGCCTGGAAGCGCGAGCAGGAGAGGTAAGTGCGTCGTCGTGAGCGCAAAGGAATGCTTTCGTCACAAAGAGCAGAGAATGCGAAAAGAAGCGGTAGGTAGTTCGCCAGATACTGCGCCAGTTGTACGATAACCCGGATGTCGACGTTGTTCGTCGAGGATCCGGACGCAACTCAACAGGAGCGGACATGAGCACGATCACGACGAAGGACGGTACGACGATCTACTACAACGACTGGGGCTCGGGCCGGCCGATCGTGTTCAGTCACGGGTGGCCGCTGAGCGCGGACGCCTTCGAAGACCAGATGTTCTTCCTCGCCTCGCGTGGCTATCGTTGCATTGCCCTCGACAGGCGGGGGCACGGCCGTTCGAGCCAGCCTTGGCAGGGCAACGATCTCAGCACTTATGCCGACGACCTGGCGACGCTCGTCGAGAAGCTGGATCTGAAGCATGCGATCCATGTCGGGCATTCCACCGGTGGCGGCGAAGTGACCCGATACATCGGTCGGCACGGGACGGGCCGGGTGGCGAAGGCCATTCTGATCGGCGCCATTCCGCCGCTTATGCTCAAGACCGAAGCGAACCCCGGCGGCCTGCCGATCGCCGTGTTCGACGAGCTTCGCGCAAACGTGGCCGCCGACCGATCGAAGTTCTTCCAGGAATTGAGCCTGCCGTTCTACGGTTACAACCGATCCGGAGCGAAGATCTCGGATGGAGTCCGGGAGTCGTTTTGGCTGCAGGGCATGATGGCCGGCCTACCGGCGTCCTACTTCTGCATCAAGGCGTTCTCGGAAACAGACCTGACGGAGGACCTGAAGCGGTTCGACGTGCCCACTCTGGTTCTGCACGGGGACGACGACCAGATCGTCCCGATCGGCGCCTCCGCGCTGCTGTCCTCCAAGATCATCAAGGACGCGAAGCTCGTCGTCTACGAGGGCGCACCCCATGGAATGTGCACGACCCTCAAGGATCGCGTCAACGCCGAGCTGCTCTCGTTCATTCAAGGCTAGCGGCTCATGCGCCGGCGCCCGACGGTGCCGGCCAACTTTCAGATCATGCAGTCCACAGCAGCAGCGACGTTGTCGCTGCGGGAGAGACGAAGATGACAAAGAACTCGGAATCGTCGCGAACCCGGCGCGAGGTGCTCGGCGGCGCAGCCGCATTGGGCGTAGCCTCGCTGCTTCAGGTGCAAGCTTCCGTGGCCGCCGATGGCCGTGAGTCTCCGGCTGCGGCAGCGATCGTGGGCAGCGCCCGGTCGGGCCGCTTCAAGACCAAGGACGGCACTGAGATCTATTTCAACGATTGGGGCTCCGGTCCAGCGATCGTTTTCAGCCACGGCTGGCCGCTCAGCGCCGACGCCTTTGAGGACCAGATGTTCTTCTTCGCGTCTCGCGGATATCGCTGCATCGCGCACGATCGTCGGGGACACGGCAGGTCGAGCCAACCGTGGCGCGGCAACGATATGGACACGTATGCCGACGACTTGGCTGAGTTGATGCACGAGCTGGACGTGCGAAAGGCGGTGATCGTCGGGCATTCCACCGGGGGTGGCGAGGTTGCACGCTACATCGGCCGCCACGGCACGGAGCAGTTGCGCAAGGCGGTTCTCATCAGCGCGATTCCTCCCGTCATGTTGCGATCCGACGCCAATCCGGGCGGAACTCCGTTGACGGCATTCGACGACGTACGCGCCAAGGTGAGCGCGGATCGTTCGCAGTTCTTCAAGGACGTCAGCATGCCTTTCTATGGCTACAATAGACCAGGAGCCACGGTTTCGGAGGGCGTTCGATCGTCCTTCTGGCTGCAGGGGATGATGGCTGGATTTCCGGCATCGTACTTCTCGGTCGCGGCGTTCTCGGAGACCGACTTCACCGCCGATCTGAAGAAGTTCGACGTCCCCACGCTCGTTCTTCACGGCGAGTTCGACCAGATGGTGCCGATTTCGGATTCGGCCTTGCTGTCCTCGAAGATGATCCGCGATGCACGCCTCGTCGTTGTCGAAGGCGCCCCGCACGGGCTCTGCACCACGCACAAGGATCGCGTGAATGCGGAGCTCCTCGCATTCATCGAGTGATTGGCAGTTCGGCGGCACGGCTATGGGAAATGCAATGAACCGCGCGGCAAGGCTCGTCATTTTAGCTGCGGTGGCTGCGTGCCCCGTCTTCCTGCGGTCCAGCCCAGCTCCCGGCGAGCTTGCGCTGTCACCGATCTTCGGTGTGGGAATTCCACCGGACTACCGCCACTGGGGGTTGGTCGGGGTGGCACACGAAACTGGATTGGACGAGCTTCGGGGCATCGTCGGCAACGCGACGGCGATCGAGGCCTTCCGGGCCGGAACGCTGCCGTTTCCGGACGGGGCGATCCTGGTCAAGCTGGCGTGGAAGCATGTTCAGTCGACGGAGTTCGGACCTGCGTTCGTTCCCGGGCCCGCCACGACGGTCCAGGTGATGGTCAAGGACTCGGAGCGATATTCGTCGACCGGAGGCTGGGGATTCGGTCGCTTCATCGATGGCCAGCCGGTCGACGAGGCTCAACATCAGACCTGCTTTGGTTGCCACGCCGCGGGGGTCAAAGAACACGACTTCGTCTTCACGCGACTTGCGCCTTGAGACCCGAGCGCTTCGAGCGCCGCGCGACCAAGTAGGGACCGCGGGAAGGCTGCGTGCAAGCTCGCTAGAGAGTTGTCCAGATCGTCTCACTCAATTCGTCGCTGTGGCGAGCATCCATTTCGGATGCGTCGTGCTCACCTCAAGCGACGCTGACATCATCTGAACTCTTCCGCTTCCTTGCGAACGGTAAGAACAGACAATCGGAAAGAGTCGCAGGCAAGAGCAGATCGATCCTCGCGGGTAATCTCCCCTGCATCGGCGGAGATCCGGCGAATGCAGATGGCGACACACACGGTTAGCGACGATGAAATGCGTTTCCGGCCGTACGCCCGCAGCGCGGGAGGAATGGACGAGCTTGTTTCTCACAGCGAGCGTTGCAGGATTTTCAGGACGGAGACTTGGAAAGCGAAACAACGAAGTCGTTTGCGACGACCGCGCCGTCCGTCGGCGGTCGCACAAGCGCAACATTTCAGAGGAGCAGACATGAATAGACTGACACGATATCTCAGGATCGCGGCTCTCGCCGCCGGCGTAGCCGCGCTTTCCCCGATTCCGGAGGCGTTCTCCGGACCAGGTCCGGCGATGGATGCGACCCCGATTCCGGTTACTCACTATCGGACGGCAAAGATCGACGGCATCGACATCTTCTATCGCGAAGCCGGGCCTGCGGATGCTCCGGTCGTTTTGCTCCTGCACGGATTCCCGACGTCGTCGCACATGTTTCGCAACCTGATCCCGCAGTTGGCGTCCCGCTATCATGTGATCGCGCCGGATTATCCGGGCTTCGGCCAGAGCGCAGCTCCCGACCACAAGATGTTCGCCTATACGTTCGCTCACTTCGCCGACCTGATGGACGGTCTGCTGGGGAAACTCGACGTTAAGAGCTACGCGATGTACGTGATGGACTACGGCGCCCCGGTCGGCTACCGGCTCGCGCTGAAGCATCCGGAACGGGTGAGCGCGCTGATCATCCAGAACGGCAACGCGTACGAGGAGGGGCTCAAGACGTTCTGGGATCCAATCAAGGCCTACTGGGCCGACGGATCACCGGCCCACCGCAAAGCGCTGGAGGTACTGATGAAGCCGGAGACTACGAAATTCCAGTACACCGACGGGATGAGCGACGTCAGCCGGATCGATCCGGACAATATCCTGCACGATCAGACCTTGCTGGACCGGCCGGGCAACATGGATATTCAGCTCGACCTCTTCCATGACTACGGATCGAACGTTCCACTCTATCCGAAGTTTCAGGCGTTCTTCCGGGATCGCAAACCGCCGACCCTGATCGTCTGGGGAAAGAACGACTTCATCTTCCCGGCGGATGGCGCGGGTCCGTATCTGCGTGACCTGCCAGATGCAGAGCTGCACCTGATCGACACCGGCCACTTCGCACTCGAGGACAAGGCCGATGAAATGGTTCCCTTGATCCGCAGCTTTCTCGAGCGAAAACTGCCGGCCACCTGACGATCGGCATACTCGTTAGTCCATCGGAGGCGCAGCACCAAGTTGGGACTGCGCCTCCCGACGCAAGACGATGTAAGCGACGTTTCGGCGCTGGTTCAACTCACGTCACGCAAGGAGACCCATCATGGACACCTCTTTCAACTTGGACGCCGAGCCTGCCGGCAAGGGGCCTGCGGTGACGTTCAATGCTGCGACGGCTCGCGATGTTCGCGGTCCGTCGGCTTTGCTCGCCCTCGATGACGAAGCGCCTCCCAGGCTGATCGTCGATCCGCCGCTCGCAGAGCCTCTCGAGGCGGGAAGGGTCTTCATCCAATACCGGACGGAAAACCTGCGTGTGCTGCCGGTCTTCGGCGCCGGAGCCTTGGACGTGTCGCCGAGGGTTGGACACGTGCACATCACGGTGGACGACGCGACCTGGCACTTTATCGACGCGTCCGGCGAAACGGTTGTCCTCGTGGGACTTGCTCCGGGCCCGCACCGGGTCCTGTTCGAATTGGCGGACCCGACCCACCGCGTGATCGACAGTCAAACGGTGCGTTTCACCGTACCGGAGTGAGATCGGCCAAGTTATCGGATGTTCGTCCAATAGCTCTGTCGTCAGGCGTGAGATGCTCGACGTCACGGAGTAGTGGACTCAAACGGGAAGGGATCGAAAATGGATGTTGTGGAAACGAATAAGCGCCAGGCCGCACCGCTGCACACGCCAAGCGGCCTCGGGGCAAATGCGGTGCGCGACGTCTCGGGCGCGTTGACCGCGCTGCTGGCGGACATGCTGGCACTTTACCTGAAGACCAAGAACTTCCACTGGCATGCGTCGGGGCCACATTTCCGCGAGGATCACCTGATGCTGGATGATCAAAGTGCTCAAATTCTTGCTACGACGGACGCCATCGCGGAGCGGGTGCGGAAGGTCGGCGGAACGACGATCAGATCCATCGGGCATGTGTCGCGCCTGCAGCGGGTCCTCGACAACGATGCGGAGTACGTGACGCCGCTCGACATGCTCGCGGAGTTGCGCGACGACAATATGCAGTTGATCGCCCGGATGCGGGAGACCCATCAGCTTTGCGAGGAGAGCCGCGACGTGGCGAGCGCCAGCCTGCTCGAACCGTGGATCGACGAAGCCGAAGGCCGGGTCTGGTTCCTATTCGAGAGCAGCCGCCGATCACATTCCTCCGCGGGCTAGAGCCAGACCGCAGCCGATCAAGTCGAACTTAAGAGGCTTGGGATGAGCATTTCGACGGGACGCGATGGACGCGACTTGCTGAACCGTCGCACGTTCATGGGGGCGACTGCCGATGCTTTGGCTTCACCTCTGCTGTCGGACCGCGGGCTTTCGAGCAGCGCCTATGCCTTCAGGCACGGAGCTTTCGATATTCGCGTGTTCAGCGACGGGCACATGATCGTGCCAGCCTCCATGCTGGCGATCGGAGCCCCGGCCGACAAGCTGGAGGAGGTGCTTCGGCGGACGAACGCTCCCACCCCGATGGCTTGGCCAGCTGCGAATATTCCCCTGATCAGAGTCGGCGGAGATCTGATCCTGGTCGACGTCGGCGACGGGAGAAACTTCCAGCCGACGGAAGGAGAGCTTCTAGCCTCCCTTCGGCTGAATGGCGTCGATCCGGCGGCCATCACGAAGGTCGTGCTCACGCATTCCCACCCCGATCACCTCTGGGGAATCTCGAACTCGGCGGGCGAGTTGAACTACCCGAACGCGACCTACCATATCGGAGGTGCGGAGTGGAATTTCTGGATGAGTTCCGATGTGGCGACCTCGCTGCCTGCCGACTTCAGAGGGATCGTGCCCAGGACCCAGCGGACGCTCGCAGCGATCGCGGGCCGAGTGATCTTCGTGAAGCACGGTGATGAGATCGTGCCCGGAATGAAGGTCTTTGATACCCCCGGGCATACCCCAGGACAGTTTTCGCTGGCGCTCAAGGGCGAAGATGGCTTGATCATCACTGCGGATGCGCTCACGCACGAAGTCATTTCCTTCGAGTATCCGGAGTGGGTCAATGGGTTCGATCTGGCTTCAGATGTGGCGGTGGCAACCCGTCGAAAGCTGCTTGCCCAGGTGGCGGCCGAGCGCACGAAACTCCTCGGGTTTCACTTCAGCTACCCCGGTATCGGGTATGCCGAAGCATTCGGCTCAGCCTACCGCTTCGTAGCCGCCTAGCCCCTCCAGGAGTCATTGAATCCGAATAGCGCGTGGCCCAAGGCCCGTTGAAACGCCAGCCGCCTTGGCCGGCGCAAGGGGCAACGAAAGGATTACCGGCCCGACAGTATTGGCCTGCCACACCCCGGCTGCTCGGTCACAGTCGCGATCGCAACTTAGCTCTGTTTGGGCAGCGCTGTTGAAAAGCCCTGCAGAGCAATGAAGCCAATCTTCCCCAAATCGTTATTTGGTCCGTTGATTTTTTACTTTCCCGCTTCCCTACGAAGTCCCAGCCTCGTGTCGCCCTGGTCGAATCGCAACTTCTCCCGACTGTCGGTATCGGGAATTGCGAATCCGCGCACCAATGTTCTCTACCAGCGGGTTCAATGGTGCTGTCGGTTTGCCCGGCTTGTTCAGCAACGAGATCGGCAACCCGGCTTTCCGCACCAGCATGATTCCTGATCATCATGCTCCAAGTCCGGTCCTCCCATCTTTGGCCGGCAAGTCGGAAAATCGTGGTCTGTCCCCGATTTCCCCTCCCAAGCGGCTCGCGTCCTACACGCCGACCGCGGAGCCCGGCTGACGGCCGACGCTTCATCCCGCCTTGTCGCTGAACGCGGCGGGAAGCGTGGCGAGGAACGACATGACGCGCTGCGTGCGCAGGGGCGGGCGGCGGTTGGAGGTGCGCAGCATCCATAGGGGCTCCGCCGGCGCGCGCCAGGGCGCAAGCACTTCCACGAGCCGGCCGGTGCGCAGATCTTCATGGACGAGCCACGCCGGCCCCCAGCCGACGCCAAACCCATTCGCAATCAAAGCGAGCGAAGCGTGCGCGTCGTCGCAAATGTGCTTGGGCTTGGGCGCGACGCGAACGGGTCCTTTGCCGCGCGGGTCGGCGAAGCGCCAGGTCAGGATCTGGCCGCTCGCGGGATTGCGGAAGCCGACGTGGTCATGCGCGGAAAGCTCGTATGGAGTTGCCGGCGCGCCGCGCGCGTTCAGATAGGCGGGCGAGGCGCAAGCGATCCAGGAGAACGTGCAAAGCCGCCGCGCCTGATGGCCGGGCACGCGGTCGAGGGGTCCTGAGCGGATCGCGACGTCGACGCCTTCTGCCGCGAGATCCAGAATCTCGTTGCGGAATTTGATCTCGATCTCGATTTCCGGCCGCTCCCGCAGGAACGCGGGCAGTCGCGGCAGGATGCAGGCGCGCGCGAACGAGGCGGGCGCGGTCACGCGCACCCGTCCGCCATCGTCACGCGCGGCTTCGCCGAGCGCGGATTGGACACGGGCGAGACTTTCGGCCAGCGCGCGTCCCGCCGCCATCAGCCGGTCGCCCTCTTCGGTCAGTGCCAGCGAATGGGTGGAGCGATGCAAAAGCCTGATGCCGCGAGCCTGTTCGAGGCGGGCGACCGCCTTGGACATCGCCGAGGTGGTCGTCCCCGCTCGCCGCGCGGCTTCGGCGAAGGAGCCCGCCTCAACGACGCGGACGAAGGCGAGGAGACGCGAGAGGTCGGGAGGCAGGGCCGTTGTGGACATTCAGTCAACATAGTCATGGCGATGCGGTCGCTACAAGAGCCGTTCTCGAGGGGCCAAATGGGGGACCGTCAGCGCGCAATCTGCGCCGCTAGAAACCGCGGGAAGTCCCATGAACCCCATCGAAATCACCCTGCAAGCCCTCGACGCCGCCGAGCGCGCGATTCCGCCCGGCCAGCCGGTCTACATGCTCAATCTGCTGCGCTACCGCGCGTATGCGCATTACGAGGACGGCTTCGACGCCGCGCCCTGTTCGGGCCGCGAAGCCTTTCACGAACGCTATAGACCGGCATTCCGGCGTCTCGCGGCCGGTAAGCCGCTCGTGCGGATGTTTTCCGGGTCGGTCCTGGCGAGCCTCGTCGGCCCGCAACGCGAACGCTGGGACGAAGCGGCGATCAATGAATACGGCGATTTCGCCGCCTTCCGCTCGATCGTCGACACCGAGACCTACCGGCGCGAAGCCGCCCCGCATCGGCACGCGGCGCTCGAGGATTTCCGGTTGTTCGCGCTCGCCAAGGCGATGTGAACGCATTTCTTCTGTACGCCGCCATTGTTCCCGGAGCATGGAACGGCGCTGCAAGTGACTTTGATTGGACGCGCGGCCAAGCGATCCAGCATCATTACGCCAATGCTTATTCGCTTGAGCACATGAGCGCGAGAGGTCGATTTCTTTCATGCCAAGACGATCGGATTCAATTGACGGATGATGCAAAGACAACATGCGCGAGTGCGCTGAGAGCCGGTCGCCCCGGCGAGATCATCGCCGGGAGCGAACACAAATGCGGATTCTTTGGAATGTTCAGTTGCGTCAATACTGTTCCTGAAAATTCCAAGCCAGCCCGATGAACGCTTTGGCGAAGATTCTGCGATCCTACGTGAGCGGGTGAGTCATGAACGCTCAAAGAACCCTTCGAGAAATTGCCGCTGAGATCGAGACCGATTGGCGCGTTATAGATAGCCAAGCCGCCAGAAAGGCTCTCGATTACATGAAAGCGATGGGGGCGATTGAAGCCCCGTCTGCTGTTGATCCTGACGGTTGTGCGGTTGTTGGTAGTTTTCTGAATCACGCGGCGCGCAACCGGCATCGAGCCGCAAAGGCGCGACATGACATGCGCACGTGGCAGGTCGAGCGCGCGCAAGCGCACGCGGCACCTCGTCGAACCGGGCGGCCTCGTCATCAAAGCCGGTATCGTGGACCTGACCGGCGACGATCGCGCCACGATCTTCGGCGCGTTGCTCCGGATGGCTGACCCATCGGCGCTCGATAGAAGTATCACTTGCGCCGCTCCGAGGGGGCGACCGCACGATGCATCGCGGTCTATCGAATGACCCGCAACAGCTCTCGAGCTGACCTCGCGCTGATGCGCGGATCAACCGTCATCGTCTCGGCTCCATTTGCCCGATTGAACATTTGCGCGGGGCGATTTGATGCAGTGACTGGCCCGCTGCAGTGTGTCGCTTTCTGGCTTCCGATTTTCGGAACGTGACGCGGCGCCAGGCATCGCGGCCGATTTCGCACTGCGCTCCGGCCGGATCGCGTCGAGCGTGCGTCGAAGCCGATGAAATATACCAGCGTGTAAATCCTTGTAACTAGCGTATAATTAGAAGTTTGGTAACCGCCATATGGCACGATTGGTATCATGATGCTGAATTTCGCGCCGAGCTTATACGCGTAGATCCGAACGGGTGTCGAGTGACAAATAGCGCCGATGGGGCCGACCAGTATCTGCGCCTGCCGCCTGACTGCAGTATCGCGGCGATCCGCAGCGTCTGTGACCTGGTGCGTGAAGCCCTTGGGCGCGAGACGCGACGGGACGACAGGCTCGAAATCGATTGCTCCGACGTCGAGCGAGCGGACGTGACCTCTGTCCAGCTGTTGCTCGCAACCGCCAAGAGCGCAAACCTGCAGGGGCGGCCGATCGTGATGACCGCGATCTCCAAGACTCTTAGCTCCACCTTCATGCGCGCCGGCGTGACCGCCGACGTGATGGCCGCTCACGCTTTGCCTTGCGATACGGACGAACGATAATGGGTACGATCCTGACAGTCGACGACTCCCCAAGTATCCGCCAGATGGTCAAGGTCGTTCTCGGCCCCGCGGGTCACGACGTGATCGAGGCCGGTGATGGCAGCCAGGGATTGGAAAAGGCGCGCGCCTCGCGGCCTGATCTCGTGATCACCGATCTCAACATGCCTGTCATGAACGGTATCGAACTGATCAAGGCGCTGCGGGCGCAGTCATCGCTGTCGGGCATGCCGATCGTGTTCCTGACCACAGAATCGGCCGACGCCATGAAGCAGCAGGCGAAGGCCGCCGGCGCCACCGGATGGATTACAAAGCCCTTTAGGCCCGAGCAGTTGCTCGCAGTCGTCGGCAAGCTGGTCCGGTCATGACGTTGCTCGATCCCGCGGAAGTCTTCCGCCAGGAGGCAAGCGAGCTGTTCGAAGCTCTCGAAGCGGCGCTGCTGGATCTCACTGTTCGGCCCGACGACCGAGACTTGATCGACACCGCCTTTCGCGCGCTGCATACCATCAAGGGATCCGGCGCGATGTTCGGCTTCGACGCGGTGGCCGCGTTCACGCACCAGTTCGAAACCGCTTTCGATCTGGTACGCAAGGGCGAGATCAAGCCGAGCGAGGACATGATCTCGGTTGCGCTTGCCGCCAAGGACTATATCCGGGCGTTGATCGAGGCTCCCAACACCACGGACTCAATCATAGGCGATGCGATCCTCGATGACCTCAGCCGGTTCGTCGAACCCGGCCGAGCGCCGGTCGCCGGAGTCGCGGCTGAACCGGCACTGAAGGAGCCGGGCCGGCGCACCGGCTGGCGCATGCATCTGGAATTCGAAAGCCAGGTCCTGCGCAACGGCTCCAATCCCCTCGACCTGTTCGACGACCTCAGCAAGCTCGGCTCCTGCTTCATCGTGGCACTCACCGACGACGTGCCGGTGCTCGAAGAACTTGATCCCGAATTCTGCTACCTGAAATGGGACGTCACGCTCAACAGCGTTTGCGACCGGAGCGCGATCGACGACATCTTCATGTTCGTGCTGGATGAAATGAAGCTGACGCTTCAGCCGATCATCGACGGCGGCGAGGTCGCTGAGATCCCGGATCGGGTCGAAACTGCGCTCATGACACCGCAAGCCGCGCCGGCGCCTGTCCAGGCAACGCGGGTTGCCGAGGCGGGGCGCGACGCGCCCAAATCCCAAGAGCTCAAATCCGAAGGTCCCAAGCGGAACGAGCCGAAGCGCGCCGACGAGCGCGGCATCGCGACGGTTCGGGTGCAAGCGGAACGTCTCGACGAACTGATGGACCGGGTCGGCGAGCTGGTGATTGCCCAGGCGCGCCTCAGCCAGCTGGCGGCCGCCGGCGACGATCTGTCGATCAAGATGATTGCGGAGGAAATCGAACGGCTGGCCGCCAGCTTGCGCGATACCACGATGGGCGCACGCATGGTGCCGATCGGTTCGCTGTTCGGGCGCTTCCGGCGCCTCGTCCATGATCTCTCCCGCGACCTCGGCAAGCCGGTCGAATTTGTGACGGCGGGCGAGGACACCGAACTCGACAAGACCATGATCGAGTGCCTGGCCGATCCGCTCGTCCATCTCATCCGCAATGCCGTCGATCACGGGATCGAGGACACCTCCCGGCGCATCGCCGCCGGCAAGGTCGAGAGCGGCCGTATCGAGCTTGTTGCGGCTCATTCCGGCGCCGAGGTGCTGGTGCGGTTGAGCGACAATGGCGGCGGTCTCGACACCGCGCGGATCTGCGCCAAGGCCGAGGAGCAAGGGCTGATCGCGCCGGGGACGACGCCGTCCGATGCCGAAATTCATCAGTTCCTGTTTCATCCGGGTTTCTCAACCGCGCAGACGGTGTCGGCGCTGTCCGGCCGCGGCGTCGGCATGGACGTCGTGAAGCGCACCATCGAGGCGATGCGCGGGTCGATCGATCTGTCGACCCGGCCGGGCCACGGCACCACCGTCACGTTACGGTTGCCGTTGACGCTGGCGATCATCGAAGGTCTGCTGATCCGCGTCGGGCAAGGGCGCTACATCGTTCCGTTGTCGGCCGTCGAGGAATGCGTCGAACTGACGGCCGCCGACGAGCGCTCGCGCGGTCGAAATTTCCTCAATGTGCGCGGCGACCTCGTCCCGTTCCTGAGACTGCGCGAGCTGTTCGCGACGCCGGGCACGGCAGACCGTCACCAGAAGGTCATCATCATCTCGACCGGCGACAGCCGCGTCGGTCTGGTCGCCGACCAAATTCTTGGAAACCACCAGACCGTCATCAAATCGCTGTCGAAGCTGCATGCGGACGTCACGATGTTTTCCGGCGCGACCATCCTCGGCGACGGCGCCGCGGCGTTGATCATCGATGTCGTCCAACTGGTCGCGTTGGCGCAGTCGCAGGCCGACAAACAGCACATGGGCGAGGCGGCATGACGAATCTCGATCTGGATATGTCTGCGCCCGGCGACGCCGCGTTGCGGCAGGTCGTGATGGTCGGACTTGGGCCGGAATTGTTCGCTCTCGATGCGGGGATGGTCAGGGAAATCATCGATCCGATTCCGACCGCCGTGGTCGCCGGAGCGCGGGCGTTTCTCTCCAGGGTGATCAACGTTCGCGGCAATGTCATCCCGTTGGCTGATTTGCGCATCCGCTTCGGCATGCCGGCAAACGAAGGTACTGCCGATACCCGCATCGTCGTCATCGAAATCGAGATCGACGGCGATCCGGTCCTGGTCGGTGTTCTCGCGGACAAGGTCTATGAGGTGACCGAAATCCTGCCGGCCGACGTGCAGCAGACGCCCCGTGTCGGCATGCACTGGAAGCCCGAGTTCATCAGCTTCATCGCCAAATGGCGCGACGAATTTGTCATCGTTCCCAACATGGAACGCATCCTGAACTAAGTGTCGAATGAATGGGGAAGGGGCTGTAGCATGAGATTTACCGTCAAGGCGAAGCTCGCGGGCGCGTTCGGCGCGGTGATCGTCCTGTCGATGATCACCGGTGCTATCGCCTATGTCAGGTTGTCGTCGCTCAGTGAATCGCAGGAGCGGATCGTTGCGCAGGCCGGGCGGCTGAAGAAGGCCGGCGATCTGATGGACAGCGTCCAGGGTCAGGTTCGGAGCGAATTGCGACTGCTTCAAGCTCGCTCCGAGAAGGACCTGCAGGATAACCAGAACCTGATGCAGTCACGTCGCGACCGTACCGTGAAGCTGCGCGACGAGCTTTACGGCGTCGCCAGCGAGGCCGGGCGGCAGTTGCTCGATCAGTTCACCGCGAAACTCAAGCGCGTGAACGAGTTGCAGGAGCAGGCCGGCAGGCTCGCCTTGCTCAATTCGAACAGTAAGGCCGCCGAGCTCTGGAAAGGCGACGGGCAGGTCGCGGCCAAGGAGCTTGATGTGGCGCTCGAAGCCGCGGCGTTGGAGTTCGGCAAGGGGATGTCGGGCGACCAGGAGCAGATACAGGCGGCGCTGCAGGCCGCGCGGCTCGACCTCTCGCGGCTGTCGCAGGCGGTCGTCGCAGGCTATGGAGCTGCGACGGTCGCGGATGCCGAGACGGTCTCAAAGGATATCGCGGTGCGGGCCGGCAGCCTGAAGTTATCGCTTTCGCAGCTGGCCAATCAATCCGCGGCGCTGCGGCCGGCGCTCGCTGCCTATGAGCGGCTCGGCAAGCTCCTCGATCGAGAAGTGCCGCTGATTCTGGAGGCCGGCAACGTCAGGGCCGCGGCGATTTCCAACGGCGACGGTCGCAAGGCGTTCAACGAGAGCCTGGAAGCGATTGAGGCCTATATCAACCGCAACGAGAAGCAGATGGAAGACGTCGCAAGCGAAGGCTCGCGGGAGGCGGCCTTCGCCAAGACCTTGCTGATCGTCACCGTCATTGCGTCACTGCTGATCGCGGTGGCATCGGCGACCTGGATCGCGCTCAACATCAGTCGCGGCCTGGCCAGGGCGGTCGGTCTCGCCGACGCGGTGGCGCTCGGCGATCTCAGCCAAACGATCAAGCTCTCGAGCGATGACGAGATCGGCGACCTGGTCAAATCGCTGAACGCAATGACCATCAATCTCAAGGCAACGGCGGAGGTGGCCGACAAGATCGCGAGCGGCGACCTGACAAGCGACGCCAAGCGGCGGTCGGACCTGGACACGCTCGGCATTGCACTGGAGCGCATGGTCGAACGATTGCGAGCGATCGTCTCGGAGGCCTTGATGGCGGCGCGCAACGTGTCCGCTGGCAGCCAGGAGCTGTCGGCCAGCGCCGAGCAGCTGTCGCAGGGCGCCACCGAGCAGGCGTCCTCGGCGGAGGAGGCGTCCTCGTCGATGGAGGAGATGGCGGCCAACATCAAGCAGAACGCGGAGAACGCCGGCCAGACCGAGAAGATCGCCGCGCAGTCGGCCAAGGATGCCGAGGCCAGCGGGATCGCGGTCGGCCGCGCGGTCGAGGCGATGCAGACCATCGCGGCCAAGATCACCATCGTGCAGGAGATTGCGCGGCAGACCGACCTGCTGGCGCTCAACGCGGCCGTGGAAGCCGCGCGCGCCGGCGAGCACGGCCGTGGTTTTGCGGTGGTTGCATCCGAGGTGCGCAAGCTCGCCGAACGCAGCCAGGCCGCCGCCGCCGAGATCGGCGCGCTGTCGGTCGACACCGTCAAGGTGGCGCAGGAGGCGGGCACCATGCTGTCGAAGCTGGTGCCGGACATCAAGAAGACGGCGGAGCTGGTCGAGGAGATCACCTCGGCCTGCCGCGAGCAGGATGTCGGGTCGTCGCAGGTCAATCAGGCGATCCAGCAGCTCGACAAGGTCGGCCAGCAGAACGCCAGCGCGTCCGAACAGGTGTCCTCGACCTCCGAGGAGCTGGCGTCGCAGGCCGAGCAGCTGCAGGCGACGATCGCCTATTTCAAGATCGATCAGGAGGCGACGCGCGACGTCCCGCGGGCGGCCCATATCGACCGCGCGGTCAGCCAACTGCGCAGCACGGCGGCCGGCATGTCCGCCGCCGGCCGCGCGCCGAAGAAACCCGCAGGCCCGGCAAGAGCCGGTCGTCCGCTGAAGGTGGCGAGCGGCGGGGGCGGCTTCGCCTTCGAGATGTCCGCCAGCGACGAGCATGACGCCGACTTTCAACGCTGACCAGGTGGCCGGCGTCGCACAGGCAGCGACGCCGGAATGCCCGCTTTCACCAGCCTTCTCGCGCGGAGCTTAACATGGCCGAACTGGCGCAATACCTGACACTCGGTCTTGCCGACGAGACTTTTGGCATCAGCATCCGCAATGTCAGGGAAATCCTCGATATCAGGCCGATTTCCCGACTGCCTCATGCGCCGGACTTTCTGGTCGGCATGATCGACGTGCGCGGCAGCGGCTACCCGATCGTCGATCTCCGTACCAAGCTCGATCTGCCGCGGGTCCCGGCGACCGAGGCGACGCGCATCATCATCCTCGACGTGCCGATGGAAGACCGTCTGGTGGGCGTTGGCTTCATCGCCGATTGTGTGTTCGAGGTTACCGATATCGACGAGAGTCGGATCGAGCCGCCGCCATCGGTCGGGGGACGCTGGAAGTCGGATTATCTCGCGGGCGTCGGGCGCAAGGGCGACAAGTTCGTCATCATTTTCGATCTGCGGCGCTTGATGCTGTCTACGGACCTGATGCAGACCGCGGAGGCTGCGCTGGCCAAGCCCGTTGCTGCTTGATCGAGGGGGCGGTCATGAACGATTCCGCACTGCATCTGACGGACCGCCATTTCAAGTCTGTCGCAACGTTGATCGAGAGCCAGATCGGCATCAAGCTGCCGCCGGCCAAGCGCGTGATGATCGAGGGGCGGCTGCAGAAGCGCGTTCGTGCCCTCAAGCAATCCAGCGTCAATGAATATGTCGAGCGGCTGTTCGAGGACGGCCAGCTCGAGTCCGAACTCGTCGACCTGATCGACTGCGTCACGACCAACAAGACCGACTTCTTTCGCGAGCCCTCACATTTCGAATTCGTCCGTCACGTCGCCGTCAACGAGTTGCTGGCACTGCGCGGCCGGACCTCGCGGTTGATCAAGATCTGGAGCGCAGCCTGTTCGACCGGCATGGAAGCCTATACGACGGCCATGGTGCTCGACGATCTCCAGATGAAACGACGCGGCTTTGAATTTCGCATCCTGGGAACGGACATCTCGACCAGCGTGCTGCGGGTCGCCAAGGCCGGCATCTACCCGCGCGACATGCTCGCACCGGTTCCCGCCGAGATGGCGCAGCGCTATTTCCTGTCTGCTCGAGATCGAACGCGGGCCGATCTGCGTGTCGTTCCAGAATTGCGGCGGCGCGTGAATTTCACGCGCATGAACCTGATGGACCCGAGCTATCCGGTCGATCAGGATGTCGATATCATTTTCTGTCGCAACGTTCTGATCTATTTCGACAAGGTGACCCAGCGCAAGGTGGTCGACCGGCTTTGCAGGCATCTGCGGCCAGGCGGCTATTTCCTGGTCGGTCATTCCGAATCGATGGTCCACCAGGGCTCGGTCGGATTGAAGCAGGTCCAGCCCACGATCTTCCAGAACGTCGCCCGGAGATGATCGCGTGAGCAAGCCGAAGGTGCGTGCCCTGATCGTCGACGATTCCGCCCTGGTTCGGCAGATTCTGTCTTCCATTCTCACGGAGGATCCGGAGATCGAGGTGATGGCTGCAGTGCAGGACCCGTTCGCCGCGGCACGACGGATGCAGGAGGAACTGCCGGACGTCATCATTCTCGACATCGAGATGCCGCGCATGGACGGCATGACGTTCCTGCGCAAGATCATGGCGCAGCGGCCGATTCCGGTCATCATCTGCTCGACGTTCACGGAGCGGGGCTCGGACATGATGTTCGAGGCCTTCGAGGCGGGCGCCGTCGACATTCTGCCGAAGCCGCGGGTGGATACGCGGCAGGCGCTGCTGGAATCGTCGGCCAAGCTGCGTGAGGCGGTCAAGCTTGCCGCCCGCGCCCGCGTTCGTGCGCGCGGTCCGCGCCGTAGCGTAGAAAAAAAGCTCACGGCCGATGCGATCATTCCGCCTCCGGTCGAGAGCCGGATGCGGCCGACGACGGAACGGATTGTCTGCATCGGTGTTTCGACCGGCGGCACCGAATCGCTGCGTGACGTTCTCGAAGTGTTGCCGCGCGCCTGCCCTGGAATTCTCATCGTGCAGCATATGCCGCAGGGATTTACGGCGGCCTTCGCGCGGCGGCTCAACAGCCTTTGCGACATCGATGTCAAGGAGGCTGAAGACGGTGAGCCGGTGCGGCCCGGGACGGCTTATATCGCGCCCGGCAGCCGGCACATGCTGCTGCAACGAAACGGCCTGCGCTATCATATTGCCATCAAGGACGGTCCCCCGGTCTCGCGTCACCGGCCTTCGGCGGATGTGTTGTTCCGCTCGGCGGCGCAATATGCCGGCGGCAATGCGCTGGGCATTATCATGACCGGCATGGGCGACGACGGCGCGCGTGGCCTGCTCGAAATGCGCAAGCTTGGCGCCGCGACTCGGGCCCAGGACGAGGAAAGCTGCGTTGTGTTCGGGATGCCGAAAGAGGCGATCGCGTGCGGGGCTGTCGAGAAGGTGGTTCCGCTCTCCAGGATCGCCAAGGAAATCATGCTCTGGCATCAAGCCGGGCAATCGGCTTTGGCGGATTGACCGTGGCTGCGAGCGGTGCCGCGTCGCGCGTGGATGGTATACTTGCCTGCACCGAGGAGATTGCCGCGCAGATCGAGGCGACCTTCGCGCAAATGGGACGTGGTCTCGGGCGCGGTCATGTCCTGTTCGACGAACTCAATGCCGGGCTGGCGTCGCTGTCGCAGGAATTGTCCGGCGACAGTATCGCCGGCGCGTCGTCGGTGCTGCGGGACGTCGCGGCACGACTGGCGCGGCTGCTCGAGGTTCTGCGCTCGGAAGGCGATCTCCTTGGCACCATCGGGGCGAGCGCGGAGGACTCCGCGTCAATCCTGAAGCTGCTCGTCAAGCACATCAAGATGGTGCTCGTGATCGCACAAAACGCGCGAATCGAGGCGGCTTCGCTGGGCAGCGGCCAGGACGGCTTTCTGAATTTCACCCAGGAGGCCGTTGCGTTGGCAAAGGCGGTCGAGGGGTCGATCGAAGCCTGTTCGGTGAACCAGACGCGGTTGGCAGAAGCGGTGGCGACCGCGCTGCGCCGGCAGCGCGATTTCGAGACACGCTATCGGGATCGGTTCCGATCGGTCGGTGCCGATCTGGTTTCGGCGCACGCGGCGCTGCAGTCGCGGCGGACCAACGCCGTGCGGCTTGCGGCATCGGCCGGCGCGGGCACCAGGAAGATAACCGAGGCGGTCGGCTCTGCGATCGTGTCGCTGCAGGCGGGCGACAGCACCCGGCAACGTCTCGAACATGTCGGTCGCGCATTGCGGATTGCAGATGGCCTCGATCATGGTCTCGCCCCGGCCGGTTCGCATGAGACCGGTGATGGCGCGACGATCGCGGGCCTGATCCGCGGCCTGCAGTCCGAACAGCTGACCAGTGCTGCATCCGATCTCGATTCGGATCTCGGCGACATCGACCGGTCGCTGAGCAATCTGCTGTCCGGTGCGACCGAGGTGGTCGGCCATGGACGCGCATTGGCCGGGACGGATGACGGCACAAGCGGCTCCTTTCTCACCGGCGTGAAACAGGCGCTGGCGGAGGCATCGTCTCTGATCAAGGCGTGCGACGACTCGCGCAGGTCGGTCGACAATGCGCTGAGCGTCGTTGACGACATGCTTGGGAATTTCCGCAGTGCCGTCCAAAATCTGTCCGACGCCGTGACCGATATCATCCTGGTCGGCATGAATGCCGGGCTGAAGGCTCGTCAGGTCGGCATTCGCGGCCGCGCCTTTGTCGTGATCGCGAATGAACTCCGTGCCACCGCGGACAAGCTTACGGGCGGAGCGGCGATGCTGAAGCCGATCCTGGACGCGGTCGAGCGTGCGGCCAGTGAGCTTGCGCGGGTCAATGGCGACAGCGCTTCCGGGCTGGTGACGGAGCTCGAGCCGAGGATCCTGAGTGCGATCCGCGGCATCGAGTCCGAGAGCGACCAGATCGGCGCGGTTATGACGCGACTGATCCAGAGCGGCGGCGAATTTGATGGCTTGATCTCCGAGGCGAAGGCTCTGCTCGGCGCGCTGCGCAAAAAATCGGCCTGGCTTCCGGAGGTCGCCAGGAGTTTCACTCCTCCTGCCGGCGCGCGGCCGGGCTTAGCGTACGACGATCAGGTGCAGGCTGGGAACGTCTTCGATGGTCTCTATGCGCAGTACACAATGGCGAGCGAGAGGGGCGTCCATCTCGGCTTTCTACAGCGCGTGGGCCTCGCGGCACCCTCGGTGGGCGCGCCGGCGCCGCAACAAGGTGAAATCGATGAGGCGCTATTCTTCTAGGCAGACCAGCTCACCCCATCTGGTCTGATCGTGCGCCTATCGGATGCCGGTCAAGATCGAGGGCGACGACAACTTCACTTTCGTCTGGTCGCGCCGCAGAGATTTTTCACACCCTGCGCATCGTTGGCCCAAGTGATCTCAACTCCCATGCCTCCCGAGCTATTTGGCGACGCAAAGCTGCGCTCGTTCACGGTATTCGGCGAGTGGCAGTCTCATTGCCGGCGCAGGCGCCGGGCGAGGACGGTGAGGCGCGTACGTGCGACGTCGAGCAGCAAGGCGAGCGCGTTGAGGCGCTGCGGTTGTTCGCTCGCTGCCTGGGTTGTCGCGCCGTTGAGGTGCTTGTCGCAGTTTTGCGCGAACACTGTCGTGATGCGCGCCGCCAGATCGCGCACGAAACCGTCGCGCGCGATCTGGGCCAGAGGACCGGAGAGGCTGTAGCCGATCGCGAGCTCGACGCGGGTCGCTCGGCCCTCGTCGATCGGAACCATGCGCCAGCTGATCTGCCCGGAGGTCGATGTCCGGCTGCGCTGATCATGGCCCATGCCGACGAGCCTGCCGGACAGGTTCGTCTCGTCGCGGTCGATCCGCGCGGCGCCGCGGAATGCCGCCGCGAGAGGGCCGAGGGCGACCCTGATTTCGCCTTCGATGCGATCGGGGGCCGGGATGTCCGTGATCGTGGCGCCGGGAAAGCAGGCGGCCAGGGTCCTGACGTTTCCGAACAGCGCAAACACCTGCGCAGGCGCGGCGTTCACAATGAACGATGCGTCGAAGCTCTTGGCGGGCACAGCCTCGGGAATATCGAGCGTCCTTACTGCAACGTTCCGGTCAGCCTCCATCTCACGCATTGCTCGCGGCGCCGACGACGTGGTGGTCGCGATCGCGGCCGGTTGCGATCCCACAGGGCCGAGCGATGTGCGTCCGGCGCCGATCGCGGCCGCGATGCCTCGTTGCCGCCGCGCCTCGATCACGGCGCGGACGGCGCGTACGATTCCGACATAGCCGGTGCAGCGGCACAGGTTGCCGCTCAAGCCGACACGGATGGCCTGCTCGTCCGCGCTGTCGAGGCGCAGCACGAGATCGCGCGCCGACATGATCATGCCGGGCGTGCAGTAGCCGCATTGCAGGGCATGCTCGCGGGCAAAGGCCGCGCGAAGCTCGGCTGCGATCTCGTCCTCATCCAGGCCTTCGATGGTCGTGATGGTCGCACCGTCGCAGGCCACCGCGAGCGTGATGCAGGAGCGGGCCGGAGCGCCGTCGAGGAGCAGCGTGCAGGCGCCACAGACGCCGTGCTCGCAGCCGAGATGGGTCCCGGTCAGGTCGAGCTGATCGCGCAGGAGGTCCGCGAGGTGGGTGCGCGGCTCGACCGTGGTTTCGGTGGCCGTGCCGTTGACGCTGAGCTGGATCGTCGTCACGCGGCGGCCTCCGCGATCGCTCGCGCGAGCACGGTCACGTGGATGTGCCGGTCGGCCGTATCGGTCACACCAGCCCGCATCAGCAGGCGGTCGGCGAGGTCGCGATCGAACTGTTGCTTGAGATTAGTGAGCGTTCCGCCGAACAGGGATGAATCGTCGACGACGATCGGCGTCCTGTCGATGGCGCCGATCACGATTCGGCTGCGGGACTTGTCCGGTTCAATCAGGACGGCTGCCATCGCATGCGCGAATTCGCCGGGCTTGCGACAGGCCTTGGCGTAGCCGAAGCGCGCCGTGGGCGGAAGCGCCGGCAGGCGGATCGCGGTGACGAGTTCGCCGGGACGCAATGCTGTCTGCAGCGCGCCCTGGATGAACTCCGCCACGGCGAGGTCACGTCGTCCTGCCGCGCTTGTCAGCCGCACGCCGGCTCCGAGGGCTGTGAGCGTCGTCACCCAGTCGGCAGCCGGATCGGCGTGACTGAGCGAACCTCCGATCGTGCCGCGGTTGCGCACGGCGCGATAGGCTATTCCAGCAGAGATCCGCCGCATTACGCCATTCGTCACATCGGGAATGCGGCCGTCCTCGATGTCGGCATGGGTGAGGCAGGCGCCGATCACGAGATCGGCGCCATCGCGGTCGACCGTGCGAAGCTCGGCGAGCCCGGCGATGTCGATGATGAGTTGCGGCTGCACCAGACGCAGATTGAGCATCGGCCCGAGCGACTGCCCGCCGGCCATGATCCGTGCCCCACCGTTGGCGTTCGCGAGCAGGTCAAGCGCGGCGCTGACGCTGTGGGGACGCTCATAGGCGAAAGATGCGGCCTTCACGGCGAACTCGCCTGGGCCTGTTTCGCCGCCAGCACCGCCGCGACGATCCGGCGCGGCGACAGCGGCGACTGCATCAGCTCAGCACCGAGCGGCCGCAGCGCGTCGTTCACGGCGTTGGCGATCGCGGCCGGTGGCGCGATCGCGCCGCCTTCGCCGATGCCCTTGACCCCGAACATCGTGTAGGGCGACGGCGTCTCCATGTGAATCAGGCGCGGCTCGGGGACTTCGGTCGGACCCGGCAGCAGATAGTCGGCAAGCGTCGTCGCGAGCGGCTGCGCGGCATCGTCGAACGGCATTTCCTCGTACAAAGCGGTGCCGATGCCCTGGGCCAGGCCGCCGAGAATCTGGCCGTCGACGATCATCGGATTGACCAGCACGCCACCGTCCTCGACGACGACGTAATCGAGCAGCTCGACCTCGCCGAGATCCGGATCGACGGCGACCGTCACCGCATGCGCCGCATAGGAAAAGGTGCCGCTGTCGCGCACCGGCTTGTAGCCGCTGGTGACCTCGAGGCCGGCCGGGTCGACGTCCGCCGGCAGATCCTGCGGCCGCCGGTACCAGGTGTGGGCGATCTCGGCGAGGCTGACGCTGCCGTTCGGGCCGCAGGCGCGGCCCTCGCGCCATGCGATTGCCTCGGGCGGGAGCTGCAGCAGCTTGGCGCCGATGCGCGTGGCGCGTGCGACGATCTGCGCGCAGGCGGTGCCGACAGCGCCGCCGGCCATCACCATCGATCGCGAGCCCCAGGTCCCGGTCGAGTAGGGCGTCATCGCGGTGTCGCCGAGCACGACACGGATCATGCCGGGATCGACGCCGAGGATCTCGTGCGCGACCTGGGCGAGCGTCGTCTCCAGCCCCTGGCCGTGCGAATGAACGCCGACGCGCAGCTCGAGTCCGCCGTCGGGCGTCAGGCGCGCTGTGGCCTGCTCATGGCCGGGCACCATCGGGATGCCCCAGCCGGCATAGACCGAGGTGCCGTGCGCGGCCTGCTCGCAATAGATTGATACGCCGGTCCCGATCATCCGGCCGTCCGGCTCGCCGCGCTGTTGGCGCGCGCGGACGGCGGGGACATCGATCGCGGCCAGGGCCCGCTGCAGCGCGCCAGGATAGTCGCCGCTGTCGAAATGCTTGTTGGTGATGTTGTCGAACGGCATGTCCTGCGGCTGGACCAGGTTGCGCAGCCGGACCTCTCCAGGCTCGAGCCCCGCCTCGACCGCGACGGCATCGAGCAGCAGCTCGAGCGCGAAGCAGACGCCGGTGCGGGCCACGCCGCGATACGGCAGGATCGGACATTTATTGGTTGCGACCGAATAGGTCCGGCAGCGATAGGCCGGCATCCGATACGGGCCCGGCAGGATGCTGGCAATCTGCGCTGCTTCGAGGCAGGCCGAGAACGGATAGGACGAGTAGGCGCCGGAATCGACAATGGCCTCGCAGTCGATGCCACGCAGGCGGCCGTCGCGATCGGCATAGACCGTGATGTGATAGGCATGCTCGCGGCAATTCGCGCTCGCGCTCAGGTGCTCGCGCCGGTCCTCGAGCCAGCGCACCGTCCAACCCTTGTGCATGGCGAGCCAGCTCAGGCACACTTCCTCGGGCAGCAGGATGCCCTTGTGGCCGAACCCGCCGCCGATGTCGGGCGCGATGATGCGGATGCGGCCCTGCTCAATGCCGAGACAGTCGGAGAGGCCGTTGCGCACGATGTGCGGCATCTGCGAGCCGGTGTGCAATGTCAGCTGATCCAGCCGGTGATCGAAGGTCGCGATGACGCCACGGCCCTCCAGCGGCGCCATGCATTGGCGCGCCGTCGAGATCTCGCGCGTCACCTTGATCGGCGCGTCCAGCGCAGACGCGATGTCGACCTCGAATATCGTTTCCAGGAAGACGTTGTCGCCCCAGTGCTCGTGCACCAGCGCGCTACTCGGCTCGCGCGCCAGGCGCATGTCGTGCACCGCCGGCAGCGGCTCCAGCTCGAGCTCGACGGTCGCTGCAATGTCCTCGGCCTCGGCACGGGTGCGGGCGACACACATCGCCACGAGCTCGCCGACATGGCGCACCTTGCCCATCGCCAGCACCGGCTGCTCAGAGATCTTGAAGCCGGGCAGGCCGGAGACGGCGCGGATCGGCTTGATGCCGGCGAGGTCGTCGGCAATGAAGACGACGTCGCGGTACTCAGCGGGAATATGGATCGCCTTGATCCTGGCGTGCGCCATCGGGCTGCGCACGAAGGCCACGTCCTTGAGACCCGGCAGCCTGATGTCGGCGACATACTGTCCGCGCCCGCGCAGGAACCGGTCGTCTTCCTTGCGCAGCAGCCGCGCGCCGACTCCCCGCGGAGAGCGGTCATCGGAGACGGCCGGCACGGGGGCGGCCACGTCAGGCCGCGACCGCTGCGGGCAGGATCGGCGCCGTCGCGTCATGTCGGACGCCGGCGCGCAGGCAGAACACCGGCTGCAGCAGCCGGTCGGCAATCACCTCGGTCTTCTCGTTGTCGCGGAGCACGAAGCGCCCGTTCTTCTCCTGGAGCATGCTGACATCGGCCACCATCCCGGGTCGCAGTGCGCCGATCTGATCGGACAGGCCGAGCATGGCAGCGGGGTTCGACGTGACCATCGGCACGACCTGCTCCAGCGTCAGCCCGAGCGCGACCATCGAGCTCATCGCCTGCACGAGGCTGAACTTGGCCTGGCCGGCGAACGGATGATTTTCGTCGTCGGCAGGTTCGTCCGGCGTGCCCGCGGGCGCCGGCACGTGCGTGTTGTAGCCGTGGATGTCGGCGCCGAGCGTATTGGGGACGATGCCCGAAGCGATCGCCTTGCGCGCCAGACGATAGGAGAAATGACTACCATGTCCGACGTCGACCTTGAGCCCGCGATCGAGCGCCGCCTGGATGACAGGGTGAATCTCGCCCTTGCTGTTGACGAAGCCGCCGGGATGCCGGGTGAACGGGTGCGCCAGCACGTCGCCCGGACGCAGCAGCGGGATCACGCGCTCCAGGATGGTGTCGACGTCCTCGCCATTGGTGCCGCTCGCGGGCAGGCCCCACAGCTGGCCGAAATGGACATAGACCGGAAGCTCGGCGCGGCGGCCGATCTCGGCGGCCATCTCGATCACGCGGATGCCCCAGCGCGCAAAGCCGCCGATCTCGGCATGCGCCTTGATGCCGCGGACGAGGTCGCGGTTGGCGATCGCGGATTTCACCGTCGCTTCGATATCGACGCAGTCGGGCCGATAGAGATCGGGGTAGTAGTGGCCCTCGAGGCCACCGACCAGATAGGCCGACAGGAACGCATAGACGCGTGACTTGGCGGGCTCGGCGATGAAGTGCCGGAAGCCGGGCAGCGTCATGCAGGACGGGCCGCCCTGGTCGATCAGGCTGGTGACGCCCGACTGCACGCCGACCATGTCCGCATTCATGCCGAAGCGGCCGGTGACGTACTGATAGACATGGGCGTGGGTGTCGATGAGTCCCGGAAGCACGAGCTGGCGGGTGACGTCGATCACGTTCTTGGCGCTGGTCGGCAGGATATCGGATTGGACGGCGGCGATGCGGCCATTGCTGATGGCGACATCCTTCAGTCCGTCGATGCCGGAGGCCGGATCAATGACGCGGCCGCCGCGCAGCAGCAAATCGAATGTGGCGCTCACGGACATGCAAGGTCTCCTTTCCGGGCAATGTGTTTGTCCCGGTCAAAGTCTTCCTTGAGGAGCCGGCACAGATGACGGGCCGACCGATTTACGAAGCATGCTTCGCATTACATCAAGATCCGTGCCATAGACAGCTTCAAATTGATGCAGCGTGATGAGCGCTTATGCGGGAGCCGTTCGATGGCTGGAAGGAACAAGCCCAGAGCAGAGACATCGTGGCCGCTCGAGCAGCGCCCGGGCTATCTGATCCGGCGGCTGCATCAGATCCACGTCGCGCTGTTCCAGGAGAAATGCGCGGCCTATGAGATCACGCCGCTACAGTACAGCCTGTTGACGGCGCTGGCGAAACGGGGAACGGCGGACCAGACTGCGCTGGCCCAGGACATCGCGCTCGACCGGACCACCACCACAGGCGCGCTGAAGCGTCTGCAGGCGCGCGGCTTCGTCGATCGTAGCGTCGGACCGCACGACCGGCGGTCGCGGACCTGTCGTCTGACCCGTTCCGGCGTGGCATTGCTGCGCAAGATCGAGCGGCCGGCACGGGCGGCGCATCTTGCGACGGTGGCGGATCTCACCAAGGCCGATCAGACGCGGTTCATTGCCATGATGCAGGCGATCGTCAAGGCGCAGGGGCAAAGGCTCGATGCGACACGATCGCCCGACTGATCTGCTCGACGGCGATCGGCTCGATTAGATAATGGGCATGGTGCTGCCTGAAAAGCAGCGCGTCGCCGGTGCGCGGCGTCGGGACGCGGCGCTCGCCGTAACAAATACGAAGCATGCTCCGCATTTCGGCGCTGCGGCGTTTTGTCTGCAACTGGCCCATTTGGCTGCTCATTTGAGGCTGAGACATTGGTGTGAGCGGGTGCACAAGCATCCCGCGTGAGATGCCTGAACAAGATCTGGCATGTCCCTTGCTGACCATCTCAACAATAGCCCTGCGCATCAGCGCCGGGGCGATACGAATCTGGGGCGGCGACACCGGTGTCGCTGCGCGTGGAGTTGAGCGATGCGATCTGTGCTGCGGCGGGATCCGCCGATCATTGCTCTGGCCAACGGCGTCCGTTCGAAGTGGTGCGTCGCACGCGATGTGAGAGAGGCGCCGTGATGTCCGAGCAGGCCGGCGCCATTGCGACGCGCTTCGGTGACGGCGGTCCCGACGGCGGCGGCGTCGAGACAAATGAGTTTCTGCGCGGCGTGCTCTCGCGCAAGACGGTGCGCCGCTACAGCGACCGGATGCCGGAAGAGGGGTTGCTCGACCTGCTCGTCGCCTGCGCGCTGAGCGCGTCGGCCAAGTCGGACTTCCAGCAGGCCTCGGTCATGCGCGTCAGCGATGCCGGGAAACGGGCGGCGATCGGCAAGCTGTTTCCGAGCATGCCATGGATCGGGGCGTCACCGGTGTTCTTCGTTTTTCTCGGTGACGCACGGCGGCTGCAGCGGATCGGCGCGCTGCGCGGCAAGCCGGTCAGGAACGGCACCCTGGAAGGCTTCTTCAACGCCGCCGTCGATGCGGCGCTGGCGCTGCAGACCATGATCCTGTGCGCGGAATCTGTCGGGCTCGGCACCTGTCCGATCAGTGTCATCCGCAACGAGATCGACACCGTCGCCGCCGTGCTCGAGTTGCCGGACCTGGTGTTTCCGGTCGCCGGGCTATGTCTCGGCTACCCCGCCGCGGACGGACATGTCAGCCTGCGGCTGCCACGCAGCATCACCACCCATACCGATCGTTACGGCGACGATACGCTGCCCGCGGCGATCGACGACTACGATCGCCGGCGCGATGCGCGGCACGCGATTCCGAAGGAGCAACAGCGCGGCAATGCCGAGTTCGGCGAGGCCGCGTTCTACGGCTGGTCGGAGGACAAGGCGCGGCAGGCCGCCAAGGCCGAGGGCGCGGCCTTCCCGCCTTATCTGCGCGCGCACGGCTTCAGCTTCGATTGATCAGTTCAATGTGAGGAGATACGAGATGACCAAGCCTTCGTTTCCCCGCCTGTCGCCGCCGTCTCGGCGAGCAGCCCTTGCGTTGCTGGCTGCTGCGCTGACGCTGCCTGCGGCGTTCAGCGCCAAGGCCGGTAGCCTCGACGAGATCAAGAAGCGCGGGCTGATCGTGGCCACCGAAGATGATTTTCGCCCCTTCGAATTCGTCAAGGACGGCAAGCCGACCGGCTTCGACAACGAGCTGATCGAGGATCTGCGCAAATATGCGCCGTTCGAGATCAAGCAGCAGATCCTGCCCTGGACCGGCATCCTGGCCGGCGTGTCTACCGGCAAGTACGACGTCGCCATCACGGCGGCGATCATCACCAAGGAGCGCAAGAAGTCGCTGGATTTCACCAGCCCGATCGCCGATGCGACGCACTATTACGTCAAGCGCAAGGACGACAAGAGCATCTCCGGGATCAAGGATCTCAGCGGCAAGACGGTCGGCGTGCAGGCCGGCAGCGCGCTGCTCGGTCGGCTCCCCGAGCTGGCGTCGATGCTCGAGAAGGAGGGCGGCAAGCTCGGCAAGGTCGTCGAGTACACCTCCTATCCCGAAGCCTATCAGGATCTCGCGCTCGGCCGCGTCGACTATGTCGTCAACACGATCATCAACATCAAGGCGCTAGTCGCCGAGAAGCCGAACGTGTTCGCGGTCGGCGAGCCGGTCTCCGGCAAATCGTATCCGGCCTGGGCGGTCGCCAAAGGCAACACCGAGCTCGTGGAATTCCTGAACGGCTTCATTGCCAAGGAGAAGGAAACCGGACGGTTCGCCGAGCTGCAGAAGAAGTGGTTCGGCGAGGCCTTCCCGGATCTGCCGGTCATGTTCGAGCCCGAGTTCTGATATCGCAGGTGAGGTAGAGGCGATGTGCAGCTGCAGATCGCTTCGCGCGGGTCCACTCGAGAGAGAGGTGACCGTGCGCCGTGTGCGAACGGTCGGCACATGGCGTCGACCATTTGGTCACGCCAGGGATCGACGTCGATGAGCGCTGCCGACGTGCTGGCCATCCTGCAAGGCGCCGTCGTCACCGTGACGCTGTCCTTCGTCGGCATTCTGATCGGGCTCCCGATCGGGCTCGGCCTGGCGCTGTTGCGCTGGGCCAACGTTCCCGTCGTCGCCCGCATGGTCGCGGTGTATGTCTCGGTGCTGCGCGCGACGCCGCTCGTGACGTTGCTGCTGCTGTTGTTCTTCGCGCTGCCCAATGTCGGGATCGCCATCGGCCCGGTGTCGGCTGCGGTCCTTGCGCTGGTCATGAACACCTCGGCGTTCAACTGCGAGGTCTGGCGCGCCGCGCTGATGAATTTCCCGAAAGAGCAGTACGAGGCCGCGCAGTCCGTCGGCATGCATGCGAGCCTGCGCTTCCGCCGCATCGTGCTGCCGCAGATCGTCCGGGTCAGTCTCCCCGGGCTCGTCAACGAGATGTCGCTGCTGATCAAGGTCACGCCGGTGCTGGCGGTGGTCGGCGTCGTCGACATCACCCGCGCGGCAGTGCGCATTGGCGCCGAGACCTATGAGCCGCTGCCGCCGTTCCTGGTGGCGATCGCGATGTATGCGCCGATCGTGTTCGCGCTGGTCTCGCTGCAGCGCTTCATCGAGCGGCGCCAGCTCGCAGCCGAGGCCGCATGATCCGGGATTTCGCCATCGTCTGGAGCGAGCGGGATCTGCTCCTGAGCGGTCTCGGCAACACCACGATCCTGTCGGTGCTGTCGGCGATCGCCGGCCTCGTGATCGCCTTCGTGCTGACGCCGGCGCTGATGTCGAAGCAGCGCTGGCTGGCGCTCGCCGTGCGCGTGTTCGTCGATGGCATGCGCTGCGTGCCGTTCCTGCTGTTCGCCTACATCGTCTATTACGGGCTGCCGTCGTTCGGCATCCGGCTCGACAATTGGAGCTCGGGCTTGGTGGCGCTGACCGTCTATCACGCCGCCTATCTCGCCGAGATCCTGCGCGGCGCTTGGGTAGCGCAGCCGCGCGAGCCGCTCGAGGCCGGCGTCGCCTTCGGCTTCTCCGGAGCGCGGTTGTTCCGCCGCATCATCCTGCCGCCGCTGCTGCTCGCCGCAGGTCCTGTGATCGGCAACCAGATGATCCAGATCGTCAAGGACAGCGCCTTTCTCACCATCATCGCGCTGCCCGAGCTGACGCATGCGGCGAGCTCGATCCAGTCGCGCCACTACGTGCCGTTCGCCGCCTTCATCACTGCCGTGTTCCTCTATTGGGGGCTCTGCCTCGTGATCGAGGCGGGTGTCAGCGGCATCGACCGGCTCGCGGCGGCGCGGCGCTGAAAGGAAGCTGGGATGACCGACGACATGGCCGTGCTCGACGTCGCCGGCATCTCCAAGCGCTTCGGCGAGCTCGAGGTGCTCTCCGACATCAGCTTCACGGTGACGCGCGGCGAGACGGTCTGCGTGCTCGGCCCGTCCGGCTCCGGCAAGTCGACGCTGCTTCGCTGTATCAACTGGCTGGAGCGGCCCGACGCCGGCCAGATCTATCTGAATGGCGCGCGCATCGGCATCAACAATGGCGGCGTCGTGATGTCCGACCGCGAGCTGTCGCGGGTCCGGACGCGGATAGGCATGGTGTTCCAGCATTTCGCGCTGTGGCCGCATCTGACCGTGCTGCAGAACCTGATGGAGGCGCCGGTGCAGGTGCAGAAGCGCCCCGTGGCCGAAGTGCGCGAGGAGGCGATGGCGCTGCTCGCCAAGGTCGGACTCTCCGACAAATGCGATGCGTTCCCGGCGCGACTGTCCGGCGGGCAGAAGCAGCGCGTCGGCATTGCGCGCGCGCTGGCGATGAGGCCGGACGTGCTGCTGTTCGACGAGCCGACCAGCGCGCTCGATCCGGAGCTGGTCGGCGAGGTGCTGGTGGTGATGCGCGAGCTCGCCCGCGAGGGCCGCACGATGGTGATCGTGACCCATGAGATGGGCTTTGCCCGCGACGCCGCTACCCGCATCCTGTTTCTCGATCGCGGCCATGTCGTCGAGACCGGGCCGCCGGAGCGCTTCTTCGTCAACCCGGACACCGAGCGCGCGCGGCAGTTCATCCAGCGCTACGCCGCCGGATGAACCACAACAAAGCGAGGGAACACGCCATGGATCCGATCTACCATCTGCTCCCGGATGCGCCGAAGCCGGTCACGCCCTACAGCCACGCCGTGCAAGCCGGGCCGTTCCTGTTCGTCACCGGCCAGCTCGCGACCGATCCTGATGACGATTCGCTACCTTTGCCGGACGGCATCGAGGCGCAAACCCGCAAGGTGATGGACAATCTCGCGCGCGTGCTGAAGGGCTGCGGCATGAGCTTTGCGAACGTCGTGTTTGCGCGCATCTTCCTGACCGATTTCAAGCGCGACTACGCCGCCATGAACGCGATCTTCTCCAGCCATTTCGACGATGCGCACCGGCCCGGCCGGACCACGATCGGCGTCTGCGATCTCGCGCGCGGCGGCATCGTCGAGATCGACTTGGTCGCCTACAAGCCCTGAGGGAGATTGCGATGGATCCGATCGAGATTCCGGCGCGCCGCGGCAAGGCGGCCTTCGTCGCCGCCGGCCAGGTGGTCACGGTGATCAATACTCATGGCGAGCAGGTGGTCGACACCTGGGCCTTCAATCGCGCCGACCTGTCCGAGTTCATGTCGAACGAGCACACCCGCGCGCATTCGCTGCACCTGGTGCCGCGACCAGGCGACGTGCTCAGGACCAATAAGCGCCGGCCGATCCTCACCCTGGTCGAGGATACCTCGGGCGGCATTCATGACACGCTGATCGCCGCCTGCGATCGCTATCGCTACGCGTTTCTCGGGCACGAGGGCCATCACGACAATTGCACTGACAACCTGTTCGCCGGCATGGCCGAGCTCGGCCTGACGCCGCCTGAGGTGCCGAGCCCGCTCAATCTGTTCATGAACATTCCGTGGGACGCCGACGGCACGCTCGGCTTTGCCGCGCCGCCGCGTCCGGTGCCCGGCGGCCATGTCCGGCTGCGCGCGGAAATGGATCTGGTGATCGCGTTCTCCGCCTGTCCGCAGGACATCCTGCCGATCAACGGTAAGGCCGGACAGCCGGTCGAGGCGCATTTCACGGTGACCGACGCATGAGTGCGCAGGGCAACGCACAGCGGGCCGCCGCCAATCGCCGCCGCTACGAGGAGCTGCGCGCGGCGGGACAGGAGCTGAAGCAGCTGCCGGCGCCGACGGCGATGGATGGCGCGCCGATCACAAAGGACGCGATCGTCCAGACCGAGCAGGTGCCGCCCGGCTGGCACGCGACCGTGCGGCTGTCGCGCGGCGAGGCGCTGCGCATCTGCGATGATCTCGGACGCTCCAGCGCGTCGCTGCTTGCGTGGCGCAACGAGGATCCGTGCGAGCGGATCAACTGCGCCGATACGGTGAAGGTGCAATGGAGCGCGGCGCTGTCGAAGGGCCGGATGATCCTGTCGGACATGGGACGAGTGCTGCTGTCGATGATCGAGGACACCTCCGGCGCCCATGATCTCCTGGTCGGCGGCTCGACGGCGGACTCGACGCTCAAGGCCTATGGCGAGGTCACGCGCAACACGCAGGCGAACTTCATCTCGGCAGCCGCCAAGATCGGGCTCGGCGTGCGCGACATCCCGCCCTGCGTGACCTTCTTCGCGCCGGTCACGACCGATGCGACCGGGCGCTTCGTCTGGCATGGCGAGCGCAAGCGCGCGTGCGATTTCGTCGACCTGCGCGCCGAGATGAACCTGATCGTCGCAGTCTCGAACTGCGCCCATCCGCTCGATCCGGCGCGGCCGGCAGCGACCACGCCGATCACGCTGATCCGGCACCGGCTGCCACCGCCCGCGGCCGACGACGTCTGCCGCACGGCGTCGCCCGAAGCGCTGCGCGCCTACGCCTTCACCGATCAGCTGTTCGCCTGAGGAGCGTGATCATGTCCCCGACCGATCAGGACGACCTCGTCTATGCCTTCGACATTCCCGCCGAGCAGCCCTGGTCACGGATACTGAAGAAAGGCCAGACTCTGCGCATCATCGACAGCGAGGGCGAGCAGGCGGTGGACGCGCTGATCTACGTCGCCGGCGACACCGCCGAGCGCTACAGCGCGCAGGACACCCTGCGCGTCCAGGGCTCGGCCTATCTCGAGCTCGGCACGCGGCTGATCTCCAACTGCGGCCGGGTGATGGCACAGATCACGGCCGACACCTGCGGTCGCCACGATACCTCGGCGGGCTGCTGCTCCTGCGAGAGCAATGCCGTGCGCTTCGGCGAGGCGACGCGCTACCTGCATGCCTGCCG
The DNA here is from genome assembly GCF_021088345.1 of Bradyrhizobium ontarionense. Taxonomy (NCBI): domain Bacteria; kingdom Pseudomonadati; phylum Pseudomonadota; class Alphaproteobacteria; order Hyphomicrobiales; family Nitrobacteraceae; genus Bradyrhizobium; species Bradyrhizobium ontarionense. The sequence goes on along the minus strand of NZ_CP088156.1, from coordinate 2,874,723 downwards.
CGAGAACTTCATCCTGGAGCTGTCGCGGCACGGCCTGACCAAGCGCGACATCGTCTCCAACCTCAACTTCTTTATGAATGTGCCGATCGAACCATCCGGCAATTTCACCGTGCTCGACGGCCCCTCGTCGCCGGGCAACTACGTCGACGTGACCGCCGAGATGGACGTGCTGTTCGTGATCTCGAATTGTCCGCAGGTCAACAACCCGTGCAACGGTTTCGATCCGACTCCGATCCGAGTGGAGATCAGGCAGACGCCTGCGGCATGAGATCGCCGCAAGAAATCTCCGCTCGCAGTCCGTTGCAGGCGGACGCTCTGCGCGCCCGCCTGCTTATGAACGTCTCCGATAGCCGCAGCGTTCATTTTGGTGGACTGCTAAGGCGCGGCCGTTAACCCGGGGGCGCGACGATTGCCCGATATCGGTGATATGCGCCGGCCGGAGCTATCTCGTCTTTCAAGAGGAGAAAACTCTCCCGTTCCCGCCTCTGATTGGAGCGTCGCAAATCCCGATCTTGAGTGAAAAAGTGGCATTTTGCGCGGGCATCCCCATATAAGATCAATGGCAAAATGGCAAAAATCGAGTACGCGACAACCTCACAAGACGAAGGCTGAACTCCGTCAGATGCTGACCGAGGCGGTCCGCAATACGCCCAGTTCGGGCTCGCGACCGAAGCGTCTGGTGAAACTCGACGGCATTGCTGATGAGGCGCCGGCTTCTGTCGATCATCCCGAGAACCTCGCGGCGGCCGTCACTGTTCACGCCAATCCGACGATCGCGGCGACCGAAACGATGCGGCCGGTCTGACGCACTTTCACGTAGGTGGCATCGATCCAGAGTCAGGGCGAGTCGGCCTCGATCGGGCGCGTGAGGAGGGACAAGTCGCCCAGCCTCGGGGCCGGGCGACTTGATCGTCAGGCGGGTATTAGTTCCGGGTCGGTGCCGGCACGGCGGTACGGTTCGCGGGCACCGTGACGGGCTGATAGGCGAACACGTCCCGGCTGCGCGGATCGACGGTCACCTTGACCCAGCGCACGTCGTTGTTGCCGTTGCCCTGGTTGTCGCCGAAGGTTTCGACGCGGGTGAAATTCTCCAGCCGCTGGCCTGCGCTGTTGAGGAACGGCTGGTCGATCCGGAAGTAGTGGGAATCGCCATGGACGTAGGCGACCGGCTTGCGGAACGCCTCGACCTCGGTGCGCAGCGCGGTCAGGAAGCTCGCAAAGCCGTCCGGCTGTCCGTCGGTCTCGGCGAGCGTCTTGGGATCGCGCAGCGGCGCGCGGGTGGCGTCCGAGAGGTCCCAGCCGGGGTCGGCCTGGGAGACGAACATCACGGCGGCGGAGTTGCGCTTCTTGGCCTCCGCGAACGTCTGCTGCATCCAGAGGATAACGGCGGCGTTGCGCGCATTGTATTCGTCGGGATCGGGATTGGTATCGCAGAGATTGTTGCAGGAGCCTTGGACGTTGAGCGTCGCATAGGTCACGCGACCCACCGTCCAGCGGCGGTTCTCCACGCAGCCGACCTTGGTGCCGTTGGCGCCGAGGCACAGCGGATCAGTCTGCACCTCCTGGCGCAGCTTGCGTTGTCCGAGCGAGAACGGCGTCGAGAAGAGCACCTTGCGCTCGTAGTCGAGCCGGTCGCGCGAATTGAAGCCGCCGTTCGAGGGACGGTCGCAATCGACCCAGTCATTGTCGCCGGGTGTGAACATCGCCGGTGCCTCGAGGCTGCCGAAGAAGGCGAGAGCCTGGGCATAGAGCGCGGCGTCGCAGGCCGAATTGGAGCCCTGCTTCAGGTCGCCATCATGGACGGTGAACTTCAGCCGGTGGGCGTTCATGTCGGCGATCAGGTTCGGAACGCCGACGGTGGCCTGCAGCGTGGAGTAGGGTAGGTCGCCCCACAGGCCAATGGTATAGCTGTCGTCATCATCGTCGTCATGCGCCAGGCTTGGCGCCGCAGCGGCGAACGAGAGCAATGACACCGTCACGGACAGCGTGAGCAGTTCGTGGAAGGCTGATTTGAATGATGATCGGAATGACATACGGCAAGATCCCCCAAAGACCTCGGTTGCAACGCGCCGCTTCAAGCAAGCGGCCGCGCGACGATGCGGAGCGTCGATAACGGGGACGTGACGATCGGCTGACAATCACCTGACGGATATACGATGACGCGGATCGGGTGCGTTGCCGCCGTGGAAGCGCAAGAGCCCGCCGAATGGCGGCGGGCTCTTGTTCTGTTGCGTCATGCTGATTGCAGGATGTTCAGCAATCGATCAGCGGTCGCCATCGTGCCCGTCGTCGCCGCGATCGTGGTGGTGTCCGTGGCCGTCATGGTCATGATCGCCGTCATCGTCGCTGAAGGCGAACAGATTCATCAGGTCACCGATCGCCGGACGGTTCTTCGGCACATAGCGGTTGTCGTCACGATCGTGGATCGGGTTGGGCAGCCGGTCGCGGCTGACCGCCGAGATCGTCGGAAGCCGCCAGTTGCGCTCGATGAACTTCAGCAGCGAGACATGGTCGTAATAGGTGTGGTCGACATGACCCTTCTTTGCCAGCGGCGAAACCAGGATGAAGGGGATACGCGTACCGTCACCGAGGAAGTCCACCGGCTGGATGTAGCCGGAGTCGTAATAGCCGCCACCTTCGTCGGTGGTGATGAAGATCGCAGTCCTGGCCCAGATCTGCGGATTGGCCTTGACGCGATTGATCAGCGCCTCGAGGAACTTCTCATAGAGGTCCGTGGTCGAATCGGCCGGATGGCCGGCGAGCGCCTCGAACGGACGCACGAACGACACTGCGGGCAGCGTGTTGTTCTGCACGTCCTTGATGAAGGCGCCGTAGTTCTGCAGCTTGGCTTCCTCGGCCGGGTTCTTCATGATCTTGTTGAAGCCGGTGAGCGGGTCGCAGATGCCGCAATAAGAATGGAACAGCAGCGGCACGCCATCGACGCTGCTCGCGAAGGTCGTGGCATCATCGCCACGGTCGGCGCTATAGTATTTCCAGGAGACGCCCTTCGCGGTCATCACGTCGGCAATAGTGGGCGCGCTCTGCGGCGGGAGCACGAATTTGTCTGAACCGAGCGCATTCGGCTTCGCGCTGGTCTGGTTCCAGAACATGCTGTAGTTGTTGACGAGATAGTAGTGGTTCGGCGCGCAGTTGTTGTTGTAGACGCCGTTCCTGAACAACTGCTCGTTGATGGCGGCAACGCCCGGCGCGCTGGGATCGGAGCAGTTGACGTAGGAGCCGCCGCTGTAGCCGTCCTGCTTGTAGTAATTGTTGGTGCCGGCGACCGGATCCGGATTCTCGATCTGGTTGGCGTAGGGCACGGCGGGAGCGCCGTTCATCGTCTCGGGGTTGGTGAAGAACGCGGCGTGGCCGGTCACGAGGGACTGGAAGTTGGCTCCGGTGCCGCCCATGATGGCCTGGTGATAATTGTCGCTGATCGCGTAGTCGTCGGCGAGTGTCTTGAAGAACGGGGCATCACCGGGCTGCGCCTTGCCGGTGGTGTCGGTGAACGGATTCATGTTGTAGAAGCCCATCGAAATGGCGCCTTCCATCGGGTTGAACCCGCCGGCCGGATAAGGCTGCCCGTTCGAGCCGGTGCCGATGGTCTGTTCGACCCACACGAACTTGTCGTGCTTGCCGCCGTCGATGTCCTGCCACATCTGGAAGAAGCGATGCACGGGATCGCCGGTGTAGGCGGCGTAGGTGACGTATTTCGAGATCTGGTACGGCCCGTTGGGGAGATTGGCCGGAAAGCGGGTGTCGAGGACGTTCTGGGGCAGGCCGATGCCATAAGTGGTGTAAGGCTGCGGCAGTGTCGCATAGGCGCCGGTCGACGCCGTCTCGGCGGTGTAGCGCACCTCGTCACGGCCGATCCGCTGCTCGGCCTTGTTGAAGTGACGGCCGGGCGTGCCGTCTTCGTTGACGATCCCCTTGCTGAGCAGGTTGTCGATGCTCTGTCCCGTCTTCGGCTTGTAGGTGCCGAACAGATTGTCGAAGGTGTGGTTCTCACCGACGATGATGATGACGTGCTCGATCGGCGTGCTGGTCGCCGTTCCGGCGAAGGCTGGCGCGACGCTGGTCGCGGTGAAGATGGCGGTGGTCGCAAGGGCGAACGCCTTGGACCGCGTGACTGTTCTGGTCATGACTTCTCCGGACGGAGTAGGGTGGCTGGCGCGTGCACCTTCTGATGGGCCGCGCCTGCGACAATGTATCGCGGCAACAAATTGCAACGTGGTGTCGGTCTTAATGCGGTTTTGTGAAACGCGCCGCGCTGCGCAGACCAGGGGCCACGACGCGTTGCCTCAGGCTCAGAACTGGCCCAGGGCCCAGCTCAGCGCGAGCGCCTGGCCTTGCGCGATCTGGTCGCTCGACATCTTCGAGGCGACGGCATTGCGCAGACGGAGGTAGTAGCTGCGTTGCGCAGGCCCGGCGTGCCCGGCGGCGAGGTTGAGCCATTTGTAGGCGAGCACGACATCCTGCGGAACCCCGTGTCCCTTGTCATACATCAGTCCGAGCATGGCCTGGCCGAATGGATTGCCGGCCGCGGCCGCGCGGCAGTAGAGGTCGCTCGCCGCATCGTAGGCCTGAGGCGCGCCGAAGCCGTTCTCGTACATGAAGCCGAGCATCGCCTGCGCTTGCGGATTGCCGTGCAGCGCGAGCGGCGTCAGCACGCGGACAGCGCGCACGAAGTCGCCGCGCGCATAGGCGCTGCGTGCGGTGCTGATCGAATTGGCCCCGGCGGGAGACAATGCCGTGCCGAGCAGCACGCATGTACAGAGCAGGACGAAAACGCCGCGCTTCGTCAGCCGGGCGTGGCAGGGGTCAGCGGCTGGTGCGGACACGCAAATCATCCGTGATGCTGGCTCCGACCGATCCGCGGAGCTTGGAACGCAGTTCTTCGGCCACCTGATGGGCATCGCTGCCGTCGCGGATGATCTGCGGCCGGATGAAGATGATCAGCTCGGTCCGCGTTCCCTTCTTGTCCTGATGCGAGAACGTATCGCCAAGGACGGGAATCTCGTCGAAGCCGGGAATGCCGTTGCGATTGCCGGTCTGTTGTTCGCTGATCAGGCCGGCCAACAATACGGTCTGGCCGTTGGCGACGGAGATCGCGCTCTTGACCTTGCGCTGCGACACTGTCGGCGTCAGGCTCGCGGTAGATTGTGCAGCCACGTTGCTGATCTCCTGCTCGACCTCGAGCCGCACATTGCCGTTGGCGGCAATCCGCGGCACGACGCGCAGGATGATGCCGGTGTTGCGATAGTCGATGGTGTTGACGACGGTGTTGCTCGACGACAGCACGGTGGCGCTGCCGGTCGACACCGGCACGACGTCGCCGACCTGCAAGGTGGCGGTCTGGTTGTTGATCACGACCAGCGAGGGATTGGAGAGCACCTTGACGCTGGTGACGGTATGGAGCGCGTCGAGGATCATGTTGGGCGAGGTTTCGTGCCCGATCAGGAAGTTGAAGCCGGGCAGCGCGCGGTTGATCAAGGCCGTCGTCGCCGCGGATGTCGTGGCCGTGGCCACCGACGTCGCTTGCGTATTGGTGATCGAGCCCTTGTCGGTGCCGAGGCCGAGCACCTTGCTCGAAAGATAGGCTTGCACGCCGTAGGACAGTTCGTTGGTCAGCGTCACCTCGGCGATGGTCGCTTCGATGCCGACCTGCAGCACCGGCTGGTCGAGCTGCTGCAGGGTGTTGGAAATGATCCGGTAGTTCTCGCGGTCGGCATAGATGAGCAGCGAGTTGTTCACCGTGTCCGGCGTGATACGGATGTTCGGCATCAGCGCCTGGCCGCCACCACCGGTGCGCGGCTCGAGCCCCGTCGAGGTCGGTGCGCTGCTGGACGACGACAACGTGCTCGAAGCCTGCATTCCGGTCTGACCGGTTGCGCCTTGAGCCCGGCTTGAAGGATTGGCGCCGGAGCTCGACGATCCCCCCGCATTGGTGTTGAACGACAGCCGGTCGGCAACGGATGTCGTCGTGCCGTCCGATCCCGGCGCAGTCTGGCCGTCGGCGCCGTCGGTGGAGGACGAGCCGGCGCCTCCGAACATGTCCGAGAGGACCTTCGCCAGCTGGCGGGCATCACCGTAGCGGATCCGGTAGACGTGAACGCTGGTGCGTCCGGAGTCGGCCTGATCGAGACGCCGGATCCAGGTCGCCGCGGTCTGCAGCAGCGCCGGCTTGCGCGTCACGACCATGATCGCGTTGAGACGATTGACGACCTGCAGCTTCACCAGGTTCTGGCTGAGCCCGTTCTCGCCGGCATCCATGATCTTCTCGAGCTCGGCCATCAGAGGCTCCGGCGCCGAATTGCTGACTGGAAAGATGCCAACGGACTGGCCGCGCATCCAGTCGACGTCGAAGCTGAGGATGGTCTCGATCGCGGACCGTCGCTCGGCTCCGGTGCCCTGGATCAGCAACAGGTTGCGGGTGGCATCGGCACGGACGCTGCCGGCGCGGGTGGCGAAGCTGTCCATCAGCTTGAGGATCGTCTGGGCGCCGACATATTGCAGCGGCACCACCGATACACCGTAACCGGGTTCGGCGCGGGCGGCCTCGCCATCGACGCGTCCGGCGCCGATGGCGTCGCCGAGTGGCGTCAGCTTGTAGCCGCCGGCATCGCGCACCAGCACGACGCCGGACAGGCGAAGGGCGCTCTCCAGCACGAACAGGATGTCGGACTTCGGGACCGGTCGGGCCGAGACCAGGCTGACACTGCCCTGCACCCGGGGATCGATCGAGTAGCCCGCGCCGAGAATGTCACCGATCACGACCTTTGCTATCTGTGCGATCGGCGTGTTCTCGAAGTTGAGGTCGTAGCCCTTGCCATCGGCTGCCGGTTGCGGCCTGACCTCGGCAACCTCCTGAACCATGGTCCCCTGGTAGGTCCGCGCGGTTGCGCGCTCAACCTCCGGACGCCCCTGGATGGATGCGACCGGCCGATCGTCGCGCGGCAGGATATCGAGCGAGCGAACCTTGTCGATGACGTCGACGTCCGCTGGTGCGCTGGCCTGGGAGCCGAGGGTCGCCATGTTGCAGGACGCGAGCAGGATCGAGGTCGCGAGCAACAGGGCGTGACGAGCAACCGCAGCGGACTGGCTTCGATTGCCGATACCAAACATGGACTTGCCGATCTACTCGTGTTGACCGGTCGAACAGGAAGACGCCACGTTCGGACCGCGCCGCCTGCATAGCGGTCCAATATGACACTTATGTATATCCGACCGCCGCGGCTTACCTTTGCGCGGCCGGTGTGTCGGAAATGTCGGCGTCATCAGCATTCGTACAGGCGTCATGTTCGCGATCAATAACACCGGTAGCCAGCTGCGGGGTGCCGAGACGATGTGCCGGCACGGGGCATCATCCGGATCATGCCATGAGCGGTACACTGTCGACCCAATTCCATGCCTATCTTCGACAGCGTCACACACAGGCGCCGGGCGAGGGCGGGGCTGCGGGCGAGACTCAGATCATGCTCTGGGACAAGTTCGGCCTGACCGCCGAAGTCTTTGCCGAGGAGGCCGCCGGCTTCACCGGTCTTGAACGCGTATCTGTGCGCGAGCTGATGGCGGCCACGCCCGCGGTGGGGGAGTTCTCGGACCGCTTCCTGCGCGAGGTGCTCGGCTATCCCTACACGACGTCCGAGGGAGCAGCCGTCTTTGCGATGGCCGATCCGACCGATCAGGCCGTGCGCAGGGCGGCTGAACTGGTGCTCGGCCCGGGCACGATCTTCAAGGTCGCGTCCCACGAGGATGTCGCCGTCGTTCTCGACCAGCGGCTCGGTGGCGCCGACGAAGCCGAGATATCGCCGGCCCAGGAACTCCGCGACGACGACATCGAGAGTCTCCGCGATCTCGCGAGCGGCGCGCCTGTCGTCCGTGCGGTCAACGACCTCATCGAGAAGGCGGTCGAGATGCGCGCCAGCGACATCCACATCGAGCCGTTCTCGACCGGGCTCGTCGTCAGGCTGCGAGTGGACGGGCTGCTGCGTCCGATCGTGGCGCCCGCGGGCGTGCTGCCGCAGGCCGTGATCTCGCGCATCAAGATCGTCGCCGGCCTCAACATTGCCGAACGGCGCTTGCCGCAGGACGGCGCCGCGCGGATTCGCGCAGGACGGACCGAGATCGATGTCCGCGTTGCGATCATGCCGACCCAGCACGGCGAGTCCGCGGTGCTGCGCATCCTGCCGAAGGATCGCTCGCAGCTCGTCGCGAGCCGTCTCGGGCTGTCGCGGCGCGACGACGCGGCGCTCCGGCGTCTGATCACGCTGCCGCACGGCATGATCGTGATCACCGGACCGACCGGCAGCGGCAAGACCACGACGCTCGCGACGGTGCTGTCGATGCTCAACACGCCGGAGCGCAAGATCCTGACCGTCGAGGATCCTGTGGAATATGAAATCCCCGGCATCAACCAGTCGCAGATCAAGCCGGCGATCGGGTTGACCTTCGCCAGCGCGCTGCGCTCCTTCGTGCGTCAGGATCCCGACGTCATCATGGTCGGCGAGATCAGAGACAGCGAAACGGCGCATGTCGCTGTCCACGCGGCGCTGACCGGGCATCTCGTGCTGACGACGCTGCACACGGAGACCGCAGCGGCGGCCGTGCCGCGTCTGCTCGATCTTGGCGTCGAGGGTTATCTGCTGCGATCGACGCTGCGCGCCGTCATTGCCCAGCGCCTGGTGCGCCAGCTCTGTGACCACTGCAAGACGGCGACACCGCTCGACGAAGAGGCGTGTCGCCTCGATCCGCGCTTTGGTCACCTCGGCCTCGCCCCCGGCGATACGACCTGGCATCCGACGGGCTGCGAGCGATGCGGCCAGGGCGGCTATCGCGGCCGGGTCGGCGTGTTCGAGCTGCTCGAACTGACGAGCAACCTGCGCGAACTCATCGCGGACAGCGCCGACGGTCTCGCGATCGATCGGCTTGCAATCCAGGAAGGCATGACGACGATGCTCGACGACGGCATCGCCAAGTGCCGCTCCGGCGTCACCTCGGCGTCCGAGCTGCTTCGTGTCCTCGTCGCGCGCTGAGGTGGATCGTGCCGAGCTACAAGTATCGCGCGCTGACACAATCCGGCGAAATCGTCGTCGGTTCGCTCGAGGCGCCGTCGCGCGGCGAGGTCGAACGGCGCATTTCGTATCTTCAGCTACTGCCCATCGAGACCGTCGAGGAGAAAAAGGCCGGCACGGCTTCGTCGCGGGGCCTGTCGTTCGGGGGACCATCCACGGCCGAAGTGACGACCTTCACGCGCGATCTGGCCCTGCTGCTCAAGGCCGGCGCGCGGCTCGACGATGCGCTCGACCTGTTGTCGAGCGATTCCGATATCGGCCGCCTCCGTTCCGTGGTGGCCCGACTGCGGGCGGCCATCATGACCGGTGAGAGCTTCGCCGACGCCGCGGCGGCGCAGCCGCAGCTGTTCTCGCCGATGTATGTTGCACTGATGCGCGTCGGCGAGGCATCGGGGACGCTCGATCACGTGCTGACGGCGTTGGCCGGTGAACGCGAGCGCTCGGAGGCGACGCGCCGCAAATTGACCGATGCGATGCAGTACCCCGCCTTCGTGTTCCTCGCGGCGATCGGCGTGATGCTGTTCTTTCTCGTGGCCGTGCTGCCGAATTTTTCTGCCGTGCTGAGGGATTTCGGCGGTCGCGCCGATACCGCGCTCGGCTTCTTCATGACCCTGTCCGACGTCATGCGCGCCAATGCGGCGGCGATCACGGTCGGCTGCGCGGCGCTGCTCGCAGCAGGCTGGTGGCTGTTCCGTCAACCCGCGGTTCGCGCCGCTCTGACCAGCGTCGTGGCGCTGCTACCCGGGATCGGCAGCATCCTGATGTTCTATCGGACCAGCCTGTTCTGCCGGAATCTCGGCCTGCTGCTCGGCTGCGGCGTCAATCTGAGCGCCGCCTTGCGCATCCTCGTCGACGTGATGGCGGTGACATCGTCGCGCGTCCCATGGTCGGCGGCCGCGGATCGTGTGCGTCACGGCGGCAAGCTGTCCCAGGCGCTGTCGGCCGACAACATGTTGCCGCCGATGGCCCTGCGCATGCTGCGGCTGGGCGAGGAGACCGGGCAATTGCCGACGCTCTCGACCCGGATCGCCGAGTTCTATGAAGCCAAGCTGCAGCGCGGACTCGACCGTGTCGTCGGCATCGTCGGTCCGGCGGCCATTCTGCTCATCAGCGTCGTGGTCGGTGGTCTGATCGTCTCGATCATGACGGCACTGCTGTCCGTGACGCAACTCGTCGGCTGACCGGACATCAAGGAGAACACTATGAGCCTGGACATGCAGACCAAACCGGCAGCACTGAATCGGCGTGCCGGCGCGCAGCAGCGGCGCGACAACGAGCGCGGCTTCACGCTCGTCGAGATGCTGGTCGTGATCACGATCATCGGGCTGATCATGGGACTGATCGGTCCCCGCGTTCTGAACTATCTCAGCGAATCCAAGACCAAGGCCGCGCGGATCCAGCTGCAGAGCTTCTCGGGGGCGCTCGATCTCTTCTATCTCGACGTCGGCCGCTACCCCTCGACCTCGGAAGGCCTTGCGGCGCTGGCGCAACGGCCGGCCGGTCTGAACGTCTGGAACGGACCCTATCTCAAAGGCGGCGCCGTGCCGAAGGATCCATGGAATACGGCCTATGTCTATCGCGCCCCGGGCGAACGCGGCCCGTACGACATCCTGTCCTACGGGGCCGATGGCCAGGAAGGCGGCAGTGGCACGGCGGCCGACATCATGCTCGGAACGCAGACGAGCGCTGCGCAATGAGTGGAAACGGCCAGCGTGGATTTACCCTGCTGGAGATGGTCTGCGTGCTCGCGATCGTCGCGCTGCTGGCGTCCGTCGCGCTGCCGGACCTGCCCCGGCAGACGTCGCGGCCGCGGCTGCAGGCCTATGCGTTGCAGGCCGTGACACTCCTGAAGTCCGATCGCGCCTCATCGATGCGCAACGGGTCGCGCGTGGATACGCAGATCGATACGACGCGGCGTGTGATCGGCTCCGGCAGCGGCGCGGCCGTGCTGAAGCTGCCCGACGATGTCGCCTTTCAGGCGACGCTGCCGCGCAGCTGCCAGCACCGTCCGGTGCTGGCCACGATCAGTTTCTTCCCCGACGGCCTGTCCTGCGGCGGCGCGATCACATTGTCTCGCGCCGATCTGAGCCTGGAGATCAGGGTCAACTGGCTGACGGGGAGGATCGACATTGTCTCGCGCTCGCTCGCCAATGGCTGACCGGGGGACGGCTGATCGGAGCCAGGCCGGCTTCACGCTGATCGAGGTGCTCGTCGCGCTGGCCGTCGTGAGCGTGTCGATCGTCGCGATCGGTGCCGTGGTGTCGCGCAATGCAAACGGCGTCCGCAAGCTCGAACAGCATGTCACCCTCATCACGGACATGAGGCTCGCGCTTGCAACCGCGCTGGCGGATCGCAGCCGGCTGCAGCCCGGCATCATCGATCAGCGCTCGGGCTCGGGTTCGGTGGTGCTGCGGATCAACCCGCTCGGCGGCGATTGGGAGCGTCCGGTCGGGCAGCAGGGATGGGTTCCGGAGGCCGTCACCCTGCACGTGAGAACCGGCTCCGGCGCTGTGGCCGACGTGCAGACGGTCCGGCTTGCACGGATGGCCCCCTGATGAGTATCGGATCCGATCGTTCGCGCGAGGCGGGCTTCACGCTGATCGAGGCGCTCGGCGCGCTCGCCATTGCCGGCATCGTCTTGTCGGCGCTGCTGGCGGTCACGTCGCAATGGCTGCCGGCCTGGAAGCGCGGACTGGATCGCGTGCAACGCGCCGAGATGGTGGCGGCGGCGCTGCGCCGGGTTGGAGATGATTTCGCCGCGGCCCAGTTCATACCGGCCAATCGCGAGCAGAAGGGGCCGCTGTTCGTGGGCCAGGAATTCTCGGCGATGTTCGTCCGTACCGAGATCGGTCCCAACGCCGGACACGGTCTCGACGTGGTGCGCATCGGAGAGGGAGGGGCGAGGAGCGAGCGCGCCGTGCTGCGATCGCGCGCTACGTTCGAGCCGGTCCCCGTCGGCCAGCCCTCGGCCGAGCATTTCCGCTTCGCAGATCCCGTGGTGCTGCTGTCTGCACCGTTCCGGATGTCGTTCGCCTATGCCGATCGTTCAATGGCGTGGACGACGGAGTGGCGCGATGCCAACAAGCTGCCAGTCGCGGTGCGCGTGACCGTTCATGATGAGAGCCGTGGCGGCGCCCCCGTTCTCGTCAGTGCGGTCCGCATTCAAGTCGATACGCCGGGCGGCGCCGCCGTCGATGGAGGCGGGGGCGGCAATGCGAACCCGCCGGCCGCGGCGGAGCCGCCGAAGCCCAACAAAATCGAGCCGATCGACTGATGCCGGTGCGTTCTTTCAGCAAGAGATCTGCTCCTGGGAGCAGCGCACGGGATGGCTTCATCCTCATCGCTGCCTTGTGGATGCTTGCGGCGCTCGCCGCTCTCGTGGTGGTCGTTTCGCAGCAATTGGGAAGCTCGGCGCGATTGCTGCGGCTCGAAGACGAGGCGGTCGAGGCCGATGCGTTGATTTCGGCGGGAATCGAATTGTCGTCCTATCGCCTGTTGCTGATGAAGGAGGAGGAGCGGCCGAGGCAGGGCGGCTTCCGCCTCACACTCGGGGGAAACGACATAGCGGTCTCGTTCGTGAACGAAGCCGCGCGGATCGATCTCAATACCGCCTCGAAAGAGATGCTCGAGAATCTCTTCGTCGCGGCGGGGACCGAGAGGGACGCCGCGAAGGACTATGCCGAGCGGGTGGTCGCGTGGCGCTCCAAGGCGTCCGACGCCGCGAAGGCGCAGGCGGAAGAAGCGCGCTATGCCGCGGCCGGTCTCAAGCGGGTTCCGCGCCTGGCTCCGTTCGCGCATGTCGGCGAACTCGCGCTCGTCCTCGGCATTCCCGCGTCGCTGATCGAGCGGGTCCTTCCATCGGTCACCGTCTTCAACGGCTCTCCCGGGATCGATCCGACGATCGCCGCGCCTGAGGTCGTTGCGGCGTTGCCGGGTATGACGCCGCTGATCCTGAAGGATTTCCTGAACGCGCGGGCGTCGTTGTCACAGGATGCGGATACGCTTGCCAAGACGCTCGGGCCCGCTGCGAAGGACGCCGCCAAGGGCAAGAGCAAGGCCTATCGGCTCCACGTCGTCGTCGGTCCGGCGGGCGGGCTGCGTCATGCGGCGAGCGCGGTGATCATCCCGGGCGAAGGCGAGGAGCCGTATCGACTGCTCGCGCGGCAGGACGAAGGACCGCAACCGAGGAGCGCGCTCCAGGCGCGGCGGATGCCATGAAGCTGACCGAAACGCTCGAACGAGGATTGACGGTGTGGACGGCTGCCGTCGGCACCGCGGTCGAAGCGGTCGCCGATCGGCAGCTCAGCCGGCCGCAAGTCCGGGTCAAATACGATCGGCCGGACAGTGTGGTCTTGACGGTGCAGGCGCCGGCGAAGGGCAAACCGGCGCTGCCGCAAACCATCATGAATTTTGCCGAAGGAAGCCCGCGCGGCGGGCTTTCGCCGGAGTGGCTGCGGCTTCTTCGCGGCTGCTCGCTGGAGGTCCAACTGGCGGCCGAGAACGTGTTGGTCCGCCCTCTCGACTTTCCGAAGCAGGCCGAGCCGTTCCTGGACGGCATGATCCGGACACAGATCGGCCGGTTGACGCCGTGGAACCTCGATCAGGCGCTCTATGGCTTCAACGTCCCGCGCGCCGCAGGCAATGACCGGATCGCGCTGACGCTGGCGGCAACGCCGCGCGCCTTGGTCCAACCGCTGCTGGCCTTCGCCGATGAGGTTGGCGCGGCGAAAATCGTGGTGTTCGCCGGCGATGGCTTACCCGATACGGCGCCGATCCAGATCTTCAAGGCGTCGCTCCGCTCGGCACTCGCCGGCGGTCGCGATCTCGGACGCGTGCTCAAATTCGCCTGGCTGTCGGTGGCAGCGGCAACCGCCGTGCTCCTGATGGCCACGATGTTGATGGGCGGGTATCTCGGCGGCGAACTGGAGGACGCGCAGGCGCAGGTGACGCGGCTGCGCACGGCCTTGCGGCCCGCGATCGGGGCCACCGCCGCGGACGGGCTTCTCGCCAAGCGCAAGCAGACCAGCCCGGCGAGCGTGATCGTCCTCGATACGCTGTCGCAGATCCTGCCGGATGGCACCTACGTGATCGAACTGCACGTCGAGAATGATCGTCTGCAGATTTCCGGCGTGACGCAGGACGCGCCCGCACTGATCCGACTGATCGAGCAGTCGCCGCAATTCAGCCGCGCGACGTTCTACGCGCCGACGACTCGAACCGCCGGAGAAGCGGGAGAACGTTTCCATATCGAGGCGCGCATCAACGCCTATTTCGGAGACCGGGCATGAACTGGTCGACATCGCTGCGCCGGATCTTCGTGAGCTCGCCGGCATCGGCTGCGGCGCTCTACGCCATCACCATCATCGCGCTGATCTGGCTTGGCAGCGCGGCAGTGCTCGACCTCTTCGCCAAGCGTGAACAGCTCAACGATGCCAACGCGCAATTGGCGGAGTTCGCGGGGCGCAAACAGCAGGGCGGCGCATTGGCCGGCAGTGGCCCGACGGGGCCGGGAGGATCGGTGTTCGTCGAAGGACGTACGGTGACCATCGCCGGCGCGGCTTTGGTGCAGCGCCTTACGGAGGCGGTTGCCAAGGTCGGCGGCAACGTGCTGTCGACCCAGGTCGATCTCCCGCCAGCGCGCGCGAATGCAAGCGTCATCAGCGTTGTCGCGAGCTGCGAGCTCGATCAGCCGGCGCTGCAACAGCTGCTCTATGACATCGAAGCCGGACTGCCGTTCCTGTTCGTAGATCAGCTGCATGTCCAGGAGCCGCTGGCCGCCGCAGCGAGTGGAGCGGGGCGGCTGAGGGTGCTGGTGACCGTCTCGGGTCAATGGCAAGGGAAAGTATGATGCGGTCGCTCGTCAGCTCACTCATCGTTGCCGCGGCTGTTGCGTGCGTGGCCTGCGACCCGCTCGGCCGGGCGTGGGGGGCGGAAGCGGAAGGTCTTGAGCCAGCCGCGCCGCTGCAAGCCGCGCCCGGAGGCCGGGATGCCGAGCCACCGGCGGTTGGTGTGGCGCCTGTGACGGTGTCGACTGTGCCGGAAGCGACGGCGAAGAGCGCCAATCCGTTGTGGGACGTTCCGATCGCCGCGCTCGCGGCGACGCGCGACCGTCCGCTGTTCTCGGTGTCGCGCAGACCGCCGCCGGTGGCGGCCCCCGTCACGGTAATGCGCGCGCCGCCGCCTCCGCCGAGAGAACCGGAGCGGCCCAACCTGCAACTGGTCGGCACGGTGATCGGGGAGGAGGAAAGCTTTGGTATCTTCGTCGATCCATCGTCGCAGACGTCACTGCGATTGCGCGTCGGTGCCTCGCATGACGGGTGGCTGCTTCATGCCCTGAAGCCCCGCGAGGCCATGTTGCAGAAGGAGCGCGAGACGGTGAGCTTGCCGATGCCGCAGATCGGACAGACGCCCGACGGCGAGGTCGCGTCGGGGCCGACGGTGGCGCCAGCCCCGCCTGGACGAGAGCGTGTTGCGCGGCGTTCGCGCTGAGGATCGCCTCGCTTGGTCTGAGCTAGAAAAGCGCGAGATCGCCCGCGTTCTGGACCAGGAGCGCGCCGGCAAGGCCGATGACGAGGAACGGACCGAACGGCAGAGCCGTCTGGCCGGTCATGCGCCGCCCGGTCAAAGAGAGCACGAGAACCGCCGCGAGCGCCGTGGTCGTGGCGATGAGCAGCAGGATCGGAAGCCCCGACAGACCAGCCCAGAGGGTCGCTGCCATCAGAAACTTGACGTCGCCGAGGCCCAATCCCTGCCTGCCGCGCGTGATCGCGTAGAGATGGCGCAGCACCAGCAGCGTGATACCGACAGCAACGGCCGCTCCGCCATCCCATAGCGCTTGCGGGAGATCAGCGAGCGCCGTCGTTCGGAGGAAGCCGCTCGCAGCAACCAGCGCATTCATCCAGTCCGGAAGGATGCCGTCGCGTAGATCCGTCCAGATCAGGCCGGCGCCGGCCAGGAGCAGCACGAGGATGCAGATGATGTTGATGGCGTTCGTCACGCAGCCCGGGGATTCGCGATTTTCGATCGTCGCAGCATAGGCATGCTCAGGATGCGAGCGATAGTCCCGCCATCATCAGGCCGACGGCAGCCACCCAGCCACCGACGGCGCGGACGGCGATGCCGCGCCAGTTCGAGGCCGGTTCGGTGTCCGGACGTCTGAAGGTCAGCGCGAGTGCCATCACGAGGGTGATGACGACGTAGCCTGCACAGGCAAGCCCCGCCGCATAGAGAAGGCGATCGGTCTGCGGCAGCAGTTCGCCGGCGTTGGCCGCGCCGCGCATCACGCCGAGGGCAAATGCCATCGCGCAAAGCAGCGCCAAGGGAATGCGCAAGGATGCCGCCAACAGCAGTCCGAGAATGAGGATTGTCGCGGCATCCATGATCGGTGGCATGGGAGCGACACCCGCGCTCACCGCGAGCGCGAGTCCCGCGCACAGGCCGAGCGGAAACACCACGACGAGCCATCGTCCGCTTGCAGCCCCCATCGTGCCGGCCAGGAGGCCGAGCGCGGCCCAGACGACGACGTCCTGCAGCGTCAGCAGGGGATGCAGCGCGCCGGCGTAGAAGTCGCCAAGCCGGGCCGATACGATGTGAGCGTCGGCGATCTGGACCTGCGTCAGCAGCAGCGTTGCTGCGAGCAGCAGCGTTCTCACGCGGCAAATCATGCGATGGCTCCGAGGCTCGCGGCCAGGAAGTAGCCGCCGAGCGCGGCGATGGCCGCGCCGACGCCCTGGATGACCCGTTCTCCGCCCGGCCAGCGCGCCAGCGCTCCGATCATGATGCCGCAGGCGTGGAGAAGGCCGGTCGCGACCACGAAGCCGCAGCCATAGGCCAGCGGATTCGCCGCGGAGGGAAGCTCGACGCCGTGCGCGTGGCCGTGGAAGATCGCGAACACCGCGACGATCGCTGCCGCGGCCGCGAACGGGACGCGAATGCGCAGGGCGACGGCCAGTCCGAGCACCAGCGCCGAGAGCGCGATCACCAGCTCGGGGAGAGGGAGCCCAATCTTGAGGATCCCGGCAACTGCGCCCAGCGCCATCACGAGCGGAAAGACGATCGGCAGCACCCAGATCGCGACGCCTCCCAGTTGCGCGCCCCAGATGCCGACCGCGACCATCGCGACGAGATGATCGATCCCGGTCAATGGATGCAGCAGGCCGCTGGCAAGCCCGCCGCCGACGCCGGTCTGCTCATGGGCCAGAGCCGCGCTCGCCGTCAGAACCGACAGCAACGCGATCGTCGATGCGGATTGCAGGACCTTGCGCATGGTCATGATTGCCCCATCCATCGTCATGCGGCCGCCAGAACCCGCACGAGGCGGCCCAAGAACCAGAACATCGACACGGAGCCGATCGCGTAGGCGGGAAGCTCGGCACTCCAGCGCGGCAGTCCCGCGCCAAGCCGCCGATGAGCCCAGATCAGTGCGAGGACGAGCAGAACGAACAGGAGCTGTCCGATTTCGACACCGACGTTGAAGAAGAGAAGCGCAGCCGGCAGGATCCGCCGCTCCAGTCCAAGGCCTGCGAGCGCGCTCGCGAAGCCGATGCCATGCACGAGACCAAAGCTGAAGGCGACAGCCCATGGGTATCGTGCGGTCAACCCGATCTCACCGCGCTGCTGCTTGACGATCTCGACGCCCACGAACACGATGCTGAGCGCGATACAGGCGTTGAGCGGACGCTCGGAAACACCGATCAGTCCGAACGCCGTTGCGGCCAGCGAGGCGCTGTGCCCGACCGTAAAGGCCGTGATGGTCTTGATCAGGCGCCAGCCGCCCTGCACGATCCAGATCAGGCCGAGCACGAACAGCAGGTGATCGGCGCCCAGCAGGATGTGGTCGATGCCGAAATTGATGTAGGTCCTGGCGAGCTCCAGCCAGGTGTCGAGCGTCGGCGCGTCCGTGCCGAGCAAGGTGACCACCGGATTGGCCGTCGAGATCGTGTAGCTGCGCGGCTCGCCGCGAAGCGGAATCACCTTGATCAGCGCCGCCGACATGTCGGCGCCGAGATTGCCGATCGTGATCTGGCCGACCAGTCCCTTGTCGCCGCAATTGAGCTCCGGCAGGCGAAGCAGACAATGCGGCGGGACCCTGAGATCGACGCGGCTCGCTCCGACCGTCGGCTCCATGGTCCACCGCCCGATGAACGCACCGGGCCGCATCTCGCGGAACTCCAGCACGCCGAGCGTGGCTTCATGGGCGAGCAACGGCGTCCAGAAGGCGAGAGCCGCGGCGGCAAGCAGCACGAGCCGCGCGATGCGATGCAGGATCACGGTTCGTACCGGATGGTATAGTTGGCCTTGAGACGGGTCACGGCATCCCAGGCCTGCCTGCGCGTCTCATCGGTGTGCCAGATCTTGGCGGCCTCGTCGCGCACGTCCTCGAGCTTCGCGGGCGTGCCCGGCTCGCGCGCATCCAGGCGCACCACGTGCCAGCCGTCGTTCGATTGCAGGAGACTCCAATCGCCCGTCGGCATCTTGAGCAGCCCGTCGCGAAAACCCTCACCGTATCCGCCGGCGAGACTCGCGACGGGACGTCCGAGGATGACGCGCGTCTGGTCGCGCAGCTCCTCGGATTCGCGCTGGCCGCGAATGTCCTCGAGTTGCTGCCGGGCCGTCGCCTCGTCGGTCGCCGGCGTCATGAAGAAGCTGACGCGTTCGGGCGCATCGAACCGGGCGTGATTGTCGGCGAACCAGGCGCGAAGCTGCGCTTCGGTCGGCTCGGGCACGCGCACCTGGTCGAAGATCAGGAGCTGCAGCTTGAACGCGACGCGATCGCGGATCATCTCGTCGCCGCGATCGACGCCAAGCGCCTTGCCTTCGCGATACAGGATCTCGCTCGCCACCCAGGCATCGATCATCTTCTGCAGATCGGCGCTGCTCGGCGTCCGCTGCTTGTCCTCGTCGAAATTGTCGATGAAGGACTGGCGCAGCGCCTTGGAGACGGTGATGACCTTTTCGTTGCTGGCCGGCGGATGAAGCACGGAGTCGGCTGCGAAGATCAGCCCGCCCAGAACGAGGAAATGCAGCAGAGGCTCCCTGACGAGCTTGCGCAGGGCCGTGACACGGGCTCGCGACGGCGCGACCTCCTGGGCACTCGCATCGCTGTTGCCGCCCCGTTCAGCGGGGCGTGCGGCGGCATCATCCAAATCCAAGGTCTGCGCCGCATTCGACATGGCAGAAGCTGACATTCTCTCTTTGCAATTCACAAGGCGCTTCGGGCGCGGCGCGTATATGCAACGGCGTCGTTGTCGTTGTCACCGGGCAATCGGCCGTGTCACAAAAATTTCGCAACGGATCCGCTCGCGAATTCGATGGGGGCGGCGGACACAGAAAATAAATCCTTCAACAAACTGTCTCCGAGTTTTGGTTTGTTCGCGCGGCGAAGCAAAGTGGCGCATCAGGCATGCGTGGTTGATTTCGTCTTAGAACTCATTGAATTCTCAGGGGCGACGATATGGTTTCATCTGCCAAGAAAATCCTGCTGACAGCGGCGTCGGTTTCGCTGGCTCTGTCGCAGAGCGCCGACGCTGGTGAGCGTTGGGGCGAGACGAGCAAGAACAATCCCTATGTCGCCGGCGACATGCACAACCACAACACCTGCACCGACGGTTCGGTGGCGGCCGGCTATTCGATCGACCGCGCGGTCGGCAAGGGCACTGCGGCTGCAGGCGGCAACAATTTCGACCTCGACTGGTTCACGCTCGGCAACCACGGCGGTTCGGGCAATCGCGATTGCCGCTTCAGCGACGCCAGCGCCAACATTCCGGGCGACAACACCACGACGACCTGGAGCCAGACGCTCGGCAAGACGATCGACGGCATCACGATCACCAGCCTGAAGGGCACGCCGAACGGCACCGGCACCGGTGCCACGATGTGGCGCTGGCAGTCGATCAAGGAGGTCGAATACCCGATCATCGTCGACCGGACCTCGACCTACGACAAGGTGCTGGTCGAAGGTCTGGAATGGATCCTGCCCGGCCACGAACATGGCGACGTCGCCGTGATCGCCGGCCAGAACCCGCGCGGCTACGGCAACGCCGACAAGATGGCGGAATTCGAGTATCGCTTCGACCGCGCCGACACTGATGCGATCGGTCCGGTCGACGCCAAGAACAACCCGGTCTGGTCCGGCAAGGACAACGTCAACAACTCCGGCACCGCGGGCCATCAGAAGGCCGTCGCCGGCATTGCCTGGCTGCAGGCGAATCATCCGCTGCAGTCCTACGCGATCCCGACCCACACCGAGCGCCAGGGGCCGTTCAATCCCAGCGGCACGGCCGGCTACAACATCGAGCATTTCCGCGACTTCAACAATGCCGGTCCGACCGTTGCGTTCGGCATCGAATCTCCCGGCCACATGGCTCAGGGTGGTCTGACCGGCGGTTCGGGGTCTTACGGCTCCGGCGCCGTCGGCGGCGGCACCTATGGCATGGCCGGCGTCTACACCGCCAAGGTCGGCGGCCTGTGGGACGGTCTGCTCGGCGAAGGCCGCAACAGCTTCATCTATGTGAGCTCGGATTGGCACAATCGCGGTGCCTTCGGCGCCCGCGACGCCTCGACGACCTCGGACTTCATGCCGGGCGAATACACCAAGCTGTACGTGCCGAACGAGAACAGGTTCAACCACCAGTCCATCATCGACGGCATGCGGTCGGGCAACTCCTATTCGGTCAACGCCGACATCATCGGCTCCGACATGGTGTACCGCGCCAAGGGCGAGTGGGATTACGACTGGAAGACGATGGGCGAAACGCTGGTCGTGCGTCCGGGCGAGAAGGTCACGCTCGAGATGGAGATGACCGTCCCGGCCTCGAACAACAGCCCCTACAGCTTCAACAATCCGCTGCTGCTGCAGGTTGGCGTCAAGCAGCCGCTGAACAAGCCGTCTCTCGACCACGTCGACCTGATCACCAGTGACATCACCGGTCCGATCGCGCCGGGGGCTGCAGGCTATGCGGTGGCCAATGCCGCGGGTGTAGCGGGTGCTGCCATCGTGTACAATCCATCGGCCAAGATCGCCAAGCAGATCCCTGCGACCAAGATGAGGAGCTTCAGGCTGAGGGACGGCTCCACCCGGTTGAGCTTCACGACGACGTTCGTTGCCGGGAAGACGCCGTTCTACATCCGGGCTCGCGGCACCAACATTCCGCCGGGAACACCGAACGTGTCTGATAGCGCCGGCAACCCGCTGCTCGACGTCAACAACGCGAACGTCGCCTGCACCGATGCGGCGTGTCCGACCCACCTGGCCGCGGTGAACGGCGTCAAGCGCGTGACCTACGACGTCCAGGCCTATTCGAACGTCTGGTTCTACGCCAACCCGATCTTCATCCGTCCGCAGGGCACGTCCGAGCTGCTGGTCGAGAAGAACGCGGAGCTGGCGCGCAAGCTGGCTCACGAGCATCACCACTGGCACGACTGGGATCATTGGGGCCATTGGGGTCACTGGGGTCGCTGGGCTTTCAACCGCGACTGATTGATTCTCTCGGTCCGGCGGGGCGGAGCAGCACCGCCGGACCCATCATCATCAGCGTCGGTTTGCGAACCGGCGCTTCTTGCTTTCGGACACATCCTGCCTCGGGCCCATCCATCCCATGTTTCGCCTGTTGACGCTGATCTTCGCCTGCCTCACGCTCGCGGCCGACTTGGCGTCGGCACACGAACAGGAGCCGACCCGCGAAACCTGCGATGCAGCGGTTGCGGAGGCGCGCGCGCAAGCGGCGACCCTGCCGGCCGACGACGTGTCGCGCTACTTCGCCGAGCGCGACATCCAGCAGGCGCTGGTCGAGGCCGGCAATGGCGAGTTCGACGATTGTCTCGAGAAGGTCGAGAGTGCGAAGCTCGAATTGCGCGAGCGCCACCACAGCCTGAAGCCGGGCGAGCGGCTCGACATCCTCGGGGCGCACGAAGTGCCGTCACGCTGACGGTTGGACTCGCAGCGCCTGCGGCGTGCCCCGTCATTCGTCTGTCATGCAACTGCGCACAGTGTGGCCGCGATTGCGATGAGTGCAGGGCGTTGAGACATGGACCAGATCGAACCGCTTTTTCCGATTCCTCTGTTGCGTTCTCCGGGCCTGTTGAGTCCCGAGCTGAAGGACGCGGCGGTGGCCGCGATCCGCAGTTCGAAGATCGAAAGCAACCTGCGGTCCGGACAGCTGTTCCACACCGCGGTCGCCGATCCCAGCAGCAACAACCTGTTCCAGGCCATTGCCGAGCTGGCGGTGCCCAAGCTGGTCGATTTCGGCGAGCTGCTGTTCGGCGAGAAGCTGCGCTGGACCGTGAAGGAGATGTGGACCAACATGCTGGAGACTGGCGGCAACCAGACCCTGCATGCCCATGCCAACAGCTTCGTCTCCGGCATCTTCTATCTGACGCCCTCGCATCCCGGCAGCCGCACCGTGTTCGTGCGTCCGCCCGGCGGTTCTGATTTCTCGTTCCGCCATCACACGCGAGAGGCAGCCATGGGCCCCTACAATGCGGGCAAGTATGTCCTGCCCCAGGCCGAGCCGGGGGACCTCGTGCTGTTTCCGAGCTATCTCTATCATGAGGTGCCGCGCAACCAGGGCGACCAGCGCATCACCATCGCCTTCAACGCGATCCCGGACCATCTCGACTGCTGGGGCTACCGCGTCAATTTCTCCTCCTGACCCGGCTCACTGACCGAATTCGCGCGACAGCAGATCACGTGCCTCGCCCCGGGACGGCGCGGCGTCGTCGATGGCGCGAAGCAGGCCTTCGGCGGCCCGGCGGTCCGACGCCAGCAGCGATCGCGCCATGCTCATGAGGGGGACGTAGGCCGGCTCGAACTCGGCGCTGAGGCGGACCGAGTCCAGCAGGCCAGGTGCTGCGGCCGCGATGAGCGCCGACCCGCGTGGGTCGCCGGTCAGTGCCGCGCCGGCTTGAAGGAAGCGGTTGCGCGCCTGCCAGTACGCGCCGAGACGCTCGTCCCACGCCGCGCGCTGCGATGGATCGATCAGTTCGGTCGCATCGGTCTTTGCCTGCCCGATGACGGTCAAGAGCAGCTCCCACGGCGGCGCCGAGAGCGCGCGGACATTGCGTCTGGCGTCGAAGGTGACGAACGGAAAATCGTCGCTGTTGCGCGGTCCCGGACCGGCGAAGCGCGCAAGCGATTTTGCGCCGGCCACATACTGGCCGAGTAGGTCGATCGGCTGGTCCAGGGCGAGAGGGTGAAGGATCGGACGAAGCCGCGGCTCCGACAACCGGGGGCCGAGCCGTTCGGGATCGACATGATGCGAGGCGCGTGATCCGATCAGGGCGAGCATCGGCGTGCGCACGCTGTAATGGTTCAGCCAGGCGGAGCCGTCGGGAAAGATCGCGAGGAAGCTTCTGACAATGGCGCGCAGCGATGGCGCGTCGAGCTGATAGAGCGGCAACCATTGGCAGAACACGCCGTCCGCAGCGAGCCGCTGCCTGACCGCATCGAAATGCTCGGTGGTGTAGAGTGCGCCGCTGCCGTCCAGCGCCGGATGAAACAGGTCGGCGACGATGACGTCGTAGCGTCCGTCATCCGCGACGATGAAGCGCCTCGCGTCGGCAATGGAGATCGGTGGCATCTCGTGTTGTGCCGCCGGGGTGTCGAACCAGGGCAGCAGCGCCACGACCTCGGACGACAGTTCGACCGCCCGCACCGTCAGATCCGGCATCTGCGCGCCGCCAAGCACGGTCGCCCCGGTCCCCACACCCAGGAAGAGGGCGCTGCGCGGCGCCGGATGCAGCAACAGCGGCAGCATGGCCTGGCGAAAATCGGACCGCACCGAGCTGGTGCCGCCCATGCGAAAGTGACCATTCACTTCGAGGTAGCGGGCGCCGGACGCATCGTCGACCACGCTCGCGGTGGCCATCGGCCCCTCGCGCAGCGCCAGCAGCTTGCCGCCGGGCGGCACCTTCACCGGCGTGGGGGCGGAAATCCACAGCAGCACGAGGCCCAGCAGGGCCGGCACGGCCGCTCGGACCAGCACCGCACGACGCGGCTGCAGCAGCAGGAGATATCCGAGCGCGACGACGACCAGGGCCTTCCAGGTGCCAAGCGTCGGAATCAGAAGATGCGCCGCGACCAACGGCGCGACGGCCGCGCCGAGGCTGTTGATGCCGACGGCCCAGCCGACCGAGCCACTGATGTCGCGGACGTCCTGCATCAGTTGGCCGAACAGCGCACCCATCGCCACAGAGGGCAGCAGAAAGAGCAGCAGCGCGAGCCCGAGCTCGCCAGCGACGCCGAGGCTCGCGGCGTGATCCGCCAGACCGGTGAGGAAGGGGGCCAACAGGGCGGTGCCCAGACACGCGAGTGCGGCGCTGCTGATCAGCGCCGTCCTGCCGAACATCGCCGTCCGCCCGATGCGTTGCCAGACGATGCCACCGGCCGCGGTCCCCAGCAGATAGGCCGCCAGAAGACAGGCGAAGCTGTAGACGGTGTCCTGCATCATCTGCGCCGCGAGGCGCACCACCAGCACCTCGAATGCAATGCCAAGCAGACCGGTGACGAACAGGGTCGCAGTCAGGCGGATGTCAGGGACCCCACGCACGCGCTTGTGGGTCTCGTGCAGTTTGACGTGTACCGGCCGGCCGAGGCGAAGTGCGATGAGCGCGCATGTCCCATTGACGGCGGCGAGGCACAGCAGCGTCGTCGCGAAGCCGAGCGTCGGGATCAGCACGAAGGTCGACAGCAGCGCGCCGGCGACGGCGCCGGCGGTGTTGGCGCCATAGACGCCGGCGCTGACCGGTCCGTCGCCCTGCACCGCGGCCATCATCCGCTCCAGTGCGGTCAGCGTGCCGCCCATCGCGACCGTGGCCGGCAACAGCACCAGCGTGGGAAGCAGGAAGCTCGCGCTCCACAGCAGGACCGGCGAGGGCGCCGTCCCCAGCAGCGGCGCCAGCGCGCGTGCGCTCGCCGGCAGCAGCCAGATCGCACAGAGCCCCCAGAGTCCGATGACTGCTTCGAGAACCGCGTAGATCTGGTGCGGCTTGGCGGCGTGGCGAATGCGGGCGTCCAGCATGAACGCCCCGAGCGCCAACCCAGCGAAGAAGCCGGCGATGGCGCCGACCACGGCCATCATCTCCGTCCCCAGCGCGAGAGCGAGCTGGCGCGTCCAGACGATCTCGTAGCCGAGCCCGGCGAGGCCGGAGGCGGCGATGAGCGCCTTCATGGCCCAGAGCCGTGCAGCCCGCCCTTCTTTGACCGAGGCCGGCCAGGTCGCATGCGTGGTTCCGACCAGATCAGTGTCGGGCAGGGCGGTATGGTGTGTCTCGGTCAAGGCCCAGTTACCCGGATCTCGGGGATCCATCATCGAAAGCGGCTTGCTTTGTGTCGTGCGGTCGTCACCTTTCTGTTTGCGTTTCGTGACGGCGGTTTGACAGCCGCCCCGATGCGCGATGGAGAGCTCCGATATCGAGATGGCCCGGGCGACAAGCGGGCGCCGGGCCATCGGTAGGGGCGTTACCGGATCAGGGCGTCAGCGACCACAACTGCGAGCCTGCGGCCGAGCCCGTCGAGGTCAGCAACTGGTTGCCGACCGAGGTGCCGTTCTGGCTCACGACCTCGACGGCATAGCTGCGCAGCGCGATCGTGCCGGCGGTCGCATCGTAGCGGAAGCGCTGGTTGTTGTTGCCGGTGCAGGTCCAGATGATCAGCTGCGCGCCGTCGCCGTAAGTGCCGTTGTTGTCGAGGCAGTAGTGCGGGTCCTGCATGCTGCGGATCATGCCGCTCGCGTCGTCATAGCTCCAGGTCTGGTTGGCGCTGCCGTTGCAGTACCACTGGATCACGGCCGTGCCGTCGGCCATGGTGCCGCCATTGACGTCCATGCACAAAGCAGAGGTGCGGTTGACGATGCGGACCGGCTGCCGCGCGGGTGCAGCCGTGGTGGAGACCGGCGCGTAGACGACGCCGAGCTTGTCCATCTCGTCACCGGACCGGCCATGGAAGCCCGCGATCTGCCAGCCGCTCGGGGCGGCATAGCTGGTGCAGCTCGATGTCGTCGCGCCCCCCGACAGGGTGCGGCCCGCGCTGGTGCTGAACGCGATCGAGAAGATGCGCGTATGACCCTGATATTCGGCGCTGCACAGACTGACTGAGGTGAGATATTCGCCGCCGCCGAGCGGCAGGCTCTGCGCCGTGCCGCCGCTGCCGCCATGGCTGAACACGTAGCCATTGGACAGCGTGAGCTCGACCTGGTCGACCCGGTTCCCGGTGCGGATCGTCAGCTTGCTGACCACCGGATTGGCGGGCAGCGCGGACACGTCGTTGTAGCTCGTGCCGTGCGGGCCGCCGAACTGATCGCTCATTCTGCGATTGGCCGCAGTGGAGAAACTCCAGTCGACCTCGATCGGATGATGATCGGAGAGCTGCGCGCCGGTCGGGTCGAGCGCATCCTGACGGTCGACATAGGATGTCGCCTGCAGGTTGAGAAAGCCGTTGTTGCGCCACAGCACCTTGTCGACGATCTCGCAATCCGGCCGCGCCGTCTGCACGCTGCCGCAGACGAGAGCATCGCCGATCGGAGGCACGGCGCCGCCGCGAACGGCTTCGATCCAGGCGTCGCTGAAGCCGTGGTGCAGGAATTCCCACATGTTCTGGCCGGCCCGGGTGTAGCGCGTGTTGGTGTCGCCCATGACCATGACCGCATTGCCGGCCGAGTTCGCCTCGATGTAGCTCAGGATCTGCGCGACGTCGGATTCGCTGTCGGCGAGGTCGGTCGACGACGTGCCGGATTGCGCGTGAAGATTGTAGAAGTCGAGGTAGACGCCTTCGGCCAGCCGGGTGCGGACCAGCGAAAAGCCCTTCGGCGTCAGCGCATCGGAATCGGCGCGTTGCGTCCAGGTGACGCGATCGAGATCGTCGAACCAATAGGTGCTCAGCGTGTTGAGGCCGTCGCCGATGCCCGCGGTGCCCGACGTCGGCGTCCGGTAGGGGTGGTTGTCGCAGGTGTCGTAGAGCGCGGCGTGCCAGAGAAAATCCTCCTGCACGTTGGCGATGCCGAATTGGCGCAGATAGCAGCTGATGACACGCGAATGCGCGTTGCTTCCGCCATTATAGGCCGTCGGCGTCTCCGCGACGTTGTAGCTCAGCGTATTGAACGTTCCGTTGGCTGCATGCAGCGGGCTGGCGAGCAGCCCGGCGCATCCAAGCGCGATTGCGCCCGCCAGAGAGCGAAGTGTCATTGGTCGATCCCCCTCGATCATGTTGGAAAGAGGCGGCGCGATAGCATCGGCTGGTTGTCGTCGTGATGACAGATTGATAGATGTTTTGCGCGCGCGATGTTCCGCTGGAATATACAATCAAGGATTGTGTCTCGGGGCCGGTCGAATGTCCGGCGGCTGGCTCCGAGGAGCAGACAGTCAGAGCGCCTTCACGGATGGCTCTCGAAAAGCCCGATGTGAGTCGTTGGCCCGATATGCTCGCAAGGGGCTCCATCGATGCCGGCTCCTC
This sequence comes from Bradyrhizobium ontarionense, assembly GCF_021088345.1. Taxonomy (NCBI): domain Bacteria; kingdom Pseudomonadati; phylum Pseudomonadota; class Alphaproteobacteria; order Hyphomicrobiales; family Nitrobacteraceae; genus Bradyrhizobium; species Bradyrhizobium ontarionense. The sequence continues at coordinate 2,847,204 of NZ_CP088156.1, read as the reverse complement.
GTTTGGAATTCGTCGTCAAGCTGCCGAGGCTATGGCAGGGCATTCCAGGACATAGCCAGCCGCTTGGATCACGTGGCCGCGCTTGCCTGCCAGTCCGATCTTTCGGGCGCTCATGGAGGCGGTTTTCCGAAAGTCCAGACAGGGGGCTGGCCGGTCCATCGGCGGGCGCTCGTGATGGTTGGCAAATGGTAGCAAACTGAAGAACATGCGGGTTCAGCTCAATTCGCCCACTCGGCTGGCACGAATGCTGCTAAAGATGTTGCCAAACGAGCGCTAGCTCCAGAACAATCAACGCGAGGGGACGTCCGGATGCCAGCCCGCAGCAGCCCATCCTTCATCTGAGACCAGCGACCAGGCGATCTCGCCTGTGCAGCATTGCGCCCGCGCGAACCGGGGCGGCAGTGCCTTCCGACGTGTGACTTCGGCCCGGCATGCAGTGGAGATGATGATGACAGGTGCGGACTCGAACGACCTGGATCCGCAGGAAACCCGCGAATGGCTCGATGCCCTGGCGGCGGTGAAGGGCCATCGCGGCGACGCGCGCGCCCAGTTCATCGTCGGCGCCGTGCTCGAGGCGGCCCGCCGCGAAGGCCTCCGGATCAACCAGTCGCTGACGACGCCGTATTGCAACACGATCCCGCTGCATCAGCAACCGGCGCTCCCGGGCGATCGCGCGATGGAGCACAGGCTGCGCTCGATCATCCGCTGGAATGCGCTCGCGATCGTGTTGCGGGCCAACAAGGAGAGCTCGGAGCTCGGCGGCCACATCGCGAGCTTCCAGTCGGCAGCCACGCTCTACGACATCGGCTTCGGCCATTTCTGGCATGCGCCGACCGAGAGTCATGGCGGCGATCTGATCCTCGTGCAGGGCCACAGCTCGCCCGGCATCTACGCGCGCGCCTTTCTCGAGGGGCGGCTCAGCGAGGAGCAACTGCTCAGCTTCCGCCAGGAGACCGGCGGTAAGGGTCTGTCGAGCTACCCGCATCCCTGGTTGATGCCGGACTTCTGGCAATTCCCGACCGTATCGATGGGCCTCGGGCCCCTGCTGGCGATCTATCAGGCGCGCTTCCTGAAATATCTCCAGAACCGCAGTCTGGCTGAAACGGCGAACCGCAAGGTGTGGGCCTTCATGGGCGACGGTGAAACCGACGAGCCGGAATCGCTCGGCGCGATTTCGCTCGCCGGCCGCGAGAAGCTCGACAACTTGATCTTCGTCATCAACTGCAATCTGCAGCGGCTCGACGGTCCCGTGCGCGGCAATGGCAAGATCGTCCAGGAGCTGGAAAGCGTATTCCGCGGCGCCGGCTGGAACGTCATCAAGGTGCTGTGGGGCTCGGGCTGGGACCGCCTGCTCGAGAAGGACAAAAGTGGCCTGCTGCTGAAGCGCATGGAGGAATGCGTCGACGGCGAGTATCAGGACTTCAAGAGCAAGAGCGGCGCCTATATCCGCGAGCATTTCTTCGGCAAGTACGAGGAGCTGAAGCAGCTCGTCGCCGACATGAGCGACGACGAGATCTGGAAGCTGGCACGCGGCGGCCACGACCCCGAGAAGGTCTTTGCGGCCTACACCGCCGCGGTGAATCACACGGGCCAGCCGACGGTCATCCTGCCGAAGACCGTCAAGGGTTACGGCATGGGCGAGTCCGGCGAAGGCCAGATGATCGCGCATCAAGCGAAGAAGATGACGCAGGATGCGCTGCGCGGCTTCCGCGATCGCTTTCAGGTGCCGATCGCCGACGAGGACCTCACGAAGGTGCCTTTCATCCGCTTGCCGGAAGATAGCCCGGAGATGCAGTATTTCCGTGCGCAGCGCGAAAAGCTCGGCGGCAGCCTGCCGCAGCGCCGGCGCAAGTCCGCCTCTCTGCAAATCCCGACGCTCTCGGCTTTCCAGCGTCTGCTCGAGTCTACCGGCGATCGTGAAATCTCGACCACGATGGCATTCGTGCAGATGCTCGGGAGTCTCGTGCGTGACAAGGCGATCGGCAGGCACATCGTACCGATCGTGCCCGACGAATCCCGCACCTTCGGCATGGAAGGCATGTTCCGCCAACTCGGCATCTATTCGTCGGTGGGCCAGCTTTACCGGCCGCAGGACGCCGATCAGCTGATGTACTACCGCGAGGACAAGAGCGGACAGGTCTTTCAGGAAGGCATCAACGAAGGCGGCGCGATGTCGAGCTGGATCGTCGCGGCCACGTCCTACAGCACGAACAACGTGCCGATGATCCCGTTCTACATCTACTATTCGATGTTCGGGCTGCAGCGCGTCGGCGATCTCGCCTGGCTCGCCGGCGACATGCGCGCACGCGGCTTCCTGCTCGGCGGCACCGCGGGGCGCACTACGCTCAACGGCGAAGGGCTGCAGCACGAGGACGGCCACAGCCACATCCTCGCGGCGACGATTCCGAACTGTGTGTCCTACGATCCGACCTTCGCCTATGAGGTCGTGACCATCATCCGTGAAGGCATGCGCCGGATGTACGAGGCGCAGGAGGATGTTTACTACTACGTCACGCTGATGAACGAGAACTATTCCCATCCCGCGCTGGCGGAGGCCGGCGAGGGGGCAGAGGAAGGCATTCTCAAGGGATTGTATCTCCTCAAGAGCGGTGGCGAGGCGAAGGCCGAGGGGCCGCGCGTCCAGCTGATGGGCTCCGGTACGATCCTGCGTGAGGTGATCGCCGCCGCCGATCTGCTCAAGACGGAGTTTGGCGTCACGGCGGACATCTGGAGCGCGACCAGCTTCAACGAATTGCGCCGCGACGGCATGGCGGCCGAGCGCTGGAACCTGCTGCATCCGACCGAGCCGCGCCGCAAGAGCTGGGTGGAAGCGCAGCTCGATGGCCATGCAGGCCCGGTCATCGCGTCCACGGACTACATGCGCAACTACCCCGACCAGATCCGCGAATACGTCCACGCCGCCGGCCGGCGCTACGTGGTGCTGGGCACCGACGGCTTCGGTCGCAGCGACTATCGCGTCAAGCTGCGGCGCTTCTTCGAGGTCGACCGCCACTACGTTGCGGTCGCGGCGCTCAAGGCGCTCGCCGACGACGGCCGCATCAAGCCGGGGATCGTCGCGGAAGCGATCGCGAAATATCAGATCGACACCGGGTGCGCTGCGCCCTGGACCCTGTGACGCAGCCAGCCGAGGACAAAGCGATGACTGGTGTGATCGACATCAAGGTTCCCGACATCGGCGACTTCAAGGACGTTCCGGTGATCGAGATCTTCGTCAAGCCCGGGGACCGGGTGAAAGCCGAGGACCCGCTGATTGCGCTGGAGTCCGACAAGGCGACGATGGAAGTTCCCTCGCCGCGCGAGGGCGTTGTGAAGGCGGTCGTCGTCGAGGTCGGCGACAAGGTGAGCGAAGGCACCGTCGTCGTGCAGTTCGAGGACGCCGGCGCTGCGCAGGCCGAGGCGCGCCCCGTGGTCAGCGCGCCGCCGTCGCCCGTGAACGCGCCGGCCGGTCGTGCCGAGGTGCGCGTGCCCGACATCGGCGACTTCAAGGACGTTCCGGTCATCGAGATCTTCGTCAAGCCGGGTGATACGGTGAAGGCGGAGGATCCGCTGATCGCGCTCGAGTCCGACAAGGCGACGATGGAGGTGCCCGCACCGCTGTCCGGCACCGTCGGCGAGATCAAGCTCAAGATTGGCGACAAGGTCAGTGAGGGCGCGATCATCCTGGTGCTGGCAACAGGTGAGACGCCTGCCGCGGCGAGCACGCCGGCGGTGGCCGCGCCGGCACCTCTTGCCGCGGCGCCGACGGCAGGCGCGGTCGACGATGCCGCTTTCGCGCTCGCCTATGCCGGGCCTGCGGTCCGCAAGCTCGCCCGAGAGCTCGGTGTCGACATCGGCAAGGTGAAGGGGACGGGCAACCACGGCCGCATCCTGCGTGAGGACGTCGAGGCCTTTGCCAAAGGAGGCGCCGCGCCGGCCAAGCCGCAGGCTGCTTCCACCAGCGCAGGCGGAGGTGCTGGCCTTGATCTCTTGCCGTGGCCGAAGGTCGATTTCGCCAAGTACGGTCCGATCGAGCGCAAGGAGCTCGGCCGCATCAAGAAGATCTCGGCGGCTAATCTGCATCGCAACTGGGTGGTCATTCCGCACGTCACCACCCATGACGAGGCCGATATCACCGACCTTGAGCAGTTCCGCGTGACGATGAACAAGGAGCTGGAGAAGAGCGGTGTCAAGCTCTCGCTGCTGCCGTTCATGGTGAAGGCGGCGGTGGCCACCCTGAAGAAGTTCCCTGAGTTCAACGCCAGCCTCGACGGCGATACGCTGGTCTACAAGAACTACTGGCACATCGGCTTCGCCGCCGACACGCCCAACGGCCTGATGGTGCCGGTGATCCGCGACGCCGACAAGAAGTCGATCCCCGAGATCGCCAAGGAGATGAACGACCTCGCCAAGCTCGCGCGCGAAGGCAAGATCAAGCCTGATCAGATGCAGGGCGGCACCTTCTCGATCTCCTCGCTCGGCGGCATCGGCGGCATCTATTTCACGCCGATCATCAACGCGCCTGAAGTGGCGATCCTGGGCGTCTGCAAGGGCTACTGGAAGCAGCATTCGGCCGATGGCAAGACCTGGAGCTCGCGCCTGACTTTGCCGCTGTCGCTGTCCTGGGACCATCGCGTCATCGACGGCGCCGCCGCGGCGCGCTTCAACGTTCATTTCGCCAACGTGCTCGCCGATCTCCGGCGCGTGCTGTTCTGACATCGAAGGAGAGAACGGCATGGCTGAGCTGATCGACGTCAAGGTCCCTGATATCGGCGACTTCAAGGACGTAGCCGTCATCGAGGTGCTGGTGAAGCCGGGCGAGACGGTCGCCGTCGATACCAGTCTCATCATCGTCGAGTCCGACAAGGCCTCGATGGAGATCCCGTCGTCGCATGCCGGCACCGTCAAGGAGATCCGGATCAAGACCGGCGACAAGGTCAGCGAAGGTTCGGTGATCCTCAGTCTGGAGGCGGCAGGTGCGGCGGCCAGCGCGGCGCCCGCCGCGGCGTCGCCACCGCCGGCCGCCGCTGCAGCTGCGGCGCCTGCGCCAGTCGCCGCATCGTCCTACGCCGGCAAGGCGGACATCGACTGCGAGATGCTGGTGCTCGGCGCGGGACCCGGCGGCTACTCCGCGGCGTTCCGCGCGGCCGATCTCGGTATGAAAACCGTCCTGGTCGAGCGCTACGACACGCTCGGCGGCGTGTGCCTCAATGTCGGCTGCATCCCGAGCAAGGCGCTGCTGCACACCGCCTCCGTCATCGACGAGGTCAAGCATCTTCCCGACCACGGCATCTCGTTCGGCGCGCCGCAGATCGACCTCGACAAGCTGCGGTCGTTCAAGGACGGCGTCATCAAGAAGCTGACAGGCGGCCTCGCTGGCATGGCCAAAGCGCGCAAGGTCGAGGTGGTGACCGGCGTCGGCAGCTTCGTCGATCCACATCATCTGGAGGTCACGACCGCGAGTGGCAAGACGACGATCCGGTTCGCCAAGGCGATCATCGCTGCCGGCAGTCAGTCCGTGAAGCTGCCGTTCCTGCCCGATGATCCGCGCATCGTCGATTCCACCGGTGCGCTACAGCTGAAGTCGATCCCCAAGCGGATGCTGGTGATCGGCGGCGGCATCATCGGCCTCGAGATGGCCACCGTCTATTCGACGCTCGGCGCGCGCATCGATGTCGTCGAGATGCTCGACGGCCTGATGCAGGGCGCTGACCGCGACCTGGTCAAGGTCTGGGAGAAGATCAACACGCAACGCTTCGACAAGGTGATGTTGCAGACCAAGACGGTCGGCGCGAAGGCGACCGAGGCCGGGATCGAGGTGAGCTTCGAGGGCGCGCAGGCGCCGGCCGGGCCGCAGCTCTATGACCTTGTGCTCGTGGCTGTCGGCCGCAGTCCGAACGGCAAGGCGATCAGCGCCGACAAGGCCGGCGTCGCCGTCACGGACCGCGGCTTCATCAACGTCGACAAGCAGATGCGCACCAACGTGGCGCACATCTTCGCCATCGGCGACGTCGTCGGCCAGCCGATGCTGGCGCACAAGGCCGTGCACGAAGGCCATGTGGCGGCCGAGGCCGCGCGTGGCGAGAAATCCTACTTTGACGCGCGACAGATCCCGTCGGTGGCGTACACTGATCCCGAGGTGGCCTGGGCCGGCAAGACCGAGGAGCAGTGCAAGGCCGAAGGCATCAAGGTCGGCAAGGCGGTGTTTCCGTGGGCCGCCTCGGGCCGGGCCATCGCCAACGGCCGTGACGAGGGTTTCACGAAACTGCTGTTCGACGCGACGACCCACCGCATCATCGGCGGCGGCATCGTCGGCACCCATGCCGGCGATCTCATCAGCGAGATCTGCCTGGCCATCGAGATGGGCTGCGAGCCGGCTGATATCGGCAAGACCATCCATCCACATCCGACGCTCGGCGAATCCATCGGCATGGCCGCCGAGGTGTTCGAGGGGCATTGCACCGATCTGCCGCCGCAGAAGCGGAAATAGGCGGACGACCGAGACGTAGACCGAGTGAGACCAGGGAGAGAAGATACGATGTCTGCAACCACCACCGCGGCACCGAAAAAGCCGTTCTACCGTGTCCTCTATGTGCAGGTCCTGGTGGCGATCGTGCTCGGCGTCATCGTCGGCTGGCTCTGGCCGGAGTTCGCCAAGAACGAATGGATCAAGGCGCTCGGCGACGGCTTCGTCAAGCTGATCAAGATGGTGATCGCGCCGGTCATCTTCTGCACCGTCGTCTCCGGCATCGCCCACATCTCCGAGGTCAAGAAGGTCGGTCGCGTCGCGGTCAAGGCGCTGATCTACTTCGAGGTGGTCTCGACCTTCGCGCTGGCGCTGGGCCTGATCGTCGCCAACGTGCTGCATCCCGGCGCGGGCTTCCAGGGCCAGACCAACGCCGCCGCCGTCGCCAACTTCGCCAAGCAGGCAAGCGAGATGAAGTCGGTCGACTTCGTCCTTCACATCATTCCGGACACCGTTGTGGGCGCCTTCGCCCAAGGCGAGATTCTCCAGGTGCTGCTGTTCGCGATCCTGTTCGGCTTCGCGCTGATGGCGCTCGGCGAACGCGGCCACACGATGCGGGCCTTCATCGACGACGCCGCGCACGCGATCTTCGGCGTCATTGCGATCGTCGTGAAGGCGGCTCCGATCGGCGCGTTCGGCGCGATGGCGTTCACGATCGGACGCTACGGGCCGCAGGCGCTCGGCAATCTCGCCGGCCTGATCGCGACCTTCTATCTGACCGCGCTCGTCTTCGTCGTCGTCGTGCTCGGGACCATCGCGCGCATTGCCGGGTTCTCGATCTTCAAGTTCCTCAAATACATCAAGGACGAGCTGCTGATCGTGCTCGGCACCTCGTCGTCCGAGAGCGCGCTGCCGCAGATGATGGAGAAGCTGGAGCGCCTTGGCTGCTCCAAGCCGGTCGTCGGGCTCGTCGTTCCCACCGGCTACTCGTTCAACCTCGACGGCACCAACATCTACATGACGCTGGCGACGCTGTTCATTGCCCAAGCGATGAACGTCGATCTCAGCTTCGGCGAGCAGATCACGATTCTCCTCGTCGCGATGCTGACCTCGAAGGGCGCCTCGGGGATCACCGGCGCCGGCTTCATCACGCTCGCCGGCACGCTCGCGGCCGTCAGGCCCGAGCTCGTTCCCGGCATGGCGATCGTGCTCGGCATCGACAAGTTCATGAGCGAGTGCCGTGCGCTGACCAATCTGTGCGGCAATGGCGTGGCCTGCGTGGTTGTCGCCTGGTGGGAGGGTGAGCTCGACCGCGACAAGCTGCGGGCGGCGCTCGATCGCGACATCGATCCGGCCGATATCGAGGTCGCGGTCACCACGGGCTGAGTGCGCAGGGAAAGTCGAGGACGACGATGGATCGGGATCTGAGGGAAGCCGCACTCGAATATCATCGCCTGCCGGCGCCGGGGAAGATCTCCGTGGTGCCGACCAAGGCCATGGCGACGCAGCGCGACCTGGCGCTGGCCTACTCACCGGGTGTGGCCGAGCCATGCCTGGTGATCGCCGAGGACCCGTCGCAGGCCGATGAGCTGACGGCGCGCAGCAATCTCGTCGCCGTCGTCACCAACGGCACCGCCGTGCTCGGCCTCGGCAATATCGGACCACTCGCGGGCAAGCCGGTGATGGAGGGCAAGGCGTGCCTGTTCAAGACGTTCGCCGGCATCGACGTGTTCGATATCGAGCTCGCCGAGACTGACCCGGACGCACTGATCGAGACGATCGCCAGGATGGAGCCGACCTTCGGCGGCATCAACCTGGAGGACATCAAGGCGCCGGAATGCTTCTACATCGAGCGCAAGCTGCGCGAGCGGATGAAGATTCCGGTGTTCCACGATGATCAGCACGGCACGGCGATCATCGTGGCGGCGGCGATCCTCAACGGGCTGAAGCTGGTCAAGAAGAACATCGCGGAGGTCAAGCTCGTGTGTTCGGGCGCGGGCGCCGCGGCGCTCGCATGTCTCGATCTCATCGTCAGCCTCGGGCTGCCGCGCGAGCGGATCATCGTCAGTGACGTGTTCGGTGTGGTCTATGCCGGACGCGCCGAAGGCATGGACGACAACAAGGCGCGTTATGCCGTGGCGACAGCCGCGCGAAAGCTCGAGGACGTCATCGAAGGCGCCGACATGTTTCTCGGCCTGTCGGCCGGCAACGTGCTGAAGCCCGACATGGTCAAGCGGATGGCGCGCGATCCGCTGATCTTCGCCATGGCCAATCCGACGCCCGAAATCATGCCGCAGGACGCGCTGGAGGTCCGCCCCGATGCGATCATCGGCACCGGACGGTCGGACTTCCCGAACCAGATCAACAACGTGCTGTGCTTTCCCTTCATCTTCAGGGGCGCGCTCGACTGTGGTGCCACCACAATCAACGAGGCGATGAAGCTCGCGACGGTGCACGCGCTTGCGGATCTTGCGATGACCGAAGTGCCCGAGGTCGTCGCTGCCGCCTACAAGGGCGAGGGGCTGCGCTTCGGCCGCGACTATCTCATTCCCAAGCCGTTCGATCCGCGTCTCATCGAGGTCATTGCCCCGGCCGTCGCCAAGGCCGCGGCCGACACCGGCGTCGCCCGGCGCCCGATCGCCGACATGGCCGACTATCGCTCGAGGCTGGCGCGGTTCGTCTACCGTTCCGGGAACGCCATGCAGCCGGTCTTTGCGGTGGCCAAGGCGAACGCCAAGTCGCTGCTGTTGGCGGAAGGGGAAGAGGAGCGCGTGCTGCGCGCCGCCCAGATCATCGTCGATGAAGGCCTCGCCAGGCCGCAGCTGGTCGGTCGGCCTTCGACGATCGACGAGCGGATCAAGGCGTTCGGCCTGCGGCTCAGGCCGGGCGACGATTGCGAGATCATCGACCCGCAGGACGAGCGGGTCTATGCCGCGTGTGCGGAGCTGTACCATGCGCGCCGCAAGCGCGACGGCGTCTCGGCCGGACTGGCCCTGTCGGAGACGCGGGGCAATGCCACGGTGCTCGCCTCGCTTCTGCTCGCGCGCGGCATCGGCGATGCCATGCTGTGCGGCGTGATCGGCCGGACGTCCGACCATCTGTCGGCAATCCGCAACGTCATCGGTACGAGGGACGACGTCTCGACGCTCGCGGTGATGCAGATGCTGATTCTCCAGCAGCACCAGCTGTTCATCTGCGACACCCACTACAATGCCGACCCCACTGCCGAGCAGGTCGCCGAGATCGCGTTGCTGGCGGCGGCTGCGGTCAGGCGCTTCGGCATCACGCCGCGCGTGGCACTGCTGTCGCATTCGAGCTTCGGCAGCTCGGCCGCGCCCGAGGCGCAGAAGATGCGCCAGGCCCGGGTCATCATTCACGAACGCGCACCTGCATTGGTTGTGGAGGGCGAGATGCGCGGCGACGCTGCGCTGTCGCAGACGGTGCTCGATCAGGAGTTTCCCGACTCGGACTTCGAGGGTCCCTCGAATGTGCTGGTCATGCCCAACCGCGACGCCGCCAACATCTCGTATAATCTGCTAAGGATGGCGGCGGGGCAGGGGCTCACCGTGGGAGGCATCCTGCTCGGTGCTGCAAAGCCGGCGCATATTCTGACCCCATCGTCCACGGTGCGGCGTATCGTGAACATGGCGGCAGTCGCGATGGCTGGGGCGGCGGTGCCGAAGACATGATGCATCAGGAGTGATTTGGGCGTCACTCCGCCGTGCCGCGGCCACGCTTGGAGAGGTTTGATGATGGCCGTTGCGCAGTCAGGTGTTCCTCGAATCGTGATCGTCGGCGGCGGTGCGGGCGGATTGGAGCTCGCGACTCGCCTCGGCGACAAATACGGCCGCAAGGGCAAGCTCGACGTGACCCTGGTCGAGCGCAACCGCACCCATGTGTGGAAGCCGAAGCTGCACGAGATCGCCGCCGGCAGCATGGACATCTCCGCGCACGAGGTCGACTATCTCGCCCAGGCCTATTGGCACGGCTTTCACTACCGCATCGGCGACATGATCGGCCTCGATCGCGACAAGCGCGAGGTGCTGGTGGCGCCTTATCTCGATGCGGAGGGACGCCAGGTCACGCCGCAGCGGACCATCCCCTATGACGTGCTCGTCATCGCCATCGGCAGCCAGAACAACGATTTCGGCACGCCGGGGGTCGTCGATCACGCGATCAAGCTGGAGTCACAGGCGGAGGCGAAGCGCTTTCACGAGCGCATGATCAATGCCTGCATCCGCGTTCATTCGCAGTCGTCGCCGATCGCCGCGCACCAGCTCAAGGTCGCGATCATCGGCGCCGGCGCGACCGGCGTCGAATTGGCTGCCGAGCTGCATCGCACGACGCGGGAAGTGGTGGCCTATGGTCTCGACCAGGTCGATGCCGAGAAGGACATCAAGATCACGCTGATCGAGGCCGCGGGAAGGGTGCTCCCGGCATTGCCGGAACGGGTCTCGCGCGAGACCGAGAAGCTGCTCGCAAGGCTGGGCGTCGAGGTCCTGGTCGGCGCCAAGGTCGCCGAGGTCGGGGCTCAACAAGTGAGCCTCACCGATGGCCGCGTCATTCCCGCCGAGTTGATCGTCTGGGCCGCGGGCGTCAAGGCGCCCGACTTCCTCAAGGACATCGCGGGCCTGGAGACCAACCGCATCAACCAGCTCGTGGTCAAGCAGACCCTGCAGACCACGCGCGACGCGCGCGTCTTTGCGATCGGCGACTGCTCTGCCTGTGCGTGGGGCGAGCGCGGCAACGTTCCGCCGCGGGCGCAGGCGGCGCATCAGCAGGCGTCTCACCTCTACAGGCAGATTCCGCGCTTCATCAGGGGCGAGCCGCTGAAGGACTATCGCTATCACGACTTCGGCTCTCTCGTGTCGCTCGGCGAGTTCAGCACGGTCGGCTCGATGATGGGCGCGCTGGTCGGCGGCAACCTGGTATTCGAAGGCCTGTTCGCGCGGCTGATGTATCTGTCGCTCTACAAGATGCACGAATACGCGCTGCACGGCCTCGCAAAGGTGACGCTGGATACGCTGGCGCGCCTGATCACCCGCCGCACCGAGCCGCACGTCAAACTGCACTGATGCGCGCAAGCCTCGTGCCCGACATCCGCTTCGCCGCCCCCGTCGGGGATGGCGATCGTGCTGCATTGCGGCATCGCCGGCGCCCGATTTTGCTGTCGCCTATTCCGGAGCAAGACCCTAGACTTAGGGCCCATGTGCGGGCGCGGTTGTCGTGGCCCGCCACGCCTAGGATTTGCCTGGTTCAGGAGATGACGGACCTTCCATTCCGGATCGGCCTCGAGGGACATCCCGAAGTCGCCGCGGTGGTCCCCAGGCGCGCGGGCTGGCTCGTTCGCGGACTTCTGGCCCTTGCGCTGGTCGGCGCCGCGGCGTGGCTCGGCTATGCCATCGCCTTCTCCCGCGGGCTGGATCAACTGCATGCCGCGGCCCAGCAGCGGCTCGCGGTCGAGGCCGCGCGGCTCGACGGCTATCTGTCGCGGTTCGAATATCTGCCGTCGCTGCTGGAGACGTCGTCCGACGTCTTCCGGCTGCTCGGCACGCCGGATGATCGTGCGCTGCAGCAAAACGTCAGCCTGTATCTCAAGTCGATCAACCTGCTGGCGGGCGCTGACAACCTCTACGTCCTGTCCGTTGCCGGTGATGCGATCGCGGCCGCCGACTTCGACCAGCCGGGCACGCCGGTCGGCAGCAACCTGTCCTACCGGCCCTATATGCGCCAGGCGCTGGCGAACGGCCGGGGGGCGTTCTTCGGAATCGGCATCACCAGCGCCCGCGCCGGCTACTATCTGTCCTATGCGGTCCAGCGCGAGGGACGGACGATCGGCGTCGCCGTGGTCAAGGTCAATCTCGACGCCTTCGAGCGCGAATGGCGCAACCGCGGCAGCGACATGGTTCTGGTCGACGCCCGCGGCGTGACGATCCTCGCCTCGCGTGACGAATGGCGCTTCCGCCCCTTGGCGCCGCTGTCGGTGGACGCGCTCGAGGAGATCGCAACGTCGAAGCCCTATGGCAGCTCGAGCCTCGCGCCGCTCGGCTGGACCTTCACGGAGACCGCGGATCGTGGTGGCCGGGTCTCGACCGAGCCCGGCGCGGTCTACAGTGTCGACGAACGTCCGCTCAACGGGCGGCAATGGCAGCTGCTGCTGCTCGACGACGAGACGCCCGTGCGGCGAACGGCCGTCGTCATCGGCGCATTGTCGGCGCTCGCCAGCATCGTTGCGCTGCTGGCCTTCGGCCTGTTCGCGCAACGAAGGCGGGAGATCAGGCAACGTCTGGCGAGCCAGGCCGCGCTGCAGGCCGCGAACGACAGGCTCGAGAGCCGGGTGCAGGAACGCACCGCCGAATTGCGGGCCGCCCAGGACGAGCTCGTGCATGCCGGCAAGCTGGCGGTGCTCGGCCAGATGTCCGCCGGGCTCGTGCATGAGATCAATCAGCCGCTGGCGGCGCTGCAGACCACTGCCGACAATGCCATTCAGTTCGTCGATCGCGGGCTGATCGGCGAGGTCCGCGGCAATCTCGTCCGGATCGGCGAATTGGTCCGCCGACTCGGCCGCCTGACCAGCCAGCTGCGGGTCTTTGCCTACAAGTCGAATAGCCCGCTCGACGTCGTGTCGGTCGAGCAGGCGCTGTCGGAGACGCTCAAGATCCTCGGTGGGCGGGTGAAGGAGGGAGGTGTCGAGCTGACGAGCGATCTCGCGCCAGGTCTCCACGTCACCGCCGATCAGACCCGGCTCGAGCAGTTGTTCTGCAACATCGTCGCCAATGCGCTGGATGCAGTCGAAGGCGCCGCGCAGCGGTCGATCCATATCCAGGCCGTGCGCGAGGACGGGCCGACGGCGCGGTGCCATATCACCATCAGCAACAGTGGTCCGGCGATTGCGCCCGATGTTCTGCAGCGCCTGTTCGAGCCGTTCGTGACGACCAAGCCGGCAGGCAAGGGCCTCGGACTTGGCCTCGTGCTTGCCAACCATATCGCGCGGTCGTTCGGCGGCGAGTTGCAGGCGAGAAATGGGGAGCCGACCGGTGCCGAGTTCGTGGTGCTGATTCCGCTGGCCGAGGTGACGAGATGTCCGCATGACAAATGAGCAGCCGGTCGGCGTGATCTATGTCGAGGATGATGACGACGTGCGCATCGGCGCCGTCCAGGCGCTCGAGCTCGCCGGGCTTTCGGTCACGCCGTTCGTCTCGGTCGAAGCAGCGAGCGCGATCGTCCGCGCCGACATGCCGTTCGTGATCGTGAGCGACGTGCGCCTGCGCGGCAGGAGCGGCACCGAATGGTTGTCCGAGCTGCACCGGCTCGACCCGGACCTTCCGGTCATCCTGGTCACCGGCCACGGCGACATCTCGATGGCCGTGCAGGCGATGCGCAACGGCGCCTATGACTTCATCGAGAAGCCGTGCTCGTCCGAACAGCTCGTCTCGGTCGTCCGCCGGGCGCTCGACAAGCGGCGCCTGACGCTCGAAGTGCACAGCCTGCGCTCCGCGCTGGCCGACCGCCAGGGCATCGAGGCGAGCCTGCTCGGGCGGTCGCCGCAGATCCAGGAGGTGCGCCGGCTGGTGGCGACCCTGGCCGCGACCAACGTCGACGTCACGATCTATGGCGAGACCGGCACCGGCAAGGACGTCGTCGCGCGCTGCCTGCACAAACACAGTGCGCGGCGCGCGGGCAACTATGTCCCGGTGAACTGCGGCGGCCTGCCGGAATCGCTGGTCGAAAGCGAGTTGTTCGGCCATGAGGCCGGCGCGTTCACCGGCGCGACGAAGCAGCGGATCGGAAAGATCGAATATGCCCATGGCGGCACGCTGTTCCTCGACGAGATCGAGAGCATGCCGCTCAGTGCGCAGGTCAAGCTGCTCCGGGCGCTGCAGGACCGCTCGATCGAGCGCGTCGGCTCCAACAAGCCGGTTGCGGTGGATTGCCGGGTGGTGGCGGCCAGCAAGGCCAACCTGCTCGAGCTCAGCGAGAACAAGCTGTTTCGCGCCGACCTGTATTATCGGCTCGGCGTCGCCTTCATCGAGCTGCCGCCGCTGCGGGAACGGCGCGAGGACATTCCGATCCTGTTCGAGCACTTCACGCTGGACGCCGCCAGACGTTTCGAGCGCGACGCGCCGATCATCGGTGACGAGACGATGTCGCTGCTGCTGACCTATGCGTGGCCGGGCAACGTGCGGGAGCTGCGCAACGTCGCCGACCGCTTCGTGCTGGGCGTTCTCGACAGCAAGGCCCTCAACAGATCGGCTTCCGGAACCTCGGAGCTGTCGCTGCCGCGGCAGCTGGAGAACATCGAGCGCTCGATCATCGAGGATGCGCTGCGCCGCAAGCTCGGTGACGTCCAGGCGACGGCGGCCTTGTTGAGCATCCCGAAGCAGACGCTCTACGACAAGATCAAGCGGCTTGCCGTCAAGGTCGACAGCATCAGGGATGGCTCGCTCGTTCGACCGGGATCCTGAGAGCGGGCGCACCGGCCGCCGCGACACGGAGTGGCGCGCGGCAGCCGGCAGGGCGTCGGTCTACTTGGCGGCGACGACCATGATTTCCACCGTGTATTGCGGCGCGGCAAGCCCGGCCTCGACGGTGGCGCGGGCCGGCGTGTTGCCGGCCGACACCCAGCCGTCCCAGACGGCATTCATCTCGCCGAAGGTCTTGATGTCGGTGAGGTAGATCGTCGCGGACAACAGCTTCGACTTGTCGGTGCCGGCCTTGGCGAGGTGACCGTCGATGATGGAGAGAATGTCCTCGGTCTGCTTGGTCACGCTTTCGCCGGCCGCGTTCTGCGCCACGACACCGGCGAGATAGACGGTATTGCCATGCACGACGACCTGGCTCATGCGCGGGCCGGTTTCGAAACGCTGGATCGACATTGGAGGACTCCTGAAAAAGTCAAATCGGGGCCTCTCCCTAGCGCGTGCAGCGCGGCAGCGCCAGTCGGCAGAGGCAGGGCAGAGGCCCGCAAATGAGCCATTCTCCCGGCGATCGCATATGACTGAAGCTTGGGCCCGCAGTGTGCCCTCCACCGTCCTTCGAGACGCCCGCCTGCGGCGGGCTCCTCAGGACGAGGGCTGATTGCGGGGCGCGATCTGAAACCCTCATGGTGAGGAGCGCCGCTTTGCGGCGCGTCTCGAACCATGAGGCCCCAGTTCGCCGCAGGACGCGACCTTGCGTTGCTGGTAAAGCATCAGCACACGGTCAGCGGCCTTTGCCTATGCCGCCGCGGTGTCCGGGTGCAAGCAGGCCTTGCCCATGGCTGAGGCAAAGATGGGGCGTTTTCCGCGCTTGCACAGATATTTGAGACATGAAACATTCTCCGCGAAGTTCCTTTTTGAGATGGGCGGAGGGGCGTGATGCGGAACAGATTGATGCTGGCGGCGTGGGCTGCGATTGCGTTGGGAACGAGCGCAGCGCCGAGCTTTGCGCAGCAGACGATCCGCGTCGGCTGGACCATCCCGGCGGAGGAATCGAAATATTGGATGATGAAGCGTCCGACCGAATTTCCGGATATCGGCAAGACCTACAACATCGAATGGACCCAGTTCCAGGGAACGGCACCGATGACCCAGGCGCTGGCCGCCGGTGCGCTCGATTGCGCGACGCAGGCGCCGCTGTCGCTGTCCAACGGCGTGGTCGGTGGCGGGCTGAAGGCCTATATCGTCGCCCAGCACGTCTATGAAAAGCCCGGCGGGTTCTCGGTCTATTGGGCGGTCAAGGACGACTCGCCGATCAAGACCATCGCCGATCTGAAGGGCAAGACGGTCGGCATTTCCGTGATCGGCGGCGGCACGCAGGGGCCGTTCAACATGCTCCTGAAGCAGGCCGGACTCGATCCGGCGAAAGACATCAAGCTGGTCGAGGTCGGCTTCGCGGTGTCGGAAGATGCGCTGCGCCAGGGCCGCGTCGATGCCGTCAACATGAACCAGCCGTTCGCGGCGCGCGCCGAGGCCAAGGGCGGCACGCGCAAGCTGTTCCAGCTGTCGGAGGCGATGCCGAACATCGTGCACATCCTCGAGGCCTGCCGCGCCGACTTCGTCGATAAGAACCCGGAGCTGGTGAAGGCCTATGTCCGCGACATCACCGCCGGCATGAAGAAGGCGCTCGCCAACCGTGACGAGACGCTGAAGGTGGTGTCGGAGGTCATGAAGGCGCCGGTCGCTGTCATCGACACCTATCTGCTCAAGGACAATGATTTCGGCCGCGATCCGGTCGCAGCACCGAACTTCCCGGCGATCCAGAAGATGCTCGACATCTATGCCGAGACCGGCATGCTGCCGAAGCTCGACGTCGCGCAGTTCAAGCATCCCACGATCGTCGCGCCGATCCAGTAAGCGCCCTTGCGCGGAGTTTGTCGCCGATGAGGAAGCTGCGATCGCGCGTGACGGTGGAGGGGCTCGATCGCGCCCCGCACCGCGCCTTCATGCGCGCGATGGGGCTGGATGACGCCGACATCGCCAAGCCGATGATCGGCGTCGTCAGCCAGAAGGGCGAGCAGACGCCCTGCAACATGACGCACGACTTCCAGGTCGATGCGGCCAAGACCGGCATCTCCGAGGCCGGCGGCACGCCGCGCGAGTTCGCGACGATCTCCGTCTCGGACGGCATCAGCATGAACCACGAGGGAATGAAGTTCTCTCTGGTCTCGCGCGAGCTGATTGCCGATTCGATCGAGGCCGTGGTTCACGGCCTGGCCTATGACGCGCTGGTCGGCTTCGGCGGTTGCGACAAGACCTTGCCCGGCGTCATGATGGGCATGGTCCGCTGCAACGTGCCGTCGATCTTCATCTATGGCGGCAGCGCGCTGCCCGGCAAGTATCAGGGCAGGACGCTCACGGTGCTCGATTCCTACGAGGCCGTCGGCAGCTACATGACCGGCGAAATCGACGAGGCGACGCTTGAGGGCATCGAGCGGTCCTGCCTGCCGACCATCGGCGCCTGCGCCGGACAGTTTACCGCCAACACCATGGGCATGCTGTCGGAGGCGATGGGCCTGTCGATGGCGAACGTCTCGATGATCCCCGGCGTCTATGCCGAGCGCGCGCATGTGGCGCGACAGGCCGGCCGTCTGATCATGCAGATGCTCGCGCGTGGCGGCCCGCTGCCGCGCGATATCGTCACCCGCAAGGCGCTGGAGAACGGCGCCGCCATCGTCGCCGCGACCGGCGGCTCGACCAACGCGGCGCTGCATCTGCCGGCGATCGCCAACGAGGCCGGCATCCGCTTCACGCTCGATGATGTCGGCGAGGTGTTCGCGCGCACGCCGCTGATCGGCAATCTCAGGCCCGGCGGCAAGTACACGGCCAAGGACGTCTATGACATCGGCGGCGCTGCTGTGGTCATTCGCGCGCTGATCGAGAGCGGCCACATCGACGGCTCGTGCGTGACGGTCACGGGCCGCACGCTCGCCGAGGAGTATGGCTCGGCCAATGCGCCGGACGGTGAGATCGTCTTCCATCCGAACAAGCCGATCATTCCGGATGGCGGGGTCGCGGTGCTCAAGGGCAATCTCGCGCCGGATGGTGCCGTCATCAAGGTCGCCGGCCTGAAGAACCTTGTATTCGAGGGCCGTGCGCGCGTGTTCGAGGACGAGGAAGCCTGCGTTGCGGCGGTGCGCGCGCGCGACTACGGGGCGGGCGAGGTGCTGATCATCCGCAACGAGGGACCGGTCGGCGGCCCCGGCATGCGCGAGATGCTCGGCGTCACCGCGCTGATCTACGGCCAGGGCATGGGCGAGAAGGTCGCGCTGATCACCGACGGCCGCTTCTCCGGCGCCACCCGCGGCATGTGCATCGGCTATGTCTCGCCGGAGGCTTTTGTCGGTGGGCCGTTGGCGCTGGTGCAGGATGGCGATCCGATCCGCATCGATGCGAGAGCGCGGACGCTCGACGTCCTGCTCGACGCGCGTGAGCTTGCGGCGCGCCGCGCGTCCTGGTTGCCGCGTCCGCCGCGGCATCGGGCGGGGGCACTGGCGAAATATGCCAAGCTGGTCGGTCAGGCGCCGCTTGGCGCCGTGACCCATGAGGGGCCGGCCGAGTGGCCCTGGTTCGATCAGGAGCAGGAATGAGCCGGGGAGAACGACGATTGGCAGGGTTCTTGCTAATTCTGCTATCACGAGCCCTGTCATTCCGGGGCAATCGTCAATGCGCAGACGCGAAGCGGGTGCGCGTTGATGATTGAACCCGGAATCTCGACATTGTCGAGACTGGACGCAAGGCAATTTCGGGATTCCGGGTTCAAGGCCTGCGGCCTCGCCCCGGAATGACGGTGGTTGTGACGTCGTGGGACTGATCTGCGGGCATTCGTCATGCCGGATATGGATATTACGGAGCGTTTGAGCGTGCTGCATCGGAAAGAGAAGCCGACATGGGCGTGACCCCGGTCCGACCTGATCAACTCGCGGGCGTCCCGCTCGGCCGCCGTCCGGCCGGTCCGATCATCGAGATCGATCGCGTGTCGCAGGTCTTCAAGACGTCGTCGCGCCGCGACCATACCGCGCTGTTCGACATTTCGCTGACGGTCGAGGAGGGCGCGTTCGTCTCCATTCTCGGACCGTCGGGATGCGGCAAGTCCACACTGCTCTACATCGTCGGCGGCTTCGTCAGTCCCACCGGCGGCGCGGCGAAAATGAAGGGCAAGGCAATCACCGGTCCTGGTCCGGACCGCGGCCCGGTGTTCCAGGAGTTCGCGCTGTTTCCCTGGAAGAGCGTGCTCGGCAACGTCATGTATGGTCCGCTGCAGCAGGGGATGAAGCCGGCGAAAGCCGAGGCGCGTGCCCGGGCCCTGATCGCCATGGTCGGATTGACCGGCTTCGAAAAATTCTATCCGAAGGAGCTCTCCGGCGGCATGAAGCAGCGTGTCGCGCTGGCGCGCACGCTCGCCTATGGACCCGAAGTGTTGCTGATGGACGAGCCGTTCGGCGCGCTCGATGCCCACACGCGGACGCGGCTGCAGAACGACCTGCTGGAGATCTGGGAGCGCGATCGCAAGACCGTGCTGTTCGTGACGCACTCCGTGGAGGAGGCCGTGTTCCTGTCGGACAAGGTCGTGATGATGTCGCGCTCGCCCGGCCGCATCCGTCAGGTGATCGACATCGATCTGCCGCGGCCGCGGCGCCGTGAGGAGCTGCTGCTCGATCCGCGCTATCAGAAATACATCGTCGAGATCGAGCGGCTGTTCGACGCGTCGGGCGACAACGAGCTGCCGTCATGAACGGGCTTGTGAAGCGGCTGGCTCCCGTGCTGGCCTGCTGCGGTCTGCTGCTGGCGTGGCAGCTCGCCTCGCTCGGGCTCAAGAACGACAGCTTCCCGACCGCGCTGGAGTCGCTGCGCGCGATCCCGCCGATCCTCACCGACAAGGAAGCGCTGATCAACATCCTGGCCTCGCTGCGGCGGATGGCAATCGGCTTTGCGCTGGCGATCGCGTTCGCGATTCCCTTGGGGCTTCTGATGGGACGCAGCCGGTCGACGGCCGCGTTCTTCAATCCGCTCTTGATGTTGATCTATCCGGTGCCGAAGGCGGCGCTGATGCCGATCATCATGCTCTGGCTCGGCGTCGGGGACATCTCCAAGACGCTGGTGATCTTTCTCGGCGTCAGCCTGCCGGTGATCTATCACAGCTTCGAAGGCGCCAAGGCGGTCGAGGAGAAGATGCTGTGGTCGGGCGCGGCGATGGGCATGCCGGCCGGTGAGCGTCTGCTGCGGATCGTGCTGCCTGCGGCGTTGCCCGAAATCCTGACAGGCTGCCGCACCGGTCTCGTGCTGGCCCTGATCACGATGGTCACGAGCGAGATGATCGCGCGTCAGTCCGGCGCCGGCAATATCCTCTTCAACGCGCTCGACATGGGCCAGTACGACACCGTGTTCGCGATGATCATCATCATCGGCGCGATGGGCATCTGTCTCGACGCGGCATTCGAAGTTGTCCGCCGCTGGCTGGTGCGCTGGTCCGAGCCGCAGTTCGACTTGCCCCTGAGCTTCTCATGACGACCACGCGGACGACGAACGACCTGCTGCTCGGAGCCGCGCCGATCGCGCTGGTCCTGCTGGTGTGGCAGGGAATCGTCTCCTTCGGCTACGCGCCGGCCACGCTGCTGCCGCCGCCGGCGCAGGTGTTCCTGCGCATGGGCCATCAGCTCGCCAGTTCCTCCTTCCAGCAGGACATCGCGGCGACGCTGTTCCGGCTGTTTGCCGGCTTTGCGATCGCGGTCATCATCGGCGTCGCCACGGGAATTGCCGCCGCGGTCAGTGCTCCGGTCGACGCCGTGATCAGGCCGATCGTCCGCGTGTTGGCGCCGCTGCCGAAGGTGGCGCTCTATCCCGCCTTCCTGCTGCTGCTCGGCTTCGGCCACGAATCCAAGATCATGCTGGTGGCGGCGGACGCGCTGTTTCCGATTCTGCTGTCGACCTATTACGGCGCCAGGATCGTCGAGCAGAAGCTGATCTGGTCCGCGCTCGCCGCCGGCACGCCGCCGCGCGACGTGTTGTGGAAGGTGGTGCTGCCGGCGGCGATGCCCTCGATCCTGACCGGATGCCGCATCGGTCTCGTCATTTCCTGCATCGTGGTGTTTCTCGCCGAGATGATCACCTCGACCGACGGCCTGGGCCATGTGCTGGTGACGGCGGCGCGCACGTTCCAGGCGGTCGACATGTTCGTGCCGTTGATCACGATCTCGCTGCTCGGCCTGATCCTCAACGGCCTGCTGCAGGGCCTGCGCGCTTATCTGCTGCGCGGCTTCCCCTCAGTCTGATAAGACCACGAACAAGAATCGGGAGGACAGACCATGCTGGCAGATCGCATCGAGGCGAAATGGATCGACGCATTCTGCGAGATCTTCGAACGCTGTGCTGTCAAGGCGGGGGACACCGCCGCGATCCTGTCGGAGACGCAGTCGCGCGCGCTCAACGTCCATCTGGCGGAATTGGCGCTGCTGCGGATGGGCGCGCGTCCGTTCCATGTCGTGGTGCCGACCCCGCGCAACCGCCACCCGGTGCCCGTGCGCTCCACCGGCGCGTCGGAGGCGATCGGCAAGCTCGGGCCGGTCGTCACGGCCCTGCAGCAGGCTGGCTTCGTCGTCGACTGCACCATCGAGGGGCTGATGCATGCGGTGGAGACGCCGGAGATCCTGAAAGCAGGCGCCCGCATCCTGGTGATCTCGAACGAGCATCCGGAAGCACTCGAGCGCATGGTACCGGACTCGGCGCTGGAGAAGCGCGTGCGTGCCGCCGCCAAGATGCTGCGCGGCGCCAAGCGGATGCGCGTGACCTCGAAGGCCGGCACCGATCTCGACGTGATCATGGAGGGGGCCTCGACCGTCGGCGTCTGGGGCTGGACCGATCGTCCCGGCACCTTGGCGCATTGGCCGGGCGGCATCGTCGTCAGCTTCCCCAAGAGCAAATCGGTGAACGGCACCATCGTGATGGCACCGGGCGACATCAACCTCACCTTCAAGCGCTACCTGAGTTCGCCGGTGACGATGACCCTGCGCGACGACTACGTCACCGCGCTGGACGGCGAGGGCACTGACGCCGCGATGATGCGCGCCTATCTGGCGTCGTGGGGTGACCGCGAAGCCTATGCCGTGTCCCACGTCGGCTGGGGCATGAACCCCGGTGCGCGCTACGAGGCGCTGTCGATGTACGACCAGCGCGATACCAATGGCACCGAACTGCGCGCCATCCCTGGCAACTTCCTGTTCTCCACCGGCGCCAACGAGTTCGCCGGCCGCTACACCGCCGGCCATTTCGACCTGCCGATGATGGGCACCACGATCGAGCTCGATGGTGTCGCCGTGATCAAGGACGGCGTGCTGCAGGACGTGTTCGGGTAGATCACCAGCCGCTGTTTTGGCGTACCTGCAGCGTCGAACTCCGCCGTCATTCCGGGGCGTCCGGCGAGCCACAGCGAAGCTGTGGCTCGGAGGGCGAGCCCGGAATCCATCGTGCAGCGTCATCTGCCGTGAGATGGATTCCGGGCTCGTGCTGCGCACGCCCCGGAATGACGGAGGAGAAATCTCGCAATCGTCTCGCATCGCCGGATAGGGGCAAAGTCGCCGCCGCGACGGGAGCAGCCCGCCAAAGGCATTCCGTGGTCCGATGCATCCTATTCGCGCTCGAATTCTGAAAAAAATAAATACCTTGCGATTTTTCGGAATTCATGATTGTCTGTGCGCATCCCGCCTCACTGCGGAGGGGCGTTGCGCGCGATCGTCACGACACGCGAGGCGGGGAGCGATGGCCGCGGTCTTGCCGCAGCGTGTCTTCGGATGCGCCGACGAACGGCAGGGCTGCGGACGTGAAGTCGCAGCGTCCTGACACCCCGATGCTGGTGTCCAGCGCAATGCGCGAAAGCGCATTGTCGCCATGGTGGCCAACAAGCCCGGCGCACCAGGGAGACTGCGTATAAACGTGAAGACCGTCGCGCAGGGAATGCCGGATGACCGGCAGCACCTGTGGTACCTGCCGCCTGCATTCTTGTTAGCAGGCGGGCCATGGGTGAGGCCTTCACCCGGCATTCCCTGCGCCCTCTGCATGTTTGCGAGGGACGAACTGATTGCAAGGCTCGGGCGCAACACGCCGCGAGAACGCGATATCGTATCCTATGCTGTTTGAGATGTGAATGAGATGCGCGCCGAGCAACGGTGCCGTAGGGTGGGCAAAGCGGCCGCCCGCAGGGCGGTCGCGTGCCCACCGTCCATCCGCGCATGCGGAGCAAAATGGTGGGCACGGCGCGCGACGGAGCGCGGCATGCGGCGCACAGTATCGCATGCGCGCCTTTGCCCACCCTACGGTTTGGGCGATGCCGGCGCAACGATCCGCCTCATCGCCTTCAATCCACCACAGGCGGCCGCGCCAGCTTGAAGTGGCGGAGCATGTCGACCAGCGCGCCCAGCCGCTGCTCGCGATAGGCGGCGACGTCCATGCCGGAATAATCGAGGAAGCCGGCGCCGGTGCGCAGGCCGATGCGGCCCTCGGCCATGTTCTTTTCGATGACCTCTGGGGCGCGGTAGCGGTCGCTGTGCAGCGCGCCTTCGAGATAGCGGCTGGCGTAGTACAGAATGTCGCCGCCACCCCAGTCGATGAATTCGAGCAGGCCGAGCACGGCGTAGCGGAAGCCGAAGCCGTAGCGGATCGCCTTGTCGATCTCCTCGGCGCTGGCGACGCCCTCGCCGACCATGCGCGCCGCCTCGTTCATCGCGAGCGCCTGGATGCGCGGCACGATGAAGCCGGGCGTGGCCGCGCAGACGACCGGCACCTTGCCGATGCCTTCGAGCAGCGCCTTCAAGCGGGCGGTGACGTCAGGATCGGTCGCTTGGCCCGGCGAGATCTCGACCAGCGGGATCAGATAGGCCGGGTTGAGCCAATGCGCGTTGAGGAAGCGCTCCGGTCTCTCCACCGCGCCCGAGAGATCGTCGACCAGAATCGTCGACGTCGTCGAGGCGATGATCACGTCGGGCGCGACCGCGCGCGACGCCGCAGCCAGCACCTCGCGCTTGAGGTCCACGATCTCCGGCACGCCTTCGAACACGAGCGTGGTCTCGGCGAGCACATCGCCGCTCGCGCCGGCTGGCGCGACGGTGACCTTGCCCATCAGCTTCTCGGCATCAGTGGCCTGCAGCAGTCCCAGCCGCGCCAGCGTGGTGAACGTGGCCTTGACCTCGCCGAGCGCCTCGCTCTCCAGCTTCGCAAACTGCTCGGATGTGCGCGCCTTGATGTCGATCATCGTCACCGGATGGCCGGCATAGGCAAACGCGACGGCGATGCCGCGGCCCATGCGGCCGGCGCCGAGACAGGCGATGTGACCGCGCGGGCTCATGACGCAAATCCGTCGCGCAGCAGGGCCTGCAGCGCGGTTCGGTCGAGTCCGCCGAAGCCGAGGCTGGCGAGGGTGCGCCCGGTGGCCATGAAGTCCTCGCCGCAGATCGCGCCGCCGATAGCTAGAAAGGCCCGGGCGAGCGGCGTCGCGGTGCCGGTCAGCCCGGCGGCCGAAATCAGGAACGACAGGCCGAGCCGGAGATCCTCGCGCATGTAGCGGTGCTGCGTCAGCACCAGCTGCTCGCGCCAGTCGCCGGAATCGGTCAGCCGGTCATGCGAGCCACGGCCATACATCCAGACTTCACCTTCCTTGGCGTAGTGATGGGCCAGCGGAAAGTGCGGCGCGCCGTAGCCGAGCGCCTCGCGCACCGCGATCCGTTCGGCATCGAGCGCGTCGGTGACCCGGCGGATCGAAGCTTGCGTGCCTTCCTTGTGGATGTCCCAGCGCTCGAAATGCTCGATGGGACCGGCGTTCATGATGATCAGCGGCGGATGGATGATGCAGCCGGCATTCATCAGCGCGCCCGACAGCGCATCGCCGCACGGCTCGATCACGCCGGGAAAAGCGCGGCCGATCACCGCGAGCGCATGCTCCGCTGTCCTGAGAGGAAACACGCCGACCGGGAGCCGCTTGGCGCGGATGGTGATCGCGACCTCGAACGGCCCGTGCTTGCGCGTCAGCCAGGGCAGGGTGCCGGTCTCGGCGTAGCTGACGTTAGCCTTGTTGCCGGCATCGTGCGCGGCCGCCGCAAAGATCATCGTGCCGAAGGTGGCCGGCGGCAGGAACACGACCTGGCCATCGGCGAGGTGCGGCGCGAGCTGGCGCGCGATAGCTCCTTGCGCGAACGCCGGCGCCGGGCAAAGGATCAGCTCGGCACCGCTGACAGCTTCGCCGATCTCGGTCGTGACCAGCGCGAGCCTGGCCTCATGTCGGCCGTTGAGGTCCTTGACGATGATCGTCGAGCCTGCTGCCTTGTGCTGGGCGACCAACTCCGCATCGCGGCGCCACAACCGAACCTCGTGGCCCCCGAGGGCGAAATCGCCTGCGGCCGCAAAGGAGCCGTTGCCGCCGCCCAGCACTGCTATTCTCAAGATCGTCTCTCCATTTCGAAACCGACGTTCACGCTCATTCATTTGGGTCCATCGATCTGGCGCAGCACATGGTGCTGGACCTTGCCGAGCGCGGTGCGCGGCAGGTCGTCGACGAACACGATGTCGCGGGGCACCTTGAAGCGCGCGAGCTGCGACTGCAGATGCGCGCGCAACGTCTCGGCGTCCAGCGAACAGCCCTGGCGCTTCACGACGAAGGCCACCGGGACTTCATCCCAGCGCGGATCGGGCCGGCCGATCACGCCGCATTCGACGACGTCGGGATGCTCGCCCAGCACCCGCTCGATCTCGGCGGGGTAGACGTTCTCGCCGCCGGAGATGATCATGTTGTTCTTGCGCTCGAGCACCCAGAAGTACCCCTCCGCATCGCGCCGCGCGATGTCGCCGGTGCGATACCAGCCGTCCTGGATGGCCTGCTGCGTCGCCTTGGCGTTACCCCAATATTCGTAGAACACGTTGGGGCCGCGCACCTCGATCTCACCGGCAACACCCGCTGCAAGTTCATCGCCATCTCTGTCGATGATCTTCGCCTCGCAGCACAAGCCGGGAAGCCCGGTCGAGCCGGTGCGCGAGAGGTCGCCGCCGAGCCGCGTGTAGATCGCGATCGGGCAGGTCTCGGTCGAGCCGTAGACCTGCAGCACCGGCACGCCGCGCGCGATGATACGATCGATCAATGCCGGCGGCACGATGCTCGATCCGGTGGCCACGGCCTTGAGCGACGACAGGTCAGCGGTCGCCCAGCCCGGATGCTCCGTGACGGCTTGAATCGTCGCAGGGACCAGCACGGTCAATGTCGGACGCGCGGCGGCGATCGTCGCGAGCGTCGAATCCGGGGTGAAGCGCGCGTGGAGCGTGACGGTGGCACCATAATGCAACGCCGGCGTGGTCTGGATGTTGAGGCCGCCAACGTGGAACAGCGGCAACACGGTGAGCACATGATCGTCGGACGTGAGGCCATGCATGTGCTGGCTCATCACGCCGTTCCACAGCAGCGCCTCCTGGCGCAGCACGGCGCCCTTCGGCCGGCCCGTGGTGCCCGAGGTGTAGACGATGAGCAGCGGGCAGGAGAGATCGATGTGCGGGTTGCGGTCATCGCCCCGGCCGCGGGTCAGCAACTCGTCGATGATGAGTCCGTTGGAGGGGACGAAGTCGATTCCGACTGGCGCTGTCTCTGGAGGCAGCGCCGGCAGCACCGGCGCGAACGCCTGCTCCAGCACCAGCACCTTGGCCGCGGCATCCGAGAGAATGAAGACCTGCTCGGCCACCGCGAGACGCCAATTGAGCGGCACCAGGATCGCGCCGAGCCGCGCGCAGGCATAGAGCAGGACCAGGTAGTCCGGCCGGTTGAGGCTCAGGATCGCGACCCGGTCGCCGCGGCCGACGCCGAACTCCGATTTCAGCGCCCGGGCCATCCGCGCGATGCGGTCGCTGAACTCCGCATAGGTCAGCGTCGTGCCTTCGAAATGGATCGCAGGCTTGTGCGGCGTGAACGCGGCGTTGCGCTCGATCAGGCTGCAGAGGTCCACGCTCAGTCGTCCGTCTCGCCGGGCTCGTACAGCGCCTCGCGGCCGATGCGGTCGAGGCAGAGCTCGGCGGTCCAGGGCAGCATCAGCGAGCCGCAGCGGCTGTCGCGATAGATGCGCTCCAGCGGCAGCGTCTTCAGCATCGACTGCCCGCCGCAGGTACGGATCGCGAGCGCAGCCAGCTCATTGGCGCCCTCCATCACCGAGTACTGCGCGGCATAGGCGCGCAGCACCTGCTCCTTGGTCGGATTGGCGCGCGCCTCGGTGACGGCCTGGAACCAGATGCCCTTGATCTGCTCCAGCTTGATCTGCATCTGGGCCACCGCGATCTGCTTGGTCGGATACATCCGCCGCTTGACCGGCGGCATGCCGGGCACTTCGCCGCGAAGATATTTGAGGGTGAAGTCATAGGCGGCCTGCGCCAGGCCCATATAGGTCGGCGACAACGTCATGAACATGTGCGGCCAGCGCAGCGCAGCCTGGAAGTAGACGCCGCGCGGCATCAGGGCGGCGTCCTCCTCGACGAACACGTCCTTGAACAGCAGCGTGCGCGAGACCGTGCCGCGCATGCCCAGGGGATCCCAGTCGCCGACGACGGAGACGCCCTCCGTCTTCGCCGGCACCGCAAGATAGAGCGTGTTGCGGCGGGACGCCTTCTCGCCCTCACTGACCTCGGTGCAGAGCACGCCGTAATAGTCGGCATGTCCGGCGAGCGAGGCGAAGATCTTCTTGCCGTTGATCAGCCAGCCGCCCTTGACCGGCTTGGCCTCGGTGCCGAAGGCGACGCCCCCGGCCGCGGCCGCGCCGCCTTCCGAGAACGGCTGCGAGTAGATCGCGCCGTCATCGATGATGCGCTTGTAGTGGATCGCGCGGCGGCGCTCGTGCGCGGCGCGCATGGTGTCGTCCATGTCGAGATCGTCGGCGAGCGGACCGGACCACAGGGTCGAGCAGACATGCATATTCCAGGTCAGCGCGGTGGCGCCGCAATAGCGGCCGATCTCGGCGGCGGCGAGTGCATAGGTCTGATAGCCGGCCCCGAGGCCGCCCTGGGCTTTGGGAACGGAGACGCCGAGCAGCCCGGCGCGGTGCAAATCCTTGTAGTTCTCGGTCGGAAAAATCGCGTCGCGATCATAGCCTGCGGCGCGGCCCGCGAGCACGCTCTGCCCGAGTTCCCTGGCGCGCGTGATGATGTCGGCCTGCACGGCCGTGAGCCTGTAGGCCGCAGGATCGAACATCGGCGCATCGAGCGCCTGACCTGCGGCGGATACCGCCTTCTCGACCTGAATGGTCATGGTGCCTCCACAGCGGCCGCCGTTGCGTGGGTCAGGAAGACAGCGAGCGCGGCGTTGAATTCATCGGGCCGCTCGAGATTGACGAGATGGCCGGCGCCCTGAAGCTCGACATAGCGGCCTGAGGGAATGAAGCTCGCCATCTTTTCCATCATCGCCGACGGCGCATTGCGGTCCCTCGAACCAGAGAGGACCAGGGCCGGCACCAAGATCTCCTTCAAAGCCTCTCGCCGGTCGAAGCCGAGCAAAGCCAGCATGCTGGCGCGATAGCTCGCCTCGGGAACGCCGGCCATGCAGGACGTCGCAAGTTCGAGACCATGCGGATCGGGATCGTCGCCGACGAGTTCCTTGACCAGGGCCGGAGCCAACGACGCCATCGTGGCGCCACGGTCGAGCGGGCCAAGGCGCGCCTCGATGAACGACTTCTGCCAGTCGCCGTCGGCCTTGCCGAAAGCGGGACTGGTCTGCGCCAGCACCACGGCGGCCGCAGCTTGTGGATGGGCCATCAGCCACTCCTGCACGATCATCCCGCCGATGGAATGACCGACCAGGATCGGCTCACGGGCATCGATCTGGATCAGGAAGTTCTGAAGCGCGGCAGCGAGTGTGGTGATGCTGACTTTGTCGAGCCGAGCGGATTGGCCATAGCCCGGCATGTCCCAGGCCATCGCATGGTAGTACTTGCCGAAATGTTCGAGCTGGCCGCGCCATGCGCGCGCCGCACCGCCGATGCCGTGCAGGAACACAACGGCTTGCCGCTCGGGCGCTCCCGACGCCTCATAGCCGAAGCGGCCGTCCTTCGTGGTCAGGATTTGCGAAGCTGGCACGCAGACCTCCGAGGTGCGCCGTGAACGGCAACGTTGCTTGCACGGGGCTCATGAACGCTAGCCGCGGCGGGCGGGGTGTCAAGTCGCTTCGGGCGCGTTGTTGCAAAAATTTGAAGTTTAAAATAAATTCCGCGCAGAGACCTGCAGGTGAGGCACGAGGAGGCGCGCATGTCCGGACTTCCTGAAGCGGCGCATGCGATCGTGACAGGCGGTGGCCGAGGTATCGGCCGCGAGATTGCGCGAGCGCTCAAGCAAGCCGGCGCAACCGTGACGATCGTCGGTCGCAACCGCGCAACGCTCGATGAGGCCGTGACGCAGGGATGCGCCGATCATGCGGTCATTGCCGACGTCGCCGATCAGGCGGCGCTGAATGCCGCTTTTGCCGGCGCGGCAGCGCGACAGCCGATCGACATTCTCGTTGCCAACGCCGGGAGTGCGGAATCCGCACCTTTTCTCAAGTCCGATGCCGCGCTGTTCCGCCGCATGATCGACGTCAATTTCATGGGCGTCGTGCATGCCGTGCAGGCCGTGTTGCCTGCCATGAAAAGCAGGCCGTGTGGCCGGATCGTCGCGGTCGCTTCGACGGCAGGTTTGAAGGGCTATCCCTATGTCAGCGCCTACACCGCGGCGAAGCATGCGGTCGTCGGTCTCACGCGATCGCTGGCATTGGAGTTGGCAACGACGCGCGTCACCGTCAATGCGGTATGCCCGGGCTTCACCGATACGGATCTCGTGGCCGATAGCATCGACACCATCATGAAGAAGACCGGGCGCAGCCGTGAACAGGCCATCGCCGAACTCGCCAAGCACAATCCGCAGGGGCGGCTGATCGCGCCGCAGGAGGTCGCAGACACCGTGCTGTGGCTGTGTGGCACCGGTGCGGGCGCCATCACCGGGCAGGCGATCGCGGTGGCGGGCGGCGAAGTGTAAGCGGCTTGGCCGTAGCCCAATCAGAACAGTCGAACAGAGGAAGCTATCATGTCGAGACCGGCCAATCCCGTCACCTTGCCGTTGGCGGACTACAAGCCCAGCCATTTCCTGCTCGCCGTCAAGGACCGCGTCGCGACGGTGACCTTGAACCGGCCCGAGCGCAAGAACCCGCTGACCTTCGAGAGCTATCGCGAACTGACCGATTTCTTTCGCGCGTGCGCCTTCGACGACGATGTGAAGGTGGTCGTCGTCACCGGAGCGGGCGGCAATTTCTCGTCCGGCGGCGATGTGTTCGAGATCATCGGCCCGTTGGTGAAGATGGACACCAAGGGACTGACCGCCTTCACCCGGATGACGGGCGATCTCGTCAAGGCGATGCGCGCCTGTCCGCAGCCCATCGTGGCGGCCGTCGAGGGCATCTGCGCCGGTGCCGGTGCCATCGTGGCGATGGCCTCCGACATCAGGCTCGCGGCGACCGGCACCAAGGTCGCCTTCCTGTTCAACAAGGTCGGTCTCGCCGGCTGCGACATGGGCGCCTGCGCGATCCTGCCGCGCATCATCGGCCAGTCCCGCGCCTCCGAGCTGCTCTATACCGGCCGTTTCATGAGTGCCGACGAGGGCGAGCGCTGGGGTTTTTTCAGCCGCATCGTCGCGCCCAGCGAGGTGCTGGCGCAGGCCGTCGCCTTGGCAACAGAGATCGCGAACGGTCCGACCTTCGCCAACACCATGACCAAGCGCATGCTGGCGATGGAATGGGCGATGTCGGTGGAGGAAGCGATCGAGGCCGAAGCAGTTGCTCAGGCCTTGTGCATGACGACCGAGGATTTCAATCGCGCCTTTGAAGCCTTCGCCGCCAAGTCGAAGCCGGTCTTCCAGGGCAATTGAGCTAACGAACGCAACCGCGCCGACGATACGTTCGGCTTCGGGGGCGTGTTTTCCGACGAGCTGAAGGTTAAGGCTAAGCCGAAAACGCGGGCCGAGCTGAAGGCCGAGGCTGCGAAGCCGCTTGCGGCGGAGTGAGGCTCCATGCCACGCTGTCGGCCGATATGTCCAGTATGAGTGGAGTAGAGGGCGATGAAGGCGATCGTCGTTGGTGGCGGTATCGGCGGATTGACGACGGCCCTGATGCTGCGGGCGCGCGGTATCGACTGTGAGCTGTTCGAGCAGGCGGATGCGATCCGCGAGCTCGGCGTCGGCATCAACACCTTGCCGCATGCGATCCGCGAGCTCGCCCAGCTCGGGCTGCTCGACCGGCTGGATGAGGTTGCGATCCGCACCTCCGAGCTGTTCTACCTGACCCGGCGCGGCCAGGAGGTCTGGCACGAGACCCGCGGGCTCGACGCCGGCCATGACGTGCCGCAATTCTCGATCCACCGCGGCCGGCTGCAGAGCGTGATCCACCAGGCGGTGGTGGAGCGCCTTGGCCATGCGAAAGTCCACACCGGCTGCCGGCTCGGCGCCTTCACCCAGGACGAGGGTGGGGTCACCGCCTATTTCTTCGACCGCTCCGGCGCCCATGTCCACACCGTCCGTGGCGATGTCCTGATCGGGGCCGACGGCATTCATTCCAAGGTCCGGCAGACGCTGTTCCCCAACGAGGGCGCACCGTGCTGGAACGGCCTGATGCTGTGGCGCGGCGCCACCGACTGGCCGGTGTTCCTCACGGGGCGGTCGATGGTCATCGCCGGCGGCCTCAATGCCAAGGCGGTGATCTACCCGATCGCGGAAGGCTCGAGCCCCGCGACCCGTCTCACCAACTGGGCCGTGCTGGTGCGCATCGGCGATGCCAACACCGCACCGCCGCGGCGCGAGGACTGGTCGCGGCTCGGCAAGGCCGACGAGCTGATGCCGCATGTCAACGGCTTCTCCATTCCCCAGGTCGACTTCGCCGCGATGGTGCGCGCGACGCCGGAATTCTGGGAGTATCCCTGCTGCGACCGCGATCCGCTGCCGTACTGGTCGAGCGGCCGCGTTACGCTCTTGGGCGACGCCGCCCATCCGATGTATCCGGTCGGCTCCAACGGCGCCTCGCAGGCCATTCTCGATGCCCGCGCGCTGGCCGATGCGCTGGCTCGCTCCGAGCATCCGCGCCAGGCGCTGATGGCCTATGAGCAGAAGCGGCTGCCGATGACCGCCGAGATCGTCGCCGCCAACCGCCGCGGCGGCCCCGAGGGCGTGATCGACGCGGTCGAGCAGCTTGCGCCGCAGGGCTTCACCGACATCAACACCATTCTCAACTACGAGGCCCGCGAGGGCATCGTGCGCGGCTATGCCAGCCGGGCCGGCTTCGCCGCGCGAATGGTCACGCGGCAGGCGTCGTAGCTGGGCCTTCCGGCACCATTTGTGAGGCTGCCCCTCACCCCAGCCCTCTCCCCGTAAGGACGGGGAGAGGGAGCGCACCGCATGCTGCGCGACAGTTCGAAAGCTAACGCCTCAGCTGACTTAAGCCGCCGGAGGCGGCGGCAGGAAGTGGATGTTGTGCTCGGCGGCGAGCTTCACCACGTCGTCCGGGTTCTGCTCGCGCATGTTGTGGATCGCCCAGAACAGCTCGTAGAGCCGGCGCGTCGGCGACACCCAGAACAGCGTCTTCGCGGTCTGCTGCGACTTGTTGAAGATGCCGTGCGGCTTGCCCATCGGCAGCCGCACCGTGTCGCCGGCGGTCGCAAATTCCTCGGCGCCGTCGAGGAAGAAGTCGAGACGGCCTTCGAGGATGTAGAGATACTCGTCCTGATCGGGATGGATGTGCGGCGGCACGAAGGTGCCGACCGGGAAGGTCGCGTGCCAGGAGAAGCTGTGCTCGGTGCGGTTCTTCGGCACGTAGATCTGGCCGAGGATGTTCCAGGAGATGCCCTGGATGCCCTCATTGGCCCGGGTGATGCCGGCGATTTCCGGATGGCTCATGTTGGTTTCGCTCCCTGTTGTTACTTGGCCGCGCAGTCCTTGGCGTAGCGGTCGCCGTAGTTCTCGAACACCTTCTGCACGATCTCGGTCTGGAACTTGCCGTCCGGCCGCTTGGCGACCTTGGTCAAATAGAAGTCCTGAATCGGGTAGCCGTTGGTGTTGAACTTGAAGCCGCCGCGTAGCGAGGTGAAATCGGCCTTCTTCAGTGCGGCGGACACCGCGTCCTTGTTGGCGAGATCGCCGCCGACCGCCTTCACGGCGCTGTCGATCAGGAGCGCAGCATCATAGGCCTGCATGGCGTAGGTGCCGGGCACGCTGTTGTAGGCGGACTCATAGCCGGCGACGAACTTCTTGCTTTGCGGATTGTCGAGATTGGGGGCCCAATCGGCGCCGCCGAACATGCCGACCGCCGCATCCTGCTGCGCCGGCAGGGTGGATTCGTCGACGGTGAAGGCGGACAGGACAGGGATGGTGTCGGCGAGGCCGGCTTGCTTGAACTGCTTGACCAGGTTCACGCCCATGCCGCCGGGCATGAAGGTGAACACGGCGTCCGGCTTCTGCGAGGAGATCTTGGAGAGCTCGGGCTGGAAGTCGAGGGTGTTGAGCGGAACGTAGGATTCCTCGACGATCTCGCCCTTGTAGTCGATCTTGAAGCCCGCGACCGAATCGCGTCCGGCCTGGTAGTTCGGCACCAAGAGATACATCCGCTTGTAGCCGCGGTCCTGCGCGACCTTGCCGAGGATCGCGTGGACCTGGTCGTTCTGGTACGAGGTCACGTAGAAGAACGGGCTGCATTCCTTGCCGGCATAGCTGGAGGGGCCGGCATTCGGGCTGATCAGGAAGGTCTTGTTTTCGGTGACCGGGCGATGAATCGCCTGCAGCATGTTGGAGAAGATCGGCCCGACGACGAAGTCGACTTTGTCGCGCTCGAGCAGGCCCTTCACCTTGGTGATCGCAGCATCCGGCTTCAGCTCGTCGTCGGCGACGACCACCTCGACCTCCTTGCCGCCCATTTTGCCGCCGAGATCCTTGATGGCGAGATTGAAGCCGTCCCGGACCTGCCCGCCGAGCGCGGCAGCCGGTCCTGACAGGGTGACGATGACGCCGATCTTGATCTTGTCGGCGGCCAGCGCCGGCTGCGCCATGACACAGGCGATCACGCCAAGGCCGGCCAGCTTCCAACTCACTCTCATGACAACTCCCCCGGATGCGGAAATTCAGGTTTATGTATTTTGAACCTGACCAGATGCCTGGATCAGGCCGCAGCTTGGTCTCAAGCCTAGTCTGACGACGGCCTCAGCCGCAAGCGAGCTGCTGGCGCGAGCGGCAGTTTCGGCACGCATGCAAGCGCCGCGCCAATTGCTTGAAGGTTAAAGGAATTGCCGCTCCTCGTTCTCCAGCGTGACGACGGTACGTTTTTCCTTGCTCCCGGAAGCTCCTGAAGGTCAAACTCACGAGCCTCGCCCGACGGGGCAGCACGTGTGCATGTGATTCCGTCATGACTCTGGATTCCGAGACCAAGGCCGTCGAGCTGCCCGAGGATCACGCCGAGGAGCTGCGGCTGTGGCTGCGGCTGCTGACCTGTACGACGCTGATCGAGGGCGAGATCCGGGGCCGGCTGCGCGAGCGCTTCGACGTCACCCTGCCGCGTTTCGACCTGATGGCGCAGCTCGACAAGGCGCCCGACGGCATGACCTTGTCCGATGTCTCCAAGCGCATGATGGTGTCGAACGGCAACGTCACCGGGCTCGTGGAACGCCTCGTCGAATCCGGCCATCTCGACCGCCGCACCTCGGACACCGATCGCCGTGTCCAGGTGATCCGGCTGACCAAGCTCGGCCGCGCCGAATTCCGCAAGATGGCGACCGAGCACGAGACCTGGATCGCCGACATTTTCGGCGAGCTCACGCCGAAGGATGTCCGCGAGCTGATGCGGCTGCTGGCCAAGACCAAGGGATCGGCGCAGAAGGCCGTGAAGCGCCGGCAGGATTGAGGCCGGGCTGTCGCATCGTCGAAGGCCGCGCCGCCACCGCGCGCGGCAAACGCTCAAACAATTTGCGGGCAGTGCACAATCTTCGGCTCTTGCGTCCGAATGTTTTAAGTCTAAAATGTTTAGGACTGAAATGTGCCGGGCGTCTTTCCTTTCAGACAGGAGCGTGTGATGGCCACTGCCGCCAGTGTTCAGATCCACGACAAGGCTCAACTTCCGGACAGCGCAAGCGCGAAGGCGCATAGCGCCCACATCGATACGTTTGCTCAGGACCATCTGCCGCCGCGCGAGCTGTGGCCCGATTTCGTGTTCAGCCGGCCCGAATTCCAGTATCAGCCACGGCTGAACTGCGTGACGCATTTCGTCGACCGCTGGGTCGCGGAGGGGCGGGGCGATGCGCCCTGCATGATCAGTTCTGAAGTCAGCTACACCTATCGTGAGCTGCAGGTGCTGGTGAACAAGATCGCCAACGCGTTGGTCGGCAGGCTCGGCCTCGTGCCCGGCGGCCGCGTGCTGCTGCGTTCCGCCAACAATCCGATGATGGTCGCGACGTATCTGGCCGTCATCAAGGCCGGCGGCATCGTCGTCGCCACCATGCCGCTGCTGCGCGCCAAAGAGCTGTCCTATCCAATCCAGAAGGCGCAGATCGCGCTGGCGCTGTGTGACGGCAAGCTGGCCGACGAGATGGAAAAGACCCGCGCGGTCGCGCCGGCGCTGAAGCAGGTGGTGTACTGGGGCAACGGGCAGGCCGACGCGCTGGAGGCGCTGATTGCCGACGCCAGTCCCGAGTTCACTGCGGTCGATACCGCCTCCGACGACCTCTGCCTGATCGCCTTCACCTCGGGCACGACGGGGGACCCGAAGGGCACCATGCATTTCCACCGCGACATGCTCGCGGTGTGCGACGGCTACGCCCGCAACGTGCTGCGCGCCAATGAGAACGACCGCTTCATCGGGACGGCGCCGCTGGCCTTCACGTTTGGATTCGGCGGCGTGCTGTTCCCGATGCATATCGGCGCATCCTACGTGGTGCTGGAAAAGACGGCGCCGGATGACCTCCTGGCTGCCATCGAGCGCACCAAGGCGACGGTCTGCTTCACGGCACCGACCGCCTATCGCGCCATGTTGAGCAAGCTCGAAGGCCGTGACATTTCGTCCTTGCGCAAATGCGTCTCCGCCGGTGAGACCTTGCCGAAGCCGACCTTCGACGCCTGGCTCAAGGCCACCGGGCTCAAGCTGATGGACGGCATCGGCTCGACCGAGATGCTGCACATCTTCATCAGCGCGATCGAGGACGAGATCCGTCCGGGCGCCACGGGCAAGCCGGTGCCGGGCTACGAGGCCAAGATCGTCGACGATGAGGGCCGCGACGTGCCGCCCGGAACGATGGGGCGGCTCGCGGTGCGTGGCCCCACCGGTTGCCGCTATCTCGCCGACGAGCGCCAGCGCAAATATGTCCAGAACGGCTGGAACGTCACCGGTGACACCTATGTGATGGATGAGGACGGCTACTTCTGGTACCAGTCCCGCTCCGACGACATGATCGTGTCGTCCGGCTACAACATCGCCGGCACCGACGTCGAGGCGGCGCTGCTGACCCATCCGGCGGTCGCCGAGTGCGGCGTGGTCGGGGCGCCCGACGAAGCGCGCGGCATGGTCGTGAAGGCTTATGTCGTGCTGGCACCGGGCGCGGAAGGCACGCCGGCGCTCGTGACCGAGCTGCAGGAGCATGTCAAAAGCGAGATCGCGCCGTACAAATATCCGCGCGCGATCGAGTTCGTGACACAGCTGCCCAAGACCGAGACCGGCAAGCTGAAGCGTTTTGCCCTGCGGCAGATCGCGCAAGCCGCAGCCGCGTCCGGTACAGCCGTGTAGCAGAGACAAGGAGAGACGCTCGTGAGCACGACCAAAGCGCCCACGCTCGCCATGGCGAAGCCGGATGAGGCGGGCCTGCGCGTGCTGCAGCCGAGCGGCTGGCCGATGCCGAAGGGCTATGCCAACGGCATCAGCGCCGAGGGGCGGATCGTGGTCACCGGTGGTGTCATCGGCTGGGACCAGAACGAGAAGCTGGCCGATGGCTTCGTGGCGCAGGTCCGGCAGGTGCTGGA
Organism: Bradyrhizobium ontarionense; assembly: GCF_021088345.1. NCBI lineage: Bacteria > Pseudomonadati > Pseudomonadota > Alphaproteobacteria > Hyphomicrobiales > Nitrobacteraceae > Bradyrhizobium > Bradyrhizobium ontarionense. The sequence goes on along the minus strand of NZ_CP088156.1, from coordinate 2,810,250 downwards.
GAACATTGCTGCTGTTCTGGCCGAGGGGGATGCGCGGCCGGAGCACCTGGTGCGGCTCACCTGGTACGTCGTCGACATGGACGAGTATCTTGGGAATCTGAAGGATCTCGGCAAGATCTATCGCGAGATCTTCGGTAGCCACTATCCGGCCATGGCGCTGGTGCAGGTGGTGCGGCTTGTGGAGAAGGCGGCGCGGGTGGAGATCGAGGCCACCGCGGTGGTGCCGCGCTGAGGCCCACTCCGACACGGAGGTTGCGAGATCATGTCCCGGTTCAGGAACCAGACCCGCCTTCGTGCCTTCTCCTCGATGGCACGATTGATCTTCAACGATTTCCGCGAGCCCGCGGCCGCCGAGGCCTACGACATTGCGCTCGACTATCTCTGGCGCACCGGCGCCGTGCGCGATCAGTTCAAGACCTATAAGTTCCTCACCGCTGAGATCTCCCGCATGGTCGATCGCGGTCAGAGCAACCGGCTCTGGATGGCCAATCTCGCCATCGCGGCCCATCAGCGCCGCTTCGTTGATGCACACGCGCCGCCCGTCAGTGCCTGATCCGATCGGGCGACGCCGGGCACGGTCATCACGATGCGGGTGCGCTTGCATGCGTCCCTCCTCGGGGAGTTTCTCGGGCTTGGACAGTTGGAGCCGAGCAGGGCGGCGCGCCGCTCAGGCGCGATCTCGACCGAAGCCGAGCGTGCGCCAGCGTGATCTCGCGGCGCAGACGCGTCCGAGCTTTGCTGGTCGGTCACCCTCTTGAAATCGAGGGCGCAGGGAAGGCCGGGTGTCCACCACACCCGCGGCCCCCGTGCGGAGAAAATGCACGGGGCAGGAACCACAGGTGGGCCGAACATTCCGGCCTTCCCTGCGCGATGGTCTGACGGCTTATACGTGGTCTCCCTGGTGCGCCGGGCTTGTTGGCCACCATGATCCGCGCGATGCGCTGAGCATCGTCGCGAACGTGATACCAGCATCGGGGTATCAGGACATCACGACTTCACCGTACGCCGCCGCATCACTCGTCCGCGCGAGATGCGCATGATGCAATAGCGTCCACCGCAACCTGCCTCACGTATCGTGACGACGCGTACGCCCCTCTTCGACGAGGCAGGATGGGCGCAAGCATCGTTGTGATTTGCCCGACGGTGCAAGCCGAAATGCATGCGACATGGTAACGCGACGGGCAATCACACAGGGATCACAGATCCGGTTTCGGGCGTGGCATGGACGGCGCTGATGGGCCTGCTGTCGAACGAAAGGCCAGAGATCGCCACGCGGCAGACAAAAACCTGTTCGACCGTGGCAGCGCAGTGGCGCGTGGGAAGCAAGGGGACGGATCGTGGATTGGAAACTGGTCGCGACGACGGCGGTGGCCGCGTGCATCGGCGCTGCCGTCGGTGTGCTGGCAATGGCGAACGCCGGCGTCGGAGGCATCGAGCATCCGGCGGACGCGAAGATGCTGGAGATGAGCGTGGCGATCCTGCGCGAGCCGGCCAGGGTGGACGATGATCCGATGCGCACATGGGCGATCAGGGTCGTGGAGAAGAAGTCGGGTGTCAGCTTCACTGACGCGCAAAAGGCGGTCCTTCTGAAGAAGGGGCCTGGCCGATAGCACGCCTGACGCGATCCGTGCGCGGCGCTTGCGCTTGATCGATGCACCTCGAGGGCGCGATGGGATTTGACCAGAGGCGCCGACGATCGCGAATGCCGCTCGTCCATGCGAGCGGGCAGGACGTGACGTCGATCTCCGCCGTGATCCAAGAGCGCGACATCGCAGGTGTGGCCACAGGTGGAAATGCCGACCAGGGGTTGCGCAAGCGCCGAGATTCTCGCTAACCTGCGCGCCTCAGGAGGCGCGAGAATGGCATCTCGGCACATCTTTGTCAGTGTCGGCGCGACGGCCAATGAGGAACAGGAAGCATTCGTTCGTGCCGTCGAAGATCGACTGCGAAGCGAAGGGCTTGTCCCGCAGACCGTAGGTCGGAACACCTTCAGCTCCGACGCTCCGCTGAAGAAGATCGTCGAATTGCTCGACGGCTGTCAGGGCGCCGTCGTCATAGCCCTTGAACGCTCGTTCTTCCAGTCGGGTGTTGAAAAACGCGGTGGCCCGCATGAAGCCCAGCTGGTCGACGTCAAGCTGCCCACGCCGTGGAATCACATCGAAGCGGCGATGGCGTACAGCCGGCGGCTTCCGCTGATGGTTCTCGTCGAGACGGGGCTGAAGAGCGAAGGACTGCTGGAGCGTGGATATGACTGGTTTGTGCAGTGGGTCAGGCCAGTATCATCGGCGTTGACCACCAACGAATTCAACGGCGTTCTCGCGGACTGGAAATCAAAGGTGGAGGCGTACCATGCGACTGCGGTCGGGGGAGGCGATCATTCGTTGGCAAGATCGCCGGCCGATCTCACTGTGCGAGAGTTGATCGATGGTCTGCGCCCGGCGCAGCTCTGGAGCATGCTCGCTGGTCTCGCAGCCCTGGCAGCGGGGGCCTTCGTGCTTGGTGCAAAACTGGTCGGAGCCGGTTAGCGTTTCGATGCCGGAGACCCGCAACTCCGGGCATGCCGTGACCGTCTTGAACGTTGTCCGCCGGCAACCGAGCTGTCTCAAATCCGAAAGAATATCGGGATAGACTTTTCAGGCGGTGCTTTGAACCAGGCTGGATCGGTTGGGACTGCGGCTTTTCCTGCACCACGCGGAGCGGCTGGCCGATGACAGGTCGATCGGGGATCCGAGACCGGGATACGAACGTCGTCGTATCCGAATGAACGATCATCGGAGAGGGAGAGGCGTGATGCTCGCCAAGCATATTCGCTTTGCAGCCGCCGTTGTGGTGCTGCTGCAGGTTTGCGCCGTAGACGCGGCACTTGCCGACTCGACGAGCCCGAGTGGCCAGGTCGGGACGACCTTTCCCGCGCACTTCCCGGTGATCCGCAATTTCTATCTGGGCAAGCCCGTGATCGGCTTCGGCTCGGAGAGCGGCCGGGTCACGCGTGTCCCGGTGATCTTCCTGCACGGCAACAACGATACGCCGTTCCCGACCGCCTGCAATCCGTTCGGACGTATGCAGGCGTTCGCGCAGTTCTTCCTCGACCACGGCTATCAGCCGCGCGAGCTTTGGGGGCTCGGTTATCAAGGCGATCAGTGCGACCTGGCGCAGGACAACACCCATCGTTCTGGAGTCGCGCACACGACCGCAGTGGCGGTCCCGATGCTCCGCCAGTTCGTCCAGGCGGTCCTCGACTTCACCGGAGCCAAGCGGGTCGACATCGTCGCGCACAGCCTGGGCGTCACCGTGGCGCGGGAGTGGATGCTGCAGGACAATACCTACCGCAAGGTACGGGCGCTGGTCGCCATTGACGGCCCCAATCACGGCATCATCGACTGCTCGCCCAACCCGGCCAACTTCTATCAGTTGGCGAGCGGCGGCGGCTTCACGCCGAGCAGTGCCGTCTGCAACGAGTACGGGTCTGATCACACGCAACTGCTCACGGTGCTGAATGCCGCGGGCGAGACCCCCGGTCCGACACGTTACCTGGTGATCCGCAACAAGCCGGGGACACCCGATTTCGTCTACAACAGCCTGCAGGACGGCGTGCTTCCCGGCGTGCCGGCCGAGGATCGGGACGGCAATGCGCATGACTTTACCGCCAGCGCCGGTCTCGCTGGGGCCGACACCATCGACCTGGTGGGGCAGGGGCAGTACGACCCGGTGCTTTCCACCACCCATCTCGGGATCCTGAATTCGCCCGACACGCGCAACGCGGCCTTGCAGTTCCTGGCCAGATTGCCGGGACGGGCCGATCAGGACGACCAATAGATCGAGAATCGCGCCTGGCGCTGCGCCTACTGATACGCGGACACGATATCGCTCACGGCGCGTTCGAGCTGCTGGGCCGTCGCGCAGGGGCGCACGACGTTGCAGAAGGTCTGGTAGCGCGGCATCTCGGAATCCCCCCAGCCCCAGGTCATGCGGCCCTCCGGATTGAGCCAGACGACGCGCTTGGCGCGTTCGGAGATCCGCTTCAGAATGTCGGCGCGCGGGTCGAGGTTGTTGCTGCGGGCGTCGCCGAGCATGATCACGGTGGTCTGAGGCGTGACCGAGGCCATGAACTGCTTTTCGAAATCGACGAGCGAGCTGCCGTAGTCCGACGAACCGAAGCCGACCTTGTCCATGATCTCGGCCATCGCCTCCTCGGCCGATTTCTGCTCCAGGATCTCGCTGACCTCGATCAGATGGCCGGAGAAGGCGAAGGACCTGACGTCGCTGACCACGTCGTGCAGGCTGTGGATCAGGAGCAGGAAGAAGTCCGAGACGCGGGCGACCGAGCCGGAGACGTCGCACAGCGCCACGATCTTCGGCCGATCGCGATGCCGGCGCTTCCACGCGGTGAGGAAGGGCACGCTGCCCCAGGCAGCGTTCCGCCTGATCGTGCGGCGCACGTCGAGATGGCCGCGGCGCTGGCGCTTGCGCGGCTTGCTGTAACGTTCGCGCAGGCGGCGGGCGATCTGCCGGATCAGGGCGCGCATCGCCGCGACCTGGCGCGGCTCGATGCGCGACAGCTGGGCGTTGCGTAGGATCTCGTGGCGGAGGTTCTCAGCCTCCTCGCGGCCGTACAGCGCCAGCGCCTGCGCGACGGTATCGCGCACGGTGTCGCGCAGGCCGTCGAGCGCCCCCTGCAGCCGTTCGGCCTGCGCTGGATTGCTTTCGGTCAGCGCGTCCAGATCGTCGCGCAGCCGCTGGATCCCCATCGCCTCCAGCATGCGGCTGGAGAACAGCCCGCGCTGGGTGAAGTAGCGGATGTCGGAGAGACCCACCGCGCTCGATGCGTTGGCGATCGCGGCCGAAATGTCGGCTGTGTTCCGCGCCAGCAGCATCTGGGCGAGGGGGCCGAGCTCGGCGTTCGTCTGGTCGACACCGTCTCGCGCGGATTGCGGCGCAGCCTGGGCCTCGTTCTGCGTAGCGTCCTGCTGCGCCTCGTCGTCCGCCTCCTGTCGCGTCGGATCGGCATGGGCGAAGAACAGGTCGAAGCAGGCGCCCAGCGCCTTCTTCTCGTCCTCGCTCTTGGCAAGGGTCAGCAGCAGGCTGTCGCGCAACACCATGCGATCGGCGAAGCCGACGGTCGCGACCGCGCGCATCGCGTCGATGCTCTCGGCCGGCGAGACATGCACCCCGGCGCCACGTGCGGCGCGAAGGAAGCGGTGCAGGTTCTCGCGCATCGGGAGCTAGAACACGTGCTGGCGCTGCGCCTTGGCGACGAAAGTCGTCACCTGCGGCAGCGCCACTTCGATGTCGGACTCGTATTTCAGCAGGACGTTGAGCGTGTCCTTGACCACCTCATGGCCGAGCTCGGCCGCCTGCAGCAGCACCAGCACGCGCGCCCAGTCGATGGTCTCGCTGACCGAGGGCTGCTTCTTCAGGTCGAGACTCCTGATGTCGTGGATGAAAGCGACGAGCTGCCGCCGCAAAGTCTGCGAGATGCCGGGCACGCGGCTCTCGACGATCCGCTCCTCCAGCTTCTGCTCGGGAAAGCCGATATGCAGATGCAGGCAGCGCCGCTTCAAGGCGTCGCCGAGATTGCGCTCGGAGTTGGAGGTCAGGATCACCGTCGGCGGCTTGGCGGCGGCAATGCTGCCCAGTTCGGGAATGGTGACCTGGAAGTCGGAGAGAATCTCCAGCAGCAGCGATTCGAACTCCGCGTCCGACTTGTCGATCTCGTCGATCAGGAGCACGCAGCCGTTCGGCTCGAGCAAAGCCTGCAGCAGAGGCCGTGGCTCGACGAATTCCTTGGAGAAGAACACGTCGCCGAAATCATGCAGCTGTGCGAGCGCCGCATGCAGCGTCTGCGCGCCGCCCAACACCTCGCCGAGCTTGTCCTTCAGGATCTGGGTGTACAGCAGCTGCTTGGCGTATTTCCACTCGTACAGCGCCTTGGCCTCGTCGAGCCCCTCATAGCATTGCAGCCGGATCATCTTCAGGCCGCGCCAGGCGGCGATGGCCTTGGCCAGCTCGGTCTTGCCGACGCCGGCCGGCCCTTCGACCAGGATCGGCTTGTCGATCGCCTGCGACAGGTAGACGGCGGTGGCGATCTGGCGGCTGGCGATATAGCCCTGCGCGGCAAGGCCGGCTTCGACGCCTGCGATGGCGGTGGCGGCTGAGGAGGGGGCCTGCGGATCAGCCAACGGTCGAACTCCGGTTGATTGCGGGATCCGAAGCGAGAGCGATCGGCGTTCCGGTCCCTGGTGTGGCCGTCAGGCGAAAACCCTGACATTTGCTGGCTTTGTGTTATGTCCTGGCTACGCGCCCGGCCAACCCTTGTCCAGTGCGTGCGCGGGTACCGGACGGCATGGCTGCCTCTCGCCGGCCGACCAGCCGAGACACCACTGACCTCATTACGCCGAGCGGAATATGAACCGATCCATCCTGCATCTCATCGTCCTCCTCGTCCTGGTCGTCGGAGGCGGCTGGATCATCGGCGCCTCCAACCTGCCGGGCGCCTGGTACGGCTCGCTGATCAAGCCGCCGTTCAATCCGCCGAACTGGCTGTTTCCGATCGCCTGGACCGTGCTCTACATCCTGGTGGCGGTGGCCGGCTGGCGCACCTATGAGCGCGTCGAAAGCGGTGCCGTGATGCAGGTGTGGTGGGGGCAATTGCTGCTGAACTTCGCCTGGTCTCCGGTGTTCTTCACCGCGCATCTGATGTGGGTGGCGCTTGGCATCATCGTCAGCATGTTCGTGCTGATCGTGACCTTCATCGTGCTGCAATGGCGCGCAGACCGGATCGCGGCGCTGCTGTTCGTGCCCTATGCCTGCTGGGTCGCGTTCGCGTCGGTGCTGAACCTGTCGCTGAATCTGCTGAATTGAGATGAGGCGGTGTTGATGGGGCGATGCTGGAAACCGTTGTGCGCGACGCAGCCTCATATTCCGCTGTCGTCCCGGCGCACGCCGGGACCCATACCGCGGACGGCCGATTGTGGGAAAAGACTCTGCATCACCTTCCTTTGTCGACAACAAGGGCCGGTGGCTATGGGTCCCTGCGTTCGCAGGGACGACAGTGGGGGGTGGGGCAGGCAGCCGCGCACGATCACGCCTGATCGAGGGGGCGCCCGCCCATGAACCTCAGGCAGCTCGAATATTTCGTGCAGGTCGCCGAGCTCGGCTCGTTCAGCAAGGCGGCATCCGTGCTCGACGTGGCGCAGCCGGCGCTGTCGCGCCAGGTGCGGGCGCTGGAATCCGAGCTGAAGCAGCAACTGTTCGCGCGCAACGGCCGCGGCGTGGCGCTGACGGAGGCCGGCAAGCGCCTGTTCGACCACAGCGTCGGCGTGCTGCAGCTGGTGGCGCATGCGCGCGAAGATCTCGGCGCCAGCCGCGATGCGCCGGTCGGCCGCGTCACCATCGGCCTGCCGCCGAGCATTGCGCGCCAGCTGACGCTGCCGCTGATCGAGCGCTTCCGCAAGGAGTTTCCGGCCGCGCGGCTCGCGGTCGTCGAGGGCCTGTCCACGCATGTCGTCGAATGGATCACCAGCGGCCGCATCGACGTCGGCATGGTCTATAATCCCGAAGCCCAGGCCGGTATCGAGATCACGCCGGTGCTGCAGGAGCCCTTGGCGCTGGTCAGCCACGCGCCGAAGGGCAAGCGCCGCGTCACCGCGCCGCTGCCAATGGCCGAGCTGTCGCGCTACAAGCTGATCATGCCGGAGCGGGTGCATGCGATGCGGCGCCTGCTGGAGACGCAGGCCGCGCTCGCCGGCATCCGGCTCGACATTGCCTGGGAGGTGTCGAGCGTGCCCTCGATCATCGATCTCGTCTGCGCCGGCTATGGCCACGCCGTGCTGACGCCGAGCGGCGTCGCCGCCTCAGGCCGCGCCGGCGAGCTCGCGATCCGGCCGCTGACCGAGCCCGCGCCGACCAGCGTGCTGTGCCTCGTCACGTCAGCGCACAAGCGGCCGACGCCCTTGGCGCAGCACACGATGAAGCTGGCCTCGGCGCTGATCCGCAAGCTGCCGCGGTAGTCGCGGATCGCCGGCACGACTATGTGGCCGTTTCATCCGAGATCTTGCGGCGCTGACGGTGCGCTCCCTCTCCCGGTTCTTACGGGGCCGCGACGAGCTTCGCTCGCGCTGAGAGGGTTGGGGTGAGGGGCAGCCGCACGGGTGGTGCGTGCCATTAGACCTGTACCCCCTCACCCGGATGGCATCTGTCGATGCCATCCGACCTCTCCCCGCAAGCGGGGCGAGGTGCACCGAGCGAGCCGAACGCGCGTCCCAAAACCATTTCAGACCCATTCTAAAATCAGCATGGCTCATTTGATATCTTATGCCGTTTTGGAATAGCTGATAGAAGCCGGCCGGCGCTGGCGCGCGTGGTCGCGCTCGGTCACAACTCCCGTCAATCCGCCGAAGGAGCAGGGCCGATCGCGCGTGGAGCGCGCCCCGTGGAACTCGGTGAGCACAAGAACAGCCCCCAAGGAAAGCAGAAGCGATGCAAACGACCGGCCGTGTCGACGTCCAGGCCTTTCTCGACGACCACAAGTTCTCCGCCTTCCAGTGGCTGATCTTCGCGCTCGGCTTCGTCATCGTGCTGCTCGACGGCTTCGACACTGCGGCGATCGGCTTCATCGCGCCGTCGCTGCTGAAGGAATGGGGGATCGAGAAATCGGCGCTCGGGCCGGTGCTGAGCGCGGCGCTGTTCGGCCTTGCTGCCGGCGCGCTGTTCGCGGGACCGGTGGCCGATCGTCTCGGCCGCAAGCTGGTGCTGGTCGGCTCGGTCCTGATCTTCGGCATCGCCTGCCTGGCCTCGGCGTTCGCGACCAATCTGACCGAGCTCACGGTGCTCCGCTGCGTCACCGGCATCGGGCTTGGAGCTGCCATGCCCAACGCCGTGACCCTGCTCAGCGAGTACTGCCCGGGCCGTTTGCGCGCCACCATGACCAATCTGATGTTCTGCGGCTTTCCGCTGGGGGCTGCGTGCGGCGGCTTCCTCGCCGCCTGGATGATCCCGCAATGGGGTTGGCGTAGCGTGCTGGTGCTTGGCGGCGTGACGCCGCTGGTGCTGACCGTGCTGCTGGTCGCAATCCTGCCGGAGTCCGTGCACTATCTGCTGTCGCGCGGCGCCACCGTCGAGCGCGTCCGCAAGGTGATGCGCAGGATCTCGAATGCCGCGTCCGACGTTGGCCAGTTCGTGATGCTGGAGCCGGAGCATGCCGAGACCACCCGCCGCGTCAACGCGACCGGCATCGGCATGGTGCTGTCGCCGGTGCTGCGCATCGGCTCGCTGATGCTGTGGGTCACCTATTTCATGGGGCTCGTGATCTTCTATTCGCTGATCAACTGGATGCCGGTCCTGTTCAAGGATGTCGGGCTCAACCCGCAGACCGCGACCCTGATCTCGGCGCTGTTCCCGCTCGGCGGCGTCGGCGCGGTGTTGTTCGGCCTGCTGATGGACCGCTTCAACGCCAACCGCATCGTGGCGGTCGGCTATGCCCTGACCGCGGTGACGATCTTCCTGATCGGCCAGGCGGTCGGCAACATCGGCTTGCTGGTGGTGATCGTGTTCGTCGCCGGCGTCGTCATGAACACGGCGCAGTCGTCGCTGCCGGCGCTGGCTGCCGCGTTCTATCCGACCCAGGGCCGCGCCACCGGCGTTGCCTGGATGATGGGCATCGGCCGCTTCGGCGGTATTGCCGGCTCCTTCCTGGTCGCCGAACTGACCGCGCGGCACCTGACCTTCAGCGAGATTTTCACCGTGATCGCGGTTCCCGGCTTGATCGCGGCGCTCGCCCTTGTGGTAAAGCAGGCCGTGGGACCCACGGGCCGTGCCAGCGGCAAGGATGTCGGCGCCCCCGTAGTGGCGCATTGAGCGGCGCGCGCGGCGCCACGGACGATAGAGAAGCTTGAGGGAGAGACTGACGTGATCATCGACGTGCACGGCCATTACACGACGGCTCCGAAGGCGCTCGAAGACTGGCGCAACCGGCAGATCGCGGGCATCAAGGATCCCTCCGTGATGCCGAAGGCGTCCGAGCTTTCGATCAGCGACGACGAGTTGCGCGAGAGCATCGAGAGCAACCAGCTCAAGAAGATGAAGGAGCGCGGCAGCGACCTCACCGTGTTCTCGCCGCGCGCCAGCTTCATGGCGCACCACATCGGCGACTTCCAGGTGTCCTCGACCTGGGCCGCGATCTGCAACGAGCTGTGCTATCGCGTCAGCAAGCTGTTCCCGGACAATTTCATCGGCGTCGCGATGCTGCCGCAATCGCCCGGCGTCGACCCCAAGACCTGCATTCCCGAGCTCGAGAAGTGCATCAACGAGTACGGCTTCGTCGGCATCAATCTGAACCCAGACCCGTCCGGCGGCCACTGGACCTCGCCGCCGCTGTCGGACCGGCACTGGTATCCGATCTACGAGAAGATGGTCGAGCTCGACATCCCCGCGATGATCCACGTCTCGACCAGCTGCAACGCCTGTTTCCACACCACCGGCGCGCATTATCTCAACGCCGACACCACGGCGTTCATGCAGTGCCTGACCTCGGACTTGTTCAAGGACTTCCCGACCCTGAAGTTCCTGATTCCCCATGGCGGCGGTGCGGTGCCGTATCACTGGGGCCGGTTCCGCGGCCTCGCCCAGGAACTGAAGAAGCCGCTGTTGAAGGATCATCTGCTCAACAACATTTTCTTCGATACCTGCGTCTATCATCAGCCCGGCATCGACCTGCTGACCGGCGTGATCCCGATCGACAACATCCTGTTCGCGAGCGAGATGATCGGCGCCGTCCGAGGGATCGATCCCGAGACCGGCTTCTACTATGACGACACCAAGCGCTACATCGAGGCGGCCAAGCTGACGCCCGAGCAGCGCCACCAGATTTACGAAGGCAATGCGCGGCGCGTGTTCCCGCGGCTCGACGCCGCGTTGAAGGCCCAAGGCAAGTGAACTAGGACCAGCGAGATGAGCACACCCATGAACAATCTCGGCATCGTCAAGAAGACCATCACCCGCGCCGACAAGGCGGCGGTGGAGAAGCTGTCCAAGTTCGGCGTCGCCACCATCCACGAGGCGATGGGCCGCGTCGGCCTGATGCAGTGCTACATGAGGCCGATCTATCCGACCGCCAAGATGTGCGGCACGGCCGTCACCGTGCTGCTGCAGCCCGGCGACAATTGGATGCTGCACGTCGCGGCCGAGCAGATCCAGCCCGGCGACGTCGTCGTCGCGGCCTGCACGGTCGAGAATACCGACGGCTTCTTCGGCGATCTGCTGGCGACCAGTTTTCGCGCCCGCGGTGCCAAGGGCCTGGTCATCGACGGCGGTGTGCGCGACGTCGCTGACCTGACCGAGATGCAATTCCCGGTATTCTCGCGCGCCATCAGCGCACGCGGCACGGTCAAGGCCACGCTCGGCTCGGTCAACATCCCGATCGTCTGCGCGGGCGTTGCCGTCAATCCTGGCGACGTGATCGTCGCTGATGTCGACGGCATCGTCGTGGTGCCGGCCGCTGTCGCACACCAGGCCGCTGAAGCCGCCGCCGCGCGCGAGGCCAACGAGGCCGACAAGCGCGAGAAGCTGGCGTCGGGCGTGCTCGGTCTCGATATGTACAAGATGCGCGAGCCGCTGGCGAAGGCCGGGCTCAAATACATCGATTGAGCGCAATGACCTTGGCGTCCAACCAGTGGCATGTCGGGCTGATCGGCTATGGCGAGGTCAGCAAGATCCTCGCCGAGGATCTGCGCAAGGACGGCGTGCGTGTCTCGGCCTATGACGTGAAGCTGGCGGACGCCAGGGGCGACGCGATGCGCAGCCACGCCGCTGAAATCGGCGTGACGCTCGCAGCCTCCCATGCCGAATTGGCGGCCCAGGCCGACTTCATCGTCTCTGCCGTCACCGCGAGCCAGGACGTGGCGGTGGCGGAGGCCTGCGCTGTGACCATCAAGCCGGGTGCCTGGTTCCTCGACTTCAACTCGGCCTCGCCCGGTGCCAAGCAACGCGCCGCTGATCTGGTCGACGGCGCCGGCGGGCGCTATGTCGAGGGTGCCGTGATGACCTCGGTGCCACCCTATCGCATCAAGGTGCCGCTGCTGCTCGGCGGCGCCGGTGCCCGCGAGCTGGCGCCGCTGCTCAACGAGCTCGGCTTTGCCGCCAAGCCCGCCAGCGACAAGCTCGGCGTCGCCTCGGCGACCAAGATGTGCCGCAGCATCATGATCAAGGGCCTCGAGGCGATGGTGATCGAGAGCTTCACCACCGCGCGTGCCTATGGCGTCGAGGACGCCGTGCTGGCGTCGCTGAAAGAAACGTTTCCCGGCATCGACTGGGAGAAGCAGGGCGCCTATTTCTTTCAGCGCGTGATCGAGCATGGCCGCCGCCGCGCCGAGGAGGTGAGGGAGGTCGCCGAGACCGTGCGCGACATCGGGCTCACGCCGTGGTCGGCGCAAGGCACCGCCGAGCGCCAGGCCTGGGTCGCCGACCTCGCCGATGACGGCCTGTTCGGCACGCGCGGAGCCAAGGACTTCGCACGCAGCCCGGACTGGCGTACCGAGGCCGACCGCATTCTCAACAAGATCAAGTCCAAGGAGTAGGGAACCTCATGGAGTTCCAGAAGACCCCCGGGTGGCTCGACTGGTACGACGGCCCGTCGAAGCCGCGCTTCAAGGTGCCGGCCGGATCAGTCGATGCGCATTGCCACGTGTTCGGCCCCGGCGCCGAATTCCCTTATGTGCCCGAGCGGAAGTACACGCCCTGCGACGCCTCCAAGCAGCAGCTCTATGCGCTGCGCGACCATCTCGGCTTCGCCCGGAACGTCGTGGTGCAGGCGACGTGTCATGGGGCCGACAACCGCGCCATGGTCGATGCGCTCGTGCATTCCAATGGCAAGGCTCGCGGCGTCGCCACGGTGAAGCGCAGCGTCGGCGATGCCGAGCTGCAGGCGATGCACGATGCCGGCGTCCGCGGCGTCCGCTTCAACTTCGTCAAGCGCCTGGTCGACTTCACGCCCAAGGACGAGCTGATCGAGATCGCCAACCGCATCAACAAGCTCGGCTGGCACGTCGTGATCTATTTCGAAGCCGTTGATCTGCCGGAGTTGTGGGACTTCTTCACGTCGCTGCCGACCACCGTGGTGGTCGACCACATGGGGCGTCCCGACGTCACCAAGCCGGTCGACGGGCCGGAGTTCGAGCTGTTTGTGAAGTTCATGCGCGAGCACAAGAACGTCTGGTCCAAGGTGAGCTGCCCGGAGCGGCTGTCGGTCGCCGGCCCGCGGGCGCTGAACGGCGAGCAGAACGCCTATCGCGACGTGGTGCCGTTTGCCAAGCGCATCGTCGAGACCTTCCCGGATCGCGTGCTGTGGGGCACCGACTGGCCGCATCCGAACCTGAAGGACCACATGCCCGACGACGGCCTCCTGGTCGATTTCATTCCGCATATCGCTGTCACGCCGGAGCTGCAGCGGAAGCTCTTGGTCGACAATCCGATGCGGCTTTACTGGCCCGAAGAATCCTGAAGGAGGGAAGCGATGTCGCTCGATAAACCCTATACCGACGTTCCCGGCACGACCATCTTCGACGCGGACATGTCGCGGATGGGCTATCACCTCAACCAGTTCTGCATGTCGCTGATGAAGGCCGAGAACCGCGCCCGCTTCAAGGCCAATGAGCGCGCCTATCTCGACGAATGGCCGATGAGCGAGGAGCAGAAGCAGGCGGTGCTGGACCGCGACCTCAACCGCTGCATTTCGCTCGGCGGCAACATCTACTTCCTGGCCAAGATCGGCGCGACCGACGGCAAGAGTTTTCAGCAGATGGCCGGCAGCATGACCGGCATGACCGAAGAACAATACCGCGACATGATGGTGAAGGGCGGCCGCTCGGTCGAGGGCAACCGCTACACCGGGGAGAAGAAGTAAATGGCCCAGATCTCCGCAAGCGTCTTCACCTCGCACGTGCCGGCGATCGGCGCCGCGCTCGACCTCGGCAAGACCGGCGAGGACTATTGGAAGCCGGTGTTCGCCGGCTACGACTTCGCCAAGCAGTGGGAGAAGGAGCAGAAGCCCGACGTCGTGTTCCTGGTCTTCAACGACCACGCGACCGCCTTCAGCCTGGACATGATTCCCACCTTCGCGATCGGCACCGCGGCCGAATATCAGCCGGCCGACGAGGGCTGGGGCCCGCGCCCGGTGCCGAAGGTGATCGGGCATCCGAAGCTCGCCGCGCATATCGCGCAGTCGGTGATCCAGGACGATTTCGATCTCACCATCGTCAACAAGATGGACGTCGACCACGGCCTCACCGTGCCGCTCAGCCTGGTGTTCGGCCAGGTCGATGCCTGGCCGTGCCCGGTGATCCCGTTCGCGGTCAATGTCGTGCAGTATCCGGTGCCGTCGGGCCGTCGCTGCTTCATGCTCGGCAAGGCGATCCGCAAGGCGATCGAGAGCTATGACGAGCCGCTCAACGTGCAGATCTGGGGCACCGGTGGCATGAGCCATCAGCTGCAGGGTCCTCGTGCCGGCCTGATCAATCGCGAATGGGACAATGCGTTCCTGGACAAGCTCATTAACGATCCGGACGGGCTGTCGAAGGTGCCGCACATCGATTACGTGCGCGAGGCCGGCAGCGAGGGCATCGAGCTCGTGATGTGGCTGATCGCGCGCGGCGCCATGAGCGACGTGAACGAAACGAAGAAGGGCAACGCGCCGACCGTGCGTCACCGCTTCTATCATGTGCCGGCCAGCAACACTGCGGTCGGCCATCTGATCCTGGAGAACAACTGATATGGCCAAGACCATCAAGGTCGCGCTTGCCGGCGCCGGCGCCTTCGGCATCAAGCATCTCGACGGCATCAAGAACATCGACGGCGTCGAGGTGGTGTCGCTGGTCGGGCGTCGTTTCGACCAGACCAAGGAAGTCGCCGACAAATACGGCATCAAGCACGTCTCGACCGAGCTTGCCGACAGCCTCAAGCTGCCGGAGGTCGACGCGGTGATCCTGTGCACGCCGACGCAGATGCATGCGGCGCAGGCGATCGACTGTCTCAAGGCCGGCAAGCATGTCCAGGTCGAGATTCCGCTCGCGGACTCGCTGAAGGATGCGCAGCAGGTGGTCGAGCTGCAGAAGGAGACCGGGCTGGTCGCGATGTGCGGCCACACCCGTCGCTTCAACCCCAGCCATCAATTCGTGCACAAGAAGATCAAGGCCGGCGAGTTCCACATCCAGCAGATGGATGTACAGACCTACTTCTTCCGCCGCACCAACATGAACGCGCTGGGCCAGCCGCGCAGCTGGACCGACCATCTGTTGTGGCACCACGCCGCGCACACGGTCGACCTGTTCGCCTATCAGGCGGGCTCGCCGATCGTGAAGGCCAATGCGGTGCAGGGACCGATCCACCCAAATCTCGGCATCGCCATGGACATGTCGATCCAGCTGAAGGCCGCCAATGGCGCGATCTGCACCTTGTCGCTGTCGTTCAACAATGACGGCCCGCTCGGAACTTTCTTCCGCTACATCGGCGACACCGGCACCTACATCGCCCGCTACGACGATCTGGTGAACGGCAAGGAAGAGAAGATCGACGTGTCGAAGGTCGACGTCTCCATGAACGGCATCGAGCTGCAGGACCGCGAGTTCTTCGCCGCCATCCACGAGGGCCGCGAGCCCAACGCCTCCGTCGCCCAGGTGCTGCCCTGCTACCAGGTGCTGCACGATCTCGACGAGCAGCTCGCCAAGGGCTGACGAGGGCTGAGACATGGCCCTCCTCGCGCGGATCAGCGCGGGGAGGGGACCTCCGGCGGGCGGCCCGCTGACGAGCGTTGCGCAGGAGCTGCGGCTTCGCTTACCATCGGCTCCAGCAACATGGGGTCGCTCTTGTCCGTTCAATCGCCGCAACCTGTCCCGACCGAAACATTCACCGACGCGGCTGCCGCGGTGGCGCGCCTCGAAGAGATCTACGAGCGCAACACCGCGTTCCTGCGCGGTCATTTCGAGGCCTATGCCAACGGCGTGGTGCCGGCGGCCCGGATCCGGGCGACCTATCCGTTCGTGCGCCTCACGACGGCGAGCCACGCCCGGCTCGACTCGCGTCTCGCTTATGGCTTCGTCGCGGGGCCTGGTGTGCACGAGACCAGCGTGACGCGGCCGGATCTGTTCCGGTCGTACCTGACCGAGCAGATCCGTCTGCTGATCGAAAATCACGGCGTTCCGGTCGAGATCGGCGAGTCGTCCGAGCCGATCCCGATCCATTTCGCCTATCGGCGCGACATCAACATCGAGACGGCGCTGCCGCATCACGAGAGCCCGCTGGTGACGCGCTCGCTGCGCGACGTGTTCGACGCGCCGGATCTTTCGGCGATGGACGACGCCATTGCCGACGGCACGCTCGAATTGCGACCAGGCGCGTCCGAGCCGCTGTCGCTGTTTCGCGCCGCGCGCGTCGACTACTCGTTGCGCCGGCTCTATCACTATACGGGCACCGACCCGGACCATTTCCAGAACTTCGTCATCTTCACGAACTATCAGTTCTATGTCGACGCCTTTGCTGACTGGGGCCGGCAGCAGCTCGCGTCCGGGCAGATTGGACCCGAGGCCTTCGTCGAGCCGGGCAACGTCATCACGCGCAATGCGCGCCTCGGCGGCGGCACAACAGGCACGGCGCCTGCGCGCACGCCGCAGATGCCGGCGTTTCATCTCGTCGAGCCGGGTCACCAGGGCATCACCCTGATCAATATCGGCACCGGCCCGTCCAACGCCCGCAACGTTACTGACCACATCGCCGTGCTGCGGCCGCATGCCTGGCTCATGGTCGGCCACTGTGCGGGTCTCCGCAATACGCAGCGGCTCGGCGACTACGTGCTTGCCCACGGCTATGTCCGCGAGGATCATGTGCTCGACCAGGAGCTGCCGCCCTGGGTGCCGATCCCGGCGCTGGCGGAGGTGCAGGTGGCGCTGGAGGAGGCCGTGGAAGCGGTCACCGGCTATTCCGGCTTCGAACTGAAGCGGCTGATGCGGACCGGCACGGTCGCGAGCGTCGACAACCGCAACTGGGAGATCAGCGGGCCGGCGGTGATCCGGCGGCTGTCGCAGTCGCGCGCGATTGCGCTCGATATGGAGTCGGCCACGATCGCGGCCAACGGTTATCGCTTTCGCGTGCCCTACGGCACCTTGCTCTGCGTCTCCGACAAGCCGCTGCACGGCGAGATCAAGCTCGCGGGCATGGCCGGCGACTTCTACCGCCAGCGCGTCGGCCAGCATCTCCAGATCGGTCTCAAGGCGCTGGAGCTTCTGAAGCACCAGGAGTCGGAGCGGCTGCATTCGCGCAAGCTGCGCAGCTTTGCCGAGGTGGCGTTTCAGTAGCCGCGCGAGCGAGCAGCCGCTCAACGCCCCCGGCGCTCGTCGAACGCCTGACGGGCCAGCTCGACCTCGGGCATCTTGGCGATGGTCCAGGCATAGAGCGCGCGGAACGGCGGCTGCAGCGTGCGCCCAAGCGGTGTGATCTCGTATTGCACCGCGACCGGTGCATCCGCGATCACTTGGCGCGACACCAACCCGTTGCGCTCCAGCCGGCGCAGGCACTGCGTCAACGCCTTCTGGGTGACGCCCTCGAGCTGCTTCTTGATCACGTTGAAGCGCAGCGGTCCGGAATCGAGCACGGCCAGCACCATCATCGACCATTTGTCGGCGATCTGGTCGATCAGTACCCGGCTCGGGCATTCCGACGAGAAGTGCTGCGGTTTGCAGCGGGGCGGTGTGTGATCCGCTTCCGAAAGTGTGGTCATGGGCGCGGTGTCCTCGAATATACCTGAGCGACTTCGGGTGCCTTATTGACAGCAGGTTTACGAAGTATACTTGGATGGTTCCGAACGCAATGGAGCTCTTTGAATGTCCGACCTCGATACCAGCGTGCTGTTTCGCCCCTTTCGCCTGAAGACGCTGGAGCTGAAGAACCGCATCGTCATGGCGCCGATGACGCGCAATGCGGCGCCCAATGGAATTCCGGGTGACGCAAACGTCGCCTATTACCGCCGCCGCGCCGAAGGCGGGGTGGGGCTGATCCTCTCCGAGGGCACTGTGATCAACCGGCCGGCCTCCAAGAACGAGCCCAACATTCCCTTCTTCCACGGTGATGCGGCGCTCGCCGGATGGCAGCACATCGCCGCCGCCGTCCATGCTGCAGGCGGCCGCATGGGGCCGCAGATCTGGCACACCGGCTCGACCAAGGGCATGAGCCGCTGGGAGCCGGACGCGCCGGTCGAGAGTCCGTCCGGGCTGGTTGCGCCGGACAAGCCGCGCGGCAACACGATGACCGAGAAGGACATTGCCGACACCGTCGCCGCCTTCGCGCAAGCCGCGGCTGATGCCAAGCGGATCGGTTTCGATACGGTCGAGATTCATGGTGCGCATGGCTATCTCATCGACCAGTTCTTCTGGTCCGGCACCAACAAGCGCGAGGACCGCTACGGCGGCGCCACCATCAAGGAGCGCGCGCGCTTTGCCGGCGAGATCGTCGCCGCGATCCGCGCCGCGGTCGGCCCTGATTTCCCGATCATCCTGCGCGTCAGCCAGTGGAAGCAGCAGGACTACGCGGCGCGGCTCGCGGAGACCCCGGCGCTGATGGCCGACTGGCTGCAGCCGCTGGTCGATGCCGGCGTCGACATCCTGCACTGCTCGCAGCGCCGCTTCTGGGAGCCGGAATTCCCGGACGTCGACGGCGAGAAGGGACTGAACTTCGCCGGCTGGGCCAAGAAGATCACGGGTGCGGCGACCATCAGCGTCGGCTCGGTCGGCCTCGACGGGGACTTCTTCTCGGCCTTCGCCGGCAAGCCGTCGACGACGGCCGATCTCGACAATCTGCTGGAGCGCATGGCGAAGGACGAGTTCGACCTCATCGCCGTCGGTCGTGCGCTGATCAGCGATGCCGAATGGGCCGCCAAGATCAAGTCCGGCGAGAAGGCCGGGCTCAAGGGCTTCAACGCCGCGGATCTGGGCGCGCTGGTTTGAGCTTCTGACGTGCTCCGTCATGCGGGCCTATTCGGGTTCACCTCTTGCAGCGTAGAAGATGCGCTGCATTGTTAGTTGAAGTCGATCAGTAGCCTCTCGCTCGGTGCACCCTCTCCCCCTGTGGGAGAGGGTGCATTGCATGAGCGCAGCGACATGCGAGCCGGGTGAGGGGTCTCTCTCCACATCCGCCCGTGCGGATGGAGACCCCTCACCCGCCTGCGATGCTTCGCATCTCCGGCACCCTCTCCCACAAGGGGAGAGGGTGCACCGAGCTCGTGGCGAGGTATTCGTCTCTCTCTCCTATCAGGTCGACGGTATGCGCGTTGATGACGAAACATCTTCATTGCGCCTTGCTCGACTATCCCTGTGTCTCCGGCAGCATGACGACCAATCCCTCCACCGCCGCCGTCGCCTTGATCTGGCAGGCGAGGCGGCTGGTCGGGCGGAGCTCGGCGGCGGCCGTGTCGAGCATGTCCTCCTCGGCCGCATCAGGTGGTGCGAGGTCGCCGAGCCGGGCTTCCTCGACATAGCAATGGCAGGTGCCGCAGGCGCAGGAGCCGCCGCATTCGCCGACGATGCCGTCGACGCCATTGGCGAGCGCGCCCTGCATCAGGCTCCAGCCGTCCTCGACGTCGATTGTCTTCCGCGTGCCTGAGGGCTCGACATAGATGATGTTGACCATTGTTGCTGTCCCGGCGTTTCCTCAATGCACCGTCAGCTCGAGATACATCGGGCTGCGGAAGGTCGATGACGGCATCCAGGGCAGTTGCTCCTGGGTGCGGCGATAATCCGGCACCACCTTGTGCAATTCATCGAACGCGATCTTGATCGCCATGCGCGCGATCGCAGATCCAAGACAGGCGTGCACGCCGCCGCCGAAGCCGAGATGGCCGCGCGGCTTGCGGGTGATGTCATAGACATCGGGATTGGCGAACTGCCGCTCGTCACGGTTGCCGGAGCCGTAGGCGAGGCAGACGAATTCACCTTCGCGCATGGTCTGGCCGTGCAAGGTCACGTCCTTCTGCAGGCCGCGGCGGAAGCGCTGCGCCGAGGTGTTGAAGCGCAGCGATTCTTCCACCGCATCCGCCAGCAGATCGGGGTTGGCGACGACCGCGCGGCGCGCGTCGGCGTAGTCGGCGAGGTTATAGGCGAGCATGGTCATGAAGCCGCCGAGCGACTCGATGCCGGCCATGATCAGCGTCGTCGTGGTCAGCAGCACCTCGCGCTCGTCGAGCTTGTCGCCATCGATCTCGGCCATGCTGAAATGCGAGATCAAATCGTTCTGCGGCCGCGCGCGCCGCTCGGCGATCACCCCCGCGGCATAGTCCTGCATCCAATTATACGCCGCGATGTGTTGCGGCCCCTTGGCGCGGGTCACCGGATCGCTCTGTACCATCAGTACGGCCTTGTCGCGCACCGTCTGCTCGTCGCCGAGCGGCAGGCCGAGGGCGGCGAACAGCACGCGCACGGTGAATTTCGAGGAGAACTCCTCGATGAAGTCGAAGCGCTCCTGGCCGCGCAGCGCGTCGGCCGCGGTGCGGGCGATGTCACGGATCGGCCCCGAAAGGCTCTCCAGATTGCGCTTCATGAAGGCGTGCTGGACCAGGCCGCGCAGCCGGTCGTGGCGCGGCGGATCGGTGGTGCCGAGCGTCGCGCCGGCGCGGTTTGGCAGCTCGGTCATCAGGTTGCCCTTGGCCGAGGAATAGGTCTGCCAGCTCGAGCCCGCCGAGACGATGTCGGCATAGCGCGACAGCACCCACATCTGGGCCTGCTGGCTCCAGAAGCAGGGATGCTCGTCGCGGAGCGTCTTGTAGAAGGGGAACGGGTCGGCATCGACCGCGGGCGCATACGGGTCGAACGTGAACATCAGGGCCTCCTCTCCATGTGGCATCGGGTGTTGTTTGTTATTTTCACTGATCTAACCGAGCGGCGGCCGCAGCGTGAGACACGAACGCCGGTCAAGACTTGTACTTTTCCGACATTCGGGTTTAGCTCTCGGCGATGCCGCGATTTCGCACCAAGCCGTCGATTCCCGCCTTTGCGCTGTACGGCGAGGCGTCCGCCGCGCAGGCGGACATGCTGCACATTGAGCCGATCCAGGTGCGCAGCCGGCTGTATCGCTGGGAGATCGAGGCCCATACGCATCAGGGCCTGCATCAGATCCTGTGGGTTGCTTCCGGCCCCGCCGAGATCGCCCTGGACGAAAGCCGCGCGCGCTGCACCGGTCCGGTCGCCGTCGTGATCCCGCCCGGCGTGGTCCATGCCTTCCGCTTCTCGCGCGAGACCGACGGTTACGTGCTGACCTTCAATCCCCGCGCCGTCGTCGAAGGCGACGTGCCGGCGACCGGCGAGGCGCTGCGCGATTTGTTTGCAACGCCGCAAATCCTGCATCTGGAGCCGCAGGCCGTCGCGACGGTCCGGATCGGTGCGCTGTTCGTCGATCTCGCGGACGAGTTCGCCGCCGCCGATTCCGCGGCTTCCCCGGTGCCGCATTGGCTCGGGCGTTCGATCGTGTGGCGGCTGGCGCAGCAGAGCGCGCGGCAGTCGCAGGGGGCGCGGCGGGGCAGCAGCCATGCGGCGTTGTTCACGCGCTTCATCGTGCTGGTCGAGGCGCATCACCGTGATCATTGGTCGGTGGCGCGCTATGCGGACGAGCTCGGCATGACCCCGGAGCGGCTGAACCGGCTGACCCGCGCCGAGACCGGCCAGTCCGCGCTCGACATCGTGCATGCGCGGCTGGCGCGCGAAGCCTGCCGCCGGCTCACCTATATTGCAGCGCCGGTGTCGAAGCTGGCGTTCGAGCTCGGCTTCAAGGACCCCGCCTATTTCTGCCGCTTCTTCAAGCGCCATACGGGGGCCAGCCCGCGCGACTACCGGCGTGCCATGGGCGTGGATGACGGCGCAGCGCCGGCGATGCGCTGACCGGCGGCGCCTGATACCGCTGCATCGTGCTTCTTGCGCCGCGGCATGGTGTCGGAAAAGTGCAAGAGAATGCAGCGTCCATCCAAGTGTATCAGCGCGTTTCTTGCTAGAATCTGCGATTGAAAAGCAAGCCCAACAATCCTGCCTGCATGAATCCGGGAGAGATGCCTCATGAAAGTCCAAGTCTGCATCATCGGCGGCGGTCCTTCCGGCCTGATGCTGTCGCAACTGCTGCATCTGCAGGGCATCGACACCATCGTCCTGGAAAAATCCAGCCGCGACTACGTGCTGTCGCGCATTCGCGCCGGCGTGCTCGAGCACGGCTTCGCCGAGCTGATGCGCGAGGCGCAGTGCGGCGAGCGCATGGACCGCGAGGGCGAGATCCATCACGGCTTCTACATCGCCCATGACGGCAAGCTCGACCGCGTCGACCTGCACAAATATTCCGGCGGCTCCTCGGTGGTGGTCTACGGCCAGACCGAGCTGACGCGCGATCTCTACGAGGCTCGCGACAAGCTCGGCGGCAAGGTCGTGCACAACGCGCTCGACGTGACGCCGCACGACGTCGCCTCCGACAAGCCCTACGTCACCTATCGTACCGGCGAAGAGGTGATCCGCGTCGACTGCGACTACATCGTCGGCGCCGACGGTTTTCATGGCGTCAGCCGCAAGTCGATCCCGCAGGACAAGCTGCAGGAGTTCGAGCGGGTCTATCCGTTCGGCTGGCTCGGCGTGCTGTCGCGCACCAAGCCGGTGTCGCCGGAGCTGATCTATGCCAAGCACGAGCGCGGCTTCGCGCTGTGCTCGCTGCGCTCGCAGGTGCTGAGCCGCTACTACGTCCAGGTGCCGCTCACCGACAAGGTCGAGGACTGGAGCGACGATGCGTTCTGGGAGGAGCTGAAGCGCCGCCTGCCGGAGAAGGTCGCGGCCGAGCTGATCACCGGGCCGTCGATCGAGAAGAGCATCGCGCCGTTGCGCAGCTTCGTCGCCGAGCCGATGCGCTACGGCCGGCTGTTCCTCGCCGGCGACGCGGCGCATATCGTGCCGCCAACCGGCGCGCGCGGGCTCAACTCGGCGGCGTCCGATATCTACTATCTCTATCACGGCCTGCTCGATCACTACAAAAAGGGCGACGACACCGGCATCGACGGCTACTCGCAGCGGGCGCTGGCGCGGATCTGGAAGGCGCAGCGCTTCTCCTGGTGGATGACGACCTTGCTGCATCGCTTCCCCGACCGGCTGTCCTACGACGACAAGCTGCAGGACACCGAGCTCGCCTATCTGTTCTCCTCCGAGGCCGCGCAGCGGTCGCTGGCGGAGAACTATGTCGGGCTGCCGTTCTAGCTGAAGGCCTGCTACAACACACGAAGCGAATCCGCGCCGGCTCGGCGTGGATATGAGATCCCGGATCAACGGGACCATAAAGGGAAGGAACTGACCATGATGAGATGGACGAGCGTGCGTTGCGCGAGCGCTGTCGTCGTTTTGACGTCGCTGACAGCGATATCTCCTGCAGGCGCTGCGGCGTTGGTCGGCGATGCCGCAGCGAGCTGCAACGGATTGGCTGGCACAGCTGAGGGTGCGGTGCGGATCGATACGGCCGCGATGCAGACGCCATCGCCCCTTTCGGTGGCGGAAAAGGCTGGTTCGCCGGCGGCGCGCGTCGTTCCGGCTACTCCGGCCTTCTGCAAGGTGCTCGGGCACATCGAGCCGAAAGACCCGACTGCGCCGCCGATCAAGTTCGAGGTGAATCTGCCGGCCGACTGGAACGGACGCTCGCTGCAATATGGCGGCGGCGGCTTCAACGGCGTGCTGATCACCGGTCTCGGCCTGCCGCCGGCCTATCCGTTCGACAAGGCATCGCCGCTCGCGCGCGGCTTCGTCACCTACGGCACCGACTCGGGCCACGAGTCCAAACCGGGCGAGCCGCCGCAGACCTTCGCGCTCAACGACGAGGCGTTCGAGAATTTCGCGCATGTCGCCTACAAGAAGGTGCGGGATGCGGCCATCATGGTCGTGCAGCGCGCCTACGGCAAGGCGCCCGAGAAGATGTACTTCATGGGCTCCTCCGAAGGCGGCCGCGAGGCGCTGACCATGGCGCAGCGCTATCCTGACGATTTCGACGGCATCTTCGCCCGCGTGCCCGTGATCAACTGGGTCGGGCTGCAGCATGCCGGCACGCGCGGCGGGCTGGTGACGATGGGCGAGGGCTGGATCAGCCCGGCCCAGGTCAAGCTGGTGGCGGATGCGGTTCGCAAGAGCTGTGACAAGGCCGACGGCGCCGAGGATGGCCTCGTGGCAGACGCCGTCGGCTGCAAGGCGAGCTTCAAGCCGGAAAGCCTGCGCTGCCCCGACGGCAAGAGCGGTGATGCCTGCCTGACCGATGCGCAGATCAAGGCGATCACGACCTTGCATGAGCCCTACAAGTTCTCCTTCGCTCTCGCCAACGGGCTCGACGATTATCCGGGCTGGGGCATCTCCGGCGAGGACACCGAGGGTTTTGCCTCTGCGGGCGGCTGGATCTCGTGGTGGCTCGGCAAGGCGGCACCGACGCAGCCTCCGACGCCCGCGAATGGCATCGCCTGGGTGTTCGGCGCCGGCGGCACGCAGTATGTGTTCGCGCGTGATCCCAAGCTCGACGTCACCAAATATCGGCCGGAAGATTACAAGGACCGCCTGCTGCAGGTCTCGCAGCTGATGGATTCCACCAATCCGGATCTCAGCCGCTTCCGCGCTCATGGCGGCAAGCTCGTGATCCTCGAGCATATGGCTGACTACGCGCAGAGCCCTTACGCCGGCATCCGCTATTTCGAGTCTGTCGAGCGCAAGCTCGGCAAGGCGGAAACGGCGGAGTTTGCCCGGCTCTACACCGCGCCTGGCGTCGACCATGTCGGCAACGGCGCGCCGGCCAATGTCGACATGCTGAGCGTGCTGGTCGACTGGGTCGAGACCGGCAAGGCGCCCGGCGATCTCGAAGTCGCCGAGCAGAAGATCGAAGCGCCGGCCTTCACGGTGACGCGCAGCCTGCCGTTGTGCCGCTGGCCCTCCTGGCCGCGATACAAGACGGGTCCGGTCGCGCTGGCCGCGAGCTTCAGCTGCGCGCCATAGCGGGTCGGTGTGGAGGAGGACGTGAGGCCAACTCATCGTCTCTTCTTCGTCATCGCATCTCTCCTTCGTCATTGCGAGCGCAGCGAAGCAATCCGGAGTCCTCGTGACGCCCTGGATTGCTTCCGCCTACGCCCTTCGGGCTTCGTCGGACAAGTCGCTGCGCTCGCAATGACGCGTGGTGAGACGGAACGCTTGAGCCGCAAACACGGCTCTCGTCCCGGCAAATGCCTCAGCGGTGCATTTCCGCGGCATGTGGTGTCCAAGGTTGCGATTAGGAACCGTAGGGTGGGCAAAGGCGCGCTGGTGCTGTGCGTTGCTTGCTCGACTCCATCGCGCGCCGTGCCCACCATTCGTTCCGCTCGTGCGGATGCACGGTGGGCACGCGACCGCCCTTCGGGCGGCTGCTTTGCCCACCCTACGGCAGCGCCCCTCGGACATGACGGATTCACATCTCAAACAGCAGCGGACATGACATCGCAGTCTCGCGGCGCATGACGCCCGAGTCGTGCATCGAACATGTCCCTCCAAGTGAGAGGGCGCAGGGAATGCCGGGTGAAGGCCTCACCCATGGCCCGCCTGCGAAAAAAAATGCAGGCGGCAGGAACCACAGGTGCAGCCGATCACCGGCATTCCCTGCGCGATGGTCTCACGCTTATACGCAGTCTCCCTGGTGCGCCGGGCTTGTTGGCCACCATGATCCGCGCGGCGCGTTGGCGCCGTCGCGAACGTGACACCAGCATCGGGGTGTCAGGACGCTGCGACTTCACGTCCGCAAGACGTTCGTTCGTCCGCAAGCTCTTTCGAGCCCGCTGCGACGTCTCGCGGCCACCGCATCCCCGCCTCGCGTGTCGTGACGATCGCGCGCAACGCCCCTCTCGTTGAGGCGGGATGGCGGGAGATAAGCATGATTTCCGAAAAAGAGAAAGCAAAAAGATTCTGGAAAGAAGAAAATCTTGGGATGCATCCAGGGCCGGGACGAGGTCGTATGACGGCGCCGTACAAAATGTGGTCGAAAGCGCCACAGGCTGGCTGCCCGCGACGTCACTCCGCGCCCGTGTTTGACAAATCTCGATGAGGGTCTCTTAGTCACTGCCGTAAGTTGACAGGAGGCTACCATGCATCTTCGTCGCCTGATTGTCGTGTCGGCATTTCTAGCCGCCTGGGGACTCGCCGCGCCGGCGTCGTCGCAGAACTTCGCGTTCTCCGACAACATCGATCGGCCGGGCGGTGACTACCGCAGCTTCGATAGCTATGACGATGCACAGGCGTGTCGCCAGACCTGCAACCGTGAGCGGCAGTGTCGGGCATGGACCTACGTCAAGCCGCCAACCCACTGGCGCGGGCTGCAGCAGCCACCGGCGCGCTGCTGGCTGAAGACGATCGTCCCACGGGCGCGTGCCAATCCATGTTGTATATCCGGCGTGTCAGGCGGCCAAAGGATCGATTAGCGCCGGTTTTCGAGGCACGCCATCCTCTTGGCCTCTCAGCGACTGACCTTGCAGCGACGACCGTGCACCCTCAGAAATGAGTTGCGTACCTCAAAAATCGGGGTATGGTCCTCAACCTCAAGGGGAGGAGCATGAACGCGCCGCTGACATTGCGGGACATCGCGCGACAGGCGGGCGTCAGCCTCGCCACGGTCGACCGCGTGCTGCACAATCGGCCGGGCGTGCGTGCCGATACGGTGCGGCGCGTGAAGGACGCGATGACGCGCAGCGCCTTCCAGCCGCATGCGGCCGCCTCCGAACTTGCTCGCGCGCGCTCCCGGCGCTTCGCCTTCGTGATGCCCGCGGGCGTCAACCTCTTCATGCAGCAGATCCAGGCGCATCTCGGCGAAATGGCGAACTGGATGGCGGCGCGGCGGCTCTCGGTGGAGATCGTCGCGACGGATGTGTTCGATCCGGCCATCCTGGCCGCCAGGCTCGAAGACCTGGTCGGCCGGGTCGATGGCGTGGCCGTGGTGGCGCTCGATCATCCGAGCGTGCGTGCGGCGATCAATGACCTCGTCGAGTCCGGGGCCAAGATCGTCACCCTGGTGTCGGACGTGCCGTCATCGCGCCGGCATCATTACGTCGGGATCGACAACATCGCGGCGGGCCGCGCCGCCGGCGCGCTGGTCGGGCGCTTCACCGGCGGCAGACCCGGGCGGGTGGCGATCATGGCCGGCTCACACGGGCTGCGTGACCACGCCGAGCGCATCTTCGGCTTTACCCAGGTCATCGCCGCCGAGTATCGGCAACTTGAAGTATTGCCCGTCGTTGAGGGCCATGATGATGACGACCGCTCGGAACACCTCATGCGGCGTCTTCTGGCGGACTATCGTGACATCGTCGGTCTCTACAATGTCGGTGCCGGCACCGCCGGCGTCGCCAAGGCACTGACTGAGCCGCTGAGCGGGTCGGGCCGCGCCGGCGACATCGTGTTCGTCGGCCACGACGTGACGGCCGTGACGCGGAAACTGCTGCTGAACGGCGTCATGGATGCGGTGATCTCGCAGAACCCGGGACACGAGGCGCGATCTGCCGTGCGCGTGCTGCTGGCGCTGGCGCGCGGCGAGCCGCTTCTGAGCGAACAGGAAGCCATCCGCATCGACATCGTGATGCGGGACAATCTGCCGTGAGCCGCCGACGCGCCGCGTCTGCAGCGGCGCGGGCGGAGCACGGCGCGACAACGAATGAGGGCAGGGTGCGAGGCGACGCAGATCGCCGAAACCTTGAGTCCGCGTGGGAGGAGTGAGAGTCGTGTATCTCGGACTGGATGTCGGCACATCCGGCGTGAAGGCCGTGCTGGAGGACGAGGCGGGCGCGCTGGTCGCGAGCGCCTCGCGTCCGCTGTCGCTGTCGCATCCGCAACCGCTGTGGTCCGAGCAAAATCCGGATCACTGGGTCGAGGCGACGCTTGGTGCGGTCGACGATCTCGCCGTGAGCCATCCGCGCGAGACAGCGGCTGTGCGCGGCATCGGCCTGTCCGGCCAGATGCATGGCGCGACCTTGCTCGGCCGCGACGGCCGGCCGCTGCGGCCGGCGATCCTGTGGAATGACGGCCGCTCGCAAGAAGAATGCGCCGAGCTCGAACGGCGCTGTCCCGAGCTGCACGCGATCGCCGGCAATCTCGCGATGCCTGGTTTCACCGCGCCGAAGCTCGTCTGGGTGGCCAAGCACGAGCCGAAGATATTCGCTGAAGTGGCGAAGGTGCTGCTGCCGAAGGCCTATGTGCGCTATCGCCTGTCCGGCGAGATGGTCGAGGACATGTCGGACGCGGCCGGCACCCTGTGGCTCGACGTCGGCGCGCGGCGCTGGTCGGAGACACTGCTCGCGGCGACCGGCCTCGCCATCAGTCACATGCCGCGGCTCGTCGAAGGCAATCAGCCGGCCGCATTGCTGTCCGCCGAGCTGGCGCAGCGCTGGGGCATGGGCGCGAACGTCGTCATCGCCGGCGGCGCCGGCGACAACGCGGCGAGCGCGATCGGGCTCGGCGCGATCAATCCGGGCGATGCCTTCCTGTCACTGGGCACGTCGGGCGTGCTGTTCCGCGTGACCGACCGCTTCGCGCCGGCGCCCGAATCCGCCGTGCACGCCTTCTGCCACGCGCTCGGCGGGCTCTGGCACCAGATGGGCGTGATGCTGTCGGCGGCCGCATCGCTGTCGTGGCTGGCGCGCATTCTCGAGACGCCGGAAGCCGTGCTGCTGGCGCCGCTCGGGGCGAGCGTGGAGCGTCCCAGCACGGTGCAGTTCCTGCCCTATCTCGACGGCGAGCGCACGCCGCACAACGACGCTCATGCCGCGGGGGCCTTCGTCGGCCTGCGCAGCGCGGCTTCGCGTGGCGATCTCGTGCAGGCGGTGCTGGAAGGCGTTGCGTTTGCTGCGCGTGACATGCTCGCAGCGCTTGGCCGCAGCGCGCAGCCGATCACGGAACTCGATCTCGTCGGCGGCGGCTCGCGCTCAGTGTTGTGGGCGCAGATCATGGCGGACGTGCTCGGCGTCGCCGTGCACCGCGTCGAGGAGGGCGAGGTCGGCGCCGCCATCGGCGCTTCCAGGCTCGGCCGTCTCGCCGCGACCGGGGCCGCGCCCACCGATGTCTGCCGCAAGCCGCAGCGGCTGCAGAGTTTTGCGCCGCGCGTCGCCCAGCGTGCGGCCTATGACGACGCCTACGCGCATTGGCGCAAGCTCTATCCTGCTCTCAAGGAGTAAACCCTCGTGAACGTCCAGGCTCCCTTTTTTCAGACCGGCGCGACCGTGGCCTATGGCGGCCCCGAGGCGCGCAGCCCGCTGTCGTTCCGCTGGTACGACAAGGACCGCATCGTCAGAGGCAAGCGGATGGAGGATCATCTGCGCTTCGCGGTCTGCTACTGGCATTCGTTCTGCTGGCCCGGCAGCGATCCGTTCGGCGGCGAGACCTTCCTGCGGCCCTGGCAGCATGGCGACGACATCATGGCGCTGGCGCGCGCCAAGGCCGATGTCGCCTTCGAGCTGTTCCGCCTGCTCGACGTGCCGTTCTTCACCTTCCATGACGTCGATGCCGCGCCGGAAGGGGCGACGCTGAAAGAGTCCGTCGCGAACCTCAACGCGATCGCCGACCTGTTCGAGCAGAAGATGGCCTCGGCCAAGGTGCGGCTGTTGTGGGGCACCGCCAACCTGTTCTCGCATCGCCGCTACATGGCGGGTGCCGCGACCAATCCCGATCCCGAAATCTTCACCTATGCGGCGGGGCAGGTCCGTGCCGCGCTCGAGGTCACGCACCGCCTCGGCGGGCAGAACTACGTACTGTGGGGTGGCCGCGAGGGCTATGAGACGCTGCTCAACACCGATATGAAGCGCGAGCTCGACCAGCTCGGCCGTTTCGTCTCGCTGGTCGTCGAGCACAAGCACAAGATCGGCTTCAAGGGGCCGCTGCTGATCGAGCCCAAGCCGAAGGAGCCGACCAAGCACCAGTACGATTTCGACGTCGCGACCTGCTACGGCTTCCTGCGGCGCTATGACCTGCTCGACGACGTCAAGCTCAACATCGAGCAGAACCACGCCATCCTCGCCGGCCATTCGTTCCAGCACGAGATCGCGCTGGCGCAGGCGCTCGGCGTGCTCGGCTCGGTCGACATCAACCGCGGTGACGATCTCCTCGGCTGGGATACCGACCAGTTCGCGATGAACGTGGGCGAGCTGGCGCTGGTGTTCCACGAGATCCTCAAGGGCGACGGTTTCAGCACCGGCGGTCTGAACTTCGATGCCAAGATCCGCAGGCAATCGATCGATCCGGACGATCTGCTGCACGCCCATGTCGGCTCGATGGACGCCTGCGCGCGCGCGCTGATCGCGGCCGACGAGATGCTGGAGGCCGGCGCGCTGACCGCGCCGCTCACCGCGCGCTATGCCGGGTGGGACGGCGAGGAGGGCCAGGCGATCCTCGCCGGCCGGCGCTCGCTCGCGGAGCTCGCCGACCGCGCCGTCAATTCCGGCCTCGATCCGCAGCCGCGTTCGGGCCGGCAGGAATATCTCGAAAGCGTGGTGAACCGTTATGTCTGACGACAGCAGCCCGCGCGCAGCGCCGACGAATGAAGATGTGGTGGCCGCCATGGGCGCAGTGGCGGCCGGGCAACCGATCCTGGAGATCAAGGGCCTCGGCAAGCAGTTCGGCGCGATCCGCGCGCTGCAAGGCGTCGACCTGTCGATCGGCGCCGGCGAGGTGGTCGGCCTGATGGGCGACAACGGCGCCGGCAAGTCGACGCTGGTGCGCATCATCGCCGGCAATTTTCCGCCGAGCCAGGGCACCATCCATTTCTGCGGCCGCGAGGTGCATTTCCATCGTCCGATGGATTCGCGCAGCGTCGGCATCGAGGTCGTCTACCAGGACCTCGCGCTCGCCAACAATCTCACCGCGGCCGCCAACGTCTTTCTCGGCCGCGAGCTGAAGCGCAATTTCGGGCCGCTGGTGCTGCTCGATCACAAGGGCATGGAGGCGCGCGCGCTGGAGCTGTTCCGTGAGCTGCGCTCGGAAACGCGGCCGCATGATCTCGTCAAGGACATGTCGGGCGGCCAACGCCAGGCGGTCGCGATCGCGCGTACGCGGCTGTCCAACGCCAAGCTCGTGATGATGGACGAGCCGACCGCGGCGATCTCGGTACGCCAGGTCGAGCAGGTGCTGAGCCTGATTCACCGGCTGAAGGAGCAGGGCATTGCCGTGATGCTGATCTCGCACCGCATGCCCGACATCTTCGCGGTGTGCGACCGCGTCGTGGTGATGCGGCGCGGCGAGAAGAGGGCCGACAAGCCGGTCGGCGAGACCAGCCCGGAGGAAGTCACCGCGCTGATCACCGGCGCCAAGGAGGCGGCGTGATGTCCGTACCATCCGAAACTCCGGTGCCGGAAACCGCAGCGCCCGACCTGCAGGTCACCTTCACCAATGTCGGCGCCACGAGATGGTGGCATCGCGGCGTATTTGCCTCGCAGACCGCCTATGTGACGCTGGCGCTGCTCGCGCTCATCGTGGTGATGAGCTTCGCCAGTCCGTACTTCTTGACGGAAGGCAATCTGCAGAACGTCGCGAAGAACTTCTCCTTCATCGCGATCGCCACGCTCGGCATCACCTTCGTGATCATCACCGGCGGCATCGACCTGTCGGTCGGCTCGCTGATGGCGTTCGCCGCGATGATCACCTCGATGGTGATGACCAGCCTGTCGACGCCGGGTCTGCCGCTGTCGTCGCTGTTCGTGCATCTCGCCGCCGACGGCAAGACCGTCGTCGCCAACGTGCCCGGCCTGATCCTGATCGTATCCGTGCTGGCAGGCCTCGCGGTCTCGCTGGTCGTCGGCCTCGTCAACGGCGTCTGCATCGCCGTGATCGGGCTGTCGCCGTTCGTGACCACGCTCGGCATGCTCTCGATCGTGCGCGGCCTCGGCTACGTCATCTCCAACGGCAAGGGCAGCTTTCCGGGTGGCCCCGACGCCGTCTACTTCTACGCGCTGACGCAAGGCGACGTGGCCGGCGTGCCCGCGCCCTTCATCTATCTCATCGCGCTCGCCTTGGTGATGGCGCTGGTGCTGCACCACACCGCGTTCGGCCGCCACGTGTTCGCGATCGGCGGCAACGAGAAGGCCGCCGAGCTGACCGGCGTGTCGGTGCCGCGCGCCAAGATCGAGGTCTATGTGATCGGCGCGCTCGCCGCCGGCCTGCAGGGCATCATCATCTCCGGCTGGCTGGGATCTGCGCCCGCCAACATGGCGACATCCTACGAGCTCAACGTGATCGCGGCCGCCGTGATCGGCGGCGCCAACCTCGCCGGCGGCATCGGCGGGCCGCTCGGGGCCATCGTCGGCTGCGTGCTGCTCGAGGTCATCAGAAACGGGCTGGTGCTGGCGCAGGTCAACTCCTACTGGCAGCAGACGCTGGTCGGCGTGATCATCATCGCCGCCGTGCTGGTCGACCGCGTCCGCGCGCGGCTGTTGTAACGAGATACTGGCCGGGATGTGACTGATCACGTCTATCCGCGCCCGGCACAGACAATCATCAGGGATAGACATCGAGGAGGGAAAACCATGAGGAAGTTGCTGTATGCGGTCGCGTCGCTCGCGATCATGCTGGCCCCGGCGCAGGCCGAGACCAAATACCGTTTCGCCATCGTGCCGAAGGCGATGAACAATCCGTTCTTCGACGTCGCGCGCGACGGCTGCCTGAAGCGCGCCAAGGAGCTCGGCAATGTCGAGTGCATCTACAAGGGCCCGGTCGAGCACGAGCCGGCGACGCAGGCGCAGATCATCCAGGACTTCATCACGCAGAAGGTCGACGGCCTCGCCATCTCGGTCGCCGACGTCCCGTCCATGACCAAGTCGATCGAGGCGGCGGCGGCGGCGGGCATCGCAGTCATCACGTTCGATGCGGATGCGCCGGGCTCCAAGCGATCAGCCTATATCGGCACCAACAACAAGGATTTCGGCCTCGCGCTCGGCAAGCAGCTCGCGCAGCTGAAGCCCGAAGGCGGCAAGTACGCGATCGTCTCGGGCGGCCCCGGCGCCAAGAACCTGGCCGAGCGCGTCGACGGCGTCCGCGAATCCCTGAAGGGCACGAAGTGGGTCGAGGTCGCAGGCTCGCCGACCTTCTGCAACGACGATCCCGCGCTCGCCGTTCAGCAGATGTCCGATCTGCGCACCGCCACGCCCGACCTCGGCGCGATCGTGCCGATCGGCGGCTGGCCGATGTTCGCCCCCGAGGGCTACAAGGCCTTCGTCAACAAGAACCGCAAAGACATCGACGCCGGCAAGCTGACGCTGGTCGTCGCCGATACCTTGAAGATGCAACTCGAGCTGCTGCGCGACGGCTATTCCAACGCGCTGACCGGCCAGCGCCCGTTCGAGATGGGCGAGAAGGCGATGGACACGCTGCTCGCGCTCAAGAAGGGCGAGAAGGTGCCGGACGTGATCTATACGGGTCTCGACCTCGTCACCAAGGACAACGTGGCGAAGCTGTTGAACTAAGTTCCTCCCGGGGAAAACCTGGCGGTCCGGCAACCGGCTTCGGCCGGCGGCTGGACCGTCCTTTTTGTTTTGGAATGCTCTTAGTGCCTGTGGACCGGACACGAAATACGGCCTGCGTTGCGTTGTCCTGCTCCACCAAACGGGGCCATTCGTGTCCACCGCTGTCATCGTCCGCGACGGCGGACGATCCAGTATTCCAGAGACGGCTGTGATCGATCGAGGTGCCGCGGCGTACTGGATCATCCGCCTGCGCGGATGATGACGGCGGTGGGTGGCGCTATAGCAGGGCGCCTCTCAACATCTCCGCTCTCCAGATCGTATTGACACTCGCAGATGTCTGACCTAAGTCAGATATCATGCTCGATCCCGTCTCCCGCGTCCGCCGCTTCAATCGCGCCGTCACCTCGGAGGTCGGCGCGCTCGATACCTCGTTCCTTGGACGCGGGCGCCCGCTCGGTGCCGCGCGCGTGCTCAATGCGATCGGCCATGGCCGCAGCGACGTCGCAGAGCTGCGCGACTATCTCGCGCTCGACTC
Organism: Bradyrhizobium ontarionense; assembly: GCF_021088345.1. Taxonomy (NCBI): domain Bacteria; kingdom Pseudomonadati; phylum Pseudomonadota; class Alphaproteobacteria; order Hyphomicrobiales; family Nitrobacteraceae; genus Bradyrhizobium; species Bradyrhizobium ontarionense. The sequence goes on along the minus strand of NZ_CP088156.1, from coordinate 2,776,237 downwards.
CGGGCTCATGAGCAGGTTCCTGCGTGGCCTGGAGGAGGAGGGGCTGGTGACGACCAAGCCGCATCCGGACGATGCGCGTCGTCGCATCGCCAGGCTCACCGCAGCCGGCCGGCGCGAATTCGAGGCGTATGAAACGCTCTCCAATGCCCAGGCCGAGTCCATGCTGGCGCGCCACAGTCAGCCCGAGGCGCTGCTGGCGGCGATGGACATGGTCGCGGCCGCGCTCGGACGCAACCGCATCAGCGTTGAGGAGGCCGACCCCAGGGGAGAGCCGGCGCGCTACTGCCTCGGCGAATATTACAGTGAGCTATCGCGACGGTTCGAACGCGGCTTCGATGTGGCGCTGTCGCGTGATCCCGATGCCATGGACATGATGCCCCCGCGCGGGACGTTCTTCATCGCGATGTCCGACGGCCTGCCACTCGGTTGCGTCGGACTGAAGGGAACGGGCGGTGAATGCGCCGAGATCAAGCGGCTCTGGGTCGCGCCCGCTGCCCGGGGCCTCGGCCTCGGCCGGCGCCTGATGGACGCGACTGAAGATGCCGCGCGAAAACTGTCGATCGAGACGCTTCGGCTCGATACCAACAGCGCGCTCGCCGAGGCCATGCAGCTCTACCGCAGGACCGGCTGGACCGAGATCGAGCGCTTCAACGACGATCCCTATCCGGACCTGTTCTTCGAGAAGCGGCTGTCGCCCGACCGTCCCGCCTGACGCGGATGGTCGGCGGTCGGCTGCCAGCTTGATGCTCGGACCATGGAACCCGCACCGAGGATGAATTCTGCTGTTGCGGCGCGCAGAGTGATGTCTGCAGACGAACCTGCGGCGCGGCGCCGCAACGGGGACACTCGTCGCGGTTGCCGCCTTGGCTCCAGTCCTGCAATATTTGCTACCACGGAGAACGCGTGGGCAGGTTGCTGCTCAAGCAGCTCAACCACGTCGAGCATGATTGCTGTTAGCCGCGCAAGGCGGTACGTGCCGTTCGCGAGGAGGGACCTTTGGGTAGCAATGCGGATCCGAGGATACGCCGCGATGCGGACAGGTACACGGGCGGTGTTCTGCTGTCGTCTGCAGACAGGCACTGGCGCGGACTCTCCGCCGAACTGCGGTGTCATCCGGCCGGCGAGATTCCGGCTTACGTTGCTTCGGTGACCCAGATCGCCATCCTCGTCCGAGGCACCTCGGTCGTCGATCGCCGTGCAGGCGGCGTTCGGCAACGTATCGTGGGCTTGCGCGGGACGATCGGATTGTGCCCCATGGGGGTTCACGAAGATTACACCTATGTGTCGAAACCCATCGATGAGATGCTGCATATCTATCTGGCGCCATCCGCGTTTGCGTCGCTGGCCCGGCACACGTCGAGGGATTTCAATGCGGCTTCGGTCAGGTACGAGGCCGGCTTCAACGATCGACTGATCGAGGTGATCGCCGCCGAGGTGCTCGGCGAATTGCGCTTCGAAACGTCCTGCGGTGACCTCATGGTCGAAGCATTGGCCGATGCACTCGCGGTGAGGTTGCTCAATAATTATTCAAGTCTGAGCGTCGACCCGTTCCGGACGAGGCGGGGATCCAAGGGGCTCGACCCCAGGCGGCTGCAACGCGTCATCGACTATATCCAGACCAATCTCACGAAGGAAATCACCGTCGAGGAACTCGCCGCTGCCGCCGCGCTGAGCCGTTTCCACTTCTCTCGGATGTTCAAGTCCACGACCGGACAATCGCCGAGCCGCTTCATCGGGTTGCTGCGACTGGAACTGGCAAAGACGCTGTTGACCGCCGGGCGATCGATGTCCGAGGTGGCGCGCGATTGCGGATTTTCGTCCGAGTCGAACTTCGTCCGGTCGTTTCGGCGCGCGACCGGCGTCCCGCCGGGCCGATATCGCGACAGCACCCGGAAATAGCGGGGGTTACCGAGGCTGGCCGTGCCTTGCGGCAAGCGATTACGCGCGCGCGGCAATGAAGATCCGAATTCAGCAGGAGCTGAATAGGAAACAGCACGCTGGGATCATGTCCCGCCCGGCTGCCGAACTATAATTCGGCGGATTCCGGGCAGGCGATCGGTTGGATTCCGTGGCGCCGCCGCTTCGTCATACCCGCAGGGCGAGGAGAAGAGAGCATGAAGATCCTGATGATTCTTACGTCCCACGATCAACTGGGCAACACCGGTCGCAAGACGGGCTTCTGGCTCGAGGAGCTTGCTGCTCCCTATTTCACATTTCGCGATGCCGGCGTTCACGTCACGCTTGCATCCCCCAAGGGCGGTCAGCCTCCGCTCGATCCGAAGAGCAACGAGCCGGCGTTCCAGACCGACGATACCAGGCGGTTCGAAGCGGACGCGACGGCGATGGCGGCGCTCGCCAGCACCACGACGCTGTCCGAGGTCGATCCCGCAGACTATGACAGCGTGTTCTTTCCCGGAGGCCATGGCCCGCTGTGGGACCTGACCAATGACCGCCATGCGCTGTCTCTCATTGAGCGCATGCTGTCGGCGAAAAAGCCCGTGGCGCTCGTCTGCCACGCGCCGGGAATCCTGACCAACGTGAAGGCGCCGAACGGTGACCCCGTTGCGAAAGGCCGTTCCGTCACCGGGTTCACGAATTCCGAGGAGGAAGCGATGCATCTCGTCGAGGTCGTTCCGTATTTGCTCGAGGACGTGCTGAAGGCGCAGGGCGCGCTGTTCTCGGCGACAGCGAATTGGGGTGTGCACGTGGTGCAGGACGAATTGCTGATCACCGGCCAGAACCCTGGATCGTCGCGGCAGACCGCCCGCACGCTGCTCGCGGCGCTGGGAAAGCGCGCCGCCGCCTGACGTCGCGGCGGCATTCGAGCGCTCATGTTGCTGATGGTCTTCGCCGCACCGCCACGCGCGGTACAGCCAGCGACATGGGCGCGCTCTTCGAACATTTGATGGAAGAATTGCAATGGCAAAGAAGTATACGGCTCAGTGCGCCTGCGGTGCGGTGAAGTTCGCGTTCGACCGCGATCCGGACTTCATCGCCAACTGTCATTGCCTGGATTGCAAGAGAGCGTCGGGCGGCGAGATGGCGACGTTCTTCGCCGTGCCGCACGACGATTTCACGCTGCTCAGCGGGCAGCCGAAAGCGCATCACTACATTGCCGAGTCGGGTAAGGGGCTCGACCGCAATTTCTGCGCTGATTGCGGCTCCCGATTGTTCACGAACAATCTGGACAGCTTCCCCGGTCTGGTCTTCGTCATGCTTGGCAGCCTGGACCGGCCCGAATTGATCGCACCGAAGCTCGAGATGTTCACCAAGCGGCGCCTGACATGGGCCAAGCCGCTCGAGCTCCCGCAATTCGACAGCATGCCCGGTTGAAGCGGGAGGGACCGGCCCCTCAGCTTCGCTGCCGAAGCCGATGCGCGAGAGACAGAATTGCGCCTGCCATCTCGTCCGGACACAGCGTGGGATGAAGATGGGTTCCGTTCAGCCGCTCGACAGGCCAGCCGCGCCGCAGCGCTTCGGTTGTGGCGTGATCGTAGATCGGCGAAGCCTGGACGAAGCCGGCAGGGATGTGATCCCAGCGCAATAGGTCGATCGTATCGTCGAACCAGTCGACCCGCATCGTCGGCAGTCCGTCTTCGAACTGAGCGAGCGCCAACGGATCGCGCGCCAGAATGTCGAGGCCGATGAGGGCGGCGCGTTGCGGATCGCGCGCGAACCAGCGGGACCAGACCGGAAGCATGCCCTCCGCTCCGGCGAGATTTCGGATGAAATCATGAAGGACCGGACGGACCGGCGAAGCGCGGCCATGGGGCGGCGGAATGTCGCCGTCGACGATGATGATTGCGCGGGCGGGGAGCTTCGTCGCCAGTTCAGCGACCAGCGGGCTTGCTGAACTGTGCCCGACCAGGATCAGGTCGTCGGTCGCGGCGATATGGTTCATCAAGTGCCGGGACCATGCGCTCCACGCCGGTGGAACTGCACACTTGGCAAGGACGTCCGGCACCTGGACCGGGTACCCGGCCTGGCGCAGACGAACGGCCGTCGGCTCCCAACTTGCGGCGCGGACCATGGGGCCCGCAACGAGAACGAACTCTGCTGACATTGTCGCTCGGCGTTGAATTTGTTGAAGGGCGCGCTGCGGCCGCGTCAGCCAGTGGCCCCGACCAGCGCCACCTTCATGTTTCGCGCTTCGTAGACGCCGTTGCCGTCCGCGAGCACGCGGCCGTCGGCGATGCCGAGCACCAGCCTGCCGCGCTTGACCTGCCGCATCTCGACCTCATAGCGCACACAGCGGACATTCGGCGTGATCTGGCCTCTGAAGCTCACCTCGCCGACGCCGGTGGCGCGGCCTTTGCCGGGCGAGCCCGACCAGCCGAGCCAATAGCCGACCATCTGCCACATCGCGTCGAGGCCGAGGCATCCGGGCATCACAGGATCGCCGCGGAACAGGGATTCGAAGAACCAGAGCTTCGGCGTGATGTCCAACTCGCCGGCGATATGACCCTTGCCGTAGCGGCCGCCGTCCAGGCTGAGCTCGCTGATCCGATCGATCATCAGCATCGGCGGCGCCGGCAGCTGCGCATTGCCCGGACCGAAATAGCCGCCTTCGCCGGATTTGAGCAGATCGTCCTTCGTGTAGGACGATTTCGGGGTGTGAAAATCACGCGGGTTGGGCAAGGGGCGATTTCCTCCAGGACAGTACTTGGTTGCGAGCGGAGACGGAATGACGACGCGGCTGTCTCCGGTCTCCAGGACATGAGAAGACGGGCGATGCCGTTCAAGCGCTGTCGTGGAAGAATCGTTTGGCGCTGGTGTGATGTGTCGACACACGGTCGATCCACCTTCGACGCGAGCGGCTGCGCTTAGACCGGAAACAGAAGGTCGAACTCGCGCAGCCCTTTGGCGCTGAACAGCACGGCGCGACTGTCCTTGTCGCGGTTTGCCCATTTGAGAGCCAGGATCCGGCTGAGACAGGCTGCGCCGAGGCGGCCGGCGAGATGATCCCGGCGCTCACTCCAATCGAGGCAGCTTACGCAGGTCGTACGAGCGTTTGCCTGCTGGACATCGAGATCAATTCCGAATTGTTCGGTGAACCGCTGTCCGGAGCTCGTCAGCGTGACCGTGTCGCCGACGCGCTCCAGCAACCGGCTGCGCAGCATGCTCTCGAACATCTGGACGCCGCGCGCCCCGGCCAGATGATCGTAGCAGACGCGCGCCTCGCGCAGCGCCGGATCACGCGGACCGGTGCGGACCCGGCGGTGTCCGGTGCGCGCCGCGAGCAGCATCAGCGTCTCCAGCGTATGGACGACGTCCTCGCCGGACAGACGGACGTAGCGATTGCGCCCCTGCCTGACGGAAACCAGCAGGTCAGCCTGCTCGAGCTTGTTGACATGCGCGCTGGCGGTCGGAAGGCCGATGTTCGCCGACCGGGCCAATTCGCTCACGGTCAAGGCACGCCCGTCCATGAGTGCGGCGAGAATGTTGGCGCGCGCCGGATCGCCGATCAGGGCAGCGACAGCGGCGAAGTTGGGACCGTCCCTCATGCTGTGATCGATAGCGAAGCATCGGGGCTGGTTCAACGCCTATAACGCGGCCGCTACGGCGCGAAACATGGACGGATCGACATGACGGGACGCGATGAATGGACAGGCACCTTGCAACTGGCGCTCGACCATGCGCTGGACCATCTGAGCGGGAGCGACGCGCGCCCGGTCGGCGCGACCGCGTCGCTCGATGAGCTGCGAGCGCGGCTGGGACGCGCGCTGACCGACGAGGGCGTTCCGCCTCATGACGTCATCGACGAGCTCGTTCGCGACGTCGAGGGCGGCATTCTCAACAGCACGGGTGGGCGCTTTTTCGGTTGGGTCATCGGAGGGACGCTGCCGGCGGCGCTCGCGGCCGATTGGCTGGTGTCCGCCTGGGACCAGAACGCGGCGATCCATGCCTGCGGTCCGGCCGAGGCGGTCATCGAGGAGGTCGCGGGCACGTGGCTCAAGCAGCTGTTCGGTCTGCCGAACACTGCGAGCTTCGCCTTCGTGACCGGCACGCAGATGGCGCATGTCACATGTCTGGGTGCCGCCCGCCATCGCCTGCTCGCGCGGGCCGGATGGGATGTCGAGGACAGCGGGCTGTTCGGCGCGCCCGCCATCCGTGTCCTTACCAGCAGTGAGAGGCACGGGTCGGTCGAACGCGCGCTGCGCGTTCTCGGTCTCGGCAGGCGCTCTGTGCGCTCCTTGCCCTGCAATGATGACGGGCAGCTCGCGCCATCGACGCTTGCGCACGCACTGGCGGACAGCACGCAGCCGACGATCGTGATCCTGCAGGCAGGCGACCTCAACATCGGCGCGTTCGACCCGTTTGCCGAGTTGATCCCGATCGCCCGCAAGCACGATGCATGGGTGCATGTCGATGGCGCCTTCGGCCTGTGGGCCGCCGCGAGTCCGCGCTACCGACACCTCCTGCGCGGTGTCGAGCTTGCGGATTCCTGGACCAATGACGGGCACAAATGGCTCAATACGCCGTTCGACTGCGGCTACGCCTTCGTGGCCGATCCGAAGGCGCATCGCGGCGCGTTCTCGCATCGGACGAGCTACACGATGTTCGTCGATGGTGCGCGCGACCAGATCGACTGGACTCCCGAATGGTCGCGGCGTGGACGCGCCGTGCCGACCTATGCCGCCATCCGCCAGCTTGGCCGAAACGGCATCGCCGATCTGGTCGAGCGGTGCTGCGGCCATGCCCACGCTTTGGTGACACGGATCGGCCGGTTGCCGGGGGCAAGCGTGGTCCGGGAGCCAACGATCAACCAGGGGCTGGTGCGGTTCCTCGACCCGCACCCTGGTGCGACGGACATGGATCACGATCGCCGCACCGACGCCGTGATCGCGGCGATCTGCGCGAGCGGCGAGGCCTTCTTCGGCGGCACGACCTGGCGCGGCAGGCGCTGCATGCGGGTGTCGGTCTGCAACTGGCAGACCTGCGAGGCCGATATCGATCGCGCGGTTGCCGCAGCCGGGCGGGTGCTCGGTCGTCCCACGATGTGAGCCGGTGCCGTGCGCCGGCTGCTCGTAAAACCACCATGGGAACCGGCCCCGTCGTTCCGCCTTGCTTCCGCCATGCCCGGGTCCGGTCCCCACATGTCCGAAATGTGAGACCAGTCTGGCCGCGGTGGACCTTGCCTCACTTCACCCCAAGACATGATCGAGCATATAAACTGCGCTGCGTCGGCCTATCGGCGGCCAGCGGGAACAGGCATTGAACCGGGACAGGGCATGGTGACACGATCCAGGGCGGCTCAAACCAGTGCAGCGATGCGGCGTTGGGGGCCCGTCTTCATGACGCTGGCGGCGCTGGCCGTGCCTCACTCAGCGGCGGTCGCGCGGCAGGCGCGCCCCGCACCTGCGACCGAGGCCGTGGCGCCGCGTGCGGCCGGCGAGCCGATCATGGCGATCGTGTCGATCAAGGCCCAGAAGGTCACGTTCTACGATGCCGACGGCTGGATCTGGCGCGCGCCGGTGTCGACCGGCATCTCCGGGCGCGAGACGCCGGCCGGCGTGTTCGCCGTGCTGGAGAAAGACAAGGATCATCATTCGACGCTCTACGACGACGCCTGGATGCCGAACATGCAGCGCATCACCTGGAACGGCGTCGCGCTGCATGGCGGGCCGCTGCCGGGCTATGCCGCCTCGCACGGCTGCGTGCGGATGCCCTATGGCTTTGCGGAAAAATTGTTCGAAAGGACCTGGATCGGCATGCGGGTGATCATCGCGCCGGGCGATCCGGCGCCGGTCGAGTTCTCCCATCCCGCTCTGTTCGTGCCGAAGGCGGAGGCCCTGGCGTCGGCTCCGACGCGGGCCCAGACCCTCGGCCGCGAGGCCGAGGAGGCCGCGAAGATCGCCGGCGAGACCAAGGCGGCCGCCGCGACCGCAGAGCGCGACGCCAAATCGCTCAAGGCCTCCTTGCGCAAGCTGCAACAGGCCAAGGCCCAGGCCGACGTCGAGCTGAAGCGGGCAGATAGGAAGCTGGCCGCGGCGACGACCGATCAGGCCAAGGCCCAGGCTGAGGAGCTGCAGCAAAAGGCCGCCACCAAGGCCGCGGACGCGGCGACGCAGTTGGACGCGGCCCAGGCCGACGCGACGGCGAAGCTCGCTGCCGTCACGAGCACGAAGGAGGCCGCCAAGACGGCGGCGGCCAAAAAAGCCGACGCGACCAAGGCCGCCACCGAGGCGACGCTCGCGGCCGAGCCGGTCTCGGTCTATATCAGCCGTTCGACGCAGATGCTGTATGTGCGGCGGAACACGCACAAGCCGGCGCGCGACGGTGGCGGCGAGGTGTTCGACACCTCGATCGAGGCGCCCGTCACGATCCGCGATCCCGAGCGGCCGATCGGCACCCATGTGTTCACGGCGGTGGCGCAGAACGGCGCGGGCCTGCGCTGGACGGCGGTGACGATCGATGACGGCGACGACGCCAAGGACGCGCTCGATCGGATCACCATTCCAAAGGATGTGCTCGATCGGATCGCGCCGACGGCCGTGCCGCGATCCTCGATCATCGTCTCGGACGAGCCGCTGTCGGGCGAAACCAACTATCGCACCGAGTTCGTGGCGGTGCTGAGCAACCAGCCCCAGGGTGGCTTCATCACGCGCCGGCCGACGGCCGATGTGAGCGTCGCCAGCGGCGATGGGTATGATGACGGTTTCGGCAGCTTCTTCCAGCGCAGCTGGGACGGCCAGCCAGTGGCGCCGCCGCGCCGGCGCGGCCCTCCGCCCACCTACTTCCGCCCGGTTCAGCCGGGCTGGTGGTAACCAGCCGGCTGGTCGTAACCAGCCGGGCAGGTGGTAGACCGCGCGGCGGCGCGCGGTCAGCGTTTCTTTCGGTCCGTGATCAATTGGTGCCGGCAGCCGCCACTCCGGGCCATTGCGCCAGGAAGGGTTGCGGCTTCGCCTCGATGGTGCGCGCGGCTCTCCTGACGCGATGAGGCCTGTTGCTCCTGGCGATCGAGCTGGTCGCCTCACGGGCAATCTCGATGCGCGAGATCTGCTGGCGGATTTCGCTCGTGCTCGCGCGCAGCGAGTCGAGGCCGATCTCGCTGTTCGCAGCCGTGGCCCGCAGCCCGTTCAGCTCGGTTGCGGTGTCCTCCTGCGCCGCACGGACGCGGACCGTCAGGCGCTTCAGCACGGCGATATCCGACTCGATCCTGTCAGCCGTGTCACGGCGGTGCGCCTCGTTCTCGTCGGCGGTCGTGCGCAGCGTCGCCAGTCCGGTCTCGGCGCTGGTGAGGCTGGCGCGGAGCTGGACGAGTTCTCCGGAGGCGTCGTTCTGGCGTTCGTGCAGCTTGGCCGTCTCCGCCTTGACCTGGGCGAGCTCCGAGGTCAGGGCCGCGACGCGGCTCTCGAGCGTCGGCGATCCATCGCTGGCGAAGGAGAAGCTCTTGGCCCCGCCGCTGCTCCACCACATCACGCCGGCGCTCGCTGCGAGCGCCAGACTCATGGCTATTCGGAAAGAGGCCGCGCCGCGATGCGGTTGGGCATCCGGCGTCTTCTTGGGTTTGCGCATCGACAGGTCTCCGGGATTTGATGGAGACCATTATGATCATATTAAGGTTGCCAATGTTCTAAGCGCGCCGCGCTCGCGCGACATTTCATGCACGTAGATTTGCGGGGCGCGCGCAGCCGCAGAGATGAGCGCAAACAATATTGAGACAGTTTGCGCATCCGGCAGTTGTGGATCGTGTTCTTCTCGATGCGCGGGCTTGTCGAGTCCGCGCGGTCCCGGCGTCGGCTTTCGATCGTTGCCGATCTCGTCCGCTGCAACTGAGCAGCCGTACGATCGGTGCGGGCGCGATCGTTTGCAGACGACTCCATGACCTCGAAAATGCCTCGCGCTTCGTGCGGATCATGCTCTAAATTCCGGCCATGTCCGACACCCCGCCCACCGCCGCACCGTCATTCGACGAACTCGCCGACGCGATCAGGCAACGCCGCTCGGTCTATGGTCAGATCAGCGGGCTCCGGATGGAGCGCTTCGCGCCCGGCGAAGCCTGGTCGTGTCTGCCCTATCGTCCGGTGTTCGTCGGAGACAGCGAGACCGGCGTGCTCCACGGCGGGGTCGTCACGGCGATGCTCGACGAGAGCTGCGGCATGGCGGTGCAGCTCGCGCTCGACGGCAGCAGCGCGATCGCGACGCTCGACCTGCGCATCGACTATCAGAAGCCGGCGACGCCCGGCCTCGACATCAAGGCGCATGCCGTGTGCTTCCGCGTCACGCGCTCGATCGCCTTCGTGCGCGCGACCGCCTATCAGGAGGAGGAGAGCGCGCCGGTCGCGACCGCGACCGCCTGCTTCATGATCGGCGCCAACCGCACTAACATGCTGACCGACCGGCCGGCGTTCGGCGGCGCGCTGCCGCCGCTCGAGGCGCCTGACGATCCAACGGGACCGTTCGCCACCAGCCCGTTCGCGCGCTGCCTCGGAATCCGTTTCGCCGAGAACGAAACGTTCGTGATGCCGTTCTCGCGCCAGATCATCGGCAATCCCGTGCTGCCGGCAATCCATGGCGGCATGACCGGCGCGTTCCTCGAGACCGCGGCGATCGTCACCGTGATGCGCGAGCTCGGCGCGTCGGCGCCGCCGAAGCCGATCGGCCTGACCATCAACTATCTGCGCTCGGGCCGCGCGCTCGACAGCATTGCCTCGGCATCGATCGTCAAGCAGGGCCGCCGCGTGGTCGCCTTCGAGGCCCGTGCCTGGCAGGACGATGCGGCGAAGCCGATCGCGACCGCCTTCGGCCATTTCATGCTGCGGCAGGCGGCGGGGCAGGAGCAGGATTGACGCGAGCGGTGCGCCCGCCTGGCAGTCCAGCGTGGCTTGAACGAAAAGCCGTCCCCCTCGTTGACAACACCGGTCAGGGCCATATCCAGGGTGAAGGCCGCATCGTCGCGCAACAGGAGTGCACATGAAACCGGACGTCATCTGCCTGATGGCATCGAGTGTCGACGGCCGAACCTTGCCGAGCCGCTGGCGCCCCAAGGGGGCGGCGGGGGACTTGTTCGAGAAGGTGCATGACGAACTGGGCGGCGACGCCTGGCTGATCGGGCGCGTCACCGGCCAGGAGTTCGCCAAGGGCACGGTCTATCCGCCGACGACCACGGAGCAATTCCCACGGACGAACTGGATCATCAGGCGCGACGCCAAGGCCTATGGCGTCGTGCTCGATCCCCGCGGCAAGATCTGCTGGGGCCGGTCCGACATCGGCGGCGATCCGATCGTCGTCGTGCTCGCCGAGGCGGTGTCCGATGCCCATCTCGCAGGGCTGCGCAGCGAGGGCGTGTCCTACATCTTCGCCGGCGAAACCAAGCTCGATCTTGCGCGCGTGCTCGACATCCTCTCGCAGGAGCTCGGGGTGAAGCGGCTGCTGCTCGAAGGCGGCGGCGGCGCCAACGGCGCCTTCCTGCGCGCCGGCCTGGTCGACGAGTTCGATCTCGTTTTGTGTCCTGTGATCGACGGCGCCAAGGGCGCGCCCAGCGTGTTCGACTCACCCGAGGCCGAGTCCGGCGAGCGCGCACCGATCACGGCGATGACGCTGGAAAGCACGAAAGCGCTGGAGGGCGGCGCGCTGTGGCTGCGCTATCGCATCACCAACGGCTCTGCCATCGGCGCCCAGGCCAGTCATGGTTGAGGGACGAATTGACCTCGCCATCATCGTCGGCGCCGGTGCCGCGGGCCTGATGGCCGCACGCGAGCTCGCGCGTGCCGGCAGGCAGGTCATGCTGCTGGAGGCCCGCGACCGCTGCGGCGGCCGCATCCATCCGTTGCCGGAGCGCGACTTCGGATACAGCGCCGAGGCCGGCGCCGAGTTCATCCATGGCGAGGCGCCGGTCACGTATCGGCTGTTGGCCGAGGCCGAACTGTCAGCGCAGCCGATCGAGGGCGCGCGCTGGCACGTCGAGCGCGGCGCGTTCTCGCGCGACGATCCAGCCGATCGGCAGATGGGCCGGCTGCATGACGTGCTGGCAAATCTCGACGAGGACATGACGGTCACGGCGCTGCTCGACCGTCATTTCCGCGGCCCCGAGTTCGCCGCCTTGCGCGAATCCGTGCTCGGGATGGTGCAGGGCTATGATGCCGCCGATCCCGATCGCGCCAGCGTCTTCGCGCTGCGCGACGAATGGATGGGCGGCGACCGCGGCGGGCAGGCGCGCATCGTCGGCGGCTACGGCGCGCTGATCGATCATCTCGCGGCGGAGTGCCGGGCGCTCGGCGTCGCGTTTGCGTTTCGATCCGTCGTCACCGGGATCGAGAGCGCAGATGATGGCGCGATCGTCCGTTGCGCCGATGGCCGCACGCATCGCGGCGATGTCGTCATTCTGACCATACCGCTGCCGCTGCTGCAGACCATCGCGCTGCCGCCGGCGATGCGCGGGCAGGTCGCGGCTACCGCCGACATCGGCTTCGGCAACGTCATCAAGCTGCTGCTGCGCTTCGAGCATCGCTGGTGGATCGAGACGAACGCGCGGGACCGCGACGACATGCTGTTCGTGCTGTCCGATGCCCAGGTGCCGGTGTGGTGGACGCAGCACCCGAGCGATCATGCCGTGCTCACGGGCTGGCTCGCCGGACCCGCGACGCGCGACTTCGCAGCGTTGGACGAGGCCGCGCTGATCCAGATCGGATTGGCTGCGCTCGCGGATATTTTCAGCAAGCCGGTGGCCCTGCTGAGGCAGGAGCTGGTCGCGGCGCATACGACCGACTGGGCCAAGGATCCGTTCGCGCGCGGCGCCTATTCCTATGCGACCCTTGCCACGCGCCAGGCGCAGGATGTGCTCACGCACTGGGACGGCGGCCCGGTGTTGATCTCCGGCGAGGCGCTGTATCGCGGGCGCGACATGGGCACGGTCGAGGCGGCGCTCGCGAGCGGCCTGCAGACGGCGCGGATCGTTCTGGCCGCCGATCGGTCGTGACGATGGGGGGCTCACGTGCAGGCTGACGATCATTGCCGCCGCAGGATCTTGTCCATTGCTTTTCCCCGCGCCAGCTCGTCGATCAGCTTGTCCAGGTAGCGGATCTCACGCATCGTCGGTTCCTCGACATCCTCCACGCGGACGCCGCAGATCACGCCCTTGATCAAGGCGCGCGCCGGATTCATGGCAGGCGCCGTCGCAAAGAAGGTTTCGAAGTCCGTCTGTTGTTCGATCCGCTTGTCGAACTCCGTCTGATCATAGCCCGTCAGCCAGCAGATGATCTGATCGACCTCTGCCTTCGTGCGTCCCTTCTTCTCGGCCTTCGCGACGTAAAGCGGGTATACGCTTGCGAAGCTTGTCGTGTAGATGCGGTGTTTCGCCATGAATGCTCCATGGGGCGGTGATCGAGACGTGTGGTCTGAGACTATCGGGGGCGCGCCGCCGGAATGGCGGCAACCATGCTTCTTTCAGAAGTTCGTATCATAGTGTCGTGCGTTCGTCTGCGAACCGCGGAACCGAGCGCTACCCCGGCAGGAACATCGGGAACGACACGCCGAGCGACCACGCCAGGATCAGGCCGAGACCGACGCCGGTCGCCGTCGGTGAGCCGGTCCTGCGGCCGACGCAGCCGCCGATCAGTCCGAACACAATGAAGAACAGCACGATCACCGGGATGATGATGAGCAGGAAGAACAGCCGCTTGAAATCGAGCGCGACCGCGCCGCCGAGCGATGCCAGGAACGCTGTCCGTATCCACAATGTGCGCCAGAGCGCGGCGCGGCCGCCTTGGTTGGCGATGCTGTCCGCCAGCATGCAGGGCACGGCGCCGACCGCGATCGCGGCAATGATCGGCACGCGGGCGGCGATCGGCATGAAGGATGCGACGTAGCGGTCGAGCGCGCCGCCGAGCCCGAAAATGCCGTAGGCGGCGAGCGCCAGCGTCGCGAACCAGGCAAGGCGGCCGAAGCGGACACCCTGCAGCCGCAGCAGCGCCAGCGACAGCACGCCATAGACGAACAGATGCACGGCGAGATAGTCCGCCACGAGGACGGGCAGGAAGCGCGTCTCGACCAAGCGCAGCACGACCGGCGTCACCAGCGCCGGCACCAGCGTGGCGATCGCGAGGGCACGCAGGGGAATTGGCGCAGGGGGCCCGTCGCCCTTCGGCAACAAATTCGCCAACGGCCACGCCAGCACGACGACGCCCGCGAGCAGCAGAACAATGGCGCCGCCGGTCGCAGCCACCGGGCCGCTGCTGCTGCGGCTGAACACCTGGTCGAGCCAGTCGCGTGCCTCGCGTAGCGCCGTGCTCGAATACAGCACGCTGACATGCTCCACGCCGGGCGCCACGACGGCGCGGCGTCCGCCGCTCCCCGCAGGATCGCCGACGGTGTCGCCTTCTGCAGCGGCGGGATCCGCGAGCCTGAGGTTGCGCAACGCGTCGCGACGCAGGGATGTCTCCCAGGCGCCGGTGATGATCAGCAGGTTGCGCGGCGTGCTCGCGGTGGCCGCCTCGGAAAACATCGAGATCGCGACCGTCGCCGCGATGCGCGGATCGACCATGGCCTGGCGCACGATGATGTCGGAGGCCATCGAATGCCCGAGCAGGGCGACCCGGCCATCGGCGCCGGGCAGGGCGAGGGCTGTGTCGGTGACCCGGCCGATCTCAGCCATCAGCTTCCGCGTCGTGCCGTCGATCCGCGTGACGTCGCCCGACATCGGCGTGGGATTGCGGCCGTGGCCTTCGAAGTCGAACGAGACGACGAGATAGCCCGCATGGGCCAGGGTCAGCGCGTAGGCTTCCATGAGCTGGCGCGAACCCGCGAAGCCGTGCGCGATGACGACGACGGGCGATGGGCCGGCACCGTCGCGCCGATAGACGGTGAGCGGCGTCGTGCCGGTCTCAAGCTGCGTGATCGTCACGCCCGCGCGCGCGCCTTCGAGCTGCCAGATCCCGGCCATGCAGAAGGCGAGGCCGGCAAGCGCTGCGGCCAGCAACGCCGCGCCCGGCATGGTGATCCGCATGCGTGGCGCGATCTCGCGTTCCATGACACCAACTCCGTTTCCCCGCGAACGTTAGCGCAAAGCATGTGCATGGGGACAGCACCGCGCGCCGAGGGGCAGGCGGGGAACCGCAAGGTGATCTCGCTGCGCCTCCGCAACCGAGTCGTCATGATGCCGTCATGACGCATGCGCGTTCCGTTGCGGGTGTGGCGGGGCCGGCCTATAAGTCTGTAACTCACGATCATAGGATGACCGCCATGCTCGACCACGTCGGCTTTCCCGTCTCCGACTTCACCCGCGCCAAGTCTTTCTATGCTGCGGCTCTCGCGCCGTTGGGCTATGTCCTGATGATGGAGATCACCAACGAGCAGACCGGCGGACATGGTGATCACGCCGGCTTCGGCGACGGCCGTCCGGATTTCTGGATCGGCACCGGCAAGACGGCCGCGAGCTCGACGCATGTCGCATTCCACGCCAAGGATCGCGCCACGGTCGATGCCTTCTACCAGGCGGCGATTGCGGCCGGCGGGCGCGACAACGGCGCGCCCGGCCTGCGGCCGCACTACCATGCGCACTATTACGGCGCGTTCGTTCTGGACGCCGACGGCAACAACGTCGAGGCGGTCTGCCATACACCGGAGTGAGGGCGGTCCCTCTGCCGGGATGGACTACGCCGGCACTGGCATGTGCTCAGCCGCGGCCGCGAGGCTCGGCGCGACCACGATCTCGAGCTGCTGACGCAGCCAGCGGTGCATCGGGTCGTCGTGATGGCGCAGGTGCCAGACCATGTACATCGGCATCGCCGGGCAGGGGACCGGCACCGGTGCGACCGCCAGGCCGCGCAGCATGTAGGCACGTAGCAGGCTCGGCAAGGTCGCGATCATGCGGCTGCCACGCAGGAACGGGCCGATGCCGCCGAAGCCCGGGACTTGCGCGGCGAAGCGCCTGACGAGGCCGCGCTCGGCGAGCACCTCGTCGATGTCGAGCCGGCGGCGCGGCTCGTACAGCACAGTGACGTGGTCGCTGGCGAGATAGTCCTCCAGACTCTGCGGCGGCTCGCGCTGGCTCGCATCGTAGAATACGCGGTAGCTGTCCTCGAACAGCCGCTTCTGCAGGATGTCGCTGCCTTCGGGCGGGCGCGGCGTGATGATCAGCTGGCAGTGCTCCTCGCGCAGCAGCTCCGGTGTCGGCGCGCCCGAGGGGATCACGCGCAGGCTCAGGCCGGGGGCCTGTGCGCGGGCGTAGCGGAGCAGGGACGGCAGCAGCAGGTCGCGCTGCAGATCATTGGCGGCGATCGTCACCTGCGCGGAGATCTTCGCGGGCTCGAACGCGGCGGCGTACGAAAAGCTCCTGAGATCGTCGAGCAGCGCGCGGGCGCGCAGTGCGAGCAGCTGCGCATGCGCGGTCGGTACGATGCCGCGGCCGGATTTGACGAATAGCGGATCGCCGGTGATCGCGCGCAGCTTGTCGAGCAGATGGCTGACGGCCGATTGCGTGACGCCGAGCCTGAGCGCGGCGCGCGTGATGGAGCCTTCCTCCATCACGGCGAGCAGCAGCTGCAGCAGGTGGCCGTCGAGGTCCAAATGATCGAATTGGCTCATGGATCAGATCGCGCGCGCGGCCTTTATTGATGTTGTCGGCTGGCGATACTGGCGACACAAACCGCGCAAACGTTTGATCCAGATCAAGCGGCGCAATCGCAAGACGCCACCAGGGAGGCTAAGATGTCCACTACATCAGCCCGGCAGCCCGTGCCCGGCACCACCATCTTCGACGGCGAGCAGGCCCGCAAAGGCTATGCCCTCAACAAGATGTGCTACTCGTTCAACGATGCCGCCAACCGCAAGGCCTTCGTCGCCGACGAGGACGGCTATTGCGCCAAGTATGGCCTCAACGCGCTGCAGCGCGAGGCGATCCGCCATCGCAACGTGCTCGAGCTGATCGAAGCCGGCGGCAACGCCTACTACCTCGCCAAGTTCGCCGGCATCTTCGGTCTCGACATGCAGGACATCGGCGCGCAGCAGACCGGGCTGACGAAAGAGCAGTTCAAGGCCAAGCTTCTGGCGGCCAGGGGGTAATCGTCATGGCAAAGATCGTAGGTTGCATCACCACCTCTCACGTTCCCGCCATCGGCGGCGCGATCGCCAAGGGGCTGCAGCAGGATCCGTATTGGAAGCCGTTCTTCGACGGCTTCCCGCATGTGCGCGACTGGCTCGCCAAGGTCAAACCCGATGTCGTCGTGCTGGTCTATAACGACCACGGCCTCAACTTCTTCCTCGACAAGATGCCGACCTTCGCCGTCGGCGCGGCCGACAGCTACAGCAATGCCGACGAGGGCTGGGGCATTCCGCAGACCGCGCCGTTCAAGGGCGACAGCGAATTGTCGTGGCACCTGATCGAGCATTTGGTGAAGGAGGATTTCGATCTCACGACCTGCCAGGAGATGGCCGTCGATCACGCCTTCACCTTGCCGATGGCACTGTGCTGGCCGGACCAGAAATGGCCGGTGCGGGTCGTGCCGGTGGTCGTCAACACGGTGCAGGCGCCGCTGCCGTCGGCCGCGCGCTGCTACAAGCTCGGCCAGGCGCTGGCGCGGGCTATTCAAGCGTGGCCGAAGGACCAGCGCGTGGTGGTGATGGGCACCGGCGGACTGTCGCACCAGCTCGACGGCGAGCGCGCCGGCTTCATCAACAAGGATTTCGACGAGAAGTTCATGGCCAGCATGGTCGACGATCCCGCCTGGGCGACAAAATACTCGACCGCCGAACTGGTCGAGCTGTCGGGCACGCAGGGCGTCGAACTGCTGAACTGGATGGTGGCGCGCGGCACCTTGCCGGAGAAGGTCCGCAAGGAACATTCCAACTATCACATCCCGATCTCCAACACGGCGACGGGATTGATGGTGCTGGAGCCGGCGTAGCGGCTCCAGCGGGAGTTTTGGTGCGGAAGGTGATGATTGAGAGCTGTTCCGCCAACGACCATCACGCGGTATGGGTCCCGGCTCAAGGCCGGGACGACAGAGGAGTGTTTGGCGGGGTCGCGCCTCATCATCGCTGTCGTCCCGGCGAACGCCGGGACCCATACCGCGGATGCCATCGAGGGACGTCGCTGTCCGTTGCCGGCTTCGACTAACTTCCCGTGCGGCTGCCCCTCACCCCGACCCTCTCCCCGTGAAGAACGGGGAGAGGGAGCGCAGCGTTCGAGAGGCTCGTGCCCGACTCCAACTCTGGAGGTTAAGCCTGCGCCTCCTGCGTCGCGCCTGCCTTTAACGTCTTCATGAACTGCTTGAACGCAGGGCCGAGTTCGGCGAACAGCGGTTCGCCGCGGTGGTTCAGCATCACGCCGCCAAGCAGCTTCAGTCCGGTGACGAAGACCTTGCTCTCATTCTCGTCGAACAGGCCGCGGCGCTGCACGCGTTCGACGATGGCGTTGAGGTCGTCATGGCTGTCGAAGGTGAAGCCGTAGCTGGGGCCAGCCGCGCCGTCGGCGCGCGGGCTCGTGTCGGCCACCTCGATGGCGTAGGAGTGAGGCATCTCTTCAATCCTCTTGATGATCGCCCGACGGTCAGATTGCAGTGTCGTCGTCGCCCTGAATCTCGGCGATGGCCCGGGTGAGGATGGTGCTGACGCGCTTCGACTCCGCGTCGCTCCAGCCGGGGCGGTGCATCTTGAGCGCCATCTTCAATGTCTGCACCGTCTGCAGCACCTGCTCGGGCGGGCGCATGCCGCCCATGGTGCGGGCCATGATGCGCAACCGACTGAGCAGGCCCTCGATCGCCGCCTCGTCGTCCTTCAGCGCCTGGCGTCCGGCGTCGGTGATCGCGAACAGCTTCTTGCCGCCTTCGCTCGCCGCGGCTTCGATCTGGCCCATGTCCTCGAGCAGATTGAGGATCGGATAGACCGAGCCGGGGCTCGGTGAGTAGGAACCGCCGACCAGCTGCTCGACCGCCTTGATCAGCTCATAGCCATGGCGCGGCTTCTCGCCGATCAGCCACAGCAGCAGGCTGCGCAGGTCGCCGGGGCCGAAGAAGCGACCACCGCCGCCACGCCCGAACTCCTCGCGACCGCCGCGACGTCCGCCGCGTTCGAACAGGCCGGCTCCGCGTGGGCCGAAGCCGGGACCGCGGCCGCCGAGGCGGACGTCCTCGCAGGACTCGCCGAAGCCATGCCGCTCATGCCGTCCGCGATGCGCCCAACCGCGCTCTTCGTCGTCCCAGCTGGAAGGCCCGAATTTCCAATGATGATGTCTCATACGATATGATCTCCGTTTCATACAAACGATATATCGTTTACATGTGTCGTTTGTCAATGCCGGGCCATTGGATTATCGGCTCTTCTCCTAAGATACTGATTTTACGTGATTTTGCGAACCGCCTATGGAGCAACCGTCGCCCCGGCCGCCTGAGACGTCGCTTCTGCCGGGGCACCGCGATGGGCGATCAGCGCATAGACGACGGGGACCACGAACAGCGTGAACAAGGTGCCGATCGCGAGCCCGGTCGCGATCACGAGGCCCATGTTGAAGCGCGACACCGCGCCTGCGCCGCTTGCCGTGATCAGCGGGATCACGCCGAGCACCATCGCCGCCGTGGTCATCAGGATCGGCCGCAGCCGGACCGTCGCGGCTTCGATGATCGCCTCGGTGCGGTCCTTGCCGTGTTCGCGCAGCTCGTTGGCGACCTCCACCATCAGGATGCCATGCTTGCTGACGAGGCCCATCAGCGTGACGAGACCGACCTGTGTGTAGATGTTGATGCTGGCGCCGCCGATGCCGAGGCTGATGAAGATCAGCGCGCCGGCCAGCGACATCGGTACCGACACCAGGATGATGATCGGATCGACGAAGCTGTTGAACAGCGCAGCGAGCGCCAGGAAGATGATGATCAGCGCGAATACGAAGGTGGTGACGAAGCCGCCGGATTCCTGCTCCAGCTGCCGCGAGGCGCCGCCATAGTCGATCGAGTAGCCCGAGGGGAGCGACTTCGAAATGTCCTTCAAGGTGGCGAGCGCATCGCCCATCGCGACGCCCGGCATCGCCACGCCGGAGATGGTCGCGGCGTTGATCTGCTGGAAGTGGTTGAGCGACTCGGGAATCGTCTTGTGCTCGAGCCGAGCCACCGTCGACAGCGGCACCATGGCATTGCCGCTGGTGCGGATCGAATAGTCGAGCAACTGGCTATCGGTCAGGCGATCGTTCTGCCGGACCTGCGGGATCACCTTGTAGGAGCGGCCTTCCAGGCTGAAATAATCGAGATAGTTGCCGCCCAGCATGGTCGCGAGCGCGCCACCGAGATCGCTCATCTTGAGGCCGAGATCGGCGGCCTTGTCGCGGTCGAACACCACGGTGGTCTGCGGCTTGTCGATCTTCAGGTCGCTGTCGAGGAAGATGAACCGGCCGCTCGCCAGCGCCTTGGCCATGAAATCGCGCGACACGTCGTTGAGCTCGCCGAACGTGCCGGTGCTGCCGATCACGAACTGGATCGGCAGGCCGTTGCTGCCCGGCAGCGGCGAGGGCTGGAAGGCGACCGAGCGGGCGCCGGCAATGCCGTTCAAGAGCTGCTGGAATTCCGGCTGCAAGGTCTTGGTCGTTGCCTTGCGCTGATCCCAGGGCTTCAGAACCCAGCCGCCGATCACCTGCGTCGAGGTGTCGATCTGGAACACGGTGCGCGTCTCCGGCCGTTGGGCGATCAAGCCGTACAGCTGCTGGCCGTAGAACTGGCGCTGCTCGAGGGTGGCTGATGGCGCCGAGTTCGTCAGCGACAGCACGATGCCCTGGTCCTCGTCGGGCGCGAGCTCGCTGGTCGAGCTGACATAGAGCCAGGGAATCATCGCCAGCATCAGCAGCGCGAACACCACGACCACCGGCTTGGTGGTGAACACGCTTTCGAGCAAGCCGCGATAGCCATGCGCGAGCCGTTCGAGCACGTGGTCGATGGCGCGGACCAGGCGCGCCTCCAGCGTGGTGGCATCGCGCTCGGTCCGGCGCAGCAGCCAGGCGCAGTTCATCGGCGACAGCGTTAGCGCGATCACCGCAGAGACGGTGACGGCGCCGGCGAGCGTGAAGGCGAATTCGGTGAACAGGGCGCCGGTCAGGCCGCCCTGGAAGCCGACGGGCACGTAGACCGCGATCAGCACCACGGTCATCGCGATGATCGGGCTCGCCAGTGCCCGCGCCGACTGGATCGCCGCTTCGACCGGCGGCACGCCCTCGTCGATCAGGCGGTGCACGCTCTCCACGACGATGATGGCGTCGTCGACGACGAGGCCGATCGCGAGCACCAGCGCCAGCAAGGTCAGCAGGTTGATGGAGAAGCCCATCAGCAGCATCAGGCCGAAGGTGCCGATCAGCGACAGCGGAATGGCGATCACCGGGATCAGCACCGAGCGCCACGACCCCAGGAACATGAACACGACGACGATCACGATCCCGATCGCCTCCACCAGCGTATGGATCACCTCGTCGATGGACGAGTTCACGAAGTCGGTGGAGTCGTAGAGGATCTCGCTGGTGATGCCGTTCGGCAATTGCCGCTGCAGCTCGGGAAGGATCGCCTTGACGCCGTTGATGACGTCGAGCAGGTTGGCGGTCGGCGCCACCTGGATGCCGATATAGACCGCGGTCCTGCCGTTGAAGCGGGTCGCCGAATCGTAGTCGTCATTGCCGAGCGTGACACTTGCGACGTCCCGCAGGCGGATGATGGCGCCGTTGACCTGCTTCACGACCAGGTTGCGATATTGTTCGAGCGAATGCAGGTTGGTCGCGGCGGCGAGGTCGACCTGGACGAGACGGCCCTTGGTGGTGCCGAGACCGGAGATGTAATCGTTGCCCGACAGCGCCGTCGACACGTCGGTCGCGGTCAGGCCATAGGCGGCGAGTTTGTCGGGATCGAGCCAGGCGCGCAGCGCGAATTTCTTGGCGCCGAGCAGCTCGGCGGTCTGCACGCCGGAGACGGCCTGCAGCTTCGGCTGCACCACGCGCGTGAGGTAGTCGGTGATCTGGTTCGGCGCGAGCACGTCGCTGGCGAAGCCAATATACATCGAGTCGATGGTCTGCCCGACCTTCAAGGTCAGGGTCGGCTGCTGCGTGCCGGTCGGCAGCTGGTTCAGCACCGAGTTCACCTTGGCGTTGATCTCGGTCATCGCCTTGCCGGAATCATAGTTGAGCCGCAGGTTCACCGTGATGGTGCTGCTGCCGGTGACGCTGGTCGAGGTCATGTAGTCGATGCCGTTGGCCTGGGCGATCGCGTTCTCCAACGGCGTCGTGATGAAGCCGGCGATGATGTCGGAATCGGCGCCGGCATAGGCCGTGCTCACGGTGACGATCGCATTCTGCGTCCGCGGATATTGCAGGATCGCCAGCGTCGTCATCGAGCGCAGGCCGAGCACCAGGATGAGGGCGCTGACGACGAGCGCCAGCACCGGCCGGCGGATGAAGATGTCTGTGAAACGCATGGATGTTGGCTCTGACGGTCGGAGGCTGCGCGAATTACTGGTCGACGACGTTCGGTGCCGCCTCGGCGACGGGCACGTGCGAGTTGTCGATCTTGACCGGACTGCCGTTGCGCAGCTTGATCTGGCCCGCGATCACGACGGTCTCGCCCGGCTTGATGCCGTCGGTGATCGCGATCCGGTCGCCCTTGGCCGGCTTGCTCTTCACGAACATCTGTCGCGCCTTGCCCTGGCCGTCCTTGAGATCGTCGACGACGTAGACGAGATCGCCGTAAGGGTTGCTGACGATCGCCGTCAAAGGCAGCGTCACGAACTGCTCAGGGCTGCCGGTCGCGATCTCCACCTTGGCGAACATGCCCGGCAGCAGCCGCGCTGCATCGTTGTGCAGGGTGGCGCGAACCTGAACGTTGCGGCTGCCGGAATCGACCTTGGCGTTGATCGCCGAGATCTGGCCGGTGAAGCGCTCGGCGGGGAAGGCATCGACGGCGATGCCGACGTCCTGGCCGATCCGGATGTCGGCGAGCGATTGCTGCGGCAGATAGAAGTCGACGAAGATCGGATCGAGGCTCTGCAGCGTCACGATCGTGGTGCCGGCGCTGAGAAACTGTCCGAGATCGACGGCGCGGATGCCGAGCCGGCCGGCGAACGGCGCCTTCAGGGTCTTCTGCTCGACGATCGCTTTCTGCTGCGTCACGAGAGCCTGCGCGTTCTTCAGATTGGCGCGGTCGCTGTCGAGCGTGGCCTGGCTGACCGCGTTGAACTTGATCTGCTCCTCGTCGCGCTTGACGACGATGGCGTAGTTCTCGGCGGTGGCCTGCAGCGATTGCAGCTTGGCGACGTCGTCGGTCGCGACGAGTTGAAGCAATTGCTGACCGGCTTCGACGGCGTCACCCGAATTGAACTGGATGCTCTGCACGATGCCTGCGGCCTGCAGCGCCAGATCGGCGCCGTTCACGGCGCGCAGCGAGCCGACGGCAGTGAGGTTGGAGCGCCAGGGCGCCGTCTCCGCGACCGCGGTCGAGACCGTCTGCGGCGGGTTCGCCATGGCGCCGATTGCCTTGGCGATCATGATGCCCTTGAAGCTCTGGAAGCCGTAGAGGCCGCCGAATAGAACGGCCATGACGGCCAGCATGATCGTCATGCGTTTGATCATTACATTGCTTCCTGGGAATTGCGGGTAGGGCCGGCGAAGTAGCCGGGATTGGCGCGGGGCAGCGCTGCTGGCGTCTCGTCCTGGCGATTCCACCAGCCGCCGCCGAGCGCCTGGAACAGCGCCGAGGTGTCGCTGAAGCGCGTGGCTTGCGACTTGATGCGGGAGACGCGTGCGTTGAGATAGGATTGCTGCGCATTGATGACGTTGGCGTAGGGCACGGCGCCGCTCTTGAACTGCTCGACCGCCATGGCGAGGCTGTCCGCGGTGGCCTTCTCGGCGGCGGCCTGGGCCTTCAGCGCCTCGGCGTCGTACTGGATGGCGCGCAGCGAATCCGCAACGTTCTGGAACGCCGTGATGACCGTGCTCTTGTAGAGCGACAGATCCTGCTCGAAGGTTGCGACGTCGGCCTCCTTGGTATGGTAGAGCGTGCCGCCGTCGATCAGCTTCTGGCTGACGCTCGAGGCCGCATCCCACACGATCGTCGTCGGCGAGAACAGCCGCTCCGGTCCGCTCGCGCCATAGCTGCCCGACAGCGTCACCTGCGGCAGCAGGTTGGCGATCCCGACGCCGACCGTCGCGGTCGCCTGGTGCAACGTGGCCTCGGCCTGCCGGATGTCGGGACGTTGGCGGACCAGCGCCGACGGCAGCGACACTGGCAGCTTGTGCGGCAGCTTCAGTGCGGCAAGGCTGACATGCTCACCGCGGTCCTGGCTCGGCAGCCGGCCGAGATAGGCCATCAGCTGGTCGCGCTGCTGCGCCAGCTGCTTCTGCAGCGGTGCCAACGTCGCCTTGGCCTGCGCCAGCGTCGCTTCCTGCGACAGCACGTCGGATTTGGAGATGGCGCCGACGTCGAACTGGCGCTGGATGCGGCCGAGCTGGTCGGTCTCGGCCTTGATGATCTCTTCCGTCGCCGCGATCTGATCGCGCAGCGAGGCGTCGGTGATCGCAGCCGTCACGACATTGGCGGTCAGCGCGAGATAGGTCGCCTCCAGCTTGAACGCCTGGTAGTCGGCCTGGGCCTGCTGGGCCTCGACCTGGCGTCGCGTGCCGCCCCACAGGTCGAGCGCATAGCTGACGCTCACCGACGTGCCATAGAGCGTGTAGAGCGAGGTCTGGCCGGGCCATTGCCCGTTCTGGGTGGTCGAGGCCTGCGTGCGTTCGGCGGATCCGCTGGCGCTCACCTGGGGAAACAGCGCGCCCTGCTGCGACAGCGCGTTCTCGCGCGCCGCACGCAGCGCCAATTGCGCGGCTTCGATGTCCGGATGGTTGCGAATCGCTTCCTCGACGAAGGCGTTGATCTGCCGGGAGTGAAACAGCGCCCACCATGTGCCGGGCAGGTCGCTCCCAGATGCGAAGCTCTGGGCGTTGCCGCCAGGCGTCGCGGCGCTGGCGGTCGCCACGAGGCGATGCTCGGCCACGTAGCCGGTCGCAGCCGGCGCATCGGGGGACATGAAATCCGGGCCGGCGGCGCAGGACGCGAGCAGCACGCTGCAGCCGACGAGGCCGAGCGGAAAGGGCAGCGCGCCGCGTCTCGGGACCAGCCCAAGACAGGTGCGAAACAATTGGACATAACCTGACATAAAACTAAACCGTTTCGTTTTATGATGCGGACGATGCCGTGGCAGTCCAGGCCTAGTCAAGTCACGTTGATGACAGGACGAGCTTACTCACAGCTTCGCCCCTTGCGCGCCGCCGCGCGGCGTCGGCGCTCGCCTGCACCGGACGCGCGCATGACAATTCTGAGACGAGCGCCGAGAACGCGCCGCTGCCATTCCCGCAATGTCGAGCGGCGACGTTGCTTCTCACAATGATAGAGAAGGCTCTGCTGTCGAGCCCGCGTTGTCCAGGCTAGGCCCGGGCGGAGCAGCGCGCGCGGATCGCGCGGGAGGTTGCTTGGAGCCGGCTCGCGGGGCGAGCCGGCTCCAAGCGACAGTAGAGGTCGTCAGGACGTCATCGAGGATGCGACCGCGGGCTTCGCGGGCACGTTGCGCGCGCGATTCGGGCGCCGCAGCCGGCGCTGCGTCCAGATCAGCACGCCTGTGATCAGCAGTGCGAACAGCGCAACCGAGATCAGCACGTTGGCCGCGCTGCCGATCAGCGACCAGTTGCCCTCGTGCAGCAGGCGCGGCCAGTTGCGGGGCAACGCAGAGAGCCCGTCGGGCGTAACAGCATAGGCCCTGAGCTCATCGTCCTCGATGATCCGCGCCATCATCCGTCCGCCGCGACTGCCGATCGAGTTCACCGACGACAGGTCGTGGTCCTTGGCGACAATGCTGACGGCCTCGGGCAGCGAGATGCGCTTGGCTGCGGCGGGCGGAGCGCTGCCTGCGAAGGTCAGGCCGAGCTCGAGACAGAGTCCGGTGAGCGGGCTGAGCAAAATCAGAGGCAGCGTGAACCAGGCCGCGCCCTTGTGCCAGCCGGACAGCGTGTTGCGCAGCCGCGGCAACCCCATCAGGATGCCGATGATCATGACGGTGACCATTGCGATGGTCGAGATCAGGGTGAGGCCCGGGATTCCGATCAGATGCTCATGGGTTCGGCGCGCCCACGAGAAGACGCTCGCCATCGCGGGCTTCTCGACCACGGCGCCGCTCGTCATGTCGACCTCGGCGCCCGGCGCGCCCTGCAAGGTGAGGTGCTGCGTGGACGCGTCGATCGACAGGCCGCGCGCCTTGCCGTCGGGATCATACTGCTTGATCAGCGCGACCACGCGTGCCGGATCGACGCTCTGCGACTTGACGGCCGCGACCTGCGCCATCGGCTCGAAGGACAGGATCAGCCCGGTTACGATGATCACGAGCAGCGGCAGTGCGAAGGTGAGGCTGATCCAGCGGTGGAGTTTGAGCAGGAGCTGCTTGTTCATGAACGTCTCCAAGTGATCGTCAAGTGATCGTCACGCACACGAACGACGCGGCGATACGGTTGTCCGCAGGCGCTCACTCCGTAGTTTCAGATCGTTTCTTGATGAACGACGCTGCGAGATCAGTCCGTCGTCGTTGCGCTTTCATTAGCTGAGCGCAGCACTCGAACGAAAGAACATAACTATTAATTTTAGGTCATGCGCCGTTTGATCGGCGTCAATGCGGCGAAAGCAGATCCACATCTACGCGAATGATGTCAATTCGCAACTGACGCTTCCCGGCGATGGCCGAAGCGAGATGGGGCGGTGTTCTTCAGGCCAGTGTCGTGCTGGTCTGCGTGTCGCTGTCCGAGGTGGAGACCACGGCGATCCCCGGCGGCAATGCGTGACGACGCGTTGGGGCTATTTCCCTGGCGTCACGATGCCCTTCAGCCCGGCGCGCTCGGCGGCGGCGCTGACGAGGCCCGACGCCCGGATCTCAGCGGTAAAGCTGCGCAGGAAGTCAAGTCCGGCGCCGCGGCCCTTCGGGATCGCAATGGCGTGGCGCTCCTCGCCCCAGCGTCCGGCGAGCACGCGCGACCCCGGCACCTGCTCGGCGATCTCGAACAGCGTCGCCTTGTTGGTGGCGAAGGCGTCGATCTCGCGGCCCTTCAGCATGGCCACCGCATCCTTCAAGGTCGGCGCCCGGACCCGCGTCGCGTTCTTCAGCTCGTGCCCGAGCGTTGCATCCGACGTGCTGCCGGTGGTGACGCCGATCTTGCGGCCGCTCGCGTCGACGTCGCCGACGTCGGAGAGCAGGGAGCCCTCGGGCACAAGATATCCAAGCTCGATCTCGAGATAGACGGGACCGAAGTCCATTTCCTTCGCGCGCGCGGGCGAAGCATTGGTGAAGGCGACGTCGACCGCGCCGCTCTTGACGGCCTCCAGTACCTCCGCATTCTTGGCGAACACGACCGGCTCGTAGTCGACATGGAGCTGGCGCGCCATCTCCTTGCCGATGGTGTAGCCGACGCCGCGAGGATTGTCGGTCCCGTCGGGCAGGATCGAGGTCGGCGTGCCCGGATAGAGACCCGCGCGCAGATGTCCGGTCGGCGCGAGAATCCGCGCCACGTCGACGTCGGCGCAGTTGCCTCGAACCGGAGTGAGCGCCGCGCAGGCGACGATGGCGATAGCGACGGCCTGCCGGAGGATGGTAGTTACGGAGTCCATCGGTCGCCTCGCTGATTCCCGACCTATTCAGTCAGCTCGCTGCCGGCTCCGCCATCGAGCACCTGCTTGAGGCGCGTCTTGTCGAGCGCGTTCTCCCAGCGGGCGACGACGATGGTCGCGACCGCATTGCCGATCAAATTGGTCGGCGTCAGCCCCTGCGACATCAGGCGATGGATGCCGAGCACCAGCGCGACGCTGGCGACCGGAATCGTGCCGGTCGCGGCGAGCGTTGCGGCCAGCACGACGAAGGCGGCGCCGGCGATGCCGGCCGCGCCCTTCGACGTCAGCAGCAGGATCAGCAGCAGCCCGACCTGATGGCTGATGTCGAGATGGGTGTTGGTGGCCTGCGCCAGGAAGACCGCGGCGGTGGCGAGATAGAGACAGGTACCGTCAAGATTGAAGGAGTAGCCGGTCGGAATGACCAAGCCGACGATGCTGCGCTCGCAGCCGAGCGCCTCAAGCTTCACCAGCATCCGCGGCAGCACGGTCTCGGACGAGGTGGTGGCGATGCAGACCAGGATCTCATCGCGGATGTAGCGGATCAGCTTCCACAGGCTGAAGCCGGTGAATGCGGCGATCGGCCCGAGCACGGCCGCGATGAAAATGAGACAGGTCACGTAGAAGCTGCCGAGCAGCAGGCCGAGCTTGGCCAGCGAGCCCAAGCCGAACTTGCCGACAGTGAACGCAATGGCGCCGAAGGCGCCGAGCGGCGCTGCCCACATCACGATCTTGACCACGCCGAAGATCATCTGCCCGGCGACCTCGATCACGTCGGTGACGGGCTTGGCGCGGTCACCGAGCCAGATCAGCGCGAAGCCGCACATGACCGAGATGAACAGCACCTGCAGGATGTTGCCTTCGGCAAAGGCGCCGACGAAGGTCTGCGGGATGATGTTGAGCAGGAACGGCACGAAGCCCACCGCCGCGGTCTGCTTGACATAGGGCTCGATGGTCGCGGAGTTGATGGTCGCGGGGTCGATATTCATGCCCGCGCCGGGCTGGAACAGATTGACCGCAGCGAGGCCGATGATCAGCGCCAGGGTCGTGATCACCTCGAAATAGACCAGCGCCTTGATCGCGACGCGGCCGACCTTGGCCATATCGGCCATGTGGGCGACGCCGTTGACCACGGTGCAGAAGATGATCGGCGCGATCAGCATCCGGATCGCCTTGATGAAGGCATCGCCCAGCGGCTGCATCTGCGCGCCGAGATCAGGCTTGACGGCGCCGAGCAGGATGCCCGCGGCCATCGCGATCATGACCTGGACCCACAGCTCCTTCCACCAGGCGCGGCGGCTGCCTGCTTTGCTGTCGGCAGTGAGGGTCGTGGCAGTCATGATCGGTCCTGTCGTTGAAGGCCTGGAGGCGGAGGTGCTGACGGTCGGCTCAGCTCTTGGCCTCGAACTTGAACAGCCGTTCGGGATTGCTGACAAGAAGTTTGCGCTGGACGGCAGGATCCGGGGCGTAGAGCGGGATCAGATCGACCAGATCACCATCATTGGGCATGATCTTGACGTTGGGATGCGGCCAGTCGGTGCCCCAGATGACGCGATCCGGCGCGTTGTCGATCAGCTTGCGGGCGAACGGGACCGCGTCGTGGAATGGGGGCCCGGAGGCCGAAGCGCGCTCGGGACCGGTGATCTTGATCCAGCACTTGTCGTCGCTGGCCTGCAGGTCGAGCAGCGCCTTGAACTCGGCGTCATCGATGCCCTTGGCGGCGCTGATCGTGCCCATGTGGTCGATCACATAGGTGACGGGGAGCGCCTTCAGGACCGGCACGAATTCCTGGATCGTGCCAGCCTCGAGATAGATGTCGACATGCCAGCCGATCGCTGCGACGCGGTCGACCAGGCTGCGGAACACCTTCATGTCGCCGACGCCGCCGAGCCGGCGCAGGAAGGCGAAACGGCAGGCGCAGATGCCGGCCTTGCCGAGCGCCGCGAGGTCGGCGTCCGACATCGCCGCATTGATGTTGGCGACGCCCTTGTAGTTGCCGTTGCTCTGCGCGATCGCGTCGGTGACGACGCGATTGTCGGTGCCGTGGACGGTCGCATTGACGATGACCGCGCGCTCGATCCCGATCTTCGCATGCAGCGCCCGGAACATCTCCAGCGGCGCATCCGGCGGGGTGTAGGGGCGGGTGGGCGAGAATGGGTAGGTCGATGCGGGGCCGAAAATGTGGGTGTGGGTGTCGACGCTGCCGGGCGGCGCTTTGAAGCTCGGCGTCCGGGTCGCTGGATCCGGGCCGGGAATGCTCGGGATCTTGGCTTCCTCAGCGGCAACGCGCGCAGGGACAGCGCCGAGCACGGTGACCGCTCCCAGTCCGGCCATGGTGGCCAGCAGATCTCGTCGTAACATCATGGGTCTCCATCATCATGGCTGCGGTCATCAGCGGGCATCACCCGCCGGGCCGGCAGCACCTCGTTATTTCCTGGTCATCGGCTTGCCGCCGGCGTCGCGATCAGGCGGCCTTGCGCCCCGCCGCGACGATGTCGCCGACGTTGGCCAGCGTTTCCACCTTCCAGCAGCGCTCCATCACGGTCGCGACCTGCTGGGGGGAACGATGCCATCGGCGAGATCCTTGAACTTGCGTTCGAGATCGGCATTGCTCATCGGCCGCTCCAGGCTGCCGATCGCGTGCTCGATCCGCTTGGTGATGACGCGGCCGTCGGTGAGCGCGATCGACATCTCGACCTGCTCGGGCTTGATCGTCGCATCGATCACCGGATTGACCTTGCCGCGCAGTTCTATGATCGCCGGATCGCGCACCGCGCGGTCCGAGAACTGCTTCTCGCCACCGGCGCCTTCGATCAGGGCCACAGCGACCGCGTGGTAGACGCTGAACTTGCCCTCCAGCCCTTCCTTCGGAGTTTTCTTGCCGGTGAGCTCGAGCACCAGCGGATTGACCTTCATGTCGACGCTCTTCATCCGCGCCGCCGTGAGGTTGTTCTCGTTGCGCAGCTGGATCGCGGCGTCGATCGCCGGGTGCAGGACGATGCCGCAGGCGAACGGCTTGTAGGTGTTGAGCGCTGCCTCATAGCGCTGGCCGAGCTCGCCGGTGATCTCGCGGTAATCCTGCTTGGTGCTGATCGTGTTGGCCCAGCCGCGCTTGGCCTCGATCATGCCGTCGGAGCTGGTGTAGTTCCTGGAGGCCAGGATTGCCGCGAACAGGCCGTCGGCGGCGGCGCGGCCCGGATTGAAGCTCTTGTTCATAGAGCCGAAGGATTCGCGCAAGCCTACCGGCTGCGAGGCGGCAAGCCCGAGCGCCCATACCATCTGCTGCTCGGTCAGGCCCATCAGCCGGCCGGCGGCGGCTGCGGCGCCGAACACGCCGGCGGTGCCGGTGATGTGCCAGCCGACGTCATAGTGATTGGGATAGACGGCATTGCCGATCCGGCATTCGGTCTCGACGCCGAGCACGAGGGCGTTGAGGAAATCGCGGCCGTTGACCGGCTTCAATTCCGAGAGCGCCAGGATTGCGGAGATCACCGGACCACCGGGATGGATGATCGTCTTCAGATGGGTGTCGTCGTAATCGAAGATGTGGCTGGAGACGCCGTTGATGAAGGCTGCGTTCATGATGTCGAACCGCTCAGGGCGGCCGAACAGCCCGGCCTGAGGCGGACCGGAGAACGGCGCGAGCGCCGAGACCGCGATATCCACCGTCTCGTGATGCGACCCGCCGATGGCTACGCCGACATAGTTCAGGAGCGTCCGCACACCTTCCTTGCGGACGTTCTCGGGCAGGTCCTCATAACGCGCGCCGACGAGATAGCGGGCCAGTATCCAGGTGACGTCCTTGCCGTCGGACTTGGCCGCCTCTGCAGCCGCTGCAGACGCTGCAGACGCGCCAGAGATGGCCGCCAGCGACAGGCCAGCGGCACCCGCCAAAAGTCGGCGGCGTGACATCGCGATCATGACGTCCTCCCGATCCGGCGCCTTGTGGCGTCCGTGTTGCGATTGGCCCGTGGAGCGATCCTGATCCCAATTCGCTCCTGGCATGCCAGGATCTTGCAGTCGCTCGGGCTTTACAAGAAGCCTTGGGTGAACGGTCAGTTTTCTTGGTTGGACAATGCTCTATGGCCCACTCAGCAATGTTGCGGACGCGGTGGTTCGATGTGCGCTGCAGCGGGTCCGCGCGAGGGGAGGCCTCTCTTCAACCGGCCTGTCAGAAGGCCGATCCATCCCGCAGCTCCCATGAATTGTTCGCCTGGCGGAAAGGTGAGTTGCTTCAACGATATGTCGTGCGTTCCGGTCATGCGCCGACAGCTTGAAGCGCCGTTGTGGACACCGCCGGCGGAATGCTATGCGACAGCAAAGGCGGTCCTGGTGGCGCTGTGCCACTGCCTGACCGCCAAGCTCACAACAACATCGGGCAAAGGAAACACCATGGTCGACGCGCTGATCATCGACGCCTGCAGGACTCCGCGCGGCATCGGCAAGGCCGGCAAGGGCGCGCTCGCGGGGCTGCATCCGCAGCATCTCGGCGCCACCGTGCTGCGCGCGCTGGCCGACCGCACCGGCATCAAGACAGCCGATGTCGACGACATCATCTGGGGCTGCTCGTCACAGCGCGGCCCGCAGAGCGGCGATCTCGGCCGCATGTCGGCGCTCGATGCCGGCTACGACATCCGCGCCTCCGGCGTCACGCTCGACCGCTTCTGCGGCTCCGGCATCACCAGCGTCAACATCGCGGCGGCCTCGATCATGGCCGGGCAGGAGGATCTCGTTGTCGCCGGCGGCTGCGAGATGATGTCGATGGAGGGACGGCGCGGCGACGGGCCGCTGATGATGGATGCCGGCAACCTGCATCTGCGGGCGCTGCATCCGCAGTCGCACCAGGGTGTCTGCGCCGACGCGATCGCCACCATGGAAGGCATCACCCGGGCCGATGTCGATGCGCTCGGGCTGCAAAGCCAGAAGCGCGCGGCAGCCGCGATCGCCGGCGGTCATTTCAAGAAGAGCCTGGTGGCGGTCCACCGTGAGGACGGCAGCCTTGCGCTCGATCATGAAGAATATCCGCGGCCGCAGACCACGGCCGAGGCACTGGCCGGGCTGAAGCCGGCGTTTCCGGCGATCGCCGATTATGCGCTCGACGACAAGGGCACGACCTATCGCGGCCTGATCCTGCAGCGCTATCCCGGCCTCGAGATCGCGTTCATGCATCATGCCGGCAACTCCTCCGGCGTGGTCGACGGCGCAGCCGCCATCCTGCTGGCGTCGCCATCCTACGCCAAGGCCCACGGTCTGAAGCCGCGGGCCCGCGTCGTGGCGATGGCCAACATGGGCGATGACCCGACCCTGATGCTGAACGCGCCGGTGCCTGCAACGCGGAAGGTGCTGGCGAAGGCCGGGCTGACGCTCGACGACATCGACCTGTTCGAGATCAACGAGGCTTTTGCGGTCGTTGCCGAGAAGTACGTCCGCGACCTCAAGCTCGACCGCGCCAAGGTCAACGTCAATGGCGGCTCGATCGCGCTGGGGCATCCGATCGGCGCCACTGGTTCTATCCTGATCGGGACCTTGCTCGACGAGTTGGAGCGGCGCGATCTCAAGCGCGGCCTGGTCACGATGTGCGCGGCCGGTGGCATGGCGCCGGCCATCATCATCGAGCGGGTCTGAGCGATCCCGTCTGTTTGATTTAAGTTGTCAGCGCCCGCTGTGGAGCTCCACGGCGGGCGCCGTCGTTTCGCGCCTGGGGAGCGGGGCGCTTGGCCCCAGCACGGGCTGTTGTGTCTGTCACGCCCCGGGGCAGCGACGCTTTCGCTCGCCGGGCAGGCGGTGGCGGTTCCATTTTCCGGACCGGTCAACCACGTTTAGGTGCGGCGGGAATTCGCGCTTGTTCGAGCAAATCCGGCAGGTTATTGCCACGAAGAGGCCTCCTCGTAGAAGAAATGGCTCTCCGTGCTGTCGCTGTCGCATATCATTGATCGCAAGGCTTCGAACCGGGTGGTCACGCGGCTGCGGGCGCTGCTGCGCAGCAACGAATTCTACCTGATCCTGCTGGCACTTGTGATCGGCGTCGCGACGGGTGCGACCGTGACGGTCATGAGCCTCATCGCGCAGCTTGCCCATATGCTGATCTATGGCATCCCGATCGACGTGCGGCTCAGCGCCAATGCCTGGGTGAACCCGGTGATCGCGGTGACGGCTCCGGCACTTGGCGGCCTCGCCCTCGGCATCATGGAGTGGCTGCGGCGGCGCTGGAAGATCGCGCCCGCTGTCGACCCGGTGGAGGCCAATGCGCTGCGCGGCGGCCGGCTGTCGATGCGCGACAGCGTCGTGGTGAGCGGCCAGACCCTGGTCTCCAATGGCTCCGGCGCCTCGGTCGGCCTCGAGGCCGGCTACACCCAGATCGGCGCCGGCATAGCCTCGCTGCTTGGGCAGTACCTCACGCTTCGCCGCAACGATATGCGCCTGATCCTCGGCTGCGGCGCGGCCGCAGCCATCGCCGCCGCGTTCGGCGCGCCGATCACGGGCGCGTTCTATGCGTGTGAGCTGATCGTAGGCGTTTACTCTGTCGGCAGCGCCGCGCCGATCCTGGCGGCGTCGCTGGCGGGCGCGCTGACGTCGCAATATCTCGCCGGGGCGCCTTATTCGATCGAGATCCAGAAGGTCGGCGCGGTCGGCTTCGAGCAGTACGTCGCGCTGTTCGTGCTGGCCCTGCTCGTGAGCGGCATCGGCATCGTGGTGATGCGCGCCTCACCTGCGGTGGAGCGGCTGTTCGTCCGCATCCCGGTCTGGCTGCGTCCTGCCGTCGGGGGCGTCTGCGTCGGCGCGATGGCCATCGTGACGCCGCAGGTGCTGGCGGCCGGACACGGCGCGATGCTGCTGGACCTGCATCGCGAGATGGCGGTCGGCATGATCGCCACCATCATCGTGCTCAAGCTCGCGGCCTGCCTGATTTCGCTGGCGTCAGGCTTTCGCGGTGGACTGTTCTTCGCCTCGCTGTTCATTGGCAGCCTGCTCGGCAAGCTGTTCGCGGGACTGCTCACGATGGTCGGCGTCGGGCTCGCACTCGATCCTGTCGTGGCGATGCTGACGGGCATGGCGACACTCGGGGTCGCCATCGTCGGCGGGCCGCTGACGATGTCGTTCCTGGTGCTGGAAATGACGCGCAGCGTCGACGTCACCGCCGTGGTGCTGGCGGCGTGCATCGTGACGTCGGTCTGCGTCCGCGTCCTGTTCGGGCACTCGTTCTCGACCTGGCGGCTGCATCTGCGCGGCGAGACCATCCGCAGCGCCAACGACGTCGGCTGGCTGCGCAATCTCACCGTCGAGCGGCTGATGCGCTCCGACGTCGGCAAGGTGCCGACCACCACCACGATCGCGGCGTGCCGGCGTGAATTCGCGCTCGGCACGCGCCAGGCCGTCGTGGTGGTCAACAACAGTGACGATTACTGCGGGTTGGTCTCGCTGCCCGACCTGTTCTCGGGCGAGCTGGATTCCATCGCCGACGAGATCCAGGTGGTCGAGCTCGCCAAATATTTCGAGGTCGCGCTGTTGCCTGAAATGAACGTCAAGACGGCGATGAAGATCTTCGACGATTCCGGCGCGGAGGTGCTGGCAGTGCTGGAATCGGAGAACAGCCGCAAGGTGATCGGCTTCCTGACCGAGTCCTTCGCGCGCCGCCGCTACGTCGAGGAGATCGATCAGGCGACGCGCGGAGTGCTCGGCGCGCTGTCGTGATCGCCTCACATCGCCGCGCTGCGTGATCTCGGGGAAGGGAACGGGATACGCTGCCGGCCGCTTGAGACGCTGGACGCGCGAGGACTGCATGATGAGACGCAAGAGAACGGCTGTCGTGGCGGCTCTGGCCGTGCTGGCGGCGACCGCGGCCGCAGCCGAACCGGCGATGCTCCAAGGGAGGGACGCGTTCGGCAGCTGGCAGGGCGATACGCCCGGCACCACCAGGCTGTTCCGCCCCCAGGACTTGCCCAAGCCGGGCGCGACGGCGTCCGCCGCCAACGTCTCGCGCGTGGTGCAGCGGCCAGCCTCCGCCGTGCCGAAGGTGGCCGACGGCTTCAAGATCGCGCTGTTCGCCGAGGGGCTGAGCGGCCCGCGGATCATCCGCACGGCGCCGAACGGCGACATCTTCGTCGCCGAGACCCGGGCGGGCCGCGTTCGCGTGCTGCGCCCGAGCGAGGACGGCAGCAGGGTTGCATCGAGCGAGATCTTCGCCGATCGGCTCGGTCACCCCTTCGGCATCGCGTTCTATCCAAGCGCCGATCCGCAATGGGTCTATGTCGCCAGCACCGAGCGGGTCATGCGCTTTCCCTACCGTAGCGGTGCCATGAAGGCGTCGGGGCCGTTGGAGGTCGTCGTCCCCGACCTGCCGGCCGGGTACGGTCATTCGACGCGCGACGTCGTCTTCACCAGGGACGACAAGCGCATGCTGGTGTCGGTCGGGTCCGCCGGCAATGTCGGCGAAGCCCTGGGCGAGCCCGCCGGTGGTCTCGCCGCCTGGACCAATGCCCATCCGCTGGGCGCGGCCTGGGGGGCGGAGATCGACCGTGCCGCCGTGCTTTCCTTCGATCCCGCCGGCAAGAACCAGAGTCTGTTTGCAACCGGTATCCGCAACTGTGTCGGGCTCGCCATTCAGCCTGCGACCGGCGCGCCCTGGTGCTCCACCAACGAGCGCGACGGCCTCGGTGACGATCTGGTCCCGGACTATGTCACGCGTGTGAAGGAGGGCGGCTTCTACGGCTGGCCCTGGTACTACATGGGCGACAATCCGGACCCGCGCCATGCCGGTGAGCGCCCCGACCTCAAGGGCAAGATCACGATTCCCGACGTGCTGCTGCAGGCGCATTCGGCGTCGCTCGGCTTGACCTTCTACGACGCGGGCCTGTTTCCGCCGGAGTATCGCGGCGACGCCTTCGCGGCCGAGCACGGCTCGTGGAACCGGTCCAAGCGCACCGGCTACAAGGTCATCCGCATCCGGCTGCAGGACGGCATGCCAACCGGTGCGTATGAGGATTTCGTCACCGGCTTCGTCGTCAACGACCGCGAAGTCTGGGGGCGGCCGGTCGGCGTCACCGTGGCGCGCGACGGCAGTCTTTTGATCTCCGAGGACGGCAACGGCACGATCTGGCGCGTGAGCCGCTGAGCAGAGCCGGCGGCTCCCGCTGACGCGACGGCGCCGACGTCAGGCTCGGCGATTGATGCCATCACCGAGGATGTCGCTCGTCACTTGCCCTTCGGTGCGCGGCAGTTGAAGGCGCGGCGGAAACCGGCCGCTCGTGCATCGTCTTCCGAGCAGAACCAGCGATCCGGCTCCGTGGTCGCGGGATAGCTCGGGCAGCCCTGCAGATGGTAGATGCCGATGTTGCCGGTGACGCGGGCGCGCACCGCGAACTTGCCCTTGATGCTGCAGCCGGGTGGCATGGCCGGCGCGTCCGGAAACAGCGCGGCGCGAATCTCGCGATCGCGGTCGGCGCGGCAGGACGCGCCGAGCAGCACGCCATCCTTCTTGTCGGTGCGGAATTCGCCCGGCGCGACGAAGCATCCTTTCCAGAGACCGCTCAGCGTCTCTCTGGCGGCCGCGATGTCATCCTTGCCGCGATATTTGGCGGCGGGGTCGGCGCTCACGGCGAAGCCTGCCCGCGCCACCTGCTGGTTCAGACTCATCTTGTCGCCGTCAACCGTGCAGATGCCGATCCGGCGCGTCTTCAGCGGCTTGTCAGGACCGAGATCGTCGCAGCGCACCGAGCGGCCGCCGATCAGCCTGGTGAGCTGCTCGCGCGCTTCGACCCCGCAGTTCCAGGAATCGGCATGATCGTCGATGCAGAGCTGATCGACCTCGGGGGCATCGATGCCGTCGAGCCGGAAGACGCTGTCGCCGAGCTGGATGGTGTCGCCGCTCCGGACGACGGCGCTTGCCGCCGTCGCCGGGCTGGTTGCGCCCGACACCACGGCGATGACCATCAAAG
Source organism: Bradyrhizobium ontarionense (assembly GCF_021088345.1). NCBI lineage: Bacteria > Pseudomonadati > Pseudomonadota > Alphaproteobacteria > Hyphomicrobiales > Nitrobacteraceae > Bradyrhizobium > Bradyrhizobium ontarionense. The sequence goes on along the minus strand of NZ_CP088156.1, from coordinate 2,738,709 downwards.
TCCGAGATATCGTGGTCGATATCCGCATGCCCCACTCCTTGCCCGTGCACGGCGCAGTCCTAGCACCCCGGACATTGGATGATCAATTTGTGCGTTGCGACTGCAGGATCTCCTCGTGGTGATGTTGGTCTTGTGTCGCTCAACGCAGAGCGCCATGAGCCTGCTGCATTCAAACGGCGACAGAATTGTTAACGAATCCGTCTAAGAAGAGCGCCTGCGGATCGATCACCTGATCCGCCTGCGGAGAGAGACAATGCACACCGACGATCGCTCGGCCATGCGCGCGAAGTTCGCGCCGCCGACCGAAGCGCCACGACATTCTGGAGTGTCGCGACGAAGCCTGCTGGCGACAGCCGCACTCCTGATCACGACGTCGGGTGCGACTGCCAAAGTCGTCACCAAGGTGCTGCCCTGGCGCCCCAACGAAGCCTATCCGGTCACGCCGGTGGTGCCGGGCGGCTGGCTGTTCTTCACGGCCGATGAAGCGGCGGTGGTCGATGCCATCGTCGATCGCCTGATTCCGGCGGACGAGCTTGGTCCAGGCGCCAAGGAGTCCGGGGTCACCACCTTCATCGATCGCCAGCTCACCGGCCCCTATGGCGGGCATGACTGGCTCTACATGACGGGACCATTTCCGGCGAATCCGCTGCCGACGCAGGGTCTGCAATCGCCGCTCACGCCACGCCAGCAATATCGCCAGGGGCTGGCGGCGCTCGCGGCCTACTGCAAGGCCAATTTCGGCGGGCGCGGCTTCGTCGATCTGTCTGCCGACGAAAAAGACAAGCTGCTGGCCGGCATGGAGAAGGGCGACATCAAGTTCGAAGGTTTTGCCAGCCGCATGCTGTTCAATGCCGTCCACGCCAACACGATGGAAGGATTCTTCGCCGACCCGATCTACGGCGGCAACAAGGACATGGCCGGCTGGAAGCTGATCGGCTTTCCCGGCGTGCGCTACGACTTCCGCGACGTGATCGACAATCCGAACAAGCCATACACGCTGCCGCCGGTGAGCCTGCAGGGCCAGCCCGCCTGGGGAGTACGCTGATGACCCGTCGTCTGCCACGCAAGGATGCCGTCATCGTCGGGCTCGGCTGGACCGGCTCGATCATGGCGCTCGAACTCGCCCGCTCCGGGCTGGACGTGGTCGCGATCGAGCGCGGCCCCTGGCGCGACACCGCCACCGACTTCAACATCGGCACGGCGCCCGACGAGCTGCGTTATGCGGTGCGTCACGACATCTTCCTGCGCACGCGGCAGGAAACGCTGACGATGCGCAACAACTCGTCGCAGACCGCGTTGCCGATCCGCCGCTGGGGCAGCTTCCTGCCGGGCAACGGTGTCGGTGGTGCGGGCTCGCACTGGAACGGCCAGACCTGGCGTTTCCTGCCCGACGATTTCCGTTTGCGCAGCCACATGGTCGAGCGCTACGGCGAAGGCATCATGCCGGAGGGCCATCAGATCCAGGACTGGCCGATGAGCTATGACGAGCTCGAGCCGTTCTACGACAAGTTCGAATATGTCGCGGGGATCTCGGGCAAGGCCGGCAACATCAAGGGACAGGTCCAGCCGGGCGGCAATCCGTTCGAGGGCGCGCGTGAGCGCGACTATCCGACGCCGCCGATGAAGCAGGGCTATTCGCAGGAGCTGTTCACGAAGGCGGCGAAGGAGATGGGGCTGCACCCGTTCCCGCGACCGTCGGCCAACCTGTCGGCTGCCTATACCAACCCCTATGGCTGCAGCATGGCGCCGTGCACCTATTGCGGCTTCTGCGAGCGTTTCGGCTGCTCCAACTATTCGAAGTCGTCGCCGCAGACCTGCGTGCTGCCGGCGCTGGTGCGCGAGCCCAATTTCGAAGCCCGGACCGAATGCGAGGTCACGAAGGTCCAGCTGTCGCGCGACGGGAAAACAGCGACGGGCGTCGTCTATGTCGACGCCAATGGCGAGGAATGGGAGCAGCCGGCCGACCTGGTCCTGCTGTGCGCCTACGGCCTGTTCAACGTCCGGCTGATGCTGCTGTCGGGGATCGGCAAGCCCTACGACGCCAGCACCGGCGAGGGTGTCGTCGGACGCAACTACGCCTACCAGACCGGCTCGGGGGCGACCGCGTTCTTCGACAACGTCAACTTCAATCCGTTCGCCGCGGCCGGCTCGCTCGGCGCCGCGCTGGACGACTACAACAGCGATAATTTCGATCACGGACCGCACGGCTTCGTCGGCGGCGCGTCGATCACCAACGCCTATACCAACGGTCGTCCGATCCAGTACCGCCCGACGCCGCGGGGCACGCCGAATTGGGGCTCGGCCTGGAAGAAGGCGGTGCGCGAGACCTATCAGCGCGTCACCAATGTCGGCGCGCAGGGCAGCGTGATGAGCTACCGCGCCAACTATCTCGACCTCGATCCGACCTACAAGGATCAGCTCGGCCGTCCCCTGATGCGCATGACGTTCGACTTCCAGCCGAACGAGATCAAGATGGCCAACTGGATGGCCGAGCGGTGCGAGGCGATCGCCAAGGCGATGGGCGCGAAGACGACCCAGATCAACCGCCTCAACACGCCATGGAACGTCGTGCCCTACCAGAGCACGCACAACACCGGCGGCACGGTGGCCGGCACCGATCCCAAGACCAGCGTGCTCAACCGCTATCTGCAGTCGTGGGACGTGCCGAACGTGTTCGTGATGGGCGCATCGACCTTCCCGCAGAACGCCGGCTACAACCCGACCGGCACGGTGGGAGCGCTGACCTATTGGGCGCTCGACGCCATCCAGAAGAAGTACCTGAAATCACCTGGAGCACTGGTGCAGCAATGAGCGCGATCGTGAAGACCACCAGGACCGGGCAGGCGCGCGGGCTGCGCTCCCTGCTGGCGCTCGGGCTGCTCGCCGTCGGCGGACCCGCGCTCGCCGATTCCGACAACTACGTCGAGATCATGCGCGGCAGGGCGCTGGCCACCGCGGGCGACTGCGTCGCCTGTCACACCGCGCCGGGCGGCACGCCGTTCGCAGGCGGGCTCGCGCTGCAGACGCCGTTCGGCGCCATCATGACGCCCAACCTCACGCCGGATATCGCGACCGGCATCGGCAGCTGGAGCGCGGACGATTTCGCCCGCGCCATGCATGAGGGCAAGCGCCCGAACGGCACGCGGCTCTATCCCGCGTTTCCCTATCCCTCCTACACCAAGGTGACGCGCGCGGATGCCGACGCGATCTACGCGTATCTGCGCTCGCTCGAGCCGGTGTCGAACACGGTCAACCGCAACACGTTGCCGTTTCCGTTCAATATCCGCGCCTCGATGGGGGTCTGGAACGGGCTGTTCTTCACCGCCGGCGAATTCAAACCCGATCCCGCGAAGTCGGAGGAGTACAATCGCGGCGGCTACCTGGTCGAAGGTCTCGGCCATTGCGGCGTCTGCCACACGCCGATGAACGCCCTCGGCGCCAACAAGTCCGACCACCATCTTGAAGGCGGCGTGGTCGACAACTGGACGGCGCCGAACATCACCAATGACGCCCAGGCCGGCCTCGGCAAATGGACGGTCGATGAGGTCGTGCAATATCTGAAGGTCGGGCAGGCGCGCGGCGTGCTCGCCTCCGGTCCGATGAAGGACGTGGTGGAGAACTCGACGTCCAAGATGGCGGACGCCGACCTCAAGGCGATGGCGGTCTATCTGAAGACGCGCGGCGCTGCCGGTTCGCCGGCACCCGGCGCGCTGGCCGCCAACGACAGCCGCATGAAGATCGGCGAGGCGATCTTTGTCGACACCTGCGCCGCCTGCCACGTCCGCAGCGGCGAGGGCATCCCGCACGTCTTCCCCAAGCTGGCCGGTGCGACCATCGCGACGCAGGACGATCCGGCATCGCTGATTCACATCGTCATCACCGGCGGGCAGGGGGCGGCGACTGCAACCCATCCGACCGCGCCGGCGATGCCGTCGTTCGGCTTCCGGCTCAGCGACGAGCAGATCGCAGCAGTCGTGACCTATGTCCGCAACAGCTGGGGCAACGCGGCGGCCCCGGTGACCGCGGACGCCGTGAAGGCCATTCGCGGAAAGGTGAGCGGGGCGGCGGATTAGCGGTCCCGGGCTTCGCCTTGCGCAGGCGAGGCTTGCTACCCATCTGACGTGGCAAAGGAAATCTTGCCATGTTGGACTTTACCTCCAATCTCGCCGGCGACGAGCTGTCGCCGGCGCAGGCGTCTCGTGCCGCTCCGGTCGATGATCAGGCGCTGCTCGACGCCTATTCCAATGCCGTCATCGATGTCACCGAGCGCGTCGGCCCGGCGGTCGTGCGCGTCGAGACCGGCCCCAAAGCCGGCTCGACCGCAGGCTCGCGGGCGGAGCGCGGCGGGCTGGGCTCCGGGATCGTCATCTCGCCGGACGGCCTCGTGCTGACCAACAGCCATGTGGTCGGGACGTCGAAGACCATCCGGCTGCGCGACATCGAGGGCGTCGTCACCGACGCGCAGGTGCTCGGCGTCGATCCCGACACCGATCTGGCGCTGCTGCGCGCCAACCATGCCCGCGAGCTGCGCTACGCCACGCTCGGCAACTCCAAGCGCCTGCGCCGCGGCCAGCTCGTGGTCGCGATCGGCAACCCGCTCGGCTTCGAATCGACGGTCACGGCCGGCGTCGTCTCCGCGCTCGGCCGCTCGATCCGTTCGGTGTCCGGGCGCATGATCGAGGACGTGATCCAGACCGACGCGGCGCTCAACCCCGGCAATTCCGGCGGCGCGCTGGTGTCGTCGGCCGCCGAGGTGATCGGCATCAACACCGCCATCATCCAGGGCGCGCAGGGCATCTGCTTTGCGGTGGCCAGCAACACCGCGCAGTTCGTGCTGTCGGAGATCATCCGCCACGGCTATGTCCGCCGCGCCTATATCGGCGTCTCCGGGCAGACCGCGCCGGTGCCGCGCCGGCATGCGGTGCTGGCCGGCGTCGAGAACAAGATGGGCGCGCTCTTGATGCAGATCGAGCCGGACGGCCCGGCCGCGCGGGCCGGCCTGCTGCCGGGCGACGTCGTGATCAGGCTCGACGGCGTCGACATCAACGGCGTCGACGATCTGATCCGCGTGCTCGACCGCGACCGCATCGACCGCACGCTCGCAATGGACGTGCTGCGGCTCGGCCGCCTGCGCGGCATCGACATCCACCCGGTGGAGCGCAAGCCGGCCACGCGGCAAGCGGCGTCGTGATGTCGACAGACAGGGTGGGCAAAGGCGGGACGCGGCAACGCCGCGTCGCGACGTGCCCACCATGTGCATCGCGCGTGCAATGGGGGCACGGCGCACCGTTCTTTCGTCATGGGTCGAGACAGCACGGCTGCGCGCCTTTGCCCACGGACTGAATGAGATCTCTCAGCGTTGCACTGAGCGATGCAGCGCCCTCTCCCCTTGCGGGAGAGGGCATCTCCGGCCCATCCACCCACGCGGTTGGGTGAGGGGTAGCTCTCCGCGAGCAACGGTCGTCGAGGCATACCCCTCACCCAACTGAGCTTGCCGCGCCTTCCTGCATGCCCTCTCCCGCAAGGGGAGAGGGCACATTCATGTTCAGCGCGCCTCATCTTCCGATCGTCCAAGCGCAATGATGAAGAATCCTCATGGCTGCGACGGCAGCGTCGCCCGCTTTCGTCCGATTCACATCTCAAACAGCACGGAACATGTCATCGCACTCTCGCGGCGCATCGCGCCCGAGTCGTGCATCGCATGTGTCCCTCGCAACAATGCAGAGGGCGCAGGGAATGCCGGGTGAAGGCCTCACCCATGGCCCGCCTGCGAAAAAAATGCAGGCGGCAGGTACCACAGGTGCTGCCGTAACCGGCATTCCCTGCGCGATGGTCTTCACGCTTATACGCAGTCTCCCTGGTGCGCCGGGCTTGTTGGCCACCATTCGCGACAATGCTTGCGCATTGCGCGGGACACCAGCATCGGGGTGTCAGGACGCTGCGACTTCACGTCCGCAAGCGATCGTTCGTCCGCGCCCTCGTGAGAAGACGCTGCGATCTCTCGCGGCCATCGCTCCCCGCCTCGCGTGTCGTGACGATCGCGCGCAACGCCCCTCGGCATGAGGCGGGATGCGCAGAGACAATCATAATTTCCGAAAAAGCGCAAGAAGTTTATTTTTTTCAGAATTGCAAGGAGAGGCTCGATCAGCCCGTGTCGGGCGAGGCGTTGCCGGTGGATGATCCGCTTGAGCTCACAAGCGCCAATGTTCCTCAACAATCGCGTCCGGTTCAGGTCAGGAAAGCGGGTGCATTTAGGGTGGACCTCGGGGCTGCGCAGATCAAAACTGCCCGCGGACCCAGCAGTGCAGACTTCCGATAGAGCCGGGCATCCCGCTTCGGGTCCGAAGTAGTCTTCCAGCGCTCCGGCCACTTACTTCCGGTCGAGCCTGGAGAGCAGACATTCTTCCAGCGCAATGGGAAGGTCCGGGCCCAGAAGTGGAAGTCTGCATTAAGTACGCCACGCATTCTCGGACCTCGCAGAGCAATCGTAGGGTACAATTGTCGAGGACGCGAGTGTCTGTCAAAATGAGTACGCAACGGATGGCCTTGCAGATCCTACTTCTGCTCCTTGTTCCTTATGCGATGCCGTTGCTTATGCCATCGTGGCGGTGGCTGCTCGCGTACACTATGGCAGTCGCCTTGCTCGTCACCCTCTACTTCACCGCCTGGTATTATGCTTTGATGGCAACACCAACGCGGACCGGATTGGAGGGTATCGGCTTGGCTCTTGTCCTGTCAGCTGCGATTTCTACTGCAATAGGCGCGATTGTGCGAGTGGTGACGCTCGTAGCAAAGGAGCGCTCCGTTGTTATCGGCATCAGCATTCTCGGTGCAATACTTCTACCTTTTGCAGTTCTAGTCTGGGCCAATCGGTAGGCGATCTACCACGCCCCTTCCGCGTCGGGCGAATGACCGCAACGGGTCTTGGTTGTGTAAAAAAGTCAAAAGCGGCCTGTCGGCCCTTCGATTGCCGGCCCGATCATACCCCGTGATCGGATCCCCGGCGCAAGCCAAAAGGTCCGAAATGGGCCAGTAGACGGCATCATGGGCTAGGCAGGAAATTACAGAGAGCGCCTCGCCCTACCGGACACCGCCAAGGCTGACGAAAATGACAAACCACTCGACCCCAGACCTGAATATCGAGTGTTACCGTGGACGTTGGCCCGATCCTGACGTGCCCCATACGAGCCGACTTGGCTCTACTACGAGATCGACACCGTAGCGGATGTTGTCTTGCGCACAGTCAACGTCTTCGCTGACGGTCGCATTGAGCGCAACAGCATCGCACTCGAGGAGCGGAAGGGGGACCGATGCCCTTCGCTCGTAGAAGGTCCGTTCATCGAGACCGCGCGCAGCATTCCGCTCGGTCTCATTACGGCCCTTGAGTTCGAAGAGGTCTGGCAGCGAGGGACGGACACGCCGTTCTGGTTCCCGGATGACTTTCCGAAAACCGTCCAATTTTGACAAGCGGCCGATCGGCGTCCCGGACGCCTGCTTCCGGTTAAGCATCAGAAGCAGACCTCGCCGCGAGCCGGCGGCCGGGTTGGTAACGGGGCCAGAAGCAGACATACGTGGGGGGGCGACGGCACCGCGGTTCGTCTGTCAGCCCCCGGGGCCGTCCTTCATGATGTAGCCCATCAGGTCGTCCACGTTGTGCTCCAAATCCCGGATGATGTTCTTGACGACGTCTCCGATCGAGATCACGCCCACGACCTTGCCCGCGTCCAGCACTGGCAGATGGCGAAAACTGCGCTGAGCCATCATCGCCATGCAACCGTCCAGCGGGTGGTCCGGCTTGACCGTCACCGGGTCGCGCGTCATCACTTGGCCCACCGGCGTCTGCTTCGCATCGAGCCCGGGCAGCAGCACTTTGATGGCGCAGTCACCCTGGGTCACGATACCGACCAGCGCGTCGTCGTCGATGACCAGCACCGACCGGACCCGGTTGTCGCGCATCTGGCGCAAGGCTTCGACGACCATGTCGCCGGAACGAACATGGATCAGGGCACCACTCTTCTGGGCCAGAGCGCTTCTTACTGTGCTCATCGATCTCCTCTCCGTCCTGTCCTGCCCCGCCTTGATGGTCCGCATTGAAGCATAGTCGAAATATCTTGCCTCGCCAGCACGCCGATGCAGTGCGCCTGCCCGTTGACCGAAGTCGGTTGAGGGTCAAAAGCAGAGATCGGCGGACGTTTCTCGAAACATCGGCTTCGGGCCGATAGCAGAAATCGCTGGGGCGAGGCCAACTAGCCTTGAACGGCGGCGCATGGATGCGCAGCAGCGCGAGCGTTGCATGCATTGGCCGCCCAAGAAATGAGCCGCTTCCTTCGAGAAGTCCGCTGCCCAGCGACCGGGCAGTTGTAAGCCGCCCTTTCAAGTCATTGAATTAGTTCTGACTTCGTCCGGCCGGGGGCGTGGCCGGCGATTGTACACAATGGCATAGCGCTTGCTTTGTCTGTTGCGACGCATTCTCGCGGGGAGGCAAGCGGTGGCCATGGCGAACTCACCTGCGGCGGAAATCAGGGCCGAGCCGGAGCCGATCGCGCTCGACTGGTCCGCAACCGCGCTGGTCATCATCGACATGCAGCGCGACTTCATGGAGCCCGGCGGCTTCGGCGAGACGCTCGGCAATGACGTGTCGCAGCTCGCGCGCGCCGTCGAGCCAATCGCGAAAGTGCTGGCAACAGCCCGCAGGATGGGCATGCTCGTCGTGCACACGCGCGAGGGCCACGAGCCGGATCTGTCCGACGCGCCGCCGGCCAAGGTCGAGCGCGGCGCGCCGAGCTTGCGCATCGGCGATCCCGGCCCGATGGGGCGCATCCTGATCCGCGGCGAGCCCGGGCATGACATCATTCCCGCGCTCTATCCCATCGACGGCGAGGTCGTGATCGACAAGCCGGGCAAGGGCGCGTTCTACGCCACCGAGCTCGGCGACGTGCTGAAGACGCACGGGATCGAAAACCTGCTGGTGTGCGGCGTGACCACCGAGGTCTGCGTCAACACCACGGTGCGCGAGGCCAACGACCGCGGCTATCGCTGCGTCGTCATATCAGACGGCTGCGCGTCCTACTTCCCGGAATTCCACGAGATGGGCCTGAGGATGATCAAGGCCCAGGGCGGCATTTTCGGCTGGGTTGCGCCATCCGCCGCGGTTCTCGAGGCCATGAGTTCTTAGTCGTGAGTTCTTAGTCGTGAGTTCGGAGACGTTGAACGCTTAGTCACAAGGGGAGCAAGGCGATGAGCGGAAGCGGGACGGCAAGCTCGGTCAAGGCGGATTTCAAGCCGGTGCTCTGGACACCCGGAGACTGGAACGCATTTTTCGGTTTCGGCACCAACATTCTCGTCAACATGCTCGTCCTCACCGGGCTGTTGCGCTTCGTCCTGAAGATGCCCGACAGCCTTGTGTTCGGTCGCATCCTGCCGGCGCTCGGCCTGATGATGTGCCTGTCGACGTTCTACTACGCGTTTCTCGCCTATCGACTCGCACAGAGGACCGGGCGCACCGACGTCTGCGCGCTGCCGTCGGGCGTCAGCGTCCCGCACATGTTCATCGTCACCTTCGTGATCATGCTGCCGATCACGCTCAAGACGGGTGATCCGCTGAAGGGCTGGTCGGCCGGCCTGGTCTGGGTGTTCTTCCAGAGCTTCATCCTGATGATCGGCGGCTTCATCGCGCCCTATATCCGCAAGATCACGCCGCGCGCGGCGCTGCTCGGCACGCTCGCGGGCGTCTCCGTGACCTTCATCTCGATGCGGCCGGCGCTCGAGATGTACATGACGCCGCAGATCGGCCTGGTGTGCTTCGCGATCATCCTGGTCAGCTGGTTCGGCGGCGTGAAATATCCGAAGGGTCTGCCGGCGGGGCTCGTCGCCATCGCGGTCGGCATGATCATCGCCTGGGGCTCGAACCTGTTCGGCCTCGGCCTCGGCGGTCTCAGCGTCAAGGGCGTCGGTGATGCCTTTGCCAGCTTCGGCTTCTCGGTGCCGCTGCCGGCCGTGGGCACGGTGTTCTCCGGCTTCGAATATCTCGGCATCATTCTGGTGACGGCCATTCCGTTCGGCATCTACGACCTCGTCGAGGCCATGGACAATGTCGAGAGCGCGGAAGCCGCCGGCGACGAATATCCGACCACGCGGGTGCTGACCGCCGACGGCGTCGTCAGCCTGATCGGCTGCATGATGGGCAACCCCTTCATCAACGCGGTCTATATCGGCCATCCCGGCTGGAAGGCGATGGGCGGTCGCATCGGCTATTCCGCCGCGACGGGCCTCATGGTGGTGGTGCTGTCGTGGTTCGGCATCATCTCGGTGCTGCTGGCGCTGGTGCCGGTGGTCGCGATCTCGCCGATCCTGCTCTACATCGGCATGCTGATCGGCGCGCAGGCGTTCCAGACCACGCCGGTCAAGCATGCCCCCGCGATCGTGCTGGCGTTCACGCCGCATCTGGCGGCGTGGGGCAAGCTGCAGATCGACACCATGCTGGGATCGACCATATCAGCGGCGCAAACCGTCGGCGGTCTTGCCGCGGACAAGGTCGATGCGGTCAAGTCGGCTGCCATCGCGTCCTTGCCGCAGCAGGGCGTGCTCTATCACGGGCTGGAGGTGATGGGTGGCGGCTCGATCCTGGCCGGCCTCGTGCTCGGCGCGATCGGCGTGTTCGTGATCGAACGCGACTTCGCCAAGGCGGCCGCCTTCGCACTCGCCGGCGCTGTGATGACCTATTTCGGCTTCATGCACGGTGAAGCCGTCGGCATCGGCGGCGGCTTCGGCGTCACGCCTGCGGTAGCGCTGGCCTATGTCGTGGTCGCGGGCGGACTGTTTGCGCTGGGACGGCTCGGGATGTCGGAGAGCTACGTCCCGGAAGCGGACATGCATGCGGCTCCGGCGGAGTAGTCTCACATCCATCCTGACGATCAGAACCGGCGGCCTCGTCCGCCGGTTCTGCTTTTGAGCGTCAGACGGCGGGACGATGCCGGCGCCCGCGCGCCGAGGGCCGTCGCGCCCGCCAGGAAGCCGCGCCGCGAGCGATCTGTCGTCGGGTCACTCGTCGCCGGCACCCTCGTCGCGCGGGAAAGATGCGGAGGATGGGGATGCCATCCTCCGCCGAACGGTGTCTCTCAGCTCCGCGGCGTGATCGGAGCCTTGCTGCTGCGGCCCCACAGCACGAACAGCGACAGCGCCAGCAGCACCAGGTTGACGGGCACCACCATCGTCTCGCCGCGCGAGATGTGGAAGGCCATCGCGAACACCTGCAGGGTGGCGCAACCGAGCGCTGCAAACACGGTGAGGCCCGGCTTGATGCGGGTCAGCGACGGCAAGAGGATGCCGAGTGCGCCGGCGAGATCGATCAAGCCGATCAGGCGCACGAACCATTCGGAATATTCGCCGGCCCACGGCATCATGGCCGCGAGCTGCGGGATCGGCGTGAACAGCTTCATCAAACCAGCCGAGCCGAAGCCCAGGAAGATCACGGCTTGCGTGATCCAGAGCCCGATGCGCCAGCCGAGCGCGGGCGGCAGCGGGGCGAGATCGGTCGTAGTGGTGGCGGACATGGGGACTCTCCGGGAATGTGACTCTGTCCCGACATTGGTGATTTCTTCTCATTTGATCATTACGCTTCTGGTTGAAGCATCATTTCCCAGGGGTTTATGACGGATGGACACGCTGGTCGGTATCCGGGTGTTTTGCCAGGTCGCCGAGCTCAAGAGCTTTGCGGCCGCGGCCGGGCGGCTCGGGCTTTCGCCCGCCATGGCGTCCAAGCACGTCATGCAGCTCGAACAGCGGCTATCGACGCGGCTGCTCAACCGGACCAGCCGCCGGGTCAGCCTCACCGAGGCCGGTGTCGTTTATTTCGAGCAGGTGCGGCAGATGCTCGACACGCTCGACGACGTCGAGGCGGTGGTCAGCAAGGCGACTGTGATTCCGCGCGGCATCCTGAAGGTCAGTGTGCCCGTGTGGTTCGCGAACCCGTTGTTTGCCGGCGTGCTCGCGGCCTATCGCACGCGCCATCCCGACGTCGTGCTCGACATCGACCTCAGCGGCCGGCTGGTCAATCTGATCGAGGAGGGTTTCGATCTGGCGCTCCGGGTCTCGGCGGCGCCCGGTGACGGACTGATCGCGCGGCCGCTTGCACAGGTCCTGATGCAGCTCGTTGCTGCGCCGAGCTATCTTGACGCGGCTGGGCGGCCCAAGGCGGTCGCCGATCTCAACGGCCATGCGATGCTCAAATACGCGTTGTATCCTCTCCGGGCGGTCACGTTGCCCGGTCCGGAGGGCGAGGTGGTGCTGGCCTTCAAGGACGTGCTGATCAGCGGCAACGAGACGCTGCTGCACCATGCCGCTGTCGCCGGCATGGGTATGGCGGTGCTGCCGCGATGGCTGATGGCCGACGACCTCGCCGCGGGACGACTCGAGACGGTGCTGCCGGAGGCGCTGACGATCAGGGCGCCGCTGATGGCGGTCTATCCCAGCCGCAAATATCTCTCGGCCAAGGTCCGCACCTTCATCGATTTCATCGCCGATGACCCGCTGATGAAGCAGGCCTCGGACGGCCCGACGCCGGCGATCGACGCGACGGCAGCGGGCGCAAGGAAGGGGCGGAGGCTGAGGCTGAGGCTGAGGTCTTAGGGCGTGCGGAATGAGTCTGGGCTGAACTGATTTCAGTTTTTCGCTCGCCGCTCCCGACACCCCACGCCGTCATTCCGGGGCATTCGCGCGCAAAATGGCGAAGCCATTTTGAAGCAGCGCGAATGAGCCCGGAATCCATAACCACAGGTGGTTGTGAGGACCGAGGCTGCGCATGGCGCTTATCTTCGCCAAATGACGGCTCGTGGTTATGGATTCCGGGCTCGCGCTACGCGCGCCCCGGAATGACGAGTGGAGAGAGTGCGCTCAGGCAGCGAATTGATCCGCCGTGCCGCGCCAACCGAACTTCATCGCATCATGATTTAGTCGGGCCCGCTCACGGCCGCACCGCCGGCGCCTCCATCGGCATGCCGCGAGCGCGCGACATCAGGTAGAGCTCCAGCGCGATCATGTCGGGCGCATCGAAATCCAAGGCCTGGGCGCGCACGCCGGTCATGCAGCCGCGGATGCGCCGCTGCAAGGAACCCATCGCCTGCCATTCCAGCCGGTAGATCGGATAGCCGGTCGGCTGTCCTTGCGTGATCGCCGAGCCCGCGAGGTGCTTGTCCCAATTGTCGTCGTGGCAGTTGGTACAGGCGAGATTGAGCTGGCCCTGCCGCTGCAGGAACAGCTCACGCCCGCGCGCGACTGATGGTGCGAGCCGCGGATCGTCGCCAGCCGTGATCGGCGTGTCACGCGACTGCTTCGTGATGAGTGCCGTCAGCGCCAGCATCTCGCGGCTGTCGGGCGCGAATGGATCGGCCTGCTGATGCTGCTTGCGGCAGAGATTGACGCGCTGGCCGAGATCGACCGGCACGCCGCTGATGGCGTCGAACGCCGGATAGTGCGCGGCCACGCCCTTCATGCTCATGGCCGCGTCGCCATGGCAATCGCTGCAGGATTTCTCCGCCGCACCGGTCTTCGCCGTCCACAGCGTCTCGCCGTCGAGCACCGACAGCATCGCCGGATTGGCGGTGTCGTCATCCTGCATCGCCTTCGTGTCCGATGACATGAAGCTGTATCCGGAGCGGCGCTGATCCGGCGCAATCTCCGACGCGCTGATGGGCAGGGCCACCAGCAACGCTGCGATCGCGAGCAGGGCGTTCCGTCGCATCATTCGACCGTGATGACAGCCGAGGCGTTCGCCACGAAGCCGTTGTCGCCGATCCATTCGAGCTCGAACCGGCCGCTCTCGCTGGCCGTGGTGAAGAACGACAGGAACGGGTTGGCGGCGACAGCGGGGAACAGGTCGGCGCGGAAGATCTCGCTGCCGTTGAACTTGCAGGTGAAGCTGGTGACGATGTCGCGTGGCACCACCTCGCCGGCCGCGGTGTGGCGGTAGCCCGGCTCCATGACATGGCTCATCAGCGTCTTGATTTCGATGACGGCGCCGCGTTTCGCTTTCGCGGGAACATTGACCAGGGCTGCGGCCATCACGGCATCTCCTCGGTGCAGGCGGCGAGCGTCACGATGACGTCGACGCTGACAGACCAGAACGAGCCGTCGGAGAGCTTTGCGATGGCGACCACCTTCTGCGTATCGGCGAGCCGGATGCGGGTGGCGACCTGCGCGCGGCCGGCCTGCGGCGTCAGATGGAAGTTCGCAATGTTCGGCTGCGGGTTCTTCTCGTTGAAGACGTGGATGCTCTTGACGTAGCTCTCTGTCGTCATCGGGTGATCGACGCTGACCGTCATCGGCACCGTGTTGCCGTTCTCGACCAGCGGCGGGATGTCGAGTCTGACCTTGCCTGTCAGCACATTGGCTTCGCCGACGAGGTTTCGGATCGCGGAAGCCAGCATCGCCGGGGTGGCTTGCGCGCGCCGGACGGTGACGAGCGGCAGCGCGCTGGCGCCGGCGAGCGTTCCGGCAAGCTGCAGCAGGTGGCGGCGCGAGATGTGTGTCGGTTCGAACATGCGGCTCATCGGGTCTTACTCACGCAACGTCGCAAGATAGGCGACGATGTCTTCGATCTGCTCGGCTGACAGGATGGGCTTGTCGCGCCAAGCCCGCCCGACACGCGTCAGCCCGTCGACGCGATAATAGGACGGCATGATCGTCGCCGGATTGAGCCGGCTCGCATCGACCAGCCGTAGCCGCAGTTGCGCGGGGCTGGATCGGCTCCCGGCACCGGCGAGACTCGGCGCGAGATCGCCCGGGAAGCGCACCTCCGGAAACGGACCGGAATGACAGAGGATGCAGGTCGCGCTGCGGTCGATCACCAGCGCGCGGCCCCGTGCCGCGTCGCCGGCTTGGCCGGTCAGCGAGTCCGTGATGCCGTCCCCGGTGATCGTATGCGGCGCAAGCGTCTGCGCCACGGCGGCAGCGGGCAGGGCGGTGATGATCACGGCGATGAGCCGGTTAGCCGAAGGCATCATGGGTCAGCGCCTTGAACCAGGCCGTCGCGGCCTCCGCCTCCGTCGCGCGCGTTGTGCGCGGCGCGTCGACCGGGCTGGTCCGGCCGCCCTCGACCTCGGTGAAGATGTCTCCCTTGGGCTGATAGACGCCTGCCAGCGAGAACGCGTAGTCCGGCGCGACGATGCTGTAGCAGATTCCGGTCAGTGGCGGCGGCTCGGATGGCCGTCCGGTCAGGTCACGCGCGATCACGGCCGCACAGACTTTGCCTTGGGCTTGCGCGGCGCCGGCCGATTTCGGGATGCCGCCGCCGAGACAGGCATCGCCGATGACATGAATGTCCGGGACCAGCTTCGAGGCAAAGCTCGACGCATCGATCGGACACCAGCCGGTACGGTCGGCAGCACCGGCCAGTGCCGCGATGCGGCCGGCCTTCTGCGGCGGGATGATGTTGGCGACATCGGGATTGTAGTTGCCGAACTCGGTGACGACGGCGCGCGTCGCGACGTCAACGGCGGTGACGCGGCCGCCCTGCGACAGCGGGATGCGCTCGATCATGCCGTCATAGAGCTGCTGCCACGCCTGCTCGAACAGCTTCTGCTGCGAGAAGGTGTCCTTGGCGTCGAGGATCAGCACCTTCGACTTCGGCTTGTGCGTCTTCAGATAATGCGCGATCAGGCTGGCGCGCTCATAGGGCGCCGGCGGGCAGCGTGACGGATTGGCCGGCACCGCGATCGCGACCGTGCCGCCGTCCGGCATCGCCTCGATCTGCCGGCGCAGCAGCAAAGTCTGCTCGCCGGCCTTGTAGGCGTGCGGCATGACAGCAGATGCGGCCTCGTCGTAGCCTTGCAGGGCGGTGAAATCGATTTCGATGCCCGGTGCGAGCACGAGACGGTCGTAGGACAGCGTGGCGCCGTCGGCGAGCGTCACTTTGTGCCCCGGCGCGTCGATCGCGGTGGCGGCCTGCAGGATGACGCGCACGCCTTCGCTGGCGACCCGGTCGTAGCCGAATTGCTGGGCACTGATGTCGCGCAGACCGGCGATGACCTCGTTGCTCAGGGGACATGAGGTGAACGTCTTGTTGGCCTCGACCAGCGTGACGTCGAGCCTGCCATCGGCCTGGCGCAGCGCGCGGGCGCAGCTGGCGCCGCCGAAGCCGCCGCCGATCACGACGACGCGCGCCGCGCCTTGCGCGCGCAGCACAGCAGGCGCGGCGATCATGGCCGCCGTCGCCGCGATCAGGCCGCCGACCTCTCTGCGCGTTCGCTGCCGGGCAATCATCATTGTTTCAGAAGTGCATGGCGGCAGGCTTTGTTCCGAACGCCTGCCGCCACTTGTCTCATGCAAAGGTGATGTTCTGGTCGCGCAGCGGCACTGAGCGGATGCGTTTTCCCGTCGCGGCGAAATATGCATTCAGCACCGCAGGCGCTGCGACGCCGATGGTCGGCTCGCCGACGCCGCCCCAGAATCCGCCGCTCGGGATCATGATCGCTTCCACCTTCGGCATCTCGTTGATGCGCATCGAATTGTAGGTGTCGAAGTTGGTCTGCTCGATGCGCCCGTCCTTGACGGTGCAGCCGCCGTAGAACAGCGCCGACAGCCCGTAGACGAACGAGCCGGCGATCTGCCGTTCCACCTGCGCCGGGTTGACGACGTAGCCCGGATCGGTGGAGGCGACGATGCGGTGGATCTTGATCTTGGTGCCGTCGACCACCGAGATCTCGGCGGCGCCGGCGACATAGCTGCCATAGCCGTGGAGCTGCGCCAGCCCGCGATGCACGCCTTCGGGGGCGGGCGTACCCCAGCCGATCTTCTCCGCCACGGCATTGAGCACCGCGAGATGCTTCGGATGATCGGCCATCAGCTTGCGTCGGAACTCCAGCGGATCCTGGCCGGCCGCGTCGGCGAGCTCATCCATGAAGCATTCGAGATAGATCGCGTTCTGGTTCACGTTGACGCCGCGCCAGAAGCCCGGATTGATATGCGGGTTGCGCATCGAATGCTCAATCAGGAGGTTGGGCACGGAGTAGCCGATCGTGGCCTCGCCGGTCGCGCCGAGTCCCTGGAAGGTCGCCGGATCCTTGCCGTTGACGAGCGCATCGGGCCGCAGGCTGAACAGGATCGACTGGCCGGAGATCCGCATGTGCAGCGCTGTCAGGTTGTTGTCGGCGTCGAAGCCGCCGGTCAGCTTGCACTGCGTGATCGGGTGATAGCGGCCATGCGTCATGTCCTCCTCGCGCGACCAGATCAGCTTGACCGGCGTGCCCGGCATCTCCCTGGCGATCAGCACCGCCTGGCGGACATAGTCGGTCTGGCCGCGCCGGCCGAAGCCGCCGCCGAGGATCAGCTTGTGGACCTCGCACTTCTCCGCCGGCAGGCCTGAGGCTTCGAGCACGGCGGCGAATGCCGCTTCGCCGTTCTGCGTGCCGCACCACACCTCGCAGCGATCCGCGGTGTAGACCGCCGTCGCGTTCATCGGCTCCATGGTGGCGTGGTTCTGGTACGGATAGTTGTAGACCGCCTCGACCTTCTTCACCGCGTTTCCGAGCGCAGCCTTGGCGTCGCCGTTCTCGTTGCCGACATAGGCCGGCCCGGACTCCAATCCTTCCGCCAGCCATTTTCCGATCGACGCCGAGGAGACCTTGGCGTTGTCGCCTTCGTCCCAGACGATCGGCAGCGCGTCGAGCGCCGTCTTCGCGTGCCACCAGGTGTCGGCGATCACAGCGACGGCGGTGGCCCCGACCGGCACCACCTTCTTGACGCCCTTCATGCCGGCGATCTTGGCCTCGTCATAGCTCTTCAGCTTGCCGCCGGTGACCGGACAATCCTTGATCGCGGCGTTGAGCATGTTCGGCAGCGTGACGTCGGCGCCGTAGATCATCGCGCCGGTGACCTTGTCGGCGGTGTCGAGCCGCTTGACGCCCTTGCCGATCAGGGTCCAGTCCTTCGGATCCTTCAGCTTGACGTCGACAGGCGGCGTCAGCTTGGCGGCGGCCTCGGCGACCTTGCCGTAGGTCGTGGTGCGGGCCGACGCCTTGTGCGTGATGACGCTGTTGGCGGCGGTGCATTCGGCTGATGGCACCTTCCATTGATCGGCGGCGGCCTGGATCAGCATCATGCGCGCGGCGGCGCCGCCCTTGCGCACGTAGTCCTGCGAGCTGCGGATGCCGCGGCTGCCGCCGGTGGAGAAGTCGCCCCAGACGCGCTTGCGCGCGACGTTCTGGCCGGGCGTCGGATATTCAGTCGTCACCTTGCTCCAGTCGCAGGCGAGCTCCTCGGCCACGAGCTGGGCGAGACCCGTCAGGGTGCCCTGGCCCATCTCGGAGCGGGCGACGCGGATCACGACAGTGTCGTCGGGCCGGATCACGACCCATGCGTTGACCTCGGGGGAGCCATCCGCGGCGCGCACGATCTGCGGGCCGCCGAAGGGGATGTCGAGACCAAGCGCCAGGCCGCCGCCGAGCGCGGCGGTGCCGATGACGAAGGAACGGCGGTTGAGGCGCGGCGTCACATGCTGGTTCATGCTGAGCTCCTCAGGCGTTGGCGGCGGCGTGGATCGCCTCGCGCACCTGCGCGAAGGTTCCACAGCGGCAGATGTTGGTGATGGCGTCGTTGATGTCCTGATCGCTCGGCTTCGGATTGTCCTTCAGCAGCGCGGTGACGGCCATGATCATGCCGCTCTGGCAATAGCCGCATTGCGGAACGTCGTTTTCCAGCCAGGCCTGCTGCACCTTGTGCAGGCCGCTCTCGCTCGCCAGCCCTTCGATGGTCGTGATCTGCTTGCCCACCGCCTCGGACACGGTGATGCCGCAGGAGCGGACGGCGACGCCGTCGAGATGCACGGTGCAGGCGCCGCATTGTGCAATGCCGCAGCCGTATTTGGTGCCGGTCAATCCGGCGTTCTCGCGGATCGCCCACAGCAGCGGCGTGTCGGCTTCGACGTCGAGATTATAGACTTTGCCGTTAATCGTCAGGTTTGCCATCGCAGATCCCTTTCGTTCAACTCGCCAGTTGAACTGAGGGCCCACTCTGGCGCGAACGATGGAATCGTTCAAATCAAGAATATGCGTTTGCGGCTCGGAAGATTCGTGATGGCCTGGGGTTGTTGGTTGCTCGACCTTACGAGCCGCGCGGAGGTGCAACCGCCAGCCGCAGGAAGCTCATGACGCTGCCGAGCGCGGCGAAGCCCGCGCCGAGTGCCAGCGCCAAGGTCGCCCCGTCGCGCCCCGCAAGGCTGAAGCAGAGTGCGGCCAACGCCGCCCCCGTGGTCTGTCCCGTCAGCCGCGCGGTCGCGACGATGCCGCTGGCCCCGCCGCTGCGATGCGGCGGTGCGCTTGACATGATGGCCTTCATATTCGGCGCCTGGAAGAAGCCGAACCCGATGCCGCAGATCAGCATGCGCCAGACGATGTTCGCAATGCTGGGGTTGTCCGGCAGCAGCGCCAGCAGCGCCATGCCGGTTCCGAGCATCACGAGGCCGATGCCGCCGAGCAGGCCGGCGGGAAAGCGGTCCGACAGCCGGCCGGCGATCGGCGCCATGATCGTGACTGCGAGCGGCCAGGGCGTCATGAAGAACCCGGTCTCGACCTGCGAGCGCTGCAATATGTCCTCGAAGTAGAAGGGCAGGGAGACGAAGCCGAGGCCCTGCACGGAGAAGGAACACACCGCGGTCGCCGCCGACAGCGCGAACACGCCGCGGCGGAACAGGTCGATCGGCAGCATCGGTGCCGGATGATCGGCCTGGCGCCGGGTGAGAATGACGCCGAGCACGAGAGCACCGACCAGTTCGGCTACGACCGTCGGCGGCGTCGCGCCGTGGGCGGCGCTGCCGATGCCGGTGATGAAGAGCCCTAGGCATAGCGCGGCGAGCCCGGCGCCGAGGAAGTCGAAGCCGTGATCAGCGCGCGGCGTGCGCGGCAGCATCTTCATGCCGATCAGGATGGCGATGACGCCAAACGGAAGATTGATCGCGAACAGCCACGGCCACGCGCCGAGCGAGAGAATGGCGGAAGCAATCGTCGGTCCGAAGGTGAAGGAGATGCCGACCACCAGCGCATTGTGGCCGAGACCGCGGCCGAGCATCTTGCCGGGATAGACATAGCGCACCAGCGCGGTGTTGACGCTCATGATGCCGCTGGCGCCGAGGCCCTGAAGCGCGCGGGCGACGACGAGCGTCGGCAGCGACCAGGCCAGCGCACAACCGACCGAGGCCAGCGTGAACAGCAGCAGGCCGCCGAGATAGATGCGCTGGTGGCCGACGATCTCGCCGAGCGCGCCGAGCGGCAGCAGCGTTGCGACCAATGCGATCTGGTAGATGTTGACGACCCAGACCACCTCGGCCGGCGAGACGTGCAGATCGGCCGAGATCGACGGCAGCGCGATGTTGGCAATGGCGACATCGAGCGAAGCCATGGAGAGTGCCGTGAAGATCGCGGCAATCGCCCATGGCCGCTGTCGCGGCGGCAGTCCGTCGGCGGAGCCGTCGCTGGCCATCGCGAGCTTTGGAGCGTGTTTGCGGCTGGACATGGAGACCTTCGGTTGGCGGGTGCGTCCGGTTGAGGATGTACACGGGACCGGGCGAGCGCCCCAGCCATTTCGCGCGCATGGGCGCATGCGTGCACGGCGGCAGGCTCAACAACCGGGGTGACAGCGCCGGTGCCGTCATGCTGAAACGGGCGCATCGTCGTCGCGAGGTGAGGGAGCCGCCATGCATGTTGTCGTTCTGCCGGGAGACGGCATCGGACCGGAAATCACGACGGCGACATCGCAGGTGCTGCGCGCCGCGTCCGAGCAGTTCCAGCTCGGCCTCGTGCTCGACGAGCATGCGGTAGGTCACGCGAGCCTGGCACGGTTCGGCACCACCGTGCGGCCGGACCTGCTTGGTCTCGTGAAGGCCGCTGACGGCCTGATCCTCGGACCGACGGCGACCTTCGACTTCAAGGACGAGGCGCGCGGCGAGATCAATCCATCGCGGCATTTCCGCAAGAGCCTCGATCTGTTCGCCAACATCCGCCCCGCGCGCACCTATCCGGGACGGACCAACCGGGTCGGCGATTTCGATCTCGTCGTCGTGCGCGAGAACACCGAGGGCTTCTATGCCGACCGCAACATGGAGGAGGGCAATGCCGAGCTGCGCGTGACCCCCGATGTCGTGATCTCGATGCGGCGGATCACGCGGCCGTGCTGCGAGCGCATCGCCGAGGTCGCATGCCAGCTCGCGATGAAACGGCGCAAACATCTGACCATCGTGCACAAGGCCAATGTGCTCAGGATGGGCGACGGCATGTTCCTCGACATTTGCAAAGCGACGGCCTCGCGCTATCCCGAGCTCGCGGTCGACGAGGTGCTGGTCGATGCCGCCATGGCGCATGTGGTGCGCGAGCCCGGCCGTTTCGACGTGCTGGTCACCACCAACATGTTCGGCGACATCCTCTCCGATCTGACGGCCGAGCTATCCGGCAGCCTCGGGCTCGGTGGCGCGCTCAACATGGGCGCTGACCATGCGATGGCGCAGGCTGCGCACGGCTCCGCGCCGGACATCGCCGGACGAGGCATCGCCAATCCGGTGTCGTTGATCCTGTCGGCGGCGCTGCTTCTGGACTGGCACGGCACGCGCACCCGTCAGCCGCGCTTCGTCTCGGCGGCCGCCGCCATCGAAGCCGCTGTTGCTGACGCGATCGGGCAAGGCCAGTCCACGCAGGATATCGGTGGTTCGCTCGGCACTGCCGAGGCCGCAGCTGCGATCACGGCGCGGCTGCAAGCGTGAGCGTCGACGGAGGCTAGGACCTCTGAACAGAGGGGCTGACGGTTTTCCGAGCGGACTGCCTTGCATGTGTCAGCTAAAATGAGGCGCCAAAGCGCACAAGCGGGCGCGACCCGAGTCCACCAACTTGCGCGGCACAGCAAGTCGGCAGCTATCTGAGGGTATAGTGGCCGTGGCGCTAACGCCTTCGGGAAGGCAGCTCGTGACCCTAAGCGGGCGTCGTGACGTTTGAATTTGCAGGGACGACGCTGGCGCTACGGCCGCAGGGTTCGTTGAAGGAAGGAAATCGTATCAGCGATCGACTGGGCGCGAACCGCCGCGTCAAATCCCATCGAATAGCCGGGCGCTGCGGCAAGGCAGGCTCCAAAGGCGGCTGGATCGAATGGCTTCGGCTCTCCGTCGATCAGCAAGGCCGGCCGATTCGGTCCCAATAGGAGGAGCGGACATTTTTTTGTGCTGACGAGGTCCGGGTAGAAGCGAGCAGTAGTGAGGTCGGGGACCGTCCATGCGTGGTAGGCGCCCGGATAGATTACGGTCTGGATCGGAGTTGGCGCCCCGGCGGCGCGCGCGTAGGCGAGGTAACTGTGGACCTTTGTCAGCGGAAGATTGTCGTCCTTGTCGCCAAGCAGCATCAGGATCGGGGAGCCGGTATAGGCGCCCGGATTGGCAATCGCGCCAAAAGTGCCTCCGGGATAAAATGCGACGTGGGCGACAAACCGCTCCGGTCCGGGATTGAGCGCCGATCGCAGTGGCTCCATCGCCGCAAGATGGGCCACTTCAGCGCCATACGAGAACCCAATGATCGCAATGTGCCCAGCGTCGATCCGACTGTCGCCGGAAAGAAAGCGCAGTGCGGCGTATGCGTCCGCAACGCCAATCGGCAGATATCCTGGTGATCCCTGCAGGGCTGCGCCCGTGGTTCCGCGCGCGGCAAAACTGTCATAAGTCAATGTCGCGAAGCCTGCCTTGCGCAATTCGGCGGCCACATAACCTTCGTTTGCATCGCGATAGCCGGCGAGCGTGTGTACCACGACGATGGCAGGGTACTGGTCCTTCACCTGTTCGGGAAGAACGAGGGTGGCCTTGATCGTCACCCGACCGGTAGTAGCCTCTCGCGCTAAAAGCTGGCGCATGTCGCCGTAGGTGGCCGACTGAAACGTGATTGTGGTTGTGCCTGCCTGTGGCGGCTGGGAAAGTCCGGCCGCCATTCCGTACAGGAACGCTGCTACTGCTAAGCATAAGATCCGGTACATCGGAGGCCTTCGCTTCGCCTTGACGGAGCAAAACTACCCGGCCGCCTCTGCGAAAGCTACGTCTGTTGTTGGCCCAAATTCGGCGAGATTTCGTGGTGCGGCAAGTCGGCAGCTATCTGGGGCACACCGGCCATCAAATCAAATTCATGTCACGGTAGCGCACGGCCCATGCGGTCCACTCAAAGCAGACTGGCCCCCGGACGTTCGGGGGACAGCAGTGCGCCCAAGCTAACCGTCAGATCCTCTGCGCAGAGCTACGAGCCGCCCGGCAGCGCCAGGCGCTCGATCGTCTGGTTGTGACGGGTCAGCAGCTCGCAGGCCTGCCCGATCTGCCGCGCGCGCAGCGCCTGCAGGATCAGCCGGTGGTCCTGATTGGTGCGGGGGCGCCAGCCGGCGTTGCGCGCCATCGTCAGCACCAGCCGTGAGTTGGCCAGCCGCAATCCGTCGAGGCTCGCCAGCAATCGCGGCATCGCGCAAGGCGTGACCAGCGCGCGATGAAAGGCGCGGTTCGCGGTCTCGAACTCCTGGATGGTCTCGGCATTGTCGGCCTCGATCAGCGCGAGCTCGATCGCGGCGAGATGCGCCGGCGTGTAGCGCGGTGCGGCATTGCGCAGCGCGATGACCTCGAGCGCTGTGCGCATCTCGACGATCTCCTTGGTCGATTTCGCATCCAGCGGCGCCACCCGGACGCCGCGCCGCGGCGCCGCGACCACGAGATAGAGCGCCTCGAGGTGCCGGAACGCTTCGCGCACCGGCACGTGGCTGGAGTTGAACTCGCGCGCGATGTGGTCCTGCCGCAGCGGGGCATCCGGCAGAAGTTCGCCACTGATGATGCGTGCGGTGATCGCGTCCGCGATCCGGTGGGCTGTCGTGAGATTTTCGTCCTGCATGGCGATAGATTATCTATTGAAAAAACCAATGCAGCGGAAGCGATCCTCACCTACGGTGCTCAAATACAGAGATTTCATAGATAATATCTATGAAAATCTATAATTTTGTGTGGAGCGTGGGCATGGTTGATGTGAGCGGTGCGTCGTCTGATCAAGCGGAGCAGGGCAAAGCTGTCCGCCATGATTGGACCAGAGACCAGGCGGAAGCGTTGTACGGCCTGCCGTTCCCCGACCTGATGTTCCTCGCCCAGTCGGTGCATCGCCGGCACTTCGATCCCACGCGCCTGGAGACAGCGAGCCTGCTCAGCATCAAGACCGGCGGCTGTCCGGAGGATTGCGGCTACTGCTCGCAGAGCGCGCATTACGACACGGGTCTCAAGGCGACGAAACTGATGGATCGCGACGTTGTGGTCGCCACTGCACGGCGGGCGAAGGCGGCGGGGGCCGAGCGTTTCTGCATGGCGGCTGCGTGGCGCAGCCCCCGGGAGCGCGATCTCGATCAGGTCTGCGACATGGTGAGCGCGGTGAAGGACCTGGGAATGGAAACCTGCGTCACGCTGGGGATGCTGACCCCGCCGCAGGCGCAGCGGCTCAAGCAGGCCGGGCTCGACTTCTACAACCACAATGTCGACACCTCGCCCGAGTTCTACGACCGCATCATCACCACCCGGACCTTGCAGGATCGCATCGACACGCTCGCGCATGTCCGTGACGCCGGCATCAAGGTGTGCTGCGGCGGCATCGTCGGCATGGGTGAGGAGGTGGACGACCGGCTCGGCATGCTGGTGCTGCTGGCCAACCTCGATGAGCATCCCGACAGCGTCCCGATCAATCTGTGGAACGAGGTCCAGGGCGTTCCGGTCAACGACACCGCCGCGCGACCTGATCCGATTGCACTGGTGCGATTGATCGCGGTGTCCAGGATCATGATGCCGGCCAGCGTGGTCCGCCTGTCCGCAGGCCGGCAATACATGAGCGACGAGCTGCAGAGCCTGTGCCTGCTCGCCGGCGCCAATTCGATCTTCATCGGCGACGTGCTGTTGACCACGGCCAATCCGCAAGCCGACCGCGATGCCGATCTGCTCGCGCGCCTCGGCATGACGTCGTCATTGTCGGCGCGTTCGGGCGCACCGTCTGGTGCGAGCGGGATCGCGGACGCTTCGTCCCTGGCCTGATTCGATCACCCCGTCGGGATCACGACGCGACGGTCGCCACCACCGCGCTCCGCCCGTCGTGCCCGTCCACGCGTTCGGCTGACCGAACGAGAGCGGAGCCCTGCCCATGTCGTCCGAGCGATTGGCGATCTATGCCGACGGTCTCCAGAGTCTCGCGGCCGATGATCGGCTGCGGCGGCTCAGTCCAAGGTTCGGTCTGGATTTCTCCTCCAACGACTATCTTGGTCTGGCCCAGGCGCCGCGCATCAAGCACGCCGTCGCGGCAGCCATGGAGGCCGGCACGCCGGTCGGCGCAGGCGGTTCGCGCCTGCTGCGCGGCAATTGTGCGGAGCATGAGCGGCTGGAAGCGGAAGCGGCGCGATTCTTCGGTGCTGACAGCGCGCTGTTTTTCGGCAGTGGCTATATCGCGAACTTCGCCGTGCTCACCACGCTGCCGCAACGCGACGACCTGCTGGTGCTCGATGCGCTCGTGCACGCCAGCACCCATGAGGGGGCGCGTGCCGGCCGGGCCGAGATGTGCCAGTTCATGCATAACGATCCGCAATCCGCTGAGGACGCGATCCTGGCGTGGCGGAGGGACGGCGGTGTCGGCCGGCCCTGGATCGTTGTCGAAAGCCTCTACAGCATGGATGGCGATCTCGCGCCGCTGGATGATCTGGTCGCGCTGGCCGACCGCCATGATGCTTTCTTATTGATCGACGAGGCGCATGCGACCGGCGTGCGTGGCGAGCAGGGCCGTGGCCTTGCCGCGCGCTATGAGGGACGCGAGACCATCGTGGTCGTTCATACCTGCGGCAAGGCGCTGGGTGCGGCCGGCGCGCTGGTCACGGCGAGCCACGTACTGCGCGACATCATGATCAACCGCTGCCGCTCCTTCATCTTCGCGACTGCGCCGTCGCCGCTGATGGCGGTGGCCGTCACGGAGGCGCTCGCGATCCTGCAGGACGAGCCGGAGCGGCAGCAGAAGCTGACGCAGCTCGTGGCCTTTGCCCATCGCGAGATCGTCGCGCGCTTCGGCGAGACGTGGTCGTCGTCACAGATCATTCCCTACGTCGTCGGCGACAACGCGCGCGCGATGAGCCTCGCCAGCGCCCTGCAGCTGCGCGGCTTCGACATCCGCGGCATCCGGCCGCCGACGGTGCCGGCCGGCACGGCGCGGCTCAGGCTGTCGCTGACCTTGAATATCGACGAGGCCGCGGTCGTGGCGCTGCTCGATGCGCTCGTCGACGAGATCGGAGCCGCACGGTCATGGCGCAGCGCATCGTAGTCACCGGCACCGATACCGGGATCGGCAAGACCGTGTTCGCCGCAGGCCTGACCGCGCTGCTCGGCGCTTGCTACTGGAAACCGGTCCAGGCCGGCCTTGCGGAGGAGACGGACTCTCGCCGCGTCCAGCGACTCGCCGAACTCCCCGATGACCGCGTGATCCCCGAAGCTTACCGGCTGGCCGAACCGGCCTCGCCACATCTCGCTGCGCGCCTGGAAGGCATCCGTATCGATCCGCCTGGCCTCGATCCGCCCGACGCCGGTGGCAGACCTGTCGTGATCGAGGGCGCCGGCGGCGTCATGGTGCCGCTCGATTCCGACACGCTCTATCTCGACGTCTTCACGCGATGGCGATTCCCGGTCGTGCTCTGCGCGCGCACGAGTCTCGGCACCATCAATCACTCGCTGCTGTCGCTCGAGGCTCTCCGCAGCCGCGGCATCGACGTGCTCGGCATCGCCTTCATCGGCGACGCCAATCCCGACAGCGAGGAGACGATCTGCCGTCTCGGCGGGGTGAGGCGCCTGGGCCGGCTGCCCTGGCTGTCACCGCTGACCGCGCGATCGCTGCAGCAGGCCTTCGTAGCTCAATTCCGGCGGACGGACTTCGACCGATGATGCGCAAGACGGACTCGCCGATCTGGCACCCCTTCACCCAGCATGCGCTGCAGCCCGAGATGACGCCCATCGCCCGCGGCGAGGGTGCCTATGTCTATACCGCGGATGGCCGGCGGATCATCGACGCCATCGCGTCCTGGTGGGTGGTCACGCATGGCCATTGCCATCCGCCCATCGTGCGCGCCATCCAGGAGCAGGCGGAGCAACTCGATCAGGTCATCTTCGCCGGCCATACCCATGAGCCGGCCGAGCAGGTCGCCGCTGCATTGCTCGAACTGGCACCGCCCGGGCTCGCGCATGTGTTCTTCTCCGACAGCGGATCGACCAGCGTCGAGGTCGCGCTGAAGATGGCGCTCGGCTATTTCAGGAACATCGGCGAGCCGCGCACGCGCATCGTCGTGATGCAGCATTCCTACCATGGCGACACCATCGGGGCGATGTCGATCGGCGCGCGCGGCGTGTTCAATGCGGCCTATGAGCCGCTGCTGTTCGACGTGGCCGTGGTTCCGTTCCCGGCGCCGGGGCGGGAGCAGGCATCGCTCGATGCGCTCGCGGCAGCCTGCGAGAGAGACCGGCCCGCGGCCTTCATCGTCGAGCCGCTGGTGCTCGGCGCCGGCGGCATGCTGATGTATCCGGCTTCCGTGCTGGCGGAGATGCGTCGCATCTGCACGGCGTTTGGCGTGCTGTTCATCGCCGACGAAGTCATGACGGGCTGGGGACGGACCGGAACGCTGTTCGCCTGTGAGCAGGCGGACGTCGTGCCCGACATCGCCTGCTATGCGAAGGGCCTCACCGGGGGGGCGATGCCGCTGGCCGTGACGCTGTGCCGTGCCGAGATCTTCGATGCGCATTATTCGTGCGACCGCACGCGGACGTTCTTCCACTCGAGCTCGTATACCGCCAATCCGATCGCCTGCGCGGCAGCGAGAGCCAATCTCGAGCTTTGGCGGCAGCCGGAGACGCGGGCGCGGATCGCCTCGGTCGCGGCATCCCAGGAGCGCTGTCTTGCCCGCTTTCGATATGACGAGCGATTTTCTGATCTGCGGCGCTGCGGCACCATTACGGCGCTCGATCTCCACGCCGACGAGCCCGGCTATCTCGCCGAGGTCGGGCCCAAGCTGCAAGCCTTCTTCCGTGGCAGCGACGTGCTGCTGCGTCCGCTCGGCGACACGATCTATGTCATGCCGCCTTACTGCGTCACCGCCGGCGATCTCGAGACGATCTATGCCGCGATCGATGAGGCCGTCGATCACGTGGTCTGATCGCTCGTTGTCTGCCGGCGATTTGCGCTCCACGATCCCGCGCATTAGCATCGCTCCAGCAAATTTCGTTGCGGGAGGAAGCAGCCATGAACGCGCCGGTCAGCGGTAACAGCTCCAAGGAGCCGAAGGACGCCACCGAGGCTGTGATCGCGGCGCAGCAAGCCCTGCTCGGATCTTTGCCGTTTGGCGACACGACCGATTTCGACGACGCGGCGCGCGGCTTTCTCGGCACCATCGACCAGGCCATGGTCGCGACGGCGCAGGGGCGCACCGTCTGGAGCCTCGCGCCCTATGGCTTCCTCGATGCGGAGGAAGCGCCGCCAACCGTCAATCCGAGCCTGTGGCGCCAGGCGAAGCTCAACATGCATCATGGTCTGTTCGAGGTGGTCCCCGGTGTCTATCAGGTCCGCGGGCTCGACATCGCCAACATGACCTTGATCGAGGGTGATACGGGCGTCATCGTGGTGGATACGCTGACCTCGATCGAGGGCGCGCGGGCTGCGCTCGATCTCTATTTTCAGCATCGCGGCGCGAGGCCCGTCGCGGCCGTCATGTTCACGCATACCCACACCGATCATTGGGGCGGCGCGCTCGGGGTGGTCGATGAGGACGCCGTCGCCAGCGGCCGCGTGCCGCTCATCGCGCCCAACCTGTTCATGGAGCACGCGGTCTCCGAGAACATCATTGCCGGTCCTGCGATGTTGCGTCGGGCGCAATATCAGTTCGGTCCGCTGCTCTCCAAAGGGCCGAAAGGGCATGTCGATTGCGGTCTCGGCAAGACCATGGCGGCGGGCGGCGTGGCCTTGCTGCGGCCGACCGACCTGATCATGGCGACCGGCGATATCAGGACGATCGACGGCGTGAGCTTCGAATTCCAGATGGCGCCCAACAGCGAGGCGCCTGCGGAGATGCATTTCTTCGTGCCGCGCTACGGGCTCCTGAACCTCGCCGAGAACTGCACGCACAATTTTCACAATCTGCTGCCGTTCCGCGGCGCCGACGTGCGCGACGCGCTGGCGTGGTCGAAATATCTCGGTGAGGCGCTGCAGCTATGGGGCGGCAAGGCCGAGGTCATGTGTGGCCAGCACCATTGGCCGGTGTGGGGGGCGAGCCGGATCGACCAGATGATCCGCGAGCAGCGCGACCTCTACAAGTTCGCGCATGACCAGACCGTGCGGCTGATGAACCATGGCCTGACGGCAAGCGAGATCGCCGAGCAGATCACGTTGCCAAGGAGTCTTGACGGCGCGTGGCACGCGCGCGGCTATTACGGCCATATCCGGCATAATGTGAAGGCGATCTACCAGAAATATCTCGGCTGGTATGACGCCAATCCGGTCAATCTCGATCCTCTGCCGCCCGTCGAGGCGGGCCGCAAATACGTCGCCTACATGGGCGGCGCCGACGCATTGCTGGCGCGGGCGCGCGAGGATTTTGCAAGGGGCGAATTCCGCTTCGTCGCGCAGGTGGTCGGCCATCTCGTGTTCGCCGAGCCGGACAATGCCGCGGCGCGCGCGCTGCTGGCCGATACGCTGGAGCAACTCGGCTATGCCGCCGAGAGCGCGACCTGGCGCAACGCCTATCTGTTCGGCGCGCAGGAGCTGCGCCACGGCATGCCGGAAATTCCACCCCGACCGGGCCTGCCGCGCGACACTCTGGCGGCGCTGCGGACGGAGCAGTTGTGGGACGTGCTGGGCGTGCGGTTGAACGGGCCGAAGGCGGAGGGCAGGCACATCGTCCTGAACTGGACGTTCACCGACACCGACGAGCGCTTCGTGCTCACCCTGCAGAATTGCGCGTTGACCTATGCCGCGGGCGTGCAGGCCTCGACCGCAGATGCCGGCTTCACGCTGGCACGTTCGACGCTCGATGAGCTCATCGCCAAGCTCACGACCTTTCCGGAAGCGGTCGCAGCCGGAAAGCTCGCGTTCATCGGCAACCCGATGCGGCTCGCCGAGCTGATGTCCCTGATGGACGAGTTTCCACGCATGTTCGCGATCGTCGAACCGAAGCGCGCCACCATCACATGAGGTGAGGCGAAGGTCGGCCTGTCACCGGCCTCCGCTGCCGTCGTGGCGTTACTCTGCGCTGCTGACCAGCCTGATGCGCGGCTCGGCCCGTTCGATCAGGCTGCGATAGGCAGCGAGATAGTCGAGCGCCATGCGGCGCGCCGTGAAGCGCCGTTCGAACTGCTCGCGCACCCGGGCGCGGCTGAGATCGGGCAAGCGGCCGATGGCGGCCACCGCGCTGAGCTCGTCCTCGACGATGAAGCCGGTGAGGCCGTCGTCGATCACTTCCGGGACTGAGCCGCGATTATAGGCGATCACGGGGGTGCCGCAGGCCATCGCCTCGATCATGACGAGACCGAACGGTTCGGGCCAGTCGATCGGCAGCAGCAGGCCGAGTGCGCCGGACAGGAAGTCCGGCTTCTCGTGGTCGCCGATTTCGCCGATGTACTCGACGAGCGGATTGCCATTGATCAGCGGATAGATCAGCTGGTCGTAATAGTCCTGGTCGGCGCGATCGACCTTGGCTGCAATCTTCAGCGGAATGCCACAACGCATCGCGATCTTGATCGCGCGGTCGACACCCTTCTCGGGCGCGATGCGTCCGAGCACGGCAAGATAGCTCGGCGTCACCGGCCTGGGCGTGAGGAGCTTCTCGGGCAAACCGTGCAGCACGGTACGGACCCAGTTGGCGTTCGGCACCGGGCGTCGCTGCGCATCTGAGATCGAGACGACGGGAACATCCTTGAACATCGAGAACACCGGCTGGTGTTCCGGGAGATCGAGCCTGCCGTGCAACGTGGTCAGGAATGGCGTGGGTTGCCGAGAGAACAGCGAGAACGGGTAATAGTCGAGGTGGAAGTGGAGGGCATCGAACGCTTCATCGTCGCATTTCTGCCGAACGCCCTCCAACATGACCATGTGCAGCGCATTGGGATCGCGCACTGAGCCATCGAGACGCAATGCCTTCGGCCATGTCGGGCATAGTCGGGCGGAAGTCTGGGAATCGCCGCTTGCAAACAGGGTGACATCATGGCCGAGGGCGACAAGCTCTTCAGTCAACCAGTGGACCACTCGCTCGGTCCCGCCGTAGAGCTTGGGAGGCACCGCCTCCGTCAAGGGAGCAACCTGCGCGATGCGCATCTCATCGTCTCCTATATGTGATCATGGAGAGAGGCTCCTCCTCGATCTGGCGACACCGTGATGGGAACGTTCTCGCATCTGCGAAGTTCCTTTCACCGATGACACTTTCTTCGACACATCGTTCCAAGCCATGTCTCATTGATGCCATCTGATGCTTCCAACCCTGCGCGTAATGCGGATGTTGAGACACGTCGACGCCGCATGGCGATGCGGCGGGAACCAAGGACTACGCGTTGTCTCTGGTCGGTTCCGTTTCAGGGTCGCTACCTCAGAAAGATAATAGTTCTCTCTCACGGACAGGCCATGGATCAGCTCTCAGGCTACACGTACCGACCGTTTCCGTTTGTCATGCGCTATCTGCGTCAGCGCTCGGCATCGCATCTCGTGATCCTCGGCGCTGTTGCTGGCGCCGTTGCCTGCTCCGTCGGCACGCAATACGGCGTCAAGTTTCTGGTCGACAGCCTCTCGGCCGGCCCTCATGCCGGAGGCGGAGTCTGGGTGGCCTTCGCGTTGCTGATTTCCCTGATCGCGGCCGATAACATTCTGTGGCGTGTCGCCAGCTGGATCGCGAGCTTCACCTTCGTGAGGGTCACAGGTGACCTTCGTCGCGACATCTTCCGTCATCTCACCGGCCATTCACCCAGCTACTTCGGCGACCGTCTGCCGGGAATGTTGTCCAGCCGGATCACCGCGACGTCGAACGCGGTCTTCACAGTCGAGAACATGTTCATGTGGAACGTGCTGCCGCCGTGTCTGGCGACGGTCGCGGCCATCTGCCTGATCGGAACCGTGAGCGGACCGATGGCGGTCGGCCTGCTGCTGATTGCGTCGGCGATGGTGGTTGCGATGTTCCGCCTCGCGGCAGCCGGCAAGCCGCTGCATGATGATTTTGCCGACAAGGCCGCCATGGTCGATGGCGAAATGGTCGACGTGATCTCGAACATGCCTCTGGTCCGGGCGTTTTGCGGCCTGCGCCACGAACACGATCGCTTTGATGCGACTGTGAACAGGGAGCTCGCGGCGCGCGCGCGGAGCCTGCGCTATCTCGAGAAGTTGCGCATTCTCCATGCGACGGTGACGATCGTGCTGACCGTCGCACTGATGGCGTGGGCGATCTCGCTGTGGCAGCGGGGCGGTGCGACCACCGGCGACGTGGTGCTGGTCTGCACGCTGGGTCTGTGCATTCTCAACGCGACCCGCGATCTTGCCGTGGCGATGGTGGATGTGACCCAGCATGTCGCGCGCATGAGCGAGGCGATCGCAACTCTGCTGCAGCCACATGAGCTGCGCGATGATCCGGAGGCCGAGCCGCTGATCAAGAGTGGTGCTGCGATCGCCTTCGACAACGTCACCTTCCACTATCCGGGCGGCCACAAGCTGTTCGAGAACTTCACGCTGCGTCTGCAGCCGGGCCAGCGCGTCGGCCTAGTCGGCCAGTCCGGCGGCGGCAAGTCCAGCCTGTTCACGCTGTTGCAGCGGTTCTACGATCCGCAAACAGGCCACATCACGATCGATGGGCAGAATATCGCCAGGGTGACCCAGCAGAGCCTGCGCGAGGCGATCTCGGTGGTGCCGCAGGACATCTCGCTGTTCCATCGTTCCATTCTCGAGAACATTCGCTACGGCCGGCCGAGCGCGACCGATGACGAGGTGCTGCGGGCCGCCATCGCGGCACGCTGCGACTTTGTCGAGACCCTGCCGGAAGGATTGCAGACGATGGTCGGCGACCGCGGGGTGAAACTGTCCGGCGGCCAGCGCCAGCGCATCGCGATTGCCCGCGCCTTCCTCAAGGACGCACCGATCCTGCTGCTGGACGAGGCAACCGCCGCGCTCGACAGCGAGTCGGAAGAGGCGATCCGGGAAGCCTTGAGCCGGCTGATGCGCGGGCGTACCGTGATTGCGATCGCGCATCGACTGGCGACCTTGCGCAATTTCGATCGTGTCGTCGTCCTGAGGTCGGGCAGAATCATCGAGGACGGCGCGCCGGACCGGCTGATGCAGGGCGAGGGACCCTATCGCGAGCTCGTGACCCAGGAAATGAGCCGGCTCGCCAAGTTCGCTGCCTGACGAAATCAGGCCCGATGTCGTGATCGCACGCCGGGCGATCCAAGTGGCGTTCGTGGTGCCCGGCGCATCATCCAACAAGGCACGAGGTCAACATGTCGGCCGAAGTCGCAATCACGCTCTCATCAATGGTGCACCCGGACGAGCCGGTGGAGCAGCCATTCTACATTCCCATGACAGGGCCGACAGCCCGGCCGCGGCGGTCGCTCAAACACGACGACACCTTCATCGTGCTCGACGGCCACGGCGACATCGGCGCGTCGGCAGGTGGTCCGGACGGCCTGTTCCACGCCGATACGCGCTATCTGGCGCGGCTCGAGCTGACGCTCGATGACGTTCAGCCGTTGCTGCTGGGCTCCAGTCTGCGCGATGACAATTCGGGCCTGACCGTCGATCTCACCAATCCCGACATCTACCGTCAGGGCCGGCATGTGCTGGCAAAGGACATCCTGCACATCGTGCGTACGATCTTCCTCTGGCGCGGCACCGCCTATCAGCGAATCGGGGTCCAGAACCACGGCGACCGGCGCGCCAGCTTCGATCTCAAGCTCGCCTTCGACAATGATTTTGCCGATCTGTTCGAGGCGCGCGGCGCGGTCCGGCCCCGCCGCGGCACGGGCTCCGGCCGGTTGATGGGACCGGGCGAAGTCGTGCTGGACTATCGCGGGCTGGACGAGGTGGTGCGGACGACTGCGCTGAATTTCGATCCGTGCCCGATGCGGCTGGCGGTCAATTCGGCGAGCTATCATTTCGATCTCGAGCCGCAGGAGTCGATCTCGCTGTTCGTCACGGTCACGTGCAATGGGGGCGCCGGTGGCGAGCCGGGCCGCTTCTTCCGCAGCATGCTCGCCCACCGTCGCGAGATGCGACGCTGCACGGGCGGCGCCGCGAGCATCGAGACCTCCAACGACATTCTCAACGAGGTGCTGTGCCAGGCGGCCGCGGACCTCAACATCCTGATGACGGATACGCCGCAGGGACGCTATCCCTACGCCGGCATCCCCTGGTACTCGACGACGTTCGGCCGTGACGGCCTGATCACGGCGTTGCAGATGCTGTGGGTCGATCCGCGGATCGCCCGCGGTGTGCTGCGCAGGCTGGCGGTCTATCAGGCGAGCAAGACCGATCCGCTCGCGGATGCGGAGCCCGGCAAGATCCTGCACGAGATGCGGGGCGGCGAGATGGCGGCGCTGCGCGAGGTGCCGTTCGCCTGCTACTACGGCAGCGTCGATTCGACTCCGCTGTTCGTCCTGCTGGCCGGCCTCTACCTCGACCGGACCGGCGATATCGAAACATTGCAGGAGCTGTGGCCGGCGATCGAGCGGGCTCTGCACTGGATCGACGGACCGGGCGATCCCGATCACGACGGCTTCGTCGAGTATCAGCGCGCCTCGGAGCATGGCCTCGCCAACCAGGGCTGGAAGGATTCCTACGACGCGGTCTTTCATGCCGATGGGCGGCTCGCCGAAGGCAACATCGCGCTTGCCGAGGTGCAGGGCTATGTCTTCGCCGGCAAGCGGCTGGCAGCGCGCTGCGCGCGCCGGCTCGGCCGCGTCGATCTGGCTGAGCGGCTGGAGTTGGAGGCGGCGCGCCTCGCCGAACGGTTCGAGACCGCCTTCTGGTGCGAGGAGCTCAACACTTACGCCTTGGCGCTGGACGGCGACAAGAATCCCTGCCGCGTACGCACCTCCAATGCAGGGCAGCTGCTGTTCAGCGGCATGGTGCGCGAGGACCGGGCCCGCAAGGTGGCTGCGGATCTGCTGCGGCCGCACTTCTTCTCGGGCTGGGGCATCCGCACGGTCGCCCATGGCGAGGTGCGCTACAATCCGATGTCCTATCATGACGGTTCGATCTGGCCGCACGACAACGCGCTGATCGCGCTCGGCCTGTCGCGCTATGGCCTCAAGCATGCGGTCGAGCAGGTGTTCACGGGACTGTTCGAAGCCGCCGCCTACATGGACCTGCGCCGGCTGCCGGAGCTGTTCTGCGGCTTCAGGCGCGAGAAGCATCGCGGACCGACGCTCTATCCGGTGGCGTGCGTACCGCAGGCCTGGGCCAGCGCCACGCCTTTCACGCTGCTCGAAGCGGCCCTCGGGCTCGAATTCGACGCCGATCGCGGCGAGATTCGTCTGCGCAATCCGCGGCTGCCGGCCTTCCTCGATTGGGTGGTGCTGCGGGATCTCAGGCTCGGCAGCTCGGCGATTGATCTGCGTATCCACCGGCACGGCGAGGATGTCTCGATCGAGGTGCTGCGCCGACGCGGCCAGATCCAGGTCTCCATGGTGCTGGCGCAATGATGATGCCGAAGCGCGCGCCCCATATCCGCGCTCGTCTCCTGCTCCTCGCATTGTTAGTGCTTGCGGGCGCGACATGGCATGCGAACGACGGCCGGGCGCAGCAGAGTCCGCCGGAGCCTGCTGCAAAGGAGACGTCGCCGCCTGCCGCGCCTGCGAAGGAGCCGGCGCCGCCGCCTTCGGTCACGATTCTCGGTGCGCGTGACGCGCATGGCGTGCTTGGTCGGGACGTGCGCAGTTCCACCGGCGAGGACATGGGACAGATCGTCGATGTGATCGTCGACCTCTCGGGAACCGTCCGGGCGGCCGTGATCGATTTCGGCGGATTCCTCGGTGTCGGCAGCCGCAAGATCGTGGTCGACTGGACCGCGCTCGACTTCAAGCATCTCGCCGACAAGAGCGACCAGGTCACGCTGGACCTCACCAAGGAGCAGGTGAAGACCGCTCCCGAGTACAAGGAGGACAAGCCCGTGGTGGTGCTGGGCGCCGCCGGGAAGCTGTCACCCTGGATTTTCGATCATTGAATTGATGCATGACGCCTCCGTCGGCGGTTCTTTGCGCGGCCCGGAGAGGCGCCCCTGTGAGTCCCGCGACCGATGTGAATTGGGACGTTGAACCATGCCGATTGCGCGGCCGTCCATATCACCTGACCCGGAGCCGCGAGGCCAGGATCGTGCACGCCCGGGCACCTTGCGCGAGCATGGTCCTGCCGGCAAACCTGCGGCGTCGCGCCAGAGCCTGCGCGGGCTCGACTGGTTCATCTTCTTTCTGGCCGATGTGCAGACGGGATTCGGTCCCTTTATCGCAGTTTATCTCACGACCCAGAAATGGACTCAGGCGCAGATCGGGCTGGTGCTGTCGATCGGCGGCATCGTCGGACTGATCGGGCAGATGCCGGGCGGCGCGATCATCGATGCCGCGAGGTCCGAGCGGCGCGTCGCGGGGTTCGCCGTCGCCGCCATCGGCTGCAGCGCGCTCGCCTATGCGGCGTGGCCGATCTTTCCGGCGGTGGCCAGCGCCGCGATCCTGCATGCCGCCGCGAGCTGCGTCCTTGGTCCTGCGATCGCGGCCATCAGCCTCGGCCTGGTCGGGCCGCGCGGCATGGCGGAGCGGCTTGGCCGCAACGCGCGCTTCGCCTCGCTCGGCAGCGGCGTAGCGGCGGCCGTCATGGGAACCTGCGGCTATCTCATCTCCAGCCGCGCCGTTTTCCTGGTGACCTTCATTCTCGCCTTTCCGACCCTGATCGCGCTGTCGCGGATTCGCGAGCGCGAAATCGACATTGCGCGTGCGCATGGCCATGCCGACCAGGAGGACAGGGAGGTCGCGCGGCTGTCTGGCCTGCTCGGCCTGTTGCGGCAGCGTGCGCTGCTGGTGTTTGCGCTCGGCGTGTTTCTGCTGCAACTCGCCAATGCCGCGATGTTGCCGCTGATGGCGGGGCTGGTGACGACGAAATCGAGCGAATGGGCGCCGATGCTGATCGCGTTCTGCATCGTCGTGCCGCAGGCGATCGTCGCGCTGACCTCACCCTCGGTCGGCGCGGTGGCGCAGCAATGGGGCCGCCGGCCGATGTTGATGCTGGGCTTTGCCGCGCTCGCGATTCGCGGCGCACTGTTCGCCGTCGTGCACGACCCCTATCTCCTGGTCGCCGTGCAGATCTTCGACGGCGTCACGGCCGCTGTCTTCGCCGTGATGATTCCGTTGACGGTGGCCGACGTGGCGTTCGGCAGCGGCCACTTCAATCTCGCGCAGGGCATCGTCGGGACCGCGACGGGCATTGGCGCATCGCTGTCGACCGTCATGGCCGGTATCGTCAACGACAGGTTCGGCAGCGCCACCGCCTTCACGGGTCTGTCGGGTGTGGCGCTGGCGGGTCTGGTTCTGATCGCGCTCGTGATGCCCGAGACCGGGCAGCGCGCGCGCAAGGCGTGAGGAAACGGAGGCTCAGGCGTCCATGCTGCGCAGGCGCTGGCGGTTGCGCAGGACGATCTGACGTGCGCCGGAGAAGCCGAGAACACCCTGGCTCTGCAGCTGCGACAGAGCGCGCGACACGGTCTCCAGCGTCAGGCCGAGATAGTCGCCGATGTCGCGGCGGCACATCGGCAGCGCCATCATGCCGGCGACGGCGAGGCGGCGGTCCATCTCGAGCAGGAAGGTTGCGACCCGCTCCATCGCGGTCTTGCGTCCGAGCAGCAGCATGTGGTCCTCGGCATGGCGGAGATCGCCGGCGGTCATGGTCCACAGCTTGCGGGCGACCGCGAGGTCGACGCCGGCGGCCTGTTCGAGGCTGCGGCGCTTCACCAGGCGAACCGAGGTGTCGATGATGGCTTCGGCGGCGAGCCGATGCAAAGAGCCGAATTCAAGGCCGAACACGTCGCCCGGAAGATGGAAGGCGCCGATCTGGCGGCGGCCGTCGGAGAGCAACTTGTAGCTGCGAACAGCGCCGGAGATTACCTGGTAGACGTATTCGGCCGGTTCGTCCTCACCGTAGATCTCCTCGTCCTTCTTGTAGGAGAATTCGCTGGCGATCAGCCCGGCATGGCCGGTGATCTCGGCAAACGGATTGATTGCAGGAGACTGAACGGCGGGGTTGGCGTTGGGGCTGACGACCGAACTGGTAACCGGCTGATTGAGCATGACCATCTCCTTGCGGCGGATGGCGTTGTGGTACACGGCGGCTCCCGTTAAGGACATTTCGCGCGATATCTTAAGGGGGTCCCCTTACGTAGATCTACGTAGGCTCGGGCCGCTTTCGGCCTGAAGTCCCTGAAACGATTTTGCCCGCGCAAGACCGCGCAGGAGTCAGGGATTTGAGATCGGCGGTCCGAGTCAGGAGACGCGCTGGGCCGCGGGAGGAGGGGGCTCCTTGGCGATCGCCTTGCGAATCCGCTTGACCAGATTCTCATCGAGCAAGGGCTTCAGCAGCAAGTCCTGGATTCCCACGGCAGCAGCACGCGCGGCCAGCCGGTCGTCGTAGTGGCCCGTGATCAGCACCACCGGAGCCGTCGCGCCCTGCTTGCGCAACCTTTCGGCGAGCTCAACCCCGTTGAGCTCAGGCATCTTGTAGTCGATGACGAAACAGTCCACCGGAGCGCGGTCCGATACGTTCAGCAGTGCGATGCCGCTGCGGAAGGTGCGGACGTCGAAGCCGTCGGCCTCCAGCAGAAAGCGTAGCGAGCTGAGGACGTCAGCATCGTCGTCGGCTACGTAGACCGTAGGTTTTGTGTGAGCCGACATGGCACGTGCCGCGATAATGTCATGTTGAACGGATGCGCAACATAACACTCGATTCCGTCAAGTCAGCTTGATCTAGCTCAATCCTTCAGCGTGCCGGCGCGCATCGCG
The DNA here is from genome assembly GCF_021088345.1 of Bradyrhizobium ontarionense. Lineage (NCBI taxonomy): Bacteria > Pseudomonadati > Pseudomonadota > Alphaproteobacteria > Hyphomicrobiales > Nitrobacteraceae > Bradyrhizobium > Bradyrhizobium ontarionense. The sequence goes on along the minus strand of NZ_CP088156.1, from coordinate 2,699,660 downwards.
AGACGGACCAGCTCGGAGAGGCTGTTGGCTCCCATCTTGGTCATTACGTTGGCCCGATAGACCTCGATCGTGCGCGGGCTGATGTCGTATTCGCGCGCGATCAGCTTGTTGGAGAGGCCGGACATCAATCCGTCCATCACCTGGCGCTCCCTTGGGCTCAGGCTCGCAATGCGCACCAGGATGTCGTGCGTCACCGATTCAGTCTTGGCGGCCGGCTCGGCCTCCCGGATCGCGGTCTCGATCATCGCAACCAGTCGCTCGTCCTCGAACGGCTTCTCCAGAAAGTCGACCGCACCGAGCTTCATCGCTTCCACCGCAAGCGGCACGTCGCCATGACCGGTCATGACCAGGATGGGAAAGCTGCTGCCCGTGGCCTTCATGCGCTTCAGAAGCTCGATGCCGTCGATGCCGGGCATCCGCACGTCCGAGAGGACGCAGCCGAAGCTGAGCGTCGGCAGGCGGTCGAGAAACGCCTGCGCGTGCTCGAACAGCCTCACGTCAAACCCGGATGAATCGAGCAGGAAGTTGAGCGAGTCCCGCATCGCCTCGTCGTCGTCGATCACATAGACCTTCGCCCGTTCAGCCATCATGCTCGACCTTGGTTGGGGCGGCCGGCAGGGTGAAGCGGAATGTCGCCCCGCCCGCCTCGTTGTTCTCGGCCCACATTCGCCCGCCATGGGCCTCGATGATGGAACGGCTGATCGAGAGGCCGACTCCCATTCCGGTGTCCTTGGTGGTGAAGAAGGTCTTGAACAGGTTGGGCATGACGTCGTCGTGAAAGCCCGTTCCGGTATCGGACACGGCGATCTCGATCAAGTCGTCACTGATTCTGCGGTTGGTTGCCGCGAGCTCGCGCCGTGCGGAGTGCGCCATGGCCTCCAATGCGTTGCGGAACAGATTGACGAGCACTTGCTGGATCTGGACCCGGTCCGCCAGCACCAGATCGGCATCCGGATTGAGCTGGAAGCGGAGCTGGACGTTCTGCTCGCGGGCGCCGGCGAGCCCGAGCGCGCCCGCTTCCTCGATCAGCTTCGAAAGGCTCTCGACCCGCTTTTCCGATTCGCCCCGCGAGACGAAGTCGCGCAGGCGGCGGATGATCTGGCCGGCGCGAATCGCCTGCTCGGCGGCGCGATCCATCGCGCTTTCGATCTTGCCCGTATTCGGATCGCTGCTGCCGGCAAGCAGTCGGCGCGATCCTTTCATGTAGTTGCTGATGGCCGCCAGCGGCTGATTCAGCTCATGGGCCAGCGCAGAGGCCATCTCCCCCATCGCGCTGAGACGCGACACGTGAACCAGCTCCGACTGCAATTCGCGCAGTCGCGCCTGGGTCTGCTGGTGCTCGGTGAGGTCATGGGCGAAGCCCGTGAAATAGGGCTTGCCGCCGGATTGCATCTCGCCGATCGACAGGTGCATCGGGAACGTCGCGCCGTCGCGGCGGCGCCCGGTCACGATGCGGCCGATGCCGATGATGTGGCGTTCGCGGCTGGCATGATAGCGGACGAGGTAGCCGGCATGGCGCGAACGGTCCGGCTCCGGCATCAGCTCGCTGACGTCGAGGCCGACGGCTTCCTCCTCGGTATAGCCGAACATCCGCTCGGCCGCGGCGCTGAAGAACTGGATGATGCCGCTGCCGTCGATCACGATCATCGCGTCGGGCACGGTGTCCAGGATAGAGCGGAAATGCTGCTCGCGCAGGCGCAGCGCCTCTTCCAGCCGCTTCTCCTGGTCGATGTCGAGGGCGATGCCGCGCAGATACCGGGGCTCGCCGGCCTCGTCGGGCACCACGCCGGCAAGCACGCGAATCCAGTGGCCGCCGGACATCTTGAACGACAGGTCGACCCCGGTGCCCTGGTGACGTGAGTGCCCGATCGCCGCTTCGACCGGCGCCCGATCCGCAGGCGCGAGCAGCGCCAGGAACGACCCGTACGTCAGGGGCTGATCGGCGGGGACGCCGAACAGTTTGCGCGTGGTCACCGACCAGTAGAATTCGTCGGTCGCGAGGTCGAGATCCCATGCGCCAAAGCCCAGCGCGCGGGCGTCTTCGGGCCGGAGGTCTGCGTCCGGGAAAGGTTGGGTGACGCCGCGCACTTCGAAACTTTCGATCGATTCGCCGTTGTTACCAGGATTCGGCCGCAGCCGGAGCAGTCGGCCACTGCGGTATTCTATACCAGATTGGGCCGCTGGAACCCCTCGCCGATGTAAACTTTGGTTCGAGAATTCAAGGCTTTCTCCGGTTTCCGGTCGAGTTCCATCGGCCGCCTCCGTCCGTGTTCCGCTGCCCAATATTGATCTATCTCATCACGGTGGGTGATTTCATCTCTAAGAGTTGCATGGAAGCAATGTTTGGAGAGGCGGGATGACGTTCGCGACAGTCATGGTGAGCCTTGCGCTCAACCAGCCGAATGACGCCCGCCTGCAGGTTGCAGGCGATCTGGCGGCACGATTCGAGGCCGGGATGATTGGCGTGGCCGCGGCCGAGTTCACCCCGCCGCTGTATTTCACGACCGGCGAGCAGGCCCAGGAGCTGATCGATCAGGGCGAGGCTGCGCTTCATGCCCGGCTCGGAGAACTCGAACAGCAATTCCGCGCCGTGGTCGGCGACCGCGCCGCTGCCTCGAGCTGGCGCAGTGCGCTGGACTTTCCGGCCCGTTACGTTCTGGCCCAGGCGCGCGCTGCGGATATCCTCGTGACCGGAAGCGTTCCTCCCGGCTTTTCCGATGTGTTCGCGATCGCCAGTCCCAAGGATCTGGTGATGCAGGCCGGCCGGCCGTTGCTCGTGGTGCCGGACAATGTCAGCTGGCTCGATCTCGGGACCGTGCTGGTGGCGTGGAAGGAGACCCCGGAAGCGCGCCGCGCGGTCGCCGACGCGCTGCCGCTGCTCGGCAAGGCGAAAGACGTCGTCGTCGTCGAGGTTCTGGAAAACGCGTCCGAGTATGACGCCTGCGAGGCGCGCCTCCATGACGTCGTCGCGTGGCTCGGTCGCCACGGGATCGTTGCGTCAGCCCGGGTCGACGAGTCGGGGCAGGGGCGCAACGTCGCGGCCAAGCTCGACGCGATCGCGGCGGATATCACTGCCGGCCTCGTCGTCGCCGGGGCCTATGGTCATTCGCGCTTCCGCGAGCTGGTGCTCGGCGGGGTCACCGAGCATCTGGTGACCCGCACCGAGCGATGCGTGCTGCTGTCGCACTGAAATTTCGATCGTTCCATCCGAGAACAGGATTGCCGCCTTGTACAGATTTCTCGAGGAAACCGCCGGCAACTACATGACGCGGAACGTCACGACCGTGACCCGGGAGACGACCATCCGCGAGCTCGGCGAGATGTTCGACCGTGACGACTTCAATACCTATCCCGTCGTCGAGAACGACGAGGTGATCGGTATCGTCACCAAGTTCGACGTGCTGAAGTGCTTCGCCTTCACGCCCAATCAGATGCTGCCGCGCTACAGCGACCTGATGAACCGCACGGTCGCCGACGTGATGACGTCCGAATTCATCTATGTCAGGCCCGACACCAAGCTGACGCGCGTGTTGCAGCTGATGGTCGAGCACCGCATCCGCAGCCTCCCCGTGACCGGCGGCGACAACCGCCTGGTTGGGATCGTCGCCCGCGAAGACATCGTGAGGGCGCTTGCAGCCGCCGCCAAGGACTGATGGCGGAGAGCCGATCTTCAACGCCTGATACGAACGTCTAAGAACATCATCCCGCACGCGCGCCCTGCGCGTGCGGGATGATGCGTCAGCGGGTCATGCAGCCGCGGCCCGGCGTACGCTTAGTCGTGCAACACCCGGCTTCTTTGCTGGCGAACCGGTCGCAAAGTTGATTTCGATCAATTCCACGTGTGAACGATTGTGGTTGCTGGTCTCGTGTTCTTTCAGCGAGATTCCGCATGAGCGCGTCTTCATCAACAAAATCCATGACCATCGGCGAAAGTGGCTTGTCGCTTACGTTCGCCGTTACCGCCTTCCTGTGCGTCTTCGCTGCGGCGAAGGCACTGGATTCGGCCTTCGCGTTCCACGCCTCGCTCGCGGCTGCCGCCAGCGCGGCGTCCGTCTTCTTCATCCTCAACCGCTACTTCGAACGCGGTGAACTGCCTCCGCAGGAGGTCAACGGCCGGCCGAACTACAATCTCGGTCCGATCAAGTTCGCCTCGTTCATGGCGATGTTCTGGGGCATCGCCGGCTTCACCGTCGGCCTGATCATCGCCTCGCAGCTGGCGTGGCCCTGGCTGAACTTCGATCTGCCGTGGACCAGCTTCGGCCGTCTGCGACCGTTGCACACCTCGGCCGTGATCTTCGCCTTCGGGGGTAACGTGCTGCTGGCGACGTCGTTCTACGTCGTGCAGCGGACCTGCCGGGTGCGGCTCGTCGGTGATCTTGCGCCCTGGTTCGTGGTGCTCGGCTACAACTTCTTCATCCTGATCGCGGGCACCGGCTATCTGCTCGGGGTCACGGAGGGCAAGGAGTACGCTGAGCCCGAATGGTATTCCGACCTGTGGCTGACGATCGTCTGGGTGACCTATCTGCTCGTCTTCCTGGGGACGATCATCAAGCGCAAGGAGCCACACATCTTCGTGGCGAACTGGTTCTACCTTGCCTTCATCGTCACGATCGCGGTCCTGCATCTCGGCAACAATCCGGCCCTGCCGGTGTCGTTCTTCGGGTCGAAGTCCTACATCGCCTGGGGCGGCGTGCAGGATGCGATGTTCCAGTGGTGGTACGGCCACAACGCGGTCGGCTTCTTCCTGACCGCCGGCTTCCTCGCCATCATGTACTACTTCATCCCGAAGCGGGCGGAACGGCCGATCTATTCCTACCGGCTGTCGATCATCCACTTCTGGGCGCTGATCTTCCTCTACATCTGGGCCGGTCCGCACCACCTGCACTACACGGCGCTGCCGGACTGGACGCAGACCCTCGGCATGACCTTCTCGATCATGCTGTGGATGCCCTCCTGGGGCGGCATGATCAACGGCCTGATGACCTTGTCGGGGGCGTGGGACAAGCTGCGGACCGACCCCGTGCTGCGCATGCTGGTCGTTTCGGTCGCCTTCTACGGCATGTCGACCTTCGAAGGTCCGATGATGTCGATCAAGGTGGTCAACTCGCTCAGCCACTACACCGACTGGACCATCGGTCACGTGCACTCGGGTGCGCTCGGCTGGGTCGGCTTCGTGTCCTTCGGCGCGCTGTACTGCCTGGTGCCGTGGATCTGGAACCGCAAGGGTCTCTACAGCCTCAAGCTCGTGAACTGGCACTTCTGGACGGCCACGCTCGGCATCGTGCTCTACATCTCCGCGATGTGGGTCTCGGGCATCCTGCAGGGTCTGATGTGGCGGTCCTACACGGCGCTCGGCTTCCTCGAATACTCGTTCATCGAGACCGTCGAGGCGATGCACCCCTTCTACATCATCCGTGCCGCTGGTGGCGCACTGTTCCTGATCGGCTCACTCATCATGGCCTACAATCTCTGGATGACGGTCCGTGTCGGTGAGGAAGAAGTTCAGTCGCCCGTCGCTCTTCAGCCGGCGGAGTGAGGTATCAACCATGTCTTTCTGGCAACGACACCAAGTCTTCGAGAAGAACTCGATCATCCTGGTCATCGGCATCCTGCTGGTGATCGCGATCGGCGGCCTCGTCGAGATCACTCCGCTCTTCTACCTGAAGAGCACGATCGAGGCGGTCGACGGTATCAGGCCCTATACGCCGCTCGAACTGGCGGGCCGCAACATCTACGTCCGCGAGGGCTGCTATCTATGCCACTCGCAGATGATCCGTCCGCTGCGCGACGAAGTGGAACGTTATGGCCACTTCTCGCTGGCGGCGGAGAGCATGTACGACCATCCGTTCCAGTGGGGCTCCAAGCGTACGGGGCCTGACCTCGCCCGCGTCGGCAACAAATATTCCGACGACTGGCACGTCACCCACCTGACCAACCCGCGCGCCATCGTGCCGCAGTCGATCATGCCCGGCTATCCCTTCCTGAAGGAGACCGAGCTCAATCTCGACAACGCCGCCGATCACCTGAAGACGCTGCGTGCGGTGGGCGTGCCCTACACGGATGACCAGATCGCCAATGCGGCGGCCGACCTCAAGGCGCAGGTCGATCCGGACGGGGCCGGTGCCGAGGCGCTCGCCAAGCGCTATCCCAAGGCGGTGGTGCGCAACTTCGACGGCAAGGCGGGTGCGCCGACCGAAATGGATGCCCTGGTGGCCTATCTGCAGATGCTAGGGACGCTGGTCGACTTCAAGATCTACAACGAAAAAGCCAACCTGCGTTGAGTTCGAGAGGCAAACATCATGAAGCCCATCATTGCGGTTGAAAACATTGCGTCGTCACTCGTGACGACGCTGTGGACCCCGATCTTCGTCGCAATCTTCATTGCGATCGTGACCTACGCGCTCTGGCCTCGCAACAAGGCCGCTTTCGACGAGGCGGCGAACATGCCGTTGCGGGAGGATTAACTCATCATGGCTGACCATACCGAAGTCGACAGTGTCTCCGGCACCGCCACAACCGGCCACGCCTGGGACGGCATCAAGGAGCTCAACACCCCGCTGCCGCGGTGGTGGGTGATCACCTTCTACATCACCATCGTCTGGGCGATCGGCTACTGGATCGTGTATCCGGCCTGGCCGACCATCTCCAGCAACACCCAGGGCCTGCTCGGCTACTCGTCCCGCGCGGACGTGGCGGTTGAGCTTGCCAACCTCGAGAAGATCCGCGGCGGCAAGATGGCGGCGCTCGCGACCGCCTCGCTTGCCGACATCGAGAAGGATCCGGCCATGCTGGCCTTGGCGCGTGCCAAGGGCAAAACCGTGTTCGGCGACAATTGTGCCGCCTGCCACGGTACCGGCGCGACCGGCGCGAAGGGCTTCCCGAACCTGAACGACGACGACTGGCTGTGGGGCGGCTCGCTGGAGCAGATCCAGCAGACCTTGCTCTATGGCGTGCGCTCGGGTCATCCGAAGACGCGTGAAAGCCAGATGCTCGCCTTCGGCAAGGACGGTGTCCTGAAGCCGGCGGAGATCGTGACGGTCGCCAACTACGTCCGGGAGCTGGCGGGACTGCCGACCCGGCCGGGCTACGACGCCAAGGCGGGTGCCAAGATCTTCGCCGAGAACTGCGTGGCCTGCCATGGCGACAATGCCAAGGGCAATCCGGACCTCGGTGCGCCGAACCTGACCGACAAGATCTGGCTCTATGGCGCGGATGAGGCGACCCTGATCGAGACCATCACCAATGGCCGCGGTGGTGTGATGCCGGCCTGGGAAGGCCGTCTCGACCCCACCACGATCAAGGCGATGGCGGTCTACGTCCACTCGCTGGGCGGAGGAAAGTAACGGAAATCCAACGGATCTTTCCCTTCAATTGAGCTGGATCAACCGGGCGGCCGGAGGTGGGCATACCTTCGGCCGCAAATGCGAGAAGACCCCCCAGCCATGTACCGCCAGCCATGAACCAGACGGTAAAACCGGACGACCTGCAGCCGGTGGACGATTACGGTCCGCTCTACGAGGCCCACAAGAAGGTCTACCCGCAGAGCGTCTCCGGGACCTTTCGCCGCATCAAATGGGGCCTGATGGGCTTCTGCCTGGGCGTCTACTATTTCCTGCCCTTCATCCGCTGGAATCGCGGTCTCGCCGCGCCTGATCAGGCGGTGCTGGTCGATCTCCCCAACCAGCGCTTCTACTTCTTCTTCATTGAGCTGTGGCCGCAGGAGGTCTACTATTTCACCGGCCTGCTGATCATCGCCGCCATCGGCCTGTTCCTGATGAACGCGATCGGCGGCCGCATCTGGTGCGGCTATCTGTGCCCGCAGACGGTGTGGACCGACCTGTTCTATGCCGTTGAGCGCCTGATCGAGGGCGACCGGCGCGAGCGCATGAAGAAGGATGCCTCCAGCGATCCGATGAAGCTGGAGCGGATCTCGGAGATCGTGCTCAAGCATTCGATCTGGCTGTTGATCGCGTGGTGGACCGGCGGCGCCTGGGTGCTCTATTTCAACGATGCGCCGACGCTGGTCAAGGAGCTCGTCACCTTCCAGGGACCGATGCTGGCCTATATCTGGATCGCGATTCTGACGGCGACGACCTACACGCTGGCGGGCTTCATGCGCGAGCAGGTCTGCGTCTACATGTGTCCCTGGCCGCGCATCCAGGCTGCGCTCACCGACGAATGGGCGCTCAACGTCACCTACCGCTACGACCGCGGCGAGACCCGCACATCGGTCAAGAAGGCCGCCGAGCTGCGCGCCCTCGGCCAACCGGCCGGCGACTGCATCGACTGCCGGCAATGCGTCGCGGTGTGCCCGACTGGAATCGACATTCGCGATGGGGCGCAGATGGATTGCATCCAGTGCGGCCTGTGCATCGACGCGTGCGACACCGTCATGACCAAAATTGGCCGTCCGCCGCGCCTGATCGCCTATGACAACGACATCAACATCCATCGCCGGCAGGAAGGCAAGCCGCCGGTCTACAAGCTCGTACGCGCGCGGACGGTTGCTTATGCCGCGATCATCGCCGTGGTCGGCGGTGCCATGGTCTACAAGCTGGCCACGCGCTCGCTGCTCGACGTCAACGTCTTGCACGACCGCAATCCGATCGCGGTTAAGCTCTCGGACGGCTCGGTCCGCAATGCCTATACGATGCGTGTGCTCAACAAGCACGGCTTCGACCGCGTGATCGCCATCGATATCGAGGGGCCGGCAAATGCAATCGTCCATGTCGTCGGCGCCGACTCGGTCACGCCGGATCGTCCGATGATCGTGGTCGGCCGCGACCAGACCGAGGAGCTGCGTCTCCTGGTCACCGCGCCGGCCGAGAACAATCCGGACAAGTCGATCCCCGTCAAATTCTTCGTCACCGACATCGGTCTCGGCGTCGTCGCCTCCGCCGCCGACAATTTCGTCAGCCCTTAAAGACCCGAAGGAGCCCGCCAATGGCCAGCCGTTCAGAACGATCCAAGCCGCTGACCGGACGCATGGTGCTGGCCATGCTCCTCGCATTCTTCGGGACTGTGATCGGCGTCAACGTCTATATGATGAAGATGGCGATTTCGACGCTGCCGGGCACCGAGGTCGACAGCGCCTATAGCGCCAGTCTCGGTTACGAGAAGGAGATCACGGCGGCGCGCGACCAGGAGGCGCGGCGCTGGAACGTCGAGGCGCATATCGAACGTGGCACGGATGGTGCTGCAGTCCTGCAGGTCAATGCGCGCGACGCGAGCGGCAAGCCGGTGTCGGGCCTGAAATTCCAGGGCCGGCTCGAGCGGCCCGCCGACAAGCGTGCCGATCAGGAGGTCGCGCTCGCTGAGGTCGGCATCGGCATCTATCGCGGCACCGCGGAAGCGATTGCGCCCGGCCAGTGGGACCTGGTGCTCGAAGGCGACTCCAGCGGGCGGCGCATGTTCATGTCCAAGAATCGCGTGCTGCTGAACTAAAGGGAATGGCGACCATGCAAGTGACGCGCGACTTCTCGCACTACGTCAAGGATCTCGGGGCAGGCCTGAAGCACATCGACCTCGCGGTCGAAGGCGTCAGCTGCGCCGGCTGCATGGCCAAGATCGAGCGCGGGCTGTCGGCGCTGCCCGACGTGACCTTGGCGCGCGTCAATCTGACCGACCGGCGCCTGGCGCTCGAGTGGAAGCAGGGCACGCTCGACCCGGCCAAATTCATCGATCGTCTCGCCGAGCTCGGCTACAAGGCCTATCCGTTCGAGAAGGCGAGCGCAGAGGCGACTGAGGCCGAGGAGTCGCGGTTCCTGCTGCGCTGCCTGGGGGTCGCGGCCTTCGCCACCATGAACGTCATGATGCTGTCGATCCCGGTGTGGTCCGGCAACGTCAGCGACATGCTGCCGGAGCAGCGCGACTTCTTCCATTGGCTGTCGGCCGTCATCGCACTGCCGGCGGCGGCCTATGCCGGACAGCCCTTCTTCCGCTCGGCCTGGCGGGCGCTCAAGGGCGGCAACGTCAACATGGACGTGCCGATCTGCATCGGCGTGATCCTGGCTTTGGGCATGTCCATCGTCGAGACCTTCCACCACGCCGAGCACGCCTATTTCGACGCCGCGATCATGCTGCTGACCTTCCTGCTGGTCGGCCGCTATCTCGACCAGAACATGCGGCGGCGGACGCGCGCGGTGGCCGGCAATCTCGCCGCGCTGAAGGCGGAGACCGCGACCAAGTTCATCGGCGCCGATGAGATCTCGGAGGTGCCTGTCGCGGCCGTCCGCGCCGGCGATCTCGTGCTGCTGCGGCCCGGCGAGCGCTGCGCCGTCGACGGCGTCGTGGTCGAAGGCCGCTCCGAGATCGACCAGAGCCTGATCACCGGCGAGACGCTGTACGTGCCGGCCGAGCAGGGCACGGCCGTCTACGCCGGCTCGCTCAACATTTCCGGCACGCTGCGGGTGAAGGTGTCTGCGGCGGCGGAGGGCACGCTGCTGGCCGAGATCACGCGCCTGCTCGACAATGCGCTGCAGGCCCGCTCGCGCTACATGCGGCTGGCCGACCGCGCCTCGCGGCTCTATGCGCCGGTGGTGCATGCCACTGCGGCGCTCACCGTGCTCGGCTGGGTGCTGGCGGGCGCGAGCTGGCACGATGCCATCGTCACGGGTATCGCCGTGCTGATCATCACCTGTCCCTGTGCGCTCGGCCTTGCCATTCCGACCGTGCAGACCGTGGCTTCGGGCGCGATGTTCAAGTCGGGCGTGCTGCTCAATGCCGGCGACGCGATCGAGCGCCTCGCCGAGGCCGACCACGTCATCTTCGACAAGACCGGGACCTTGACGCTGCCCGAGCTGGAGGTCGTCAACGCCGCCGATATTCCGGCTGATGTGTTCGCGCTGGCCGGCCAGCTCGCGCTGTCGAGCCATCATCCGGTCGCATCTGCCGTCGCCCAGGCCGCCAAGGCGAGGTCGCCGCTGATGGGCGCGACGGAGGAGCCCGGGCAGGGCGTGCGCGCCGTCGTCGGTGGCGTCGAGATCAGGCTGGGCCGTCCGTCCTTCTGCGGCGCCGAGGCGCTGGTTGCACGGGATGCGGATCGCGATCCGGAAGCCTCGGTGGTCGCGTTCAGCCGCGGCGATGAGAAGTTCCTGCTCTCGGTGCGCCAGGGACTGCGCCCCGATGCCGCGAAGATCATTGCGGGTCTGCAGCGGCGCGGCATCAAGGTCGAGATCCTCTCGGGCGATCGCGAGGCCGCGGTGGCCGCAGCCGCCAAGGCGCTCGGCATCAGCGAGTGGCGCGCCGGCGTGACGCCGGCCGACAAGATCGCGCGTATCGAGGAGCTCAAGCGCGGAGGCGCCAAGGTGATGATGGTCGGCGACGGCATGAACGACGCGCCGTCGCTGGCGGCCGCGCATGTCTCGATGTCGCCGATCTCGGCCGCGCATCTCAGCCAGGCGACCGCTGATCTCGTCTTCCTCGGCCGTCCGCTCGCGCCGGTGCTGGTTGCGATCGACTACGCGCGCAAGGCGCTGCATCTGATGCGGCAGAACCTGTGGCTCGCGGTCGGCTACAACTTCTTCGCGGTGCCCCTTGCGATCAGCGGTGTCGTGACCCCACTGATCGCGGCGGCAGCGATGTCAGGCTCTTCGATCCTGGTGATGCTGAATGCACTGCGCGCCCGCAAGGTTGCGGAGGAGGCCTCGTCATGGAAGTGATGATCATTCTCGTCCCGCTCGCTTTGGCGCTCGGCCTTGCCGGATTGGCCGGCTTTCTCTGGTCGCTCAAGAGCGGCCAGTATGAGGACCTCGAAGGCGCCGCCTGGCGCGCGATCGCCGATGACGATCAGCCGGCGCCTCCGCCGCCCGAGCCGGCCCCCAGCCGGCCCTGACGCCGGTTCGCGCGAGATCGCGCTCGCCCGCGCTGCCGATGCTGTCTGTTGATGCGGCATGTCATCGTGTCGGCGATCCGGTCGCGACACGACTGCAGGCAACGGGATGGCTCCCACGAGCCTGCTGGTCCGGCACCAGGCCGCAGCCGGCCCATACCCGCCGTCTCGCGTGCAATAGCCTTTGTCGACCGCTGCGATCTGCTTTCTGACGTCCGCCCGCTGGCCGTGTGCGCCCGATTGCCTCGCAAAGCGAAATTCATTCGCCTATCAATACGACCTGGACTGCTCGGCGCGATGCATCGATTGCCGGCGGTGCACTTCCGGTTGACGGTGGCTGGACCCTGCAGGAAAGGCGGGGCCTGCGTAACGGCGGCATGTGAATCGCGAAGAAGACGGGGCGAGGGCGGGAGAACAGGAGACATGGCCGTGGTCAACGACAGCGCACGCGCGACGATCGATCGTAGCAAGATCCCCGGACAGGTGGTTCTGGTGCTGCAGGGCGGCGGTGCACTCGGATCCTATCAGGCCGGCGTCTATCAGGCGCTGCACGAGGCCGGTTTGGAGCCTGACTGGGTCATCGGCACATCGATCGGTGCGATCAATGCGAGCTTGATCGCCGGCAGCCCTGTGCATGAGCGGATGGCGCGGCTTCGGGAGTTCTGGAAGCGCATGCACCGCCAGCCCGCCTGGACCGTGCGGACGGCGTTTCCCGATCTCAACGAGCGCTTGTCCTATTGGATGACCGTGACGCAAGGCGTTCCCGGCTTCTTTCGTCCCAACGCGCTGGCGCATGCCGGCGAGTCCTATCCGCTCGGTGCCGAACAGGCGGGCTACTACGCGACCGCTCCGTTGCGCGAGACCTTGCAGGAACTGGTCGATTTCGATCTCGTGAACAATGGCGGCCTGCGGCTGACCGTCGGGGCCGCGCATGTCCGCACCAGCCGAATGCACTATTTCGACAACCGCGACAGCGCGCTCGATGTGCGTCACATCCTCGCTTCCGGTGCACTGCCGCCGGCATTTCCGGCGGTACGCATCGACGGCGAATTGTATTGGGACGGCGGCATCCTCTCGAATACGCCGACCGAGGTCGTGTTCGACGACAACCCGCGCAAGGACGCACTGATCTTTGCGATCAATCTGTGGAATCCGCAAGGCACGGAGCCGACTACGATGGCGGAGGTGCTCAACCGGCACAAGGATGTGCAGTATTCGAGCCGGATCTCGAGCCATATCGCCCGTCAGCAGCAGATCCACCGGCTACGTCACGTCATCAACCAGCTGGCCGCGCACCTACCGGAATCGGCCCGGAATGATCCTGCCGTTCGCGATCTCGTCAGCTACGGCTGTCAGACGCGGATGCACGTCGTCCAGCTGTTAGCTCCGCAGCTCGATCGCGAGAGCCATACCAAGGACATCGATTTTAGCGCGAGAGGTATTTCGGTGCGCTGGAATGCCGGCTATCAGCACACGCAGTCGGCGCTGGAGCGGATGCCCTGGACCGGCGAGTTCGATCCGCTATCCGGCGTGGTGCTGCATGAGCCGCCGTCGGATGCGATGACGACTGAGTAGTTGCGCATGCTGCAGTGCAAATTCATCTTTTGAGAGGCATCCAGGCACCACTCGCGTCCATTCGGTTTAAGGGATTGGTGGTAGTTTGCTCTTAATCATGATGGCGGCGCGCGTCTTCGACGTGATGAGTTCTTGGCCGATCCACCGCAGAGACGCTGCCAAGGTCCATCGCGCAGGTCCCGTTGCCCCACCAGTAATGATGCTGGTCGGCATTACCCGCTTTGATTGGAATTGCAGATGTCCGAGCGCGCGATGCTGGAGCACGAGACCTTCAAGCCGGAGACCGGTGCGGTCAGTCTCAAATGGAAGATTCTCGCCGGCAATCTGTTGACCGGGTTCTTTGCCATGGCCTTCGCCTGTGCGCTGGCGTGGAGCGGATGGGGCGATCTGCGCAAGCGTGAACAGGCGGCGCGTGTTCTCAACGCCTTCGAGCTGGTGATGAAGGTGAACGCGCAAATTCCGCTCGAGCGCAGCCAATGGAATCTGCTCGCCGCGTCAGGATCCGCCTCGGCGGACGACGTTGCCAAGCTGGACAAAGCCATCACGACGACCGACGAGTCGCTGGTCCAGGCCAAGGCCGCGGTGCAGATCGCGGGGCTGCCGACCAGGAATGTCGACACCGCCGAACAGACGCTGAAGCAGGTCCGCTCCGTGGGCCGCGGGGCGGCTGCGCTTCCGGCAGCCCAGCGCCCGGCCAACATCCAGGCGCTGACGACCGATGGTCTCGGGCGCGCGGCCGAAGCCCTGAATGCCTCTATCGACGAGACCGCGATCGAGCTGTCGCGTGTCGGCGGCGATGTCGAGAACCTGCTGCCGTCTGGCCAGCTGGCGCAACTGGCGCAGGCGATGCGCACCGTCAACGGCGCGCGCTCCGCTGTTCTTCGCTTCTTTATCCAAAACACAGGCTGGACCCCGGCACGCCTTTCGGAGGTGACCGAGCAGAGCGGCCAGGTGACCTTGCTGTGGCAGCAGATCGAGCTTGCCGCGCGCAGCGTTCGCGATGCGCCGGAGGTCGCCGCCGCGCTCGAACATGTCCGCTCGACCCTGATGGGAGAGGGCGAGCGCCGCTATCGTCAGATCGTCACGGCGGCGCGCGATGCACAGCCTTCGCCGGTCACTGTGGAGGAGTGGGGGCGCTGGACCACGCCGATGCTGAACAATGTGATCGTGCTGCGCGACGCGGCTCTGAAGTCGGCGCATCAGGCGATCGATCAGGCCATCGAGGCCGCGCGGCTGCGCCTGTTCGGCGCGCTCGGCATCCTGCTTCTGGTCGCGATCGTGTCGGTGGCCGTGGTTCTCGGCGTCGTGCGTGGCGTCATCGGTCCATTGGTCGGTCTGACCGGCGTGACCTTGCGACTCGCCAATGGCGAATTGGGCGCGGACATCCCGAGCGAGGCCCGCAAGGATGAGATCGGCGCCATGGCGCGTGCGCTCAAGGTCTTCAAGGACGCACTGATCGCCAAAAAGGAGTCCGACGAGGCCGCCGCTCGCGACGCTCAGGCTCAGATCGATCGAGCCCGCCGGCTCGATGGGCTCACCCGCAGCTTCGAAGCAACGATTGCCGACATCGTCAACACCGTGTCGTCGGCGGCTTCGGGCCTCGAAACCTCGGCGGATACGCTGACGAACACGGCGAACCGCTCGGAGGAGCTCAGCACGGTCGTGGCGGCTGCGTCGGAGGAAGCCTCGGCCAATGTCCAGTCGGTGGCTTCCGCGACAGAGGAGCTGTCGTCCTCGGTGAACGAGATCAGCCGTCAGGTCCAGGCGTCGGCCCGCATGGCCGGCGAGGCGGTGCAGCAGGTTCGACAGACCAATGGCCGGGTCTCCGAACTGTCGCAGGCAGCAGCGCGCATCGGTGATGTGGTCGAGCTCATCAACAGCATCGCCGGGCAGACCAATCTCCTGGCGCTGAACGCCACCATCGAGGCGGCGCGCGCCGGCGATGCCGGCCGCGGCTTCGCCGTGGTCGCGACCGAGGTGAAGGCGCTGGCTGAACAGACGGCGAAGGCAACCGACGAAATCTCGCAGCAGATCTCGGGGGTCCAGGCCGCGACGCAGGAATCGGTCAATTCGATCCAGGCGATCAGCTCGACGATCGAGCGGCTGGCCGAAATCGGCGCGGCGATCGCCGCCGCCGTCGAAGAGCAGGGCGCGGCCACCCAGGAAATCTCCCGCAACGTGCAGCAGGCCGCCCACGGCACCCAGCAGGTTTCGGCCAACATCACCGACGTGCAGCGCGGAGCCTCGCAGACCGGATCGGCCTCCGCCGAGGTGCTGTCGTCGGCGAAATCGCTCGCCGGCGATTCCGGCCGCCTCAAGCGCGAGGTCGGCAATTTCCTGGAAGCCGTGCGCGCGGCCTAAAAGGTCTCGCCGTTCAGGCGCCAATGAAAAGAGCCCGGACAATGTCCGGGCTTTATTGTGTCAGCCGTAGCTCAGATGAGCGCTAGCGATATCCGGGGACCTTCGAGACCCCCGCGTGTCGCTGCGCTCATGCGGGCTACGACGTGAGCATCTTCCGGTACAGCGCATTGTAGCAGGCGGCCGACAGGTCCCAGCTGAAGGAGCGGGCCATCGCCGAGAGCCGCATCGCGTTCAACTGCTCGGTGCGGGTGAACGCGGAGAACGCACGCTTGACGCCGCCGAGGAATGACTCGGCTGACGGCTTCTGAAACAGGAAGCCGGTCTCGCCGTCGGTGATCGTCTCGGCCAGCCCGCCGGTCTGATGGCCGATCGGGAGCGACCCGAAGCGCTGCGCATACATCTGGCTGAGCCCGCACGGTTCGAAGCGTGAGGGCATCAGGGTGAAGTCCGATCCTGCGAAGATGCGACGCGCCTGCGCATCGTTGAAGCCGATCGCCACTCCGATCGCATCAGGCCGGCGGCGGTGCGCCTCCAGCAGGGCACGCTCGATCGCCGGCTCGCCGGAGCCGGTGACGACGATCTGCCCGCCGGCCGCGACGATCTCGTCGGCGGCTTCCAGCACCAGATCGATGCCCTTCTGATGCACGAGGCGCGCGACCAGTCCGAACATCGGCCCGCGCGACACCGCCAGCCCAAACTGCTTGCGGACATAGTCGGCATTGGCCTTCTTGCCCTTCCAGTCGCCGGCGGCAAAGGGCTGCGCCAGTTGCTGGCAGTAGCGGGGATCCCAGCTCTCGTCGATGCCGTTGAGGATGCCCGTCAGCTCATGTGCATTGGAGCGCTGGCGGAGCAGGCCCTCCAGGCCGCAGCCCAGTTCGGAGGTGGTGATCTCCCGGGCATAGGTCGCGCTGACCGTGGTCAGATGCGACGCATAGATCAGGCCGCCCTTGAGGAAGGAGAGCTTGTCGTAGAATTCGAGGCCGTCGATGTGGAAGGACGATTCCGGCGCGCCGATCCGGCGCAGCGACTCGCGCGGGAATAGGCCCTGATAGGCGAGATTATGGATGGTGAGGATCGACGGAACCTCGACCCCGCGCCACGCCAGATAGGCCGGCACCAGCGCCGCCTGCCAGTCATTGGCGTGGACGAGATCCGCTGCCCAGCTCTTGTCCAGCGTGCCCGCGGCCAGCTCGGCGGCGGCCGCGGCGAGGCGGCCAAAGCGGATGTCGTTATCGGCCCAGTCCTGCCCGCTCTCGTCGCCGTAGGGATTGCCCGGTCGGTCGTAGAGCTCGTCGCACAGCAGGACGTAGACCGGCAGGCCGTCGCGCGTCGACGATCGTCCGAGCGAGCAGGCCGGCATCTCCGCCAGAGCTTCGCATTGGCCGACAATTTCGATGTGGGTGAGCTGTTCGATCACGTCCCGATAGCCGGGCAGCATGATCCTGACGTCGGTGTGTGAGCGCAGTGCCCGGGGAAGTGCGGCGGAAACGGCGGCCAGTCCGCCCACCCGGACGAAGTCGTCCATTTCGGTTGTAACGAACAGAACCCGCAAGAGATGTCCTCGATCAAGCCCCATGGCCGTCCTATGCAAGAAAAGGTCCAAATCTCGTCATGAACAAAAAGCGTGTCGCAGTGCGGCGAGAGGCCAAACGCTTTCGGCACCGAATGGTTCGATCTAGACTCGACGGGCACCGTGCCCGATGGCTTACGCTTCGTGAATCAGCGAAGGCAAAGTCGACCTCGCGGGCTTCGGCCCCGCGCCAAGAGAGAAGAACAGCAGGGAGTTGCACGCGTGAGTCTAGTTGGAAACGATGAGAGCCGTTTGACAGGATGCTTCGACGGGCTCCGCGTCCTCGATTTTTCGACCACCATCGCCGGCCCGCATTGCGCTCGCATGCTCGCGGATATGGGGGCAGAGGTGATCAAGATCGAGTCAGCCGAAGGTGAAACCATGCGCACCCGGCCGCCGGTCCGCAGCGGTTGCTCGACCGCCTTCGGTCAGCTCAACGTCGGCAAGAAGAGTGTCGTGCTCGACCTGAAATCGCCCGAGGGCGTTGAAGCGGCGCGTCGGCTCGTCGCGACCGCCGATATCCTGGTCGAGAATTTCCGGCCCGGCGTGATGCAGCGGCTCGGGCTCGACTATGGCAGATTGGGCGCACTCAACCCGCGGCTGATCTATTGTTCGATCTCGGGCTACGGCCAGGCCGGTCCGTCGGCGGAGCTGCCGGCCTATGCGCCAGTGATCCACGCCGCCTCCGGCTATGACATGGCTCATCTCGCCTATCAGCCGGGGCGCAGCCGGCCCGACTACTGCGGCATCTATCACGCCGACGTCGTGACCGGCACCTACGCCTTCGGAGCCATCGCCTCGGCGCTCTACCAGCGCGAGCGAACCGGGCGCGGTCAGCACATCGACTGCTCGATGCTGGAATCGATGCTCAGCCTGACCCTGAACGAGATCCAGATGGCGCAGTTCGAGGTGCAGCTGCCATCGCGTCCAACTTTCGGGCCCGCAGAGTGCCGCGATGGCTATGTGATGATTGCGATCGCCAGCGAGAAGACCTTCCAGAACCTGATGATGGTGATCGGCCATCCGGACTGGGTCAGCGACAGCAGATTTGCCAGATATTCCGACCGGCGGGCAAACTGGGGCGAGCTGATGGACGGCGTCGAGGCCTGGTCGACGCGGTTCAGCGTCGCCGAATGTGTCGAGGCCTTGAACGCCGGCGGCGTGCCCAGCTCGGCCTACCGCAGCGTCGCCGATGCCCTCACCGATCCGCAGCTCGCCCATCGCAGTGCGCTGGCCGAGGTCGAGGATGCGGCGGGCACCTTCAAGGTCGTCAACCAGCCGTTCCGCATGTCCGACGCCAGGGTCGCCGCGGGGGCGCGCGCGGCCAGTCTCGGTGAGCACACAGCCGCCGTGCTCGGGGACATCGGCGCGAGGCCACCGAAGACGGCTTCTTCCTGATCGCCCGGCCCTACGGCAGGGCAGCCATGAGCGCCGGTTGATCGTGCCAGTCTTGCCGCAGGTCGTTTTTGCATCCAAAGTCCGAGCGCGTCGCGAACGAGTCCGGAAATACCGGACGTGCGGATGCCGGGAGGAATTGCCGAGCGAGCGGCCGCGCCGATGTGCGCGACCGTCCTGCGCTGCTCCCGTCATCAAGCCCGTCTGGTCCGCCGGCGTCACGGACCGACCGGCAGTTACGGGAGTGAGACATGAAGAGCTTCAAGGTCACCGATTTCAATGCGCCGCTGGCCGAGGTCGACGAGCCGACGCCGCAGCCGTTCGGCAAGCAGGTGCTGATCAAGGTGAAGGCAGCCGGCGTCTGCCACAGCGACCTGCACATCTGGGAAGGTGGCTATGATCTCGGCCACGGCCGCAAGCCGCTGTCCTTGAAGGATCGCGGCGTCTCGCTGCCGCGGACCATGGGCCATGAGAGCGCCGGTGAGATCGTGGCGTTCGGGCCCGAGGTCACCGAGGCCGAGAAGGGCGGGCTGAAGGTCGGCGACGTCGCGCTGGTCTATCCCTGGATCGGCTGCGGCAAATGCGCCACCTGCCTGGCCGGCGACGAGAACATGTGCCTGAAGCCGGCCTCGCTCGGCGTCTATTGCGATGGCGGCTATGCCGATCACATGACGGTGCCGCATCCGCGCCATCTGCTCGATCTCAAGGGGCTCGATCCGGTGACGACCGCGCCTTACGCCTGCTCGGGCGTCACCACCTACAGCGCGCTCAAGAAGGTGGAGAAGGATTTTGATACGCCGATCGTGATCTTCGGCGCCGGAGGACTCGGCCTGATGGCGCTGTCGCTGCTCAAGGCGATGGGCGGCAAGGGGGCGATCGTCGTCGACATCGATGCCCGCAAGCGCGAGGCGGCATTGGCGGCCGGCGCGCTCGCGGCGGTCGACGGCAAGGCGCCGGACGCGCTGGAGCAACTGGCCAAGGCGGCGGGCGAGCCGATCCGGTCCGTGATCGACCTGGTCGGCAATCCTGCCACGGCACAGCTCGGCTTCGACTGCCTGACCAAAGGCGGCAAGCTCGTGATCGTCGGCCTGTTCGGCGGCGGCGCGCCGTGGGCGCTGCCGCTCATTCCGATCAAGGCGGTCACGATCCAGGGCAGTTATGTCGGCAATCTCCGCGAGACGAAGGAGCTTCTCGACCTCGTCCGCACCAAGAACATCGCGCCGATCCCGGTGACGCCGATGCCGCTGTCCAAGGCCAACGACGCCCTGCGCGAGCTGCAGAAGGGCCAACTGGTCGGTCGCGCCGTGCTGACGCCGTAGCCGCCACCGCTCCCGTCATTGCGAGCAGCGAAGCGACGAAGCAATCCAGAGTCTCAACCTGGGTCCTGGATTGCTTCGCTTCGCTCGCAATGACGGCGCTAAACCACTTGTATTGCGAAGAAAACATGCCCTCCACCAATTCACTTCACATCGCAGTTCTCCCCGGCGACGGCATCGGGCCGGAGGTCATGGCGCCGGCGCTCGAGGTGCTGCGCAAGGTCGAGGCCAAGGCCGGCCTGTCGTTCCGCTTCACAGAGGCTCAGGCCGGCGCCAACAACTATCTCGCGACCGGCGTCTCGATCGCCGACACCACGATCCAGCTGTGCGAGGGCGCGGATGCCATCCTGCTCGGCGCCTGCGGCCTGCCGTCGGTGCGCTACCCCGACAACACCGAGATCGCGCCGCAGATCGAGCTGCGGCTCCACTTCGATCTCTATGCCGGGGTTCGGCCGGTGCGGCTGATCCCGGGCGTGCCGAGCCCGATCGTCGGCGCCGAAGCCAAGGGCATCGACTTCGTCGTGATCCGCGAGTCGACCGAAGGGCTGTTCGCCTCGATGGGCAAAGGCGTGGTGACGCATGAGGATGCGCGCGAGACGCTCGTCATCACCCGCAAGACCTCCGAGCGGCTCTTCAACTTCTCCTTCAAGCTCGCCGCCCGCCGCAAGGCGCAGGGGCGCCGGGGTACTTTAGCCTGCGTCGACAAGGCCAACGTGTTCAAGGCCTTCGCCTACTTTCGCAAGATCTTCGACGAGGTCGTTCAGCTTCATCCGGATGTGAAGGCGGACCATCTCTACGTCGATGCCTGCGCGCTGATGCTGGTGAAGCGGCCCTGGGACTTCGATGTGCTCGTCACCGAGAACATGTTCGGCGACATCCTGTCCGATCTCGCCGCCGGCCTCGTCGGCGGCATGGGCATGGCGCCGTCAGCCGACATCGGTGATCGCCACGCCGTGTTCCAGCCTTGCCACGGCACCGCGCCTGACATCATGGGGCAGGGCAAGGCCAACCCGACCGCGATGATCCTGTCGGCGGCGATGATGCTGGACTGGCTCGCTGAGACGCGCGGCATCGAGGGCGCCGCCGAGGCGGCGCAGCGGATCGAGCAGGCGGTCGATCGGGTCTATGCCGCGGGTCTCAAGCCGTTCGAGTTCGGCGGCCGCGCCGGCACGGCCGAGGTGACCCGGGCCGTGCTGGAGGCGCTGTGAGTCCCGCAACAGGTCTCGTCAGAAGATCTGGGCGGTGACGACGGCGTAGGCGATGAACACCACGCCGAGGCCCCAGACCATGCCCGGGATCTTGCCGCCGCGGCCGAAGGCGAGCTCCAGGGCGATGTAGCTGAGCGTGCCCAGCGCCATGCCGTTGATGAGGTTGTTGGTCAGCACGGTGACCAGCAGCATCAGCACGATCGGCACCGCGGTCGCCAGGTCGGTCATGTCGACCCGGGCGAAGCCCTGCATCATCAGGACGCCGACCATGACCAGCGCCGGCGCGGTCGCCTGCGGCGGGATGATCACGAAGACCGGCCAGAAGAACAGCGCGAGGCAGAAGAAGGCGGCGACCGTCAGCGAGGTCAGCCCGGTGCGGCCGCCGGCCTGAACGCCGGTGATCGATTCGATGTAGGCCGTCACCACCGAGGTGCCGAGCAGGGGACCTGCGATGGACGCGGTCGCATCGGTCGCGAACACCGCGGTGGCATTCGGGATCGAGCCGTCCGGGCGGCGGAGATTGGCGGCCCCGGTCACGCCGATCAGCGTGCCCAGCGTCGAGAAGAACTCGGCGCACAGGAAATAGAACAACAGCGGCAGCGCGATCAGGAAGTGGCTGAAGAGATAGCCGACATCCAGTGCCATGAACGTGCTGGTCGGCCAGCGCGGCCATGACAGCAGGGTCTGCGGCATCGAGGTCACCATCTTGCCGTTGGCTCCGGGTACGAACAGCCCGATCAGGGTCAGCACCGCAATCGAGATGATCAGCGCGCCCGGCACGCGGCGGGCGACCAGCACCGGCGTCAGCAGCAGCCCGGCCAGGGTCAAGATGACCGGCGGATTGCGCAGCGAGCCCATCGACACATAGGTCGATGGGTTGGCGACGATGAAGCCGGCGCCGCGCAGCGCGATGAACACGATCAGTGTTCCGACCGCGGCCTGGATGCCGATCTTCAAGGTCTCCGGGACGTCCTTGGCGGCGCGCTCGCGCAGCTTCGTCAGGCTGAGGATCAGGAACAGCACGCCGGTGAAGGCCACCATTGCCAGCGCGCCCTGCCATGGCATGCCCATCTGCTTGACAATGACGTAGGTGAAGATGACGTTCGAGCCCATCGCGGGGGCGACCGCCAGCGGCAGGTTGGCCGACAGCCCCATGAGCACCGAGCCGAAGATCGCCGCGAGCGCGGTGGCGCTGACGAGGTCGGCGCGATCCATCCCGGCATTGGACATGATCGCCGGGTTGACCGCGATGATGTAGGCCATCGCTGCGAAGGTGGTGGCGCCTGCCATCAGCTCGCGGCCGATCGTCGTGCCGCGATCGGTCAGCTTGAAGAAGCGGTCGAGCCCGCCGCCTTGCGTGGCTGCGTCCGCAGCCGTGGCCGCGGAGGCCGCGGGTTGCGCCTTCGTCATGTCCTGCATCGCGATCTCCGTCCTTGCTCCGTCGTCTGACGCCTGATCACCACACCACCGGGTGGGTCTTGCCGGTCTGCACGTTGATGAAGCCGAGTGGGGCCTGCTCGCAGGGCGCGACCAGGACCCAGCTCCACGGCGCGCAGGTCAGCGTCGCGAACATCAGCCGCTCGGGAAAGCCGGGATACCAGCGCGGCCGGAACGTCGGCTCGTACATCCAGTCGACCTTGCAGCCCTCGGCGTAGAGCGCCTGCATTTCGGCATCGAGCGCCTCGGCCGGGCGGCAGCTCATCAGGCCGCCGACCTCGAAGCGGACCGTGGCGGTGAGCTCGCCCTCGCGCACCAGCGCCCAGCCGCCCTGCTGGGCGACCAGCGCGTTGACGGCCTTGGCCATCGCCGCATCCGAGGAGCCGACCACCCAGATGTTGTGCTTGTCGTGGGCGACCGAGCAGGCCAGCGCCGTCTCCGGCGTGCGTGGGCCGCAGCCCTTCCAGAACATCTTCGACACCAGCCCCTCGCCGGAGAAGCGGTCGACGATGGCGAACTTGGTGATGGCGAGGCTCTCGTCGCGCTGCACGGCGCCGTCGCGCACCGGCAGCTCGAAGGTGTAGAAATCGGGATGCCAATGGAACGGGCGGATCACGGCCGCCTGCATGGTCGCGCGCCCGGACGCGGCCGGCAGCGCGAAATCCTCCGGCACGATGTCGCGCCTGATGTTGATGGTCTTGGTGGCCCAGTCCGGCCAGGCGATGCGGGGGACCTCGCCGAGGTAGCGCGTGCCCTCGGAGACCTGCGCGCCGTCGGCCCAGACTTCGGCGATCTCGAGCTTGTCGACATCGGACAGCAGCACGACGTCGCCGAACCGGCCGGGTGCGAGACTGCCGACGAACGGTGTCAGCCGCATGTGCCGCGCAGGATTGATGGTGAGGCACTGGATCGCGATCTCCGGCGGTAGGCCGGCCTCGATCGCGACCCGCGCATTGTGATCACTGGCTCCCAGCGCGAGCGTATGGCTGGCGCTGCGGTCGTCGGTGGTGAACGCGATCTGCGACCAGTCCTGCAGGCCCTTCTTCAGCAGCCAGGCGACGATCTCGGGCATGGCGTAGATGCGCAGCTCGATGAACAGGCCGCGCGTCAGCTTGTCCCAGGTCTCCTCCGGCGTCTGCACCTCGTGATCGGAGGCGAGGCCGGCGGCGGCGAAGGCGTTGATCTCTGGCAGATCGCGCAGGCCCGAGGCATGTCCCTCGACGACACCGCGCGCCGCGAAGGTTGCGCCGATCATGCCCCAGAGCCGTTCATAGGACGGGTTGTCCGGATTCCACACCGCGGGCCAGTCCATCACCTCGTCGAGGCCGGTGACCATCAGGCTCTCGCGCATGAAGCCGGCCTGCTCGGCGCCGCCATACCAGCCGCCGCCCCATTCATAGGCGGTCGGCGGCACGGCAGAGCCGGGTTGCGGAAAGATCTTCAGCGGCGAGCCGCGGCGGCGGGCCTCGAACCAGAATTCGAGATTGCGCGCGCCGTTGACATTGGAGAATTCGTGGCTCGCCTCGCAAGTCCAGGTATTGCCGCGCGGCAGCACCAGGGCGGCCTCCCATTCCGGCGTCAGATGCGAGCTCTCGATGTGTTTGTGCACCTCGCCGAAGCCGGGCACGGCGGCAAGGTCCGGCCGATGCGCGCGCTCGCGCACCTCGCCCTTGTAGCTGCCGGCGGGGCCGACCCAGGCGATGCGCCGCCCCTTGAAGACGATCTCCTGGTCCTCGCTCCAGGTGCGGCTGTGGACGTCGAGCAGGCGGCCGACGCGCAGCGCGCGGCAGGCCGGACGATGCCCCAGCGCGGTCAGCACCAGGTCCTGGCGGATCCGGACCTCCTGCGCGGCGTCAATCAGAAGGTCGTCTGCAATATCCGGTGCGAGATCCATGCTGATTGTCCTGCTTGATCAGGCCTGTGGCTTGGCGGCCTTCGACGTGGCGGTCCTGCGCTTGCGCGCTGACGCACCGGCGGGGGCGGCCTGCCGGGCGGCCGCCGCATCGCGCCGGCGCACGTCTTTGAGAAGCGTCGTCGTCGCCCATTCGATCGCATCGGCAATGTCGCTGCTCGACAGGCCGAAATCCTCGCGCAGCGTATTCCAGGCCAACGTATTGTTGAGATAGGCGGCAAGCGCTTCGGCCTGCCGCGCCTGCTTCGGCGGCAGATTGCGGACGAGCGGCGCCATGGCCTTGCGATGCTGCTGGATCAGGCGACGGCGGAATTGCGCGCGCAGGGACCGCCCGGCGCGGGTCAGCGCCAGCGCGCGGGCGAGCCGCGGGTGGCGGTCGTAGCGCCGGCACAGCTCGCGAAAAATCGCGGGCAGCTCGTCCGGCGCGCTGAAGGGGATGTAGCCGAAGACATTGTCTTCGATCCATTCGCCGGCGGCGTCCATCAGCTCGGCGCGGCTCTTGAAATGACGATAGATGGTCCGCTCGGCGATGCCCGCGCGCCTCGCCACGGCGGCCATCGACGTATCGTCGGCGGTCTCGTCCTCCAGGGTCTCGACGAACGCCGCGACGATGCGCTGCCGTGTCATGGCGGCATATTCGTCGCGAAGATTGGTCACCTGTCGTTGAACTGCACTCATGTCATAAGTCTGACATCGGCGTCCGCACGGCGGCAAGACGATATTGCGGGCATGCGCGCCGCAAAATGATGCGCTCGTTTTCGCCGCGGCTGTCGGAGGTGGCGACCGACTCAGCGTCCCTTGAACGCCGGCTTGCGCTTCTCCATGAAGGCGCGGCGGCCCTCGCGGAAATCCTCCGAGTCCATGCAGGCGTCCCCGATCCGCTTGATCGCCGCCATGTCGCGCCGGCTTTCGTCCTTCAGGACCTCGGCGATCGTGATCTTCGCGGCCTGGACTGCCAGCGGGGCATTGCCGGCAATCGTGCGGGCGGTGTCGAGCGTCGCTGGCAGCAATTCCTCGGTGGTCATCATCCGGTCGATCAGGCCGATGCGCTGCGCCTCGGGGGCGTCGATCCGCGATCCCGTGTAGAGCAGCAGCCGCGCCTGCGACGGTCCGACCAGCGACACCAGGTTGCGCAGGCCGTCATGGCCATAGGCGATGCCGAGCTTCGCCGCGGGGATGCCGAACTGGCTGTCCTGGGCTGCGAAGCGCATGTCGGCGAGCATCGCGATCTGCAGGCCGCCACCGAGGCAGAAGCCGCGGATGCAGGCGATCGTCGGCTTGGGATAGGTCGCGAGCAGCGCCCGCTGGGCGGCGCTCTTCTCGGCGTATTCCTCCGAGGCCGCGGCGTTGTGACGGCTCTGCTCGAACTGGCTGATGTCGGCGCCCGACACGAAGGCCTTGTCGCCCGCGCCGGTCAGCACGACAACCCGGATCCCGGCGTCGTCGCGCAGGACGGTCAGCGCCTGGCCGAGCCCCTCCCACATCTCCAGCGACATCGCATTGCGCTTGTCGGGGTTGTTGAAGGTGACGATACCGACACGCCCATCGATGGTCATGAGGATCTTGCCCTCGGCGAAGGCGGTGGTCGGATCAGAGATGGGGGGCATGGCAGTCCGTCGGCGGGAGGGCAGGGCGGCGTGTATGGTTCACCGCGACCGCTGCGCCGTCAACGCATGATCGGCTGCTACGACTTGCGTCAAGGAGGATGCCGTACCCGGTCCGCCGATCGCAGCGTCGCAGGCAGGGAGGGAGCGGAAATCCGCGGCCGGAGGCAAACGACGTCCGGGCGATCGAGCCACGCGCGGCAGCAACGCCGGCATGCCGCCACTTCCTATGACGGCAGGGGTAGCAAGATGCTTTGCCGCGCAGCTGTCACTGGGCGAACGGGAAAGGCCGGGGCAGCCGGCCGAATCGAGCAATCGATCCTGCACGCCGAAGCAGTGAACTCGCCCGAGCTGGCTGGTCGCCTGGCGCCCCCAAGTTGCGCCCTCGAGCGAAGATGGCCCACGTCCATCACGGGCTCGTCTGAAACGATCAGACGGCCTTTCCTATTCTTCGTTCGCTGCGATCGATTCCATCAGGGACACCAGCTGACGTTGCACGGTCTGGTCCTTGATCTTGCTGTAGGCGCGCAGCAACCGGAGGCTGAAGGCGCTGTCGAGGAACAGAAGGCTTTCGACCTCGCGGGCCTTGCTGTCGCCGTCGTAGAAAAACGTGACGGGCACATCGAGCGCGGTTGCGATCTGCTGCAGACGTGCAGCGCCGACGCGATTGACGCCCTTCTCGTACTTCTGGACCTGCTGGAAGCTCACGCCGAGCTTGTCGCCAAGCTCTGCCTGCGAGATCTTCTGCTCAACCCGCCGCAACCGAATGCGTTTGCCGAGCTCAATGTCGGGCTTGCCGGCGCTGCGCTGCTTCATCTTCTTAGCCGCTGATTTGTTCATTCTAGTCTTACCGTCCTTCCGTCGGAAATCCCCCGAACAGATGGGTCAGGGGTTCACCCATATATACTGTTTTAAGTTGCTGTGGATGGATGAATTCGTCTTTAAACCACGGGTATTTGCCAGGGTTAAAGGCCTCCACCAACCAGTCGATCATGTGGCGCACCCTAGGGATGCGGCCGGTGGTAGCATGGTAAGACAGCCAGATATCGTATGACCACTTCAGATCAACCTCAAGGGGTATGATCTTCCCGCCCAATGCACTCGCGTAGGTTGGGAATACGCCGATACCGGCGCCATGGGCGACGGCCCAGTAATTGGCACTGGAGACGTTGGTCGTCATCGCGATCAGGTCCCGCTGCTCAAAGCCGGGAAAGATGGTGGCGAAGGCGGCGTTGGCTGCCGCCTCATCCGCAACCTGCAGAACCAAGCGATGTTTTACGAGGTCGTCAATCGTCTTCGGAATCCCATACGTTTCCAGATATTTCTCGCTCGCAAAGCACATCAGGTGCATGCGGCCGAGCCTCACCAGCTTGACGTCGAGCGCCGCCGGTCGGGACAGGTGGATCGCGACGTCGGCCTCGTGGCGCGACACGTCCGCCGAGCGCATCGCGCAGTAGAGGTCGACCATCACGTTCGGGAAGCTCTGCTGAAACTCGACGAGCCGCGGCGCCAGCCAGAAGGTGCCTAGTCCTTCGGTGACGGCGACGCGGACCTCGCCCGACGCGGCGCTGGTGAGACCATCACCCGCGCGCAGCAGTTCGAATGAGGCCGTTTCCATCCGCTCGACGGCCGAGACGACGAGCGCACCTTCGTCGGTGAGGCGCGCGCCGTGAACGTCGCGGGTGAACAATGTCGCGCCGATCTGCCGCTCGAAATCGTCGATCCGCCGTCGTACCGCATTGATCGACAGCGTGAGCCGCTCTGCAGCGGAGCGGAAGCTGCCGGCACGCACGACCTCGAGGAAGATCCGCGCCGCGTCCCAGTCGGTGAGACTCGCCAGCGCTGATTTGCTGGCGGCAGTCTTGCCATGTGCGGCCCGGCCTTGAGCCCCTCGCCCGGCGGGTTTGCTTGCCGGCGCGCCATCGCTGGCATCGCCATTCGGAGGGATGCCTGCCTGGGTCGTAGCGAATGCCTCTCCCTGTCCAGCCGGAGCCAGCGTCGCAGGGGTCTCGGCTGTCTCCTGGCGTTCCTTCTGAGGAACGCCCCGTTCCGCCGCAACGCGCATACAAGCTTTCTCCGCCTGCTAGAGTGAAACCGATAAACTACGGACATGGCGGATGACCGCCATGGAATTGATTGAGACATTGACGTTCGATGAGTCTGCCGTCTTCTAGCCCCTGCAGCATAGTCTTACCATCCGCACAACCGCGGGGAGACACTACGCGCATCATCAGGACTCGCTACGCCCGAGTCCATGGGAGCATCGACGGTTTTTGCCTCGACCGCAATGAAATGGTATTCGAAGATGGTCGTACGTCATGCTATCTTGATGAAAGGTTTGTGGCGTTGACTCTTCAAATGCCGGCCTTGGGCCATCGGCCTGTGCACGGCGCTGTGCTGGAACGTCGGCGGCCCGACCATTGTCGAGCCAATCACTGCGGTGAGGGAAAGGCACGTCGGTTTCGCATGGGGAACGCACGGAGAGGAACGTCATGACGCATTTGGAAGCCAATCGCGGGTCGGGACTTGCTCGGCTCCATTTCGTCGAACGCTAGAACGGAACGATGCCTGTGGCTAATTCAGACGAACAGATGCTTGCAGTACTCGCGACCCTGGAGCAGTGCCGCGCGGCGCTTGCCGCGGCGGGTAATCGCGAATCGGCGCACTTGGTCTCGGTTGCCATTCTCGACCTCCGCATGAAGCTGAACCGTCTCAGCGAAGAAGATCTCAAGGCGCTTTGCGACGAGATGGTGCAGGCTGACAATCCCGACAAGCTCCGTGATCCCAAGGTGCAGCCGGGACAGCGCCGGCAACCGCTGTTGCGGCTGGTCAAGTAGCACGGTTCGATCCTCGCACGCGTGTGCGAATAGCGCATACGTGATCTGTCGTGATCGGGCCGTGAGGTTCGGCAGAGACCAAGCCGGATGCTACCGGACAATGAAGCGATCACGCCCGGACTGCGCCTTCGAGTAAGATCAACAGGGTGTGATCCTCAACGTGGCATTCCCACTGGGCTTCACCGGAAGCGCGCCAGATACCCCTCTGCGGCCTGCAACGACAGCGCTGCTGTTGCGTATTCCCCATATCGGCGGCATGAAGCGTCGTACCCCGGCGTCGTGACGCCGTCCTAGGGGCGTATCGCGGGACTCGCATGATCCAGAACGTATCGATTCCGGCGGCTTTCATTGCGGGCCTGGTCAGTTTCCTATCGCCGTGCGTCCTGCCGCTGGTTCCGCCCTATCTGGTCTATCTGACCGGCGCCACGATCGAGCACATCGAAAGCGAGGAACCGCCGGCGGTCTCGCGGCGCGCCGTGATGATCTCGGCCGGGCTGTTCGTGCTCGGCTTCTCGACCGTGTTCGTCATGCTTGGCGCAAGCGCCTCGTTGATCGGCGGCTGGATCCGCGTCTGGTCCGAGCAATTGTCGATCCTCGCCGGCATCGTGATCATCGTCATGGGCCTGCACTTCCTCGGGCTGACCCGTATCACGTTCTTGATGCGCGAGGGACGGTTGCCGATCCCGAAGCCGGTCGGCCTGTGGGGCGCCTATATCATGGGGCTCGCCTTCGCATTCGGCTGGACCCCCTGTATCGGCCCGATCCTGGCCGCGATCCTGTCGATCGCCGCCGCGGAGGCAACCGTCGCCAAGGGCGCCGGGCTGCTCGCGGTCTACTCTGCCGGCCTCGGCATTCCGTTCCTGATCGCCGCCTTCATGATCGAGCAGTTCTCGGCGCTGTTCATGCGGCTGCGTGGCCACCTCGTGAACGTCGAGCGCGCCATGGGCGTTCTGATGATCGCAACCGGCATCGGCTTCCTCACCGGCGCAGTCTCGACCTTCAGCATCTGGCTGCTCGAAACCTTCCCGGCGCTGCAGAGCTTCGGCTGAGCCGCCGAGGCG
This sequence comes from Bradyrhizobium ontarionense, assembly GCF_021088345.1. Lineage (NCBI taxonomy): Bacteria > Pseudomonadati > Pseudomonadota > Alphaproteobacteria > Hyphomicrobiales > Nitrobacteraceae > Bradyrhizobium > Bradyrhizobium ontarionense. The sequence goes on along the minus strand of NZ_CP088156.1, from coordinate 2,669,554 downwards.
CCTCAATCCTCGAGCTTGCAGGTGATGGTGTAGACCACGCCCGGCGGCAGGAAATCGACCGTGGCCTCGCCGCCAAGCTGATCGCGCGCGCTGCGCTCGATCAGGCGCGAGCCGAAGCCGCGCTGGATCGGTGCTGATACGACCGGGCCGCCGGTCTCCTGCCACAGCAGCCTGAGCTGCGCCGGCTGCTTCTTCGCAGCATCCGCCTCGCTCAACTCCCAGGACAGGTCGACGGCGCCGGTGTCGTTGGACAGCGCGCCGTACTTCGCCGCGTTGGTCGCGATCTCGTGCACGATCATCGACAGCACGACGGCGAGCCGCGGCGACAGCGCCACCTTCGGGCCGGAGATCCTGATGCGCTCGGGATTGTTCAGCCGGTACGGCTTGAGCACGCGCCCGATCACGTCTTCGAGCTCGGAGCCCTGCCATTTCTCCTTGCTGAGAAGATTATGCGCTTCGGCGAGCGCCCCGAGCCGGCCTTCGAACTTTTCGCGTTCTTGGCGGCTGGCGCTGCGGAAGGTCTGCACCGCGATGGCCTGCAGGATCGCCAGCGTGTTCTTGACGCGGTGGTTGAGCTCCTCGATGAGAAGATCGTGCAGCGTCTCGGCGCGGGCGATCGTCGTGGCCATCCGCACCGCAAAGGCGAGGCCGATCGCCAGCATGATGCCGCCGATCAGACTGGTGATGGCGAGGTTGCGCCACAGCGGCGCGACCAGCGAGGTCTCGGCGATGCCGGCGCCGATGATCCAACCGGTCAGACTGGAATGGGTGAAGCTCGACAGCAGCGCCACGCCTTCGAGCGACAGGCTCGACAGCGGCGCCTCGTGCTCCCGGATCATGCGATCGTAGACCGAGGGCGAGGCCTGCTTGCCGATCGTCCCGGCAGGATTGGGCACGCGTGCGAACACGGTGGCCTTGCGGTCCAGCAGGGACAGCGTCCAGTCAGCGCTCGGCCGCTGTTTTTCGAGGATGGTCTGGAACATCTCGATGGGAGGGCTGAAGACGATGTCGTAGATGACCTCGCCGTCGCGAAAGACCGGTATCTCGACGGTGATGATGAGGTCCTTCTTCACCACCCCATAGAAGAGGTCGGAATATTGCGGCTGCCGCGTCGCGAAAACCCGCTCGGTGATCTCGCGGTTGTTGCGCGGCGGAAGGTGGGCCGTATCGGTCGTGGACGACGAGAACAGCTGGCGTCCCTGGCGGTCGGCGACCAGGATCGTACCGTTCTTGCCGTATTGGTCGAGGAACCCCATCGCAATGGGGCGGAAGCGCTCGAAGTCGCCGGTGGTCAACGCGTCGGTCAGCGCCAGGACCTGGACGCCGCCGGTCATGCGCTGCATTTCGGCATCGAGCGTGAGGCGAATGCCGCGCACGGTGTCGAGCACCCGCTGCCGCGCGTCGCTGCGGTCCTGGATGTAGTTGTGGAAGACGATCCCGCCCGCGAACAGGATGAGCGGCAACGTGGTCCCTGCGACCAGGAGAGCGAGCCGGACCGGCAGGGAGAGTTTCGGCACTGATGCCCCGTTGAGGTGGTGGTCTTCGTCGCCCGGCCACGCCCGCCTGCGGCAGGACGAAGGTTTGGCTGGCGCCGTGGGGAGGGTCTGCGGCGAGAGGATATCAATCCGGAGCGCCCACCTCCACAACGCCTCTGCCGCCCCAGCCGATCACATGGTCGTTAGAATAAGAGAAGCCGGCCGGTCGGCACCAAGAAGTCCTGTGCGCGCGGCCGGTTCCATGCTCGGCTTGGCAGCAACAGCCCGCCGCTACACGTTGCTCTCGGTGATCGCCGCATAGACCATGGTCCGCAGCTCGCGCCGGACCGGGTAGGCGCTCGACGGCAGCACCTGGGTCATGAAGACCGTGATCAGCTCCTCCGCCGGATCGATCCAGAACGCGGTCGAGGCCGCGCCGCCCCAGGCATACTCCCCGGCGCTGCCGGGGATCAGCGTCTTCGCCGGATCCATGGTCACCGCGAAGCCGAGGCCGAAGCCGATGCCGTTATAGGCGGCTTCCGAGAACATCGAGCGCGACAGCGTTGGGAGATCGACGCCGCCGGGCAGGTGATTGCTGGTCATCAGCTTCAGCGTCTTCGGCCCGAGCAGGCGGACGCCGCCGAGCGCGCCGCCGTTGATCAAGGCGCGGCAGAACGTCAGATAATCCGCGGATGTCGAGCACAGTCCGCCGCCTCCGGAGATGAACGCCGGCGGGCTCAGGAATGAGCTGGTCGCCGGATCGTCCTGCAGGGTGAGGCCGTCCCTGCGATCGGCGGCGTGGAATGACACGCCGCCACCTGCGTCGACCGAATAGCAGGCCGCCAGCCGGTGCGCCTTGGCGGCCGGAACATGGAAATCGGTGTCCTCCATGCCGAGCGGATCGAGAATGCGTTCCTTGAGGAATTGCTCGAACGGCTGGTCTGCGATCTTGCCGATGAGGTACCCGATCACGTCGGTGGAGACGGAGTAGTTCCAGGCCTCGCCCGGCGAGAATTCCAGCGGAATCCGCGAGAGATCATCGATCATCGACGACAGCGTGCCTGCCTTCTCGACCGCGCCGATGTTGGCGTCGCGATAGGCGGCGTCGACATTGGATCGTTGCTGGAAGCCGTAGGTGAGGCCGGAGGTATGACGCAGCAGGTCGACGATCAGCATCGGCCGCGTCGGCGGCCGGGTCATGAAAGCGGGTGCCGTGCCGGCGACGAACACGCCGAGGTTCTTCCACTCCGGAATGTATTTCGCGACCGGCTCGTCGAGGGTGACCTTGCCTTCCTCGACCAGCATCATGAAGGCCACGGTGGTGATCGGCTTGGTCATCGAATAGATGCGGTAGATCGTGTCGTCGCTGACCGGCACCTTGCGTTCGACATCTGCATAGCCGAGTGAGCTCGCATGCACGATCTTGCCGCGGCGGTAGATCGTCAGCTGCGTGCCGGGAAACCGTCCGGCCTCGACATAGCGCTGTCGCAGATGGGCATCGATACGGTCGAGCGCGGCTTTCGACATGCCGGCAGATTCAGCAGAGGCGGGGGCGAGCATCGGGGCGTCTCCTTGGGGGGCGCGGGTCAGTTGCGGTCTGGTTCGCGCGCTATTGTTCGTGACGTTCCGGGTCATAGCCGAATTTCGCTTTTGGTTCCAATCGCGACACTTACCCAGCCACCGGCGCTCGTGTAGATTTCCGCCGAGGGAGGACCGCCATGACGCAATTCAACGAAGCCGAGCTCACGGACGCCGTCATCGGAAGCTTCGACCAGACCCCCGATGCGCGCGCCAGGTTCCTGCTGCAGGAGCTGGTGAAGTCGCTGCACGATTACGTCCGCAAGACCAACCTCACCTTCGAGGAATGGGGGGCCGCGATCGACTTTCTGACCCGGACCGGTCAGACCTGCACCGCAAGCCGGCAGGAATTCATTCTCCTGTCCGACGTGCTCGGTGTCTCGATGCTGGTCGACGCCGTCAATCACCGGGATCGGGCAGGGGCGACAGAGACCACCGTGCTCGGCCCGTTCTATGTCGGCGAGCACAGGGTGACGCCGCATGGCACGGACATTTCGGCCAGTCTCAAGGGTGAGAAGATGTTCGTCCAGGCGCGGGTCACCGATCTCGCGGGCGTGCCGCTGGCTGGCGCGACCGTCGACGTCTGGCACGCCGATGACGAGGGCTTCTACGATTCACAGCGGCCGTCCTACGAATCCGAGGGGCCGTCGTCGCGGGCGCGGTTCATCACCAATTCCGACGGTCGCTTCTTCTTCCGCACCATTCTGCCCTGCAGCTATCCGATCCCGACCGATGGGCCCGTCGGTCAGATGATCCTGCAGACCAAGCGTCATCCGATGCGGCCGGCCCACGTGCACTTCCTGGTCGCAGCCGAAGGCCACGAGCCCCTGGTCACCCATGTCTTCATCGCCGGCGATGACTATCTCGACAGCGATGTCGTGTTTGGGGTCAAGGATGATCTCATCGCGCAGGTGGAACAACGCAGCGATCCGGTGATGCCGGACGGCAAGCTGGCCTCCGGGCCGTGGTATCTGATGACCTATGATTTCCGCATGAAGCCCGGGGCGGGCGTGGCGCCGAGGCCGCTCGGCACGATCGTCCCTGAACCTGTCTGATCCCGTGGCATCCGGCCGGCCCGCCTACCAGCCGCCGTGGCGGGCCGCGAGCAGGATGAGCACCGCGCCGGCAAGCAGGGCGGTCGTTGCCTTCCAGAACAGCAGCGGATTGCGTTCGATCAGTGGCGTCGGGCTGCTGCTGACGTAGCCTGGATTGGGGTGCCGAAGGTCGAAGACTAATTCCGACAGGCTCTCGTAGCGCTTGGAGGCGAGCGGGTGAACGGCGCGCCGGAGGGCGCCGTCGATCCAGAGCGGGATCGCACGGTCATCGCCGGAAGCGGGCACATAGCGGACCTTGCGAAACTGCGCCCGGGTTCTTGCCCGCGCCATCTGCGCGCCGTAGGGCAATCGCCCCGTCAGCATCTGGTAAGCGATGACTCCCAGCGAGAACTGATCGGACCATTCGGAGCCGCCCTCGCCGAGAAAATACTCGGGCGCCGTATACTGCTGGGTCCCGAGGATGCTGTCGTGGTCGGCCGCCGGCTCGGCTTCGATCACGCCGCTGACGCGCACCGAGCCGAAATCGATGATCTTCACCGTTCGGGTGCGGTCGATCATGATGTTCTGCGGCCGCAGATCCTGGTGCAGCATTTCCCTCCGATGAAACGCCTGCAGTCCCCTCGCGATCTGCTCGACGATGTCGCGGACGGTCGCAAGGTCCGGTTTCGGGTTGTCGATCATCCATTGCGCCAAGGTCTGGCCTTCGATGAATTCCGTGACGACGTAGAGATGATCGCGGCGGCGCGTCGATGCGCAGGCCTTCAGCACGTGGGGGTTGTCGATTCGCCGCGCGATCCACTCCTCCATCAGGAACCGCTTCAGATAGGCCGGGTCGCCACGCAGGTCGATCGAGGGCACCTTGATGGCGACGGCGAGCTGCGTCTCCACGTCGACGGCCAGATAGATATGGCTGCGGCTGCTCGCATGGATCTCGCGCACGATCCTGTAGCCCTCGAAGATCATCCGCGCGTCCAGCAACGGCGCGGGCGGCAACTGCTCGGCCTGGACCGGGATCTCGGCCGGGTCGGCCACGCCGAGCTCGTCGATCCGTACGATCTGGATCGTGAGATTGTCCGGGCTGCCCTGCGCCAGCGCCTCTGCGACGATGATACGGGCCGCCTGGTCGAGGTCGTGTGATCTCTCTTTCAACACGTCCGCGATGAAACGCTTGCCGACATGCTCATGAACGCCATCGGTTGCGAGCACGAAGATGTCGTCGCGCTCGATCCGGATAGCCTGATAGTCGATCTCGACCTGAGGATTGACGCCGAGCGCGCGCCCGAGATAGCTCTGCTGCGATGAGATCGTGATGCGGTGATCGTCGGTGAGCTGCTCCAGCGAATTGCCGGCGGGACGATAGACGCGGCAATCGCCGATATGGAAGAGGTGCGCCGTGGCCGCCTTGATCACGATCGCGCTGAGCGTGCAGACATAGCCCTTGTCGCGGTCATAGGCGTATTGGCTGGCCCTGGTTTGAGCGTGCAGCCAGGAGTTGGCCGCGGCGATCACGCGTTGCGCCGAGGTCTTCACCGACCAGGCATCCGGCGTGCAGTAATAGTCGGTCAGGAAGCTCTTGACCGCCGACTCGCTCGCAATGTGGCTGACCTCGCTGCTGCTGATCCCGTCTGCGATTGCGATTGCGATACCCTTCAGGCTGAGCGCCGGCTCGTCGGGAATCAGGGCGCCGTGGAAGTCCTGGTTGCCCGGCTTCTGCCCTTTGTCGGAATGCGCTCCGATTGTGATCCGCAATGGCATTTGGGCTATGGGCGAAGTGGAGGGAGCCCGAGCCTATCGGGGGCCGGGCTCTCCGAGGGAAACGGAATCAGGCGGCGGCGCGGGCTGCGATCTTGGCATCCCGCTTCGGCTGCGTCCTGATATGGGTGGCATAGAGCGTCAGGCCGGTAAACGAGAGGCCGCCGACAAGATTGCCGAGCACGGTCGGGATCTCGTTCCAGACCAAGTAGTCCATGATCGAGAACTTCGCATGGAGCATCAGCCCCGACGGGAACAGGAACATGTTCACCACCGAATGCTCGAAGACCATGTAGAAGAAGACCAGGATCGGCATCCACATCGCCAGCACTTTGCCCGGGACCGTCGTCGAGATCATCGCACCGACCACTCCGGTGGAGACCATCCAGTTGCACAGCATGCCGCGGATGAACAGCGTCGCCATGCCGGCCGCGCCATGCGCCGCGTAGCCGAGCGTCCTGCCTTCACCGATATTGCCGATGACGGCGCCGACCTTGTCCGGCTCTTGCGTGAAGCCGAACGTGGTCACGAACGCCATCATGAAGGCAACCGTCAGCGCCCCGGCGAAGTTGCCGATGAAGACAAGTCCCCAGTTGCGCAGCACGCCTCCGATCGTCACGCCCGGCCGTTTGTCGATCAGGGCCAGGGGCGAGAGCACGAACACGCCCGTCAGAAGATCGAAGCCTAGCAAATAAAGCATGCAGAAGCCGACCGGAAACAACAGGGCGCCGACGATCGGCTGGCCGGTGTTCACATTGATGGTGACGGCGAACCAGGCCGCGAGCGCGAGGATCGCGCCCGCCATGTAGGCGCGGATGACAGTGTCGCGCGTCGACATGAAGATCTTGGACTCGCCTGCGTCCACCATCTTGGTGACGAATTCTGAAGGCGCGAGATACGACATTCAAACATCCTTTTGCTTGCTCTCGGGAGACGATTGCGTGCTCCCTTGGGAGGGGGGCTCCGCCTCTCCAGGGACATCGCAGCGTGCAGGCGGTTCGGGTGTCGAATGCGGGAAGGGTGTCACGACGACCGCGCCGAGGGGACCTCGGTGGCGTGCGAGAATCCGACCCGGAGATCAGGCGCCATCGGCCTCGACAGTCCGGCGAACCGCAGTCATCGTTGACTTGCAAAATTTCAAGCAAAGCGTGTGCCAAATTTGGTGGCAACAACAAAAGCCAACGTTTACAGCGGACTACACCGCAGCGTGGCTGCTGCCGCAGCGTGACCCCGACCTATTGTTGATCTGATGCTCAGCGAACAATCGCGGCGTGCCCACTTTGTGTGCGCCGCACACAAAGTGGGCGAATCGCAAATTTTACGAGCGGTTGCGAGCATCCAGAGGTCGGGGCCAATTTAGCTAGACTATTGATTATTCAAGCCTTCTGGATCGCCGGATCCTTGGCATGAAGCTTGAATAGTTGACTCCGACGCCATCGATGCCGTCTGCGCAAACCCCATCCGACATCTGACGCTGCCCCCTCCGAGGCTTACCTCGGAACGCGCCTTTGTGCGCGCTCGTGCGGCGCCTGACGGACGGGCCTTTCACCCCATCGAGCGCTTTTCAGACAAAGGACGACAGCACTCATGACGAAGACTGCCAATCCCGCTCGCCGCAACGGCCTCAGCCGTCGTCAGCTTCTCAAGGCCGGTGCAGGCACGGCTGCGCTGCTTGCAGCCGCGAAGCTGAACTTGCCGGGCGGAGCTTTCGCCCAGGGGGCGGGGCCGGAAGTCACCAGTGCCAAGCTCGGCTTCATCGCGCTCAGCGATGCCGGTCCGCTGTTCGTCGCCAAGGACAAGGGGCTGTTCGCCAAATACGGCATGCCCGATGTCGACGTGCAGAAGCAGGCCTCGTGGGGCACGACCCGCGACAACCTCGTGCTCGGCTCCGAGGGCAACGGCATCGACGGCGCGCACATCCTCACCCCGATGCCCTACCTCATCTCGTCGGGCAAGGTGACACAGAACAACCAGCCGACGCCGATGTATATCCTGGCGCGCCTGAACCTCGATGCGCAGTGCATCTCCGTCGGCAAGGAATATGCCGATCTCAAGCTCGGCCTGGACACGGCGCCGTTCAAGGCGGCGCTCGAGAAGAAGAAGGCCTCCGGCAAGTCGGTGAAGGCCGCGATGACCTTCCCCGGCGGTACCCATGACCTCTGGATCCGCTATTGGCTCGCGGCCGGCGGCATCGATCCGGACAAGGACATCGAGACCATCGTGGTGCCGCCGCCGCAGATGGTGGCCAACATGAAGGTCGGCACCATGGACTGCTTCTGCGTCGGCGAGCCATGGAATGCGCAGCTCGTGAACCAGGGCATCGGCTACACCGCGGTCACCACCGGCGAGATCTGGAACAAGCATCCCGAGAAGTCGTTCGCGATGCGCGCCGCGTATGTCGACAAATTTCCCAAGGCCGCGAAGGCGCTGACGATGGCGGTCATGGAAGCCCAGCAATGGTGCGACAAGGCCGAGAACAAGCAGGAGCTCGCGACCATCATGGCCAAGCGGCAGTGGATGAACTGCCCGGTCGAGGACGTCGCCGGGCGCACGGCCGGCAAGTTCGACTACGGCACCGGCAAGGTGGTCGAGGACTCCCCGCACATCATGAAGTACTGGCGCGACTTCGCCTCCTATCCGTTCCAGAGCCACGACCTCTGGTTCATCACCGAGGATATCCGCTGGGGCAAATATGAAGCCGGCTTCGACGCCAAATCGCTGATCGCCAAGGTCAACCGCGAGGACATCTGGCGCGAGGCCGCCAAGGAGATGAACGTCGCCGCCACCGAGATCCCGACATCGACCTCCCGCGGCAAGGAGACGTTCTTCGACGGCAAGGTGTTCGATCCGCAGGACCCGGCTGCGTATCTGAAGTCGCTGTCGATCAAGCGGGTCGACGTCTGATCAGGATCAGTCGCCGCGTGCGTCAGCGCGCGGCGCCCTCTCATTGCACGGAGAAAGGCTTCCGATGTCCATGCCCGCGTTGACCAATGATAGCGCTCCCAAGGATAGCGCTCCCAAGGTGGCGGCGCCCACCTCGGCGTCCGTCGTGACGATGACGCCGAAGCAGCAGCCGCGCGCCGAAAGATATGTGAAGATGGCGCGAGAGGCGGCCGTCCGCGTCGTTCCGCCCCTCATCGTCATGGCGCTGTTCCTGCTGATCTGGGAGCTGGTCTGCCGCCGGGCCGGCTCGGCGCTGCCGCCGCCGTCGCGCGTGTTCACCGAGACCCGCGAGCTGATCTTCCATCCGTTCTTCGATCATGGCGGCGTCGACAAGGGCCTGTTCTGGCATCTCGAAGCGAGCCTCCGCCGCGTCGCCTTCGGCTACGCGATTGCCGTGGTCATCGGCGTCGGCGTCGGCACCCTGATCGGGCAGTCGGTGTGGGCGATGCGTGGCCTCGATCCGATCTTCCAGGTGCTGCGCACGATTCCGCCACTCGCCTGGCTGCCGCTGTCGCTCGCCGCCTTTCGCGACGGCCAGCCGTCGGCGATCTTCGTCATCTTCATCACCTCGGTCTGGCCGATCATCATCAACACCGCGGTCGGCATCCGCAACATCCCGCAGGATTATCGCAACGTCGCGGCGGTGGTGCAGCTCAATCCGCTGGAGTTCTTCGCCAAGATCATGATCCCGGCGGCGGCGCCCTACATCTTCACCGGCCTGCGCATCGGCATCGGCCTGTCGTGGCTCGCCATCGTCGCGGCCGAGATGCTGATCGGCGGCGTCGGCATCGGCTTCTTCATCTGGGACGCGTGGAATTCCTCGCATATCAGCGAGATCATCCTGGCGCTGTTCTATGTCGGCATCATCGGCTTCGTGCTCGATCGTCTGATTGCGGTCGTCGGCAAGATCGTCACCCGCGGCACCGCGACGAACTGAGAGGTAACGGATCATGGCCTATCTGAAGCTCGATCACGTCGACAAGACCTTCACCCGCGGCACCACGACGACCGAAGTGCTGAAGGACATCAATCTCTCGATCGCGAAGGGCGAGTACGTCTCGATCATCGGCCACTCCGGCTGCGGCAAGTCGACGATGCTCAACATCGTGGCGGGTCTCACCACGGCGACCACCGGCGGCGTGCTGCTGGAGGAGCGCGAGGTGAACTCGCCCGGGCCGGACCGCGCCGTCGTGTTCCAGAACCACAGCCTGCTGCCCTGGCTCACGGTCTACGAGAATGTGCGGCTCGGCGTCGACAAGGTGTTCAGCAAGACCAAGACCCGGGCCGAGCGCGACGCCTGGACCCTGCACAATCTCAACCTGGTGCAGATGACGCATGCCAAGGACAAGCGGCCCAACGAGATCTCGGGCGGCATGAAGCAGCGCGTCGGCATCGCGCGTGCGCTCGCGATGGAGCCGAAGGTGCTGCTGCTCGACGAGCCGTTCGGCGCGCTCGACGCGCTGACCCGCGCGCATCTGCAGGACTCCGTGATGGCGCTGCACCAGAAGCTCGGCAACACGATCCTTATGATCACGCACGACGTCGACGAGGCCGTGCTGCTGTCGGACCGCATCGTGATGATGACCAACGGGCCGAGCGCGCGCATCGGCGAGGTGCTCGATGTCGCGCTGCCGCGGCCGCGCAAGCGGCTCGACCTCGCGACGAATGCTACCTACGTCAAGTGCCGCCAGCGCGTGCTGGAGTTCCTCTACGAGCGGCACCGCTTCGTCGAAGCGGCATGACGATTTCGGCGGCGGAGGTCGAATCGAACCGTCCTCCGCCCCAGGCGACTAACGGGTTCTCGTTTCCATCATCGCAGGATTTCCCATGACGCCGTCTCAGATCGAGCTCGTTCAGGACAGCTTCGCCAAGGTCGCGCCGATCTCGGAGCAGGCCGCGGTCATTTTCTACGATCGCCTGTTCGAGGTCGCGCCTCAGGTGAAGGCGATGTTTCCCGCCGATATGACCGAGCAGCGCAAGAAGCTGATGGGCACACTTGCGGTGGTCGTCGGCGGTCTGTCGAATTTGCAGACGGTGCTGCCGGCGGCGAGCGCGCTCGCCAAGCGCCATGTCGGCTATGGCGCCAAGCCGGAGCATTATCCGGTGGTGGGCTCCGCGCTGCTGTGGACGCTGGAGAAGGGGCTCGGCGACGCCTGGACGGATGACGTCGCGGCGGCCTGGACCGCCGCCTACGGCACGCTGTCCGGCTACATGATCGCGGAAGCCTATGGCAAGGCGCAGGCGGCGGAGTAGGCCCGTTGAGTGAACCACTCGTCATCGTCGGCAATGGCATGGCCGCGGCAAAGCTGGCCGAAGAGCTGTCGCAGACCGCGCTCGGCCGCTACGCGATCGCCGTCATCGGCGAGGAGCCGCGGCTGGCCTACAATCGCGTGCTGTTGTCGTCGGTGCTGGCCGGCGAGGCCGCGTCCCACGAGATCGAGCTCAAGCCAGCCACTTGGTGGCGGGAGCGCGGCGTGACACTGAAATACGGTGCGCGCGTGACCGCCATCGATGTCGGCCGCCGCGAGCTCCAGATCGAGAACGATGAGAACGTGGCGTTCTCGCGCCTGGTTCTGGCCACCGGCTCACTGCCGCTGCGGCTTCCCGTGCCCGGCGCCGATCTACCGGGCGTTCATACGTTCCGTGACAGCCGCGATACCGACGTGCTGTTGGCGCTCGCGGCGAAGAAGGGGCGCGTGGTGGTCGTCGGCGGCGGCCTGCTCGGGCTGGAAGCGGCCTATGGCCTGGCGCGTGCCGGCGCCAGGGTGACGCTGCTGCATTTGATGGACCGGCTGATGGAGAGGCAGCTCGACGCGCCGGCGGCCGCGTTGCTCAAATCGCTGGTGGCGCGCAAAGGGATCGAGGTTCTGCTCAATGCCAGCACCGCGGCCATCCATGGCGACGGTCGCGTCGAAGAAGTCGAGCTCGCCGATGGGCGGCGCCTCGCCACCGACGCCGTGATCTTCGCTGCCGGCATCCGGCCGAATGTTGCACTCGCGAAAGAGGCGGGGCTCGCCGTCAATCGCGGCATCGTGGTCGACGACGTCATGCAGACCAGTGCGCCCGGCATCTTTGCGCTCGGCGAATGCGCCGAGCATCGTGGCACCTGTTATGGTCTCGTCGAGCCCGCCTATGAGCAGGCGCGGGTGCTGGCGCGGCATCTGGCCGGCCGCAAGGCGGCCTATCAGGGCAGCGTGGTGTCGACCAACCTGAAGGTGTCAGGCGTGTCCGTGTTCTCGGCCGGCGACTTCATGGGCGCCGAGGGCAGCGAGGCGATGGTGCTGAACGACGCCAGGCGCGGCACCTACAAGAAGCTCGTCATCGCCGATGGCCGCCTCACTGGCGCCGTGCTGATCGGCGAGACTCAGGATGCGCTGTGGTATCGCGACATGATCCGCAACCGCGAACCGATCGCATCGATCCGGACCGCGATGATGTTTGGCCGCGCGGGGGCGCGGCCGCAGGCAGCGTGAGAGGGGCCGCGCACGACGATGACGACAGTCGATCCCAAGCTGCGCACGGTGCGCACGGCCTGTCCCTACTGTGGCGTCGGTTGCGGCGTGCTCGCCACGCCCGATGGCGGCGGCGGCGCTGCGATCTCCGGTGACCCTTCGCATCCGGCCAATCTCGGCCGGCTCTGCTCGAAGGGCTCGGCGCTCGGCGAGACGCTCGGGCTCGAGAGCCGGCTGCTTTATCCGATGATCCGCTGCAAGGGCGGCATGCAGCGGGTGGCGTGGAGCGATGCGCTCGATCACGTCGCGACCCGTTTGAAGCACATCGTCGCCCGCGACGGCGAGGACGCGGTCGCGTTCTATCTCTCCGGCCAGATGCTGACCGAGGACTATTACGTCGCCAACAAGCTGATGAAGGGCTTTCTCGGCTCGGCCAATGTCGACACCAATTCGCGGCTGTGCATGGCCTCGTCGGTCGCCGGGCACCGCCGCGCCTTCGGCGCCGACACCGTGCCCGGCACCTATGAGGATCTCGACCACGCCGACCTGCTGGTCTTCGTCGGCAGCAATGCCGCCTGGTGCCACCCGGTGCTGTACCAGCGCATGCTGGCCAACAAGCAGGCGCGCGGCGCGAAGTTCGTGGTGATCGACCCACGCCGCACCGACACATCGAGCGAAGCGGACCTGTTTCTTGGGCTCAAGCCCGGCACCGATGCGGCGCTGTTCTCCGGCCTGCTGGTTCATCTCGCCGATCATGGCGCGCTCGACCGCGACTATATCAACAGCCACACCAGTGGCTTCGACGAGACGCTGGCGCGGGCGCGCAGCCTTGCCGGCAGCGCGGGCGCGACCGCGCTCGCGACCGGTCTGTCCGAGGCCGACGTCACCGCTTTCTTCAAGTTGTTCCGCGACACGCCCAAGGTCGTCACCCTGTATTCGCAGGGCGTCAACCAGTCGGCGCAGGGCACCGACAAGGTCAATGCGATCCTCAACTGCCATCTCGCGTCAGCACGCATCGGCAAGCCTGGGATGGGACCGTTCTCGCTGACCGGCCAGCCCAATGCGATGGGCGGCCGCGAGGTGGGCGGGCTCGCCAACCAGCTCGCCGCCCATATGGGCTTCACGCCGCCTGACGTCGACCGCGTCCGCCGCTTCTGGAAGGCGCCCGACATCGCCACCCATGAGGGGCTGAAGGTGGTCGCGATGTTCGAGGCCATCGCGCGCGGCGAGATCAAGGCGCTGTGGGTGATCGGCACCAATCCGGCGGTGTCGCTGCCGGACGCCGATCTCGTCCGCGCCGCCTTGAAGAAGCTCGAGCTGCTCGTCGTCTCCGAGAACGTCCGCTCCAACGACACCGTCGATGCCGGCGTGCACGTGCTGCTGCCAGCGCAGGCCTGGGGCGAGAAGTCGGGCACCGTGACCAATTCCGAGCGGCGCATCTCGCGCCAGCGCGCCTTCCTCGCGCCGGCCGGCGAGGCCAGGCCGGACTGGTGGATCGTGAGCGAGGTCGCCAAGCGGCTCGGCTTCGGCAGCGCCTTCACCTACAATTCCGCGGCCGACGTGTTCCGCGAGCACGCCGCGCTGTCGGCGTTCGAGAACGACGGCAGCCGCGATTTCGACATCGGCGCGCTGGCGACGCTCACCGATGACGAATACGACGCGATGGCGCCGGTGCAGTGGCCGGCGCGTGCAGGCAAGCCGCCCGAGCCGCGCTTCTTCGCCGACGGCGCCTTCTTCACCAACGACCGCAAGGCGCGCTTCGTCGCGCCCGAGGTGCCGGCGCTGCGCAGCGAGACCAATGCGGCGCGCCCGCTGCGGCTCAACACGGGACGCATCCGCGACCAGTGGCACACGATGACGCGCACCGGCCTCAGCCCGCGGCTGTCAGCCCATCTGCCGGAGCCGTTCGTCGAGGTCCATCTGGATGATGCCTTGCGCTACGGCCTGATGCATGACGGCTTCGCCAGGGTGACGACCGATCACGGCCAGTGCATCCTCAAGGTCGTCGTGAGTGAGCGGCAGCAGCGCGGCATGCTGTTCGCGCCGATCCACTGGAACGCGACCAACTCCTCGCATGGCCGCGTCGGCGCATTGGTCGCCTCCTACACCGATCCGTTTTCCGGGCAGCCCGAGGCCAAGGCGACGCCGGCCGCGATCAGTCCTTATGAGTATGTGTTCCGCGGCTTCATCCTGTCGCGGACCGAGCTCACGCTGCCGTCGCATCTGTGGTGGGTGCGGGCGACGGTGCAGGGCGGATTCGGCTATCTGTTCGCCGACAATGGCGACCTGTCGCGCTGGCCGGCCTGGCTGAGGGCGCGCGCGACCGACGACGTCGCCGACTACATGGATGTCGGCGGCGGCGTCTATCGCGCCGCCTCGTTCGCCGGTGACCGTATCGAAACCTGCCTGTTCGTCGGCCCGGGACATGATGCCGGCGACTGGAACGTCGTGAAGACGATGTTCGCGGCCGATCGTCTCGACGATGATCAGCGCCGCGTGCTGCTGTCGGGCCGCGCGCCGGATGGCGTCGGCGGCGGTCCCATCGTCTGCGCCTGCTTCGGCGTCGGCCGCGACACCATCTGCGATGCGATCGCCGCCGGCGCGCGCACGCCCGCCGCGATCGGCTTAGCGCTCAAGGCCGGCACCAATTGCGGCTCATGCATCCCGGAGATGAAGCGTCTGATCGCGCAGACGGCGGCGGACACCCCACCGATTGCGGCGGCGAGCTAGCCGAGAACACCGTCATTCCGGGGCGAGGCCTTAAGGCCTCGAACCCGGAATCTCGACATGGTGGACATGAACCGTCGCAAACCAAGCTCGGGATTCCGGGTTCGACGCTTCCGCGCAAAATCGCTACGCGATTTTGTCGCGAGCGTCGCCCCGGAATGACGGGCGTGAAGGAGAGGCCCCGCATCGCGAGAGTTGAGCGGCCGGGCCAATCGACGCCGCGCGCGCCATCCTCTATGCTCCAACCCATGAAGCACAAGACATTCGGAACCGGCGGCGCCGGCGTCTCCGTGATCGGGCAGGGCACCTGGTATCTCGACCACGCCGACCGCAGCCGCGCCATCACGACCTTGCGCCGCGGTCTCGATCTCGGCATGAGTCACATCGACACCGCCGAGATGTATGGCGACGCCGAGCTCGTCATCGCCGAGGCCATCGCCGGCCGCCGCGACGAGGTGTTCCTGGTCTCAAAAGTGCTGCCGAGCAACGCCTCGCGCAGGGGCACCATCACCGCCTGCGAGCGCTCGCTGCAGCGGCTGAAGACCGACCGGCTCGACTGCTATCTGCTGCACTGGCCGGGCTCCTATCCGCTCGCGGCGACGGTGGCAGCGTTCGAGGAGCTGAAGGCCGCCGGCAAGATCGCATCCTGGGGCGTCAGCAATTTCGACGTCGATGATCTCGACGAGCTGCTCGCGGTCGCAGGCGAGGGCAAGATCGCCTGCAACCAGGTGCTCTATCATCTGCAGGAGCGCGCCATCGAGCACGTGGTCATCCCGTGGTGCGGGCAGCATGGCGTCGCGGTCGTGGCCTATTCGCCGTTCGGCCATGACGACTTTCCGGAAGCCGGCAGCCCGGGCGGGGAGGTGCTGCAGCGGATCGCAGAGCGGCACGGCGCAACGCCGCGACAGATCGCACTCGCCTTCCTGACGCGCGCCTCGTCGCTGCTTGCGATCCCCAAGGCGTCGCGGCCGGAGCATGCCGAAGAGAACGCCGCGGCCGGCGACGTCGAGCTGACCGCGGCCGAGATCGCAGCGATCGACCGCGCCTTTCCGCGTGGGCCGAAGCCGCGCGGGCTGCCCATGCTGTAGCGCAGCATCACGGATAATTACGGAGCATTGCTACCGGGGCGCGTGGTCAGCGCATATCGGCTGCCCGCTTTCGGCGGGTTGTCGGAGCCGCGCATTTGGCGTTTTGTCGCCGCTCACCGATTCGTTCCGCTCCCGAATTATCCGAGTTCGACCGTGACCCCGCCACCGAGTGCGGCCGCTGCCGCGCGGCTCGACGACGCGCCGATGCCCCTGCAAGCGAAGCCGCCAGCGGCGCATAAGCGCGCGCCCGCGCGGGCCGATCGGCCGTTCCGCGGCATCGCGCTGATCCTGCTGTCGACCGTGTTCCTCGGCACCTCGGACGTGACCGCGAAATATCTGTCGAAGACGCTGCCCTCGATCGAGATCACCTGGATCCGCTTCGTGGTGTTCGCAGCCATCATGGTGCCGGCGATGATCCCGGGCTCGCCGTTGTTTGCGCTGCGCACGACCCGGATCAAGTTCCAGCTGATGCGCGGTGTCGCGTTGCTCGGCTCGTCGATCTTCTTCATCTCCGGCCTGCGCTACCTGCCGATCGCGGAAGCCTCCGCCACGGGATTCGTTGCACCGCTGTTCGTCACCGCGCTGTCGATCATCTTCCTCAGCGAGAAGGTGGGCCTGCGGCGCTGGATCGCGACCGCGGTCGGCCTGTGCGGCGTTCTCGTCATCCTCCGGCCCGGCACCGGTGCGTTCCATGTCGCCGCGCTGTTCCCGATCGTCTCTGCGTTCGCCTGGGCCTGCACCCTGATCATGACGCGCATGATGAGCGGGCGCGAGCACGCCATCACCATCATGACCTATTCCTCGATCGCCGGCGTCTGCCTGCTGACCGCGATGGTGCCGTTGGTCTGGGTCACGCCGACCTGGCATGACATCCTGTTCGGGCTCCTGATCGGCATAGCCTCCACCGCGGGGCAGTGGATCGTGGTGCTGGCGTTCCGCTACGCCGACGCCTCGGTGCTGGCGCCGTTCTCCTACACCCAGCTGCTGTGGGTCAGCATCCTCGGCTTCCTGGTGTTCGGCGAGGTACCGGACGTCTGGACCATCGTCGGCGCCGCCTTCATCGTCTCCAGCGGCCTCTACACTGCCCATCGCGAGCGCGTCCGCCGCTCGCAACTGCTGCAGGTCGCCGGCGAGAGCTCGCCGAATCCCTGAATCCACACGGCCGTCATTCCGGGACGCGCCCGAAGGACGCGGACCCGGAATCTCGAGCTTGGCTTGCCCGGCATCTCACCTCGGGATTCCGGGTTCGAGGCCTGCGGCCTCGCCCCGGAATGACTCTGTGTGGCTTGGAGCCGGCACGCACCGATGCTAGGGGTGCCCTGAGCAACAAGAACAACAGGGAGCGCGCCGCCATGATCACCTTGACGCCCGAAACCGTCCTGCCCGACGACGGCACCAGCGGAACGCTGGTCGGCCGGGCCTGGCGGCCCGATGTCGACGGCCCGGCCGTGGTCGCGGTGCGCGGCGACGGTGTGTTCGACGTCACCTCCGCTTTCCCGACCGTCAGCGCGCTGTGCGAACACGACGATCCCGGCGCGGCCTTGCGCGGCATGGGCGGCGAGCGGATCGGCGACCTCGCCGAGATCCTGACCAACACGCCGCCCGATCGCCGCGATCCGGCAAAACCCTGGATGCTGGCGCCGGTCGATCTGCAGGTGTTGAAGGCCGCCGGCGTCACCTTCGCGATCTCGATGCTGGAGCGGGTCATCGAGGAGCGGGCGCGCGGCAATCCGGCGTCGGCCGATGCGATCCGGAAAGAAGTGGTGCGGCTCGTCGGCGACGATTTCTCCAAGCTCAAGCCGGGCTCCGAGCAGGCGATGCACCTGAAGCAGGTGCTGATCGAGCAGAATGCCTGGAGCCAGTATCTCGAGGTCGGCATCGGCCCCGATGCCGAGGTCTTCACCAAGGCGCCGACGCTGTCATCGGTCGGCACCGGCATGGATGCCGGGCTGCATCCGAAATCGACCTGGAACAACCCAGAGCCGGAGGTCGTGCTGGCGGTGTCGAGCCGCGGGCGCATCGTCGGCGCGATGCTTGGCAACGACGTCAATCTGCGCGACTTCGAAGGCCGCTCGGCGCTGCTGCTGTCGAAGGCCAAGGACAACAACGCCTCCTGCGCGATCGGCCCCTTGCTGCGGCTGTTCGACAAGAGCTTCACGCTCGACGACGTCAGGAAGATGGATGTCGCGCTGACGGTGACCGGCAGCGACGGCTTCGTGCTCGACGGCCATTCCTCCATCAGCAAGATCAGCCGCGATCCGACTGATCTCGTCGCCCAGACCATCGGCGCCGTGCATCAATATCCCGACGGCTTCGCGCTGTTCCTCGGCACCATGTTCGCGCCGGTGAAGGACCGCGACGCGCCGGGGCAGGGGTTTACGCACAAGCGCGACGACATCGTCACCATCTCGGCGCCGCAGCTCGGCCGTCTCGTCAACCGCATGCGCAACAGCGACGAATGCGAGCCGTGGACGTTCGGCCTCAGTGCGCTGATGCGCAGCCTTGCGCGGCGCAAGCTGATTTGACCCACGCGGCCTCCACAAGTTCGATGTCATTCCGGGGGCGCGCGACAGCGCGAGCCCGGAATCCATACGCCGCAGCGGTCGTGAGTCAGACAATATGCGACGCCAGTCGACCAAGCTCTCGCTTCAGATCCGACACCCATCCCGCGATCTCGCCGCCGTCTGCCAAACCCTCGGACGACAGCCGAAAGTGATCTGGAGCAAGGGAGAGGAGCGACGGACGCCCAACGGCCGCAGCCTTGGCGGTAAGCAGGACAGATCATATTGTACGATCGAGTTCGGACGGGCCTCTCGGACGGCGTTATCGACGAAAATGACCGCCGCGCTGGCGTGGCTCGCGCCGCATCGCGCGCTGCTGCGGCGGCTGGTAGCTACCGGTGGGCGCGTTAGCTTCTATGTCGGCTGGTTCTGTGATGAGCACACAGGCGAGGCATTTGACTGGAATCTCCTCGCTGCCTTGGCAGATCTGCGCATCGTGCTGGAGCTGAACATCTACGTCCCGGATCCTCCCGCGGCGTAAGCAACGCAGCGGGGGATCGCCGGGTGCCAATTCGGTTGCTGCTAGCGTGAAGCAGATCAGAAGGCGTTTTGCACCTCACACATGCCCGGACGTCATCTCAGCGCCCCGGCTCGACCGCCTCTGGCCTCGGCGCGCTGATGCGCAGCCTGGCGCGGCGCAAATTGATCTGACGACAGGGCAGCGCGGTTGCTTCAGCCGTTCCGCACCGGCGCAAGACTGCGTTGTCCGTCCGCCGCGAGCATGGCGCGCCGGCTGGCGACCGCCTCGTGAAACTGGATCAGCACCAGGTTGAAGGCGGTGAGATCGCCGTCCTCGATCGCGCCGTCGTCGTGGCAGGCCAAGGTCTCACGCAGGATGGCGTCGGCCTCGCATTGCATCTGATCGAGCTCGGCCGGCGTCTGCGCCTGCCGCGCGGTGGCAATGGCCGAGAGCAGACGGTCGCGATGATCGGTGTTGTCCATGCGCTCGTCGCGCTTGAGGTAGTGGCGCAGCCACGCTGCAGCTGACCCGAGGCCCGACAGCACGAGCACAGCGCCCCAGAGATAGTCGCTGTATTTGTCGAGGAAGCTGCGCTCGTTGTTGTCGATATAGGCGGCGGCGCCGGGATGGGCCGGCAGCGCCGCGTCCTTGTCGGTGTCGGGCTTCTGGATCTTGGCAGCGCTCGGAACGGTCTTCGCGAGCTGCGCCTTGACCGTGAACAGCTGCCGCGTGAACGTGCCGGCCGTATCCTCCGGCAGCGAAGCTGCGGCGATGATCAGCTGATTGACCCCGACCGTCTCCACCTTGTCGTCCGGCCGCTGCGGAGTGGTACCGAAGGCGCCGGTCGGAATTTCGTCAGACTCATAGAGCGGATGTCGCTCGGCGATCGCTTCGGACACGTCGACAGCGAGAAAGCGCGGCTCGCCGCGGCGGCGGGCGGTGGCGGTGATGGCGTCGGCGATCGTCTTGTCATTGAGCGCGCCGACCATCGCGAAGGCATCGAGCGTCATATCCGCCGTCATGTCTGCCACCTGATTGACACCGAACTGGACGACCGCGACCTTGTCCGGATTGACGCCGGACTCGCCGAGTACGACGCGGAGCAGGGCGACGTTGACCTGGCTGGCCCCGATCACGCCGAGGCGGCGGCCGGCCAGATCGGCGATGCTTTTCACCCGCGAATCCGATTTCGGCTTCGATCCCCGGGACGAAGCCGACCACAGCACCAGCAGATTGCGCCGGAGGATGGCCATCGAGCGCGCCGTCGGCGGCAGCTGCAGATCGCCGCGGGCGACGGCGAGGTCGGTCTGTCCGTTCGCCAGCAGGGTGGTGCTCTGCAGCGGTCCATCGGTTGCGATCGGCACCAGCCGTACCGCGTCGTCCTTGGTGTCGAAGGCCTCCGCCATGGCCCGGACCAGCGTGTCGTCGTCGCCACCGGCCGGCCCGACCGCGATCCGCAAGGTCGCCGGTTGCCAGAGCCAATAGCCGATGGCGAGCGCCACCGTCACGAACGACAGGAAGGTCGCCAGTGCGAGCAGCTTTGGAAAGCGGCGCCGCCGGCGCGGCGCGGGACTGTCTTTGACGGCAACCGGGTCTGGCATCGGTGAGATCTGAGCCTCGATGGCTGACGCGGCCGAGGCTGCGAAAGCGGAGGTTCTCACCGTAATACAGGATCGTGACGGTTGGCGAAGCGATGTGCCTGGTTCCGGTCTACGGCATCACCAACGTCGCCCCCTCACACGTGCCCGGACGCCATCTGGCCGGCGGAGCGGCGTGCCCGGTCCTGAAGCCTGGTGGCCTCCGTCTGGGCCGCGCGCTGACTGACCAGCGACAGCGCATGGTCCCGTTCGGCCACCGCGTTGCGGCGCGGCTCGGCGGGCCGTTGCAGGTCGATATCGTCCTCGATCGGACCTCTCGGTACCAGCGACAGCGCCCGCTCGAACGGATCGACCGAGGCCTCGCGGCCCTTGCCGATGTCGCGGCTCTGCTCCGGCTCCGGCGGCCGTCGCGCCACCAGGGTCTTGATCCGCCCGAGCAGGCCGGAGGGCGCTTCCGGCGGGGCGGAGTCGAACGGATCGGCATAGAAGGTCGCGCCGGCCTTCTCGACCATGCCGGCGAGCGCGCTGACCATGCGCGGCGAGCCGCAGGCATAGACGACGTCGGACGCCGTCAGCGTCGGCATGTGCGGCTCGATGCGTCCGGTGCGGATCGACGGATGATTGATCGGGCCTTCCTCGACGGTCGGGATGATCGTGACGTTGGGCAGACGCGCCAACTGCGCCAGAATCGGCGTCATGTAGAGCTGCGCCAGCTTCTTGGCGCCGGCGATGATCACCATCGGCCGGCTTCTCTGCTCGCGCAGCGCCATTGCCGCGATCGCCCAGATCGGCGCAAAGCCGGTGCCGCTGCCGGCGAGGATCAGCCGGCCGGTGCCGCCGGGGCGCAGGAACGCATGACCATAGGGTCCCTGGATGCGCAGCCGGTGCCCGGGACGGATGCCGCTGCCCAGCGCCGTCGTCACGCGGCCGCCGCGCACCTTCTTGATGTTGAGATGGATGACGCGGCCGCCGATGCGGCCGTCGAACGAGGCGGTCGGGCTGTAGGCCCGCGCCGGATAGCCGTTGAAGGTGAACTTGAAGTACTGCCCCGGCAGATAGCTGATGCTCTTTTCAGGCGCGATCATCAGCTCCATGATGTCGGGCGCGACCTCGCGCAGGCCGACGAGGCGGGCCTTGGAGGTGTCGATCTCGGGCACGTCCTCCATCTCGACGTCGAGATCGGACACGACGCGCGCCTGGCACGCATAGATCATGCCCTGCGTATGCGTCTCGCCGCAGACCGTCTGGCCCTTGGAGACGTGAACCATGCAGGTGCCGCAGGTGCCGGCACGGCAGTCGAACGGAATCTCGACGCCGTTGGCGAGCGCGCCATCGAGCAGCACGTCGCCCGCGCGGACGCGGAACTGGCGGCCCTTGACGGTGACGGTCCTGAAGTTCGACATGGTTCACTCCTCGATCGGATACGCTGTGACTATGTGCAGGTTGGAAGAGGTCCGCGGGCTCACGCCTTGTTGGGCGTGACGCGGATCAGGTTCTTGTTGGCCGTGGTCTCGAACCGGCTCGACCAGTAGTTCGAGGCCATCACCGGCCGTTTCAGCCAGCTCACCTTCGGCGAGCGCAGCACCAGGAACCAGAAGAAGAACGGCGTCGTGACGAGATGCGAGACCAGCGGAAACCAGTCCGGCAGCAGCGACGCCGGACCGGGCAGGCGGTACCAGTAGTAGGTGCTGACCGCGGTCGCTGCGAAGATGCGGTGCATCCTGGTGCGGGCGCTGGGCCGGTAGCGCAGCATGTGCTCGCCGATCCTGAACACGGCGTAGCTGATGACAGCCGCGACGAACGGCCAGACATAGGCGGTGATGATCTCGGCACTCCCGACCTGCTCCGGCGGATAGTCCGGCACCTGGAACCAGCCCCAGACGAAGCCCGGGAAGCTGCCGATCAGGAAGTTGCCGAGGAACTGCTGAACCTTCGTCGGCACGCCCGCGGTCGGCGTCAGCTCGGGCGTCGAGTCCGGGCACGGATTGCTGCAGGCCTCGCAGATGTTGCAGCGGGCGTTCTTGAAGGTCAGGGCCGGGTTGGTGCCGTACAGCCGCTCAACAGGGTGGATCGGGCACAGCGAGGTGCACCAGCCCGATCGCATCTCGAACACCGAGCCCATCGCGAACGCCATGAACGCGGCCGACAGCAGCATGAGCGCCGTCAGCGGCCCGTCGACATTGAGGCCGATGCGCCGCATCGGCACCACGATGAACAATAGCGTCACGCTGATCACCGCGAGCGTCGCCGCGCCCCATTCCGGCATCCGGATGTTCTGCGAGATGCCCATCTTGTTCGGCAGCAGATGGAAGGTCGCCATCGGACAGATGTTGCGCCACAGGCCGGGCGAGATCGTCACCAGCGCCGGCGCGATCGGAATCAGCAGATTCCACATCAGGGCTATGCCGAGGGGAGGAAAGAATAGCAGCAAATTCACCAGCAGCACGCCGACGACCAGCATGACCGTCTGCATCGTCAGCCAGAACCGCCGCTCGGCCCGTCCAGTGCTGCGGCTGCCGGGCTGTGCGGCCGGCTGATACCTGGCGGGAGCCACCTGCACGGCCACGTGGGCCAGCGGCCGGGCCTCTCGATGGTGCGAAGCGTAGTCGTATCGGGACGAACGTTGGGCGCTGTTGTTTCGCATTGCTTTCCAGGACGCTGGTTACTCTGCACAGGCGCGCTGGTGTGACGACGTCAGGCCAGACCCGTTAGTCCGCCGAGCCTGGTCGTTCGCGTCATCAGCGCATGCTGTGCCGCGGAATCTGCCGACGAGATGTGGCGCTTTTTGACGGCCAATATGGACGTCCCTGGGCCATGCTGCGGTCGGCCTGCGGCCGTTTGATCTGGATCAAATCGAGGAACTTCAAGGATTTGATCTGGATCGAGGTCTGTTTTCGAGAGCGTTTGATCTGGATCAATGACGGCCTTCACCGTGACATAGCGCAGGCAGGATCAAGGCGTGCGCCTGCGCAATTCGTGTGTGCCAAACGACCCGCCGGGCAAATCAGATCGCGCGCGCAAATCCTGTCCAGCCCTTCGGTCAAAAATAAACGGCTTGGCGATTTCGCAAAATCAGCATTAGAGTCCCGCCCGTTCCGTTGCGTCGGAGGGGACGTATCGCGGTCGTCATGGACGTCGGCAGCGGAATGCGATGGGCGTGTGTCGTTGCAGCGTGATCATTCGCGCCGACGAACGGCGATGCACGCACGGTCAAGTCGCGCGGTCCTGGCACCCCGATGCTGGTGTCTCCGCGGCGGCGCGCGTCAGCGCGTTGTCGCGCACGGTGGCCAACAAGCCGGCGCACCGGGGAGAACGCGAAGCAGCCGTTAAAACCGTTGCGCAGGGAGGGCCGGGCGTGTTCGGCCAGACCTGTGGTACCTGCCGCCTGCACTTTTTTCCGCAGGCGGGCCACGGGCGCGGCCAGCGCCCGGCCTTCCCTGCGCCCTCTGTTTGGGAGAGGGCCTTAAGGTCATTGATCACCCGGACGCAAAGCGCCGCGGGAATGCGAACGCATGTGATAGTCTGTGCGATAGTCCCTATGCTTGTGGCAATCCGGATGAAACAACAAAGGCCGTCATTCCGGGACGCGACGCGCAGCGGCGCGGGCCCGGAATCCATACGCACGATCTTGGTTATGGATTCCGGGCTCGCGCTGCGCGCGCCCCGGAATGACGGAGGAGAGGAGTGGGCTCATGTGAGCCTCTCATTGCCGAGCGCTCGCGATAACGGAAAGTGTCGCGAAGCCCTCCGCTGTCGTCCCGGCGAACGCTGGGACCCATAACCCCAGGGAGATGTTGTTGCGCACGATGTTAGACCGGTCGTTCTTCACAACGGCCGCCTCGGAGTGTGGGTCCCTGCGTTCGCAGGGACGACGGCGGTGGGTGTGGACGCAGCGTGCCTCACACTGGCAGGGCGATCGAGTACTTCACCTGGCTCAGCGCAAAGCTCGACTCGATCGATGCGATGCCGTCGAGCCGCGTGAGCTTGGTTTTCAGGAACGCTTCGTACGACGACAGATCGGCGGCGACCACGCGCAGGAGGTAGTCCCGATTGCCGGTCATCAGATAGCACTCGAGCACCTCGGGCCAGGCGGAGATCGCCTTTTCGAATCGCTTCAAATCCTCCTCCTTCTGCCGCGCCAGCTTGATGGAGATGAAGACGGAGACATGCAGCCCCAGCGCCTTCTGATCGACGCTCGCGAGATAGCGGGTGATGACGCCGCGTTCCTCCAGCAGCTTGACGCGGCGGTGGCAGGGCGACACCGACAGCCCGACCTTGTCGGCCAGTTCCTGCATGGTGATGCGGCCGTCGGCCTGGAGATGGCTGAGGATCTTGCGGTCGATGCTGTCGAGGTCGGGCATTGGGACCAAATCGCTGAAATTGCCTTCTGATTGGTAAAATATCCCAATAAATGCCGTGTGCACGCGAAAAATTGAGAATTTTGGCCGCCGCAACAGGATTAAAATCCGTGAATCCACCAACACCCCCGGGGAGCAGCGCCATGGCCACGCGATCAGCACAGTCCGACCGTCTCGACATGCTGAATGCGCTGGCCCGCAAGGCGCTGTGGCTGTCGTCCTGGACCATCCATCACGCCAACCACATCCGGCCCAATGTCGATGGGCTCAAGGTCGGCGGCCATCAGGCCTCCTCCGCCTCGCTCGCGACCATCATGTCGGCCTTGTATTTCTCGGTGCTGCGCCCCGAGGACCGCGTCGCGGTGAAGCCGCATGCGAGCCCGGTGTTCCACGCCATCCAGTATCTGTTCGGCCGGCAGACCCGCGAGAAGCTGGAGAATTTCCGTGGCTTCAAGGGCGCGCAATCCTATCCGTCGCGCACCAAGGACATCGACGATGTCGACTTCTCGACCGGCTCGGTCGGCCTCGGCGTCGCGCAGACCTTGTTCTCGTCGCTGGTGCAGGACTACGTCAAGGCGCATGGCTGGATGAAGGACCGCCGCGAGGGGCGCATGATCGCGCTGGTCGGCGATGCCGAGATGGACGAGGGCAACATCTTCGAAGCCTTGGCAGAAGGCTGGAAGCACGGTCTGCGCAACACCTGGTGGATCGTCGACTACAATCGTCAGAGCCTCGACGCCGTGGTGCGCGAAGGCCTGTGGGAGAAGTTCGAGACCATGTTCCGCAATTTCGGCTGGGACGTGGTGATCGTGAAATACGGCCGGCTGATGCGCGAGGCGTTCGCGGAACCAGGCGGCGAGGCGTTGCGGCGCTGGATCGACAATTGCCCGAACGCGCTCTATGCGGCGCTGTGCTTCCAGGGCGGCGCCGCCTTCCGCAAGCATATCCAGGACGACATCGGCGACCAGGGCGACGTGACGCGGCTCTTGGACCGGCGCAGCGACGACGAGCTGCTGGCGCTGATGAGCAATCTCGGCGGCCACGACATGGCGAGCATGCTGGAGGCGTTCGAATCGATCGATCATGATCGTCCGGTGTGTTTCATCGCCTACACGATCAAGGGCGTCGGCCTGCCGTTCCAGGGCCACAAGGACAATCACGCCGGCCTGATGACGGTGACACAGATGGAGAAGTGGCGCGGTCAGCAGAACATCCGCCCGGGCCATGAGTGGGACAAGTTCGAAGGGCTGAAGCAGGACGAGGCGGAGCTGGAGTCGTTCCTCGCTTCCGTGCCGTTCAACCGCGACGGCCGCCGGCTCGATGATGCCGTGTTCGACGTCCCGGAGCGGCTGACCTTCACCGCGGCAGCGCAGATGTCGACGCAGCAGGGCTTTGGCCTCGTGCTCAACGATCTCGCGCGTAGCGAGAGCGAGCTGGCGTCGCGGATCGTGACCTCGTCTCCCGACGTCACCGTCTCCACCAATCTCGGCGCCTGGGTCAACCGCCGTGGCCTGTTCGCGCGTGCCGAGAAGGCCGACCTGTTCCGCAGCGAGAAGATCCCGTCGACGTTCAACTGGGCGGCCTCGCCGAAGGGGCAGCACATCGAATTGGGCATCGCCGAGATGAACCTGTTCATCATGGCTTCCGCGCTCGGCCTGTCGCACGCCATCAACGGTGCGCGGCTGTTGCCGGTCGTCACCTTGTACGATCCCTTCATCGAGCGCGGCCTCGATGCGCTGAACTACGCCTGCTATCAGGATGCGCGCTTCATGGTGGTGGCGACGCCGTCGGGTGTGACGCTGGCGCCGGAAGGTGGCGCGCACCAGTCGATTGCCACGCCGCTGATCGGCATGGCGCAGGACGGGCTGTCATCGTTCGAGCCGGCTTTCGTCGACGAACTCGCGGCGATCATGAAGTGGGGTTTTGCCCACATGCAGCGCGACGCAGGCGAGGGCGGCTCGCTTTATTTGCGGCTGTCGACGCGCACGATCGATCAGCCGCAACGGATCATGACATCAGAGCTCGAGGCCGATATCGCGGCCGGCGCCTACTGGCTGCGCAAGCCCGGTCCGAACGCGGAGGTGATCGTGGCCTATACCGGCGCGGTGGCGCCGGAGGCGATCGAGGCGACAGGGCTGATCGGCGAGTCCCGGCGCGACGTCGGCCTGCTCGCGATCACCTCGGCGGACCGGCTGCATGCGGGATGGACGGCGGCGCGCAGCCTGCGGCGGCATCGCCGTGGCGTGCAGCATCTCAGCCATATCGAGCAGCTGCTGGCGCCGCTGCCGCGCGATTGCGGCATTGTCACCGTCATCGACGGCCACCCGGCCACGCTCGGCTGGCTCGGCTCGGTGCGCGGTCATCGCGTCGAGGCGCTGGGGGTCGAGACGTTCGGCCAGACCGGGACGATCGACGATCTCTACCGTCACAATGGCATGGATGCGAACGCGATCATCGACGCCGCCGAGAGCCTCACCGGCGCGCCGGTGAGGCATCGCAAGATGGCGGTGTGACGGCGGAGGGGATCGCGGGGCTCGAAAATAGCTGCGCCGTCTCCCCCACCTGGATGAAGGAGACGGCGTCGCAACTTGGATCAAAAAGGCTAGGTGCTGAAAAGCTACTCAGTAAAAACTGGCGAAATCATTCGTTATGAAACGTTTTCCAGCGTCCTTTCGAGATGCTGGGGTGTCTATGAAGGAAAGATTAGCCGGCTCGATCGGGCCAGGCTGTGAACCAGTTCACATATTGAAAATGAATCTGCACGGCTGGGAATTCTGTCGTCCGGAATGATGGACTTCACGGATGGCCAGCGCGTGGGGCGTTTGTTGCGGTGCAAAACGTGGAGCGGCGACGAAACGCAGGCCGTCGGCTTGCGCCGGTCGCGGCCTTGATCCTATATCCGGGACGCAACCCCGGACCCCGCATGTGGCGGGTTCAAGCCGCGGATCGTTCGTGCCAGGATGCCGGCCCGCGCGCTGCCGCCCCTCCCATATGCTTCCACGTGAAGAGGTTTTCCGATGGTCAATCGCCTGCAATTCTACATCGACGGCGCCTGGGTCGATCCGGTCGTCAAGAAGTCCACCCCGGTGGTCAACCCGGCCACTGAAGAGGCGATGTACGAGGTTGCGCTGGGCTCCAAGGCCGATGTCGACAAGGCCGTCGCTGCCGCCAAGCGCGCGTTCGAGACCTTCTCGCAGACATCACGCGAGGAGCGGGTCGCGCTGCTCGAAAAGATCATCGCCGTCTACAAGGGCCGCATGAAGGACATCGGCGCGGCCGTCTCCGACGAGATGGGCGCGCCGCTGCCGATGGCGGAGAAGCTGCAGGCCGGCGCCGGTCTCGGCCATCTGATGTCGACGCTCGATGTGCTGAAGAAATATGAGTTCGAGGAGACGCTGCCGGCGTCCGTGGTGGTGCGCGAGCCGGTCGGCGTGGTCGGCATGATCACGCCCTGGAATTGGCCGCTCAACCAGATCGCCTGCAAGGTCGCCCCCGCGCTGGCGGCGGGCTGCACCATGATCCTGAAGCCGTCGGAGTTCACCCCGACCTCGGCGCTGATCTTCGCCGAGATCCTGCACGAAGCCGGCGTGCCGAAGGGCGTGTTCAACCTGATCAACGGCCTCGGGCCGGAGGTCGGCGCCGCGATGAGCGAGCATCCGGACATCGACATGATCTCGTTCACCGGCTCGACCCGCGCCGGCATCGACGTCGCCAAGCGCGCCGCGCCGACCGTGAAGCGCGTCAGCCAGGAGCTCGGCGGCAAATCGCCGAACGTGATCCTGGAGGGGGCCGATCTCATCAAGGCCGTGACCGGCGGCGTCATGCACATGTTCAACAACTCCGGCCAGTCCTGCAACGCGCCGTCGCGCATGATCGTGCCGGCCGCGCGGATGAAGGAAGTGGCTGCCATCGCGAAGGGCGTTGCCGACAAGACCAAGGCCGGCGATCCGCGCGGCGAGGGCACCACGATCGGCCCGGTCGTCAATCGCGGCCAGTGGGACAAGATCCAGGCCCTGATCAACAAGGGCATCGAGGAGGGCGCCACGCTCGTCGCCGGCGGTCCGGGCCTGCCCGAGGGCGTCAACAAGGGCTTCTATGTGCGCCCGACCGTCTTTGCCGACGTCAAGCCGGAGATGACGATCTCGCGCGAGGAGATCTTCGGGCCGGTGCTGGTGATCATCGGCGCGCAGGACGAGTCCGAGGCGGTCAAGATCGCCAACGACACGCCTTATGGTCTTGCCGGCTATGTCTCGGCCGGCACGATCGAGAAGGCCCGCGAGGTCGGCCGCAAGATCCGCGCCGGCAACGTCAACCTGCAGGGAGTGCCGAACGATCGCACCGCGCCGTTCGGCGGCTACAAGCAGTCCGGCAACGGTCGCGAGTGGGGCCGGTTCGGTCTCGAGGAGTATCTCGAGGTCAAGGCGGTCGCAGGCTACAACGCGGCTTGATCGCGTGACGACGTGTAGGGTGGGCAAAGCGCAGCGTGCCCACCATTCACGCCAAGAACAAAGCTGGTGGGCACGGCGCTCCGCGCCTTTGCCCACCCTACGCAGCCGAGTGTCATCCGCCCAGCGCGCCCTGCGTGTTGACGTACAACGCGTAGATCGACTGGCTGGCGGCCATGAACAGGCGGTTGCGCTTGAGGCCGCCGAAGCAGAGGTTGGCGCAGCGCTCGGGCAAAGCGATGCGGCCGATCGGGGCGCCGTCGGGTGCGAACACCATGACCCCGTCGAGCTCAGGCGAGCCCATGCCCCAGCCGCACCAGAGATTGCCGTCGACGTCGCAGCGCATGCCGTCGGGCGTGCCCGGGCCGGCATCGATGTGGACGCGCTTGTTGGCGAGCGTCGTGCCATCGGCGGAGACGTCATAGGCGAGGATCTTGCGGGTCGGCGCGCCGCGGGATTCGACGACGTAGAGGATGCGCTCGTCGGGCGAGAAGCACAGCCCGTTCGGCCCCAGCACGCCCTCGGCGACGATCGCCGCTCTGCCGGTAGCGCCATCGATCCGGTACACGTTGGCGTCGATCTCCGGCTCGGCCTTGTAGCCCTCGTAATTGCCGAGCAGGCCGAAGGTCGGATCGGTGAACCAGATCGAGCCGTCGGATTTGACGACGATATCGTTCGGCGAGTTCAGCCGCTTGCCGTCGAATTTGTCGATCAGCACGGTGATGGAACCGTCATATTCGGTGCGGGTGACACGGCGGCCGCCATGCTCGCAGGTGACGAGCCGGCCCTGGCGGTCGCGGGTGTTGCCGTTGGCGAAATTGGAGGGCTTGCGGAACACCGAGACGGCGCCGGTCTCCTCCTCCCATTTGAGGATGCGCTGGTTGGGAATGTCGCTGCACAAGAGATAGCGCCCGTCGCCGAACCACACCGGCCCTTCGGCCCAGCGCAGGCCGGTCGCCAGCCGCTCAACGGCCGACAGTTTGAGCCAGTATTTCTCGAAGCGCGGGTCCAGCGTCTGGATCGCCGGATCGGGATAGAAGGTGGCAGGGCGAAAGCCCTGAGCGTGAGCGTTTCCGTCGGACATGTGCCCGTCCCATTATTGCGCCTTTATGATCTCTGCTATCATTGGCCGCCAACGACCGCAAACCTGCGGACCGAACACGAGGGATGAAATGCCACGTATCTTGATGACCGGTGCGTGCGGTGGAATCGGCACTTCCTTGCGGAAGCTGCTGCCGCCGATCTATCCGGACCTTTTGCTCAGCGACCTGAAGGCGCCGGCCGACCTGTCCAGCCAGGAGACGTTCAAGGCGGCTGACCTTTCCGACCTCGGCCAGGTCGAGGCGCTGTGCGAGGGGGTCGACGGCATCATCCATTTCGGCGGCTATTCGGTCGAGGGCTCTTGGAACGACATCCTGCAGGCCAACATCATCGGCGGTTACAACCTTTTTGAGGCCGCGCGCCGCCAGGGCGTCAAGCGCATCGTCTTCGCGTCGTCGAACCACGCCGTCGGTTTTTATCCGCGTCACCGCAAGATCGACAACGACGTGCAGCCGCGCCCCGACGGCCGCTACGGTGTCAGCAAGGTGTTCGGCGAAGCGCTCGGCTCGCTCTATGCCGACAAGCACGGGCTGAAGGTGACATGCATCCGCATCGGCAATTTCGGCGACAAGCCGCTGGATCGGCGCCGGCTATCGATCTGGTTGAAGCCGGACGATCTCATTCAGCTCTGCCGCATCGGCCTCGAGCATCCCGACATCCATTTCGAGGTGCTCTATGGCGCCTCGCTGAACGAGCGCGCCTGGTGGGACAATCAGCGCGCCTATGATCTCGGCTATCGCCCGACCGGCCGCGCCGAGGATTTCCGTGAGCATGCCTTCGCTGAGCAGACCAAGCTGCCGGCCGATCCGATCGGCGACTACTTCCAGGGCGGCGCGTTCTGCAGCACAGAGTTCGATGGCGACACCAGCCGGATCATCGACTGGGGTTAAGCCCGATACGTCATTCCGGGGCGCGTCCAGACGGCGCGAACCCGGAATGACGGCGAGACGAAAGAAAGAAAAAAGACAATGACCGACGGATTGCGCAAGGGACTGACCGCTTACGGCGATGCCGGGTTCTCGCTGTTCCTGCGCAAGGCTTTCATCAAGGCCGCGGGCTATTCGGACGACGCGCTCGACCGGCCGATCGTCGGCATCACCAACACCTATAGCGACTACAATCCTTGTCACGGCAACGTGCCGCAGATCCTCGAGGCGGTGAAGCGGGGCGTCATGCTGTCCGGTGCAATGCCGTTCGTGTTTCCGACCATCTCGATCGCGGAAAGCTTCGCGCACCCGACCTCGATGTATCTGCGCAATCTGATGGCGATGGAAACCGAGGAGATGATCCGCGCGCAACCGATGGACGCGGTGGTCGTGATCGGCGGCTGTGACAAGACCCTGCCCGCGCAGATCATGGCGGCGGTGTCGGCCGATCTGCCGACGGTCGTGATTCCGGTGGGGCCGATGGTGGTCGGGCATCACAAGGGCGAGGTGCTCGGCGCCTGCACCGACTGCCGCCGTCTGTGGGCCAAGTATCGCGCCGGCGAGATGGACGACAGCGAGATCGAGGCGGTCAACGGCCGGCTGGCGCCGTCGGTCGGCACCTGCATGGTGATGGGAACGGCCTCGACGATGGCCTGCATCACCGAGGCGCTCGGATTGTCGCTGCCGATGAGCGCGACGATTCCGGCGCCTCATGCCGAACGTTTCCGATCCGCGGAGGCGAGCGGCCGGGTGGCGGCTGAAATGGCCAAGGCCAAGGGGCCAAAGCCCAGCCAGCTGCTGACACCGGCAGCTTTCCGGAATGCACAGGTCGTGCTGCAGGCGATCGGCGGCTCGACCAACGGCCTCGTTCATCTCACCGCGATTGCTGGGCGTACCCCGCATGCGATCGACCTCGATGCGTTCGACCAAATCGGGCGCGAGGTGCCGGTGCTGGTCGATCTGAAGCCATCCGGCGATCACTATATGGAGCACTTCCATCACGCCGGTGGCGTACCGAAGTTGATGAAGCAGCTCGGCGATCTCATCGACCTCGATTGTCGCTCCATCACCGGACAATCGCTGCGCGAGATCGTTGCTGCAGCCGAGGACGTGCCGGGACAGGACGTGATCCGCTCGCGCGATGACGCGATCAAGCCGGAGGGCGGGCTCGCGGTGCTGCGTGGCAATCTCGCGCCGCGCGGCGCCGTCATCAAGCATTCGGCCGCGAGCCCTAAGCTCCTGCAGCACACCGGGCGCGCCGTCGTATTCGAGTCGATCGAGGACATGACCCTGCGCATCGATGATCCCGATCTCGACGTCTCGGCCGATGACGTCCTGGTGCTGCGCAATGCCGGCCCCAAGGGCGCGCCGGGCATGCCCGAGGCGGGCTATCTGCCGATCCCGAAGAAGCTCGCGCGCGGCGGCACCAAGGACATGGTGCGCATCTCCGATGCGCGCATGAGCGGCACCGCGTTCGGCACCATCGTGCTGCACATCACGCCCGAGTCCGCCGTCGGCGGTCCGCTGGGGCTGGTGCGGACCGGAGACACGATCCGGCTCGACGTCGCCAGGCGCAGCATCGATCTGCTCGTCGACGATGCGGAGTTGGCGAGACGCCGTGCCGCGCTGCAACAGGCCGAGCCGCCGAAATGGGCCGAGCGCGGCTACGCCCATCTGTTTCACGAGACCATTCTGCAGGCCGATGACGGCTGCGATTTCGACTTCATGCGCCGCGGGGGAAAGGGCTGAGTTGCTCCACCGACTGACGGCCAAGGTATGCTCAATTGACAATCAGACGCAGCCAATGGGATGATCCCCGAAAATCATAACCGGGGAGGGGACCGTGACGGGTCGAGCCAAGCTCATTGGCGCATGGGCGTTCGCTGTGGCGATCGTGTGTGCCGCGGCTGCGAGTGCGCAGGACGTCAAGCACTACCGCTTCGCTTATGATCAGCCTCGCAACACCGGCTACTCCGTCGCCGGAGACTTGTTCGCCGACAAGCTCAGGGAGTTGAGCAAGGGCACCATGATCATCGACCAGTATCCCGGCGCGCAGCTCGGGCAGGAGCCGCAGATCCTGCAACTGGTCAAGGCGGGCGACATCGATTTCGCCATCGTCTCCTCGGCCAACACGGCGACGATTTCGCCGCAAGCCGGCGTGATGTCGCTACACTTCTTGTTCCGCAATGAAGCCCATGTGATCAAGGGACTGGCCGATCCGCAGGTGTTCGAGGCGATCAAGACCATGATCGACGAGACCACGCAGGGCCTGCACGTGATCGGCACAGGCTCGCAGGGCGTGCGCCATATCTACAGCAAGAAGGAAATCCACAAGGTCGACGACATCAAGGCGATGAAGATCCGTGTCCAGGCAACCGCGACCGAAGACACGATGTTCCCGGCTTACGGCGCCCAGACCGTGCACATGCCGTTCGGCAGCGTCTACACCTCACTGCAGACCGGCGTGGTCGAGGCTGCGGAAAACAGCATCAATGTCTACCTCGTCAACAAGCACTACGAGGTGGCGCCGGTGCTTTCGATCACGGAACATGAGGCCAACAACGCGCTGGTCTTCATCAGCGACAAGCTCTGGCAGAGCCTGTCGGCCGAGCAACGGCAATGGGTTCTGGCGGCGGCAGCCGAGATCAGCGCGAAAGAGCCGGCGAAGGCGTTCGAACTGGAAAGGACGGCAGCCACCAAACTGAAGTCGCTCGGCGTCAAGATCGTCGAGGATGTCGACAAGAAGAGCTTCATCACGATCGCCGATCCGTATCTGGACAAGCTTGCGAAGGAGCTCGGCCCACACGCGGAAAAGATCAAGAACCTGATCCGCGCAATCAACTGAGCCGTGTACGCTGCCGCACCCACGTATTCGTCTTTGCGAAGTCGGGACCACAACCCACGGCGCCTCGGTAGGGCAGTAGGTCGTCACCTGGATCGACAATGCGCGTCGACAATCATCGCCGGCGGCAATGGTCCCGGCGTTCGCCGAGACGACGAGAGAGTTTGATCCGGAACGACGAGGAAGCTGATGTCCATCGCCGACAAGCTCGTTGTGCAACGGCAGCGTCATCTGAAGTGGCGCATGCTCGACCCGCTCGAGCTGGTGCTGATGATGCTCTGCGGCGCGCTGTGCTTCGGCTTCTCGATGTCGGTAACCGCCGACATTGTCACGCGCACCATAGGTCATCCCTGGCTATGGCTGCAGGAGGTCACGTCCAGCCTGTTCGTCTATGCGATCTTCGTCGGCGCCGCGGTTGCGACGCGCCGCAACGACCATCTGTATCTGACCGCGATCGCCGAATCGATGCATGGCATGCCGCGCCTCCTCGTCGAGATCGTGTTGCGGCTCGTCGTGCTCGCGGTCGCGCTGTGCCTGATCTGGTATGGCTATCTCAACTTTCTCCGCGGCTTCGGCAGTTTCCGGTTGCCCTCGGGAACACCGATCGCCTCGCTCTATGTCATCATTCCGCTCTCCGGGGTGCTGATCGCGCTGTTTGCGGTCGAGCAACTGGTCAATGGCATCGCCAACGGCTTCGATCATCCGGAGCCGCTGCAACAGGAGGCAGTGATTCCGCCGCTCCGCGCCGGCGTTGATCGGAGCGATCCGACGTGAGCGCTCCAGTCATCCTCGCGCTGATGTCGGTCTGCTTCCTGTCGTTCGGCTATCTCGGCGTGCCGGTGCCGTTCTCGCTGCTGGCAGGCGTATTCGTCGGCGCCTTCCTCGCCGACGTCTCGCTCGCGGCGATCGTGCAGAAGATCTTCGATGGCGTCGATTCCGAGGCGCTGCTTGCGATTCCGTTCTTCCTGCTGGTCGGCGAACTCATGAGTTCGGCCAATGTCGTGGTCCGGATCGCCAACCTGTCGGTGTCACTGGTCGGACATATTCGGGGCGGGCTGTCGCAGGTCGTCGTCGTCTTCAGCATGTTCTTCTCGGAAATGTCGGGATCGACCACCGCCGATGTTGCGGTCATGAGCCGCGCGCTCGGTGGACCGATGCGGCGGGAAGGCTATGAACCGGCCTTCATCGCAGCCATCATCGCGGCGGCCTCCACCATTGCGGCGCTGGTCCCGCCGAGCATCACCGCGGTCGTCTACGGCGCAGTGGGCAATGTCTCGATCGCCGGGCTGTTCATGGCCGGCGTCGTGCCCGGATTCATGATCGGCTTCGGACTGATGATCTATTGCTACTTCTTCGGTCCCTCCGGCTTGCGCAAACCGCGCGCGCCGTTACGCCAAGTGATGTTCGCGAGCGTGGATGCGGCGCTGCCGCTGATGATCCCCGTGATCCTGCTCGGCGGCATCCTGACCGGCTGGTTCACGCCGACGGAGGCCGGTGTGGTCGCGGTGGCCTGGATCATCCTGGTCGTCATTCCCGCGCTCAACCGCGGCCACCTGAAGAAGATCCCCTACGACTTCTGCCTGGCGGGGCTGATCTTCTCGCTGCCGCTGATCACGATCGGCGCCGCCAATGCGTTCGGATGGATGCTGGCCTATCTGCGCGGCGCCATCTTCATCGCCGACTGGATCACCTCGATCGCGGGCAACGACCCGCACTATATCATGCTGTTGATGGTGTTGCTGTTCACCGTGATCGGCGATTTCATCGAGCCGGTGCCGACCATCATCATCTTCATGCCGCTGGTCAATGCGCTGACGCAGGCCGGCGACATCAACGGGGTGCATATGGGCGTGGTGCTGATCGCCACGCTCGCTTTCGGCCTGATCACGCCGCCCTACGGACTCGTGCTGCTGATGGCTTCGAAATTCGTCGGCGTCAGTTTCGCCAAGGCATTGCGCGCGGCGTTGCCGATCTATGTCGTGTTCCTGGTTACCATCACCTTCACGATCTATTTCCCGAGCGTCGTGCTGTGGCTGCCCAAGCACGTCATTCCGGAATCGGTCGGCTGCTTCAAGTCGCCGGCCGGGACCGGTTATATCTGTCCGAATTGAGTGGAGACTGGGGGGCTATTTGTCCTTGCTGGTGAACTTCCGCGTCGCGGTCCGGAATTCGTCGGTATGCATGCAGTTGATGATCGCGTCGCGTTCGGCCGCGAGCTGATCCTCGACCGAGCTGGTCGGCGCGCGATGGATCAGCGCCTTGGTCGCCGCGAGCCCGGCCGGCATGTTCTGCACCAACCGCTGCGCCAGCGCCTGGGTGGCCGCGGCAAGTTCGGTGGCGGGGACGACCTTGGCGACCAGGCCCCATTCGTACGCCTGGGCCGCCGTGAAGCTGTCCTCGGCCAGGAATATCTGCAGCGCGCGCCTGACGCCTACGGTGGCAACGACACCAACCGTGCCGCCGCCGTCGGGCGAGACGCCGAGCTTGGCATAGGCCGGTGTGAAGCGCGCTTCCTCGGCGGCGATGCAGAGGTCGGCGGCAAAGGCCAGCGACATGCCCGCGCCGGCGGCGGAGCCGTGGACGCTGGCCAGCACGATCTTGGGCATGCGCCGCAGGCTCGCGATGAAGGCGTGATAGTGGTGCAGGAGCTCGCTGACGACGGGGGTGATGGTGTCGGCTTCGGCGGCGGCTCCGATCGTCTGCAGATCGCCACCGGCGCAGAACGCGCGGCCTTCGCCCTGCAGGACGAGCACACGGATGGTCTGGTCGGCTTCGACTTGCGTCGCGAGCTGCTCCAGCCGCTTGGCAATGGCGAGGTTGATGGCGTTGAACGCCGCCGGGCGGTCGAGCGTGATGGTCGCGATCGGACCCTCGATGCTCAGGCGGGCAGGTTCCGCTGTTGCGTCCGACATTCATTCCTCCCCGGTATGGTTGTTGCCGCATTTAAACCGCACAGCGGGACCGGTGACAATGCCGGGGAAGTCTGCGACAACCCGGTTCCGCTGGCATGGACGATGATGCGAGCCGGAAGCGGCCGAGTTGCGTGAGCGCAGATGGACAGAATGGGGCAGGGAGCAGTGACGAAGGGACCGGTTGTGATCGTGGGTGCGGGGCATGCGGGTTTCCAGCTTGCGACCTCGCTGCGTCAGGCAGGCTTTGCCGATCCGATTCATCTGATCAACGACGAGCCGCATCTGCCCTACCAGCGTCCGCCGTTGTCGAAGGGCTATCTCAAGGGCACGGGCGGTCCCGAGACCTTGATGTTCCGGCCGCAGAAATTCTACGCCGACCAGACCATCGACCTCGTCTATGACCGCGTCGTCTCGGTCCAGCGCGACGCCCGCAAGGTGCTGCTCGCCTCCGGCAAAACCCTGGACTATGGGCACCTCGCTTTCGCGACCGGTGCGCGCAATCGCCTGCTCGATATTCCCAATGCGAACCTGCCGGCCGTACGCTACCTGCGCATCCTCGACGACAGCGAAGCGCTCAGGACCTTGCTCGGCGATGCCAAGCGGGTGGTCGTGATTGGCGCCGGCTTCATCGGCCTCGAATTCGCCGCCACCGCACGCATCAAGGGCCTCGAGGTCGACGTGCTCGAGCTCGGCGCGCGGGTGATGGCGCGGGCCGTGACCGCCGAGATCTCCGACTACTTCCAGACGCAGCATGCCGATGCCGGCGTGCGCATCCATCTCGGCGTCCAGGCCACCAGCATCGAGGCCGATGGCAACAAGGTCACCGGCGTCAGCCTGAGCGACGGCCGGCACATTCCGGCTGATTTGATCGTGGTCGGCGTCGGCGTGCTGCCGAATGTCGAGCTCGCGGCGGAGGCCGGATTGCAGGTCGCCTCGGGCATCGTCGTCGACGAATATCTGCTGACCAGCGATCCTCATGTCTCGGCGATCGGCGACTGCGCGCTGTTTGCCAGCCAGCGCTTCGGCGGCACCTTGCGGCTGGAGTCGGTGCAGAACGCCACCGATCATGCCCGCTGCGTCGCGGCGCGCCTCACCGGTGACGCCAAGCCGTATGACGGGCAGCCGTGGTTCTGGAGCGACCAGGGCAATGACAAGCTCCAGATCGCGGGACTCACGACCGGTTATGACCAGGTCGTGCTCCGTGGCGATCCCGCGCAAAAGGCGTTCTCGGCGTTCTGCTACAAGGAGGGCAGGCTGGTCGGCATCGAGTCGGTCAACCGCGCCGGCGACCACATGTTCGGCCGCAAGCTGCTGGCGGCGGGCGGTTCGATCGGTTCCGACAAGGCCGCAGATCCGAGCTTCGATCTGAAGAGCGCTCTGGCCTAGAGCCACGCCCGAACCTCCTCCGCTGATGGCATTGACGGGCCGGCGCCCATCCGCTGCACCGAAATAGAGGCCGCAGCGTTGGCGTAGCCGATCGCGTCGGCCATCGCTGCGCCCTGCGACAGCCGCGCGGCCAGCGCGCCGACGAAGCAGTCGCCGGCGCCGGTGGTATCCACGGCCTTCACGGCGCGGCCTTCGATCAGCTTGGCATCTCCATTGGTGACCGCGACGGCCCCGCGTGCACCAAGCGTGACGCAGACCGTCTGATCGGGACGCGGCTTCAGCTCCCGAACCGCGTCTGTGACCTGTTGCGGCGTCGGCGCGTCGCCGAGCTCGATGCCAGCCAAAAAGCCGAGCTCGGTCTCGTTGAGCACGAGGATGTCGACCAGTGCGAACAGCGCGCTGTCGAAAGCGCTGGCCGGGGCCGGGTTGAGGATCGTGGTGGCGCCGGCTGCTTTCGCACGCTGGAAGAAAGCAGAGATGGTCGGTTGCGGGATCTCGAACTGGCTCACGGCCACGTCGCCTGGCGTCAAGACGACCTGCGCGACATCGTCGGCGCCGACCTCGGCATTGGCGCCTGCTATCACCACGATGGTGTTGTCGGCCTTTGCGAGCGTGATGATCGCCGTGCCGGTCGACGCGCCGGTGCTGTCCTTCACCGCGGTGAGATCGATGCCATGGGCAGCGAGGAACGCACGCAGCTGCTCGCCGAACGCATCACGGCCCAGCCGGCCGATCAGCGTGGTCGGTACGCCCAGCTTGGCGGCGGCCACCGCCTGATTGGCCCCCTTGCCGCCGGGGAAGTACATCACCGACTGGCCGGCGACGGTCTCGCCAACGCGTGGATGCCGCTCGGCCGTCGCCACGACATCCATGTTGATGCTGCCGGCGACGACGACGCGCCCCATATGACGTCTCCTGCCGTTAGACGCGGACCTCGAATTCCTGCTTCACGAGATCAATGTCGGCGAGCGTCGGCAGGCCGGCCTCGTTGCCGAGCTTCTGGATCTTGAACGTCGATGCCGCGCGCGCGAATTCGAAGTGTTCCTTCCAGCTCTTCGCCGGATTGGCGAGATAGGAATAGACGTAGGCGCCGTGGAAGACGTCGCCGGCGCCGTTGGTGTCGATCACGCGCTCGCGCGGGATCGGATAGGCCGGCAGCGTGTGAACCGCTCCGGTCTCGTCGTACCACAGCAGGCCCTTCTCGCCCTGGGTCACGCCGCCGATGCGGCAGCCGCGGCTCTTGAGGTAGTCCAGCATCTTGTCCGGCGTGAGGTCCATCTGCTCGCACAGGCGCTCGGCTACGATCGCGACATCGATGTATTCCAGCAGATCATGGGTGTTGGTGCGCAGGCCGCCGCCGTCGAGCGAGGTCAGGATGCCGGCCTCGCGGCACAGCTTGGCATAGTGCAGTGCGGCGTCGGGTTGATGGCCGTCGACGTGCAGCGCGCGGCAATTGCCGAGGTTGAGCAGCGGGAACGGATGGATGTGCGCATCGTCCCGGCAGCGGACGATGGCGCGCTTGCCGTCCTTGGGCATGATGAAGGACAGCGACGAGGCGTTGACCTTCCGGGGATGTACGGAGATGCCGTACTTCGCGGTCATGTCCTGGAACATGCGCCCGAGCCAGTCGTTCGCGATCGTCGCGATCAGGTCCGGCACGATCCCGAGCTTGGCGCAGCAAAATGCCGCGGTCACCGCATTGCCGCCGAACGAGACGGCATAGTCGGATGCGACGTGCTTCTCGTCCCCGGTCGGCATGTGGTCGGTGATGAACGTGACGTCGATGTAGGTCTGTCCAATGAAAAGGGCCTGCATGGGTATTTATATCTCACTAAGGGGTGGTCGCGGCCCCGGCGCCGCAGATTAGCAAGCGGTTAAAGCGGATCAACGCTGAAATTCTTCGTCAAATCGTCACCATGGCGGTTGAGATCGGACCGGTGCAACCGCCGGCCCCCTGCCGCAACCTCGTCGGTCGCGCTATGGTTGCCGGCCTGCACGGGGGCAGATTCGGGAGTGGAAGATGACTGTCTATGCGGGTCCGGTCTTCGAGATGGCCGCCAACCAATTCAATGTGATCGCTGATCATCTTGGTATCCCAGCTGACGAACGCGATCGTCTGCTCCTGCCCAAGCGGGCGATCACCGTTTCGTGTCCGATCCACCGCGACGACGGTACCATTGCGGTCTACGAGGGGTACCGGGTCCAGCATCTGCTGACGATGGGACCGACCAAGGGCGGCACGCGCTTCGCGCCGACGGTCGATATCGGCGAGGTTGCGGCCCTCGCGATCTGGATGAGCTGGAAGTGCGCCCTGGTGGGCCTGCCCTATGGCGGCGCCAAGGGCGGCATCAACGTCGATTTGTCCAACCTGTCCCGGCGCGAGCTCGAATCGCTGTCCCGCCGCTACATGCAGGAAATGATTCCCTTCGTCGGCCCGCACACCGACGTGATGGCCCCCGACATGGGCACCAACGAGCAGGTCATGGCGTGGTTCATGGATACGTATTCCATGTACCAGGGCCAGACGGTGATGGAGATCGTGACCGGTAAGCCTGTGTTCTCCGGGGGCACGCTCGGCCGCCGCGAGGCGACCGGCCGCGGCGTCGCCCACGTCTCGCGCCGGGTCATGGACGAGCTCGGGATCGATCCGACCAACTCCACGGCCGTGGTGCAGGGTTTTGGCAATGTCGGCTCCTATGCCGCGCTCGGCTTCCACCAGATGGGCATGAAGGTGATTGCGGTCAGCGATCACACCGGCGCCCTCCACGATGTCAGGGGTCTCGACATCCCGGCCCTGATGGAGCATGCGACCAGGACCGGCAGCATTGCCGGCTTCTCCACCGAGCTCGCCTTCGATCCACACCAGATCCTGACCCTGGCCTGCGACATCCTGGTTCCGGCGGCGGTCGAGCGTGTGATCGACGCCAAGGTGGCCGCGCATCTGAAATGCCGGGTGATCGCCGAGGCCGCCAACGGCCCGACCACGCCGGACGCCGATCTGGTGCTCGACCAGCGCCGCAAGGAGATCTTTCTCATTCCCGACATTCTCTGTAATTCCGGTGGCGTCGTCGTCAGCTACTTCGAATGGGTGCAGGATCTGCAGCAGCTGTTCTGGGAAGAAGAGGAAGTGATGCGGCGCGAGTACCAGATCCTCGACCGCGCCTTCGAGCGGATGCTGACGCGCGCCAAGGCCGACAACATCTCGCACCGGACCGCGGCGATGGCGATCGGAGTGGAGAAGGTACGGGCCGCCAAGAACTCGCGAGGGCTGTTTCCGTGATCACCGGTCTCGACCACGTCGTCGTCTTGCTGGAGGACATCGCCGTCGGCAGCGCCGCCTTCGAGGTGCTGCTGGCGCGCAAGCCGTCCTGGCAGAATTCGGGAGAGGGCGCCGACCGCGTCCTCTTCACGCTCGACAACATGACCCTGGAGCTGATGGCGCCGGCCGGCCAGAGTGCCGCCGCAGAGCGCATCCGCAACGTCATCAAGATCTGGGGCGAGGGGCTCGCCAGCATCTGCTTCGCCACCAACGACATCGCCAAGATGCATCGCAGATTGGAGCGCGTGGCGCTGAAGCCTGACCCGATCGCCGAGGTCGACAACACCGACGGGATTTCGGGCCAGACACTGCACTGGAAGCGCACGCGCGCCATGACCGATCTCACCCGCGGCGTGCGGATGTTCTTCCTGGAGCTGAGCCAGCCGCGGCCGCCCTCGGCCAAGACCGCGGAGACCGCCGTGCTCGGCCTCGATCACATCGTGGTCTCGACCGAGGACCCGGAACGCGCCGCCACGCTGTACGGTGCGCGGCTCGGTCTCGACATGGCGCTGGATCGCACCCATCAGGAATGGGGCCAGCTGATGTTCTTCCGCTGCGGCGACCTGATCGTCGAGGTGGTGAAGCGGCCGGTCGCCGGCAATGACAAGGCGCATGACAAGCTGTGGGGCCTGAGCTGGCGCGTGGCCGACATCGAGGCAACGCGGGCGCGGCTGCTGGCCGCCGGCCTGCAGGTCTCCGAGCCGCGGGCCGGCCGCAAGCCGGGCACGCGGGTCATGAGCCTCTACAGCGGCACCTGCGGCATCCACACGCTGATCCTGGAGAAGGCGCCGCGCGCGGCCGAGTGAGGCTCTTGGAGCGTGGGGATCGCCGTCTGGGCCTGACGCGAGAGCACGTGCATAGGAAGATCCAGGCGTATGTCCAGATCTCTCCACTTCGTCATGGCCGGGCTTGTCCCGGCCATCCACGCAGCACCGCACATGCCGAAGGACGTGGATGCCCGGGCCTCCGTCGCGCCGAAGGGGCTTCGGCCCCGCAGGCGGGACGAGCCCGGGCATGACGACGACCCAATTGGCAGTCCTCCCGCCGCGAAAGTGCGGGGCATGATATAGATCGGGACGGTTTTCACAGTTCCGCCGAAGCCGATGACTTCTCCCGCCGTATCCCGCCCGCC
This sequence comes from Bradyrhizobium ontarionense, assembly GCF_021088345.1. Classification (NCBI taxonomy): domain Bacteria; kingdom Pseudomonadati; phylum Pseudomonadota; class Alphaproteobacteria; order Hyphomicrobiales; family Nitrobacteraceae; genus Bradyrhizobium; species Bradyrhizobium ontarionense. The sequence goes on along the minus strand of NZ_CP088156.1, from coordinate 2,626,444 downwards.
TGGTCCGCGCCGAATCTTCATGCTGGGCGCGACCGGGACGATCGGTCGCGCCACCGTCCGCTCGCTGCTGGCGCGCGGACACGAGATGGTCTGCTTCGTTCGTCCGGGCGCGCGCGATCGGGATGCGAGTGCGACCGACGGCCGCGCGACGCTGCTTGCGGGTGCCGTCGTCAGGGTAGGCGACGTCACCGACCCTGCGTCGCTGGCGCGAGACGGCTTTCGCGGCGAGCGGTTCGACGCCGTCGTGTCCTGCATGGCGTCCCGGACCGGCGTGCCCAGGGATGCCCGGGCGATCGACTATCAGGCTCATGTGAACGTGCTGGACGTGGCACGCAACGCAGGCGTGACGCAGTTCGTGCTGCTGTCCGCCATCTGCGTGCAGAAGCCGCTTTTGGCCTTTCAGAAGGCCAAGCTCGCGTTCGAGGCGCGGCTGATCGCGGCAGGCCTGACCTATTCGATCGTCCGCCCCACGGCGTTCTTCAAGTCGCTGTCCGGGCAGGTTGAGCGCGTGCGGCAGGGCCGGCCTTATCTCGTGTTCGGCGACGGCCGCCTGACGGCGTGCAAGCCGATCAGCGACGACGATCTCGGTGCCTATCTGGCCGGCTGCCTCGATGACGAGAGCCGCTGGAACCTGGTGCTGCCGATCGGCGGTCCCGGCCCGGCGATCACGCCGATCGAGCAGGCGGAGCACCTGTTCGCGCTGCTCGGACGCAAGCCGAAATTCCGGCACGTCCCTGTGGCGCTGCTCGATATCATCATCGGCGGCCTCGATGTTGCCAAGCGGATCGTGCCATCGCTCGCCGACAAGGCGGAGCTCGCCCGCATCGGCCGCTACTACGCGACCGAATCCATGCTGGTGCTCGACCCCGCCACCGGCCGCTACGACGCCGACGCCACGCCGTCGACCGGATCGGAGACGCTGTTCGACTACTACGCCGAGCTGATCCGCGGCGACGTCGTGGCCGAGCGCGGTGATCATGCGGTGTTCTGAGCCCACATCTCTCCTCATCATGGCCGGGCTTGACGAGCATCCCAACCGAGCACTTGCCTGACACTCCCCGTCATTGCGAGGAGCGCCAGCGACGACGCAATCCAGAGTCGCTTGCGCGGCTCTGGATTGCGTCGCTTCGCTCGCAATGACGGTGGTGAGACATGTGTTCGCCACCTCGCGGCGCGTTGTCGCGTCCGAGCTTTGCCGATCGACTGCCCTCTCCTGGAAGAGGGCACGGGGAATGCCGGGCGCTGGCCGCACCCATGGCCCGCCTGCGGAAAAAAATGCAGGCGGCAGGAACCACAGGTTCAGCCGAGGACACCCGGCATTCCCCGCGCAATGGCTTTAACGGCTGCTTCGCGTTCTCCCCGGTGCGCCGGGCTTTTGGCCACCGTTGCCCGCGCGACGCGTGAGCGCCACCGCAAGCGTGATACCAGCATCGGGGTATCAGGACCACGCGACTTGACCGTGCGCATCGATGCCGTTCGTCGGCGCAGGGATCCCCCACGCTGCAGCACCAACACGCCCACCGCATCCCGCCTCAACGTTCGTGACGACCGCGAAGCGCCCCTCTTATCGAGACGGGACGGCGCTAGACAATCATGATTTCTGATAAAAAGAAAGAAAAATATTTCTGAGAGAGGGCCGGACAGGGGTGATCTGCTTGAGTTGGTTTACGAAATGAGTTTTTTTCCGCAAGTCGTTTTGACAGCGATCAACCTGCGGTCGGCGGGCTGACGTGTGGGAATCGCGCATTCGCGCAGGTGATTTGGTGCCGGTGATTTGCCCGTCGGGTCGGGAGGAAGAGGGAAGTCTGAAGCAGAGCTTTGGGCTATGATTGCTGGGGGAGGAAACAGATGAAATTCGTATCTCTTTCGAATGCTTTGATGTTTGCTTTGCTCATTGTTGGTGCCGCTATTCTGTCCTTTGGCTATGCCAGACTAGGGATAACCTTTTGCACGGCAGGTACGGTGCTAACGGCCGTCAATTTCTATCGGCTTCGGTGCCGGAACAAGCTGATCTACGGTTTGTTCGAAATGGCCACGGCAATGGCGTTCTTTTATTTTCTTGCTCTGGGGCTGTACGAAAAGCCTTATGAGCCAATGAGGGTTGAGCTGATTGTCGGTCGTGCGCTAACATTTTTCGCGGCTATCTATTTCATGGTCCGAGCTCTCGACAATATCGGACAGGGTCTGCGCGGCGATCGTGCTACTCGTTGGAAGCTGTTCTTTGAAGGAAAATCAACGAGAGGGTCATCGTAATTGGCATCTCACCGAACGCGGATGCCTTCGAGCGATTGGCCGACGATGTTGAAAATTCAACCTTCTAACAAGTGTCCTATCACGGCAGGCTCGGCGGACTACACTTCGACAATCCGGCGCTACGGACTACGTCGATACCGGCCGTTTGGCGCCAATGGGCGTGAAGTAGCGGAGGTAATCATTTGCCTCCCGATGAGTATCGGCGCTGTGGCGGCTTGTGGAAGTATCCTTTCCCGTCAACCTGTGCGAGAATCTCAAGCACTGTTTTCTCGTTTGGCTTAGGTGCGGAGGGGGCGAGTGAGCGAAGAACACAAACACAAAACAGTTCTGGAGGCTGCCCTCGCCGACTTCAAGAGAAGCGCGGAAATTACTCGGGATGTCCGGTTTCAAGCGAATCTTCGATTGTCGGGACGGCAACGAGCGTCTTCTTACATCGTATCTCTTCTGTCTCTATATGTGATCAGCCTTTCCTTGATACCAAATATCGTTGAACTCAAGCCCTTTCAGAGCCAGATACTTCTCGGCTGCTCGATAGTTCTTTCAGTCTTTGTGATCTTTACGAGCTTGATCGATGGAGCGCAGAATTTTTTCCATCAGGGCGAGTTACTTCATCAATGCGCTCGGAAGATTGCAGTTGTTCACCATGCGTTAAAAGCAATCGATGTTTCGCAGGACCCTGCAGCGGCGAAGGCCGAGCTTGAGGTGCTTCAAAAGAACTACCAAGCTGCGTTAGACGAATGTCCCATCAATCACGAAAACGTAGATTTTTATAAGGAGGTCGCCAGTAAGCCACATCTATTTCCTCAGCAGTACAGTTCAATTTTCCCAAAAGCGGTCATCTCTGTCGGTTATAGGATTCTCTATTGGGCGTTGGGGAAACTCTGGATGGCGCCGCATATCACTGCCTTCTTAGTGATTTCTCTCGTTGTGTACTTCTCGATATTTACCGATCCACATCCCCTTGGTAAATGACAAACGGAACAGGCCGATAGGAAGTAGCGCGTAGGGCGGATTAGCGCAGCGTAATCCGCCGTCTCGGCAACGGTGACGGTATATGGCGCAGTTCGCCGGCTGAGTGATGGTCCTGACCCGGTCGATACATTTGATGAGGTGTGGGTCTTCCAACAGGGGCCAGCCATGTCGAGCGTGGCGGATTACGCTGCGCTAATCCGCCCTACGGACTGAATTGCTCCGCGCGCTCAGCGGCATCGTCATCCACCTCAGCCTCCAATCTTACACGGCACCCTCAAAAACCCCCGAAACCGCACCCGGCCGCCGCGCACCGGCTCGCCGTCGAGCTGGTAGTTCGGAAACCGCTTCAGGAAGCGCGAGATCGCGACCGCGCCCTCCAGCCGCGCCAGCGCCATGCCGGCGCATTGGTGCGCGCCGGTGCCGAAGGCGAGGTGGCGGTTGGGGAGGCGGGTGATGTCGAAGCGCTCGGGATCGTCGAACTGGGCGGGATCGCGGTTGGCGGCGCCGATGCACAACGTGACCGATGTCCCCGCGTCGAGCCTGAGGCCGCCGAGCTCGACGGGCTCGGTCGTCATGCGGTTGCCGAGCTGGTTCGAGCTCTCGTAGCGCAGGATCTCCTCGACCGCGGTGCGGATCAGGCCGGGGGCTTCGATCAGCTTCTGGCGCTCGGCGGGATGCTGGCAAAGCAAGACGAGCCCGTTGCCGATCAGGTTGGTGGTGGTCTCGTGGCCGGCGTTGAGCAGGAAGATGCAATTGTGCAGCAGCTCCGCCTCGGTCAGCCGCTCGCCATTGGTCTCACCTTGGATCAGCCGGGTCAGCACGTCGCGCTCGGCATTGCCGGGTTTGGCGCGCCGGCGGGTGACGAGATCCTCGAGATAGACGAGAAAATCCTGGACGGCCTGGTTGCCGCGCGCGAGCTGCGCCGGCGACAGCACCGGCTCCAGCGCTCCGAGGATGGCGAGCGACCAGTCGCGCAGCGGCCCGCGCTCGTCATGCGGCACGCCGAGCAGGTTGCCGATCACCTCGATCGGGATCGCGGATGCGAAATCCTCGATCAGCTCGAAATTGTCCTTCGACTCGATCCGGTCGAGCAGCCCCTCGACCAGCGCGATCAAGGCATGCTCCATCTCGGCGATGGCCCGCGGCGACAGCGCGCCCATGATCAGGCGCCTGACACGCGTGTGCGCCGGAGGATCGTTGAAGACGAGGCTGGTCGTGTGATGCTCATAGAGCAGCGAGGCGCCATATTTGGGGGCGAACTCGCGCTTCTTGTCCGATGAGAACGTCTTGGTCGCCTTGTAGGCGGTGACGAGATCGTCGTAGCGGGTGAGAAAATAGGAGCCGTTGCGTAGGCGCTTGACCGGCGCATGCCGGCGCAGCGCGCGATAGGTCGGATAGGGATCGGCGTAGAATTCCGGCGTCAGGCTCTCGAGATCGAAATGGGCGGCGAGCGCGGCGTCGTCGGTCATCGATGGTCCTCCCGGCCGAATTCTTGGTCGATTCTTGGTCTTGTCGGTCCGACCGTTGCACGGCCTGCGGCAGAAGAAAACGCGCGGACCGGGACTGCCGCTTAGGCGCGAGGAAGACCTGCCGCACAATCGCCCGTTTTCGGCGGTACTGAATTGCCTCTGATGCTCCCGCTTGCCATCTCGCGATTCCAATGGCTTAGCCGGTGAGCGCCGCTGCGCTGCGGCGTATTTCTTGACATGGATCAAGTGAGTATTTACTCACGAGCGATGTCCACTTTGCGCATGACCAGCGATCTCAGGCGGCAATTGATCCTCGGTGCAGCCAAGCGTTGCTTCGCGCGCCACGGCTATGCCGGGACCACGACCAAGAGCGTGGCGGCGGCGGCGGCGATCTCGGAAGCGCTGCTGTTCAAGCACTTCCAATCGAAAGCTGCGCTCTATGCGGAGATCCTGGCGGACGAGTGCGAGACCGATCCCGACTTCGAGCTTCTTCTTGGCCAGGAACCGTCGACGGCCACGCTGGTCAAGATGATGGCCGGCATGGTCAGGCATTTTCTCGGCATTGCCGACGGCCCCAATGACGAGGAAGAGCAGCGGCTGCGGCTGATGGTCACGAGCCAGCTCGACGATGGCGAATTCGCCCGGCTCTTGTATACGAAGATCGATGATCTGATCGGCGCCAAGTTCGTTGACTCCCTGGACAAAGCCGTTGCGTCCGGCGATGCCGTGCTATCAGCGGCCGCGCCGCGCGATCTGTTCTGGTTCGCGCATCACACCGTGTTGATGGCCGCGCTGACGCGGCTTCCATCGACCCCGTGTCTGCCTTATGGAACCGGAGCGAGCCTGGAGCGCCAGCTCAGTGAATTCATTCTGCGCGGCATCGGCCTGACCGACGCCGCGATTGCGTGCTATCTCGACCACGAATTGTCGCAACCTCCGGCCCGGCCGGCGACGGCAGAAAGTGCATGACATGAACATTGCGACGGAACCCAAGCTCTCCGGAAAGCCGATCGACGACAAGCCCCGCAAGCGCACCCGCCCGGTGCTGTGGTTCATCATCGTCGGCGGTCTGCTGGCGGCGCTGGTCGGCGGTCTAGTGTGGTTCAACATGTTCCGCGACAAGATGATCGCGCAGTTCTTCGCCAACAACAAGCCGCCGCCGATCAGCGTCAGCGCCGCCACGGCGACGTCGGAGACGGTGCCGAACCTGCTCACGGCCGTCGGCGATCTCGCCGCCGTGCATCAGGTCAACGTCACCTCTGACGTCTCGGGCCGCATCACCGAGATCATGTTCCAGCCGGGCACCACCGTGAAGCAGGGCGCACCGCTGGTGCAGCTCTACGATGCGCCGGATCAGGGCGACCTCGCCAACTACAAGGCGCAGGTGACCGTGGCGCAGCTGTCGCTCGACCGCGCCAAGCAGCTCGCCTCGCGCCAGTTCGGGCCGCAGGCGACCGTCGACCAGGCCCAGGCCGCGTACGACCAGGCGCAGGCCGGCATCGCCAAGACCGAGGCCCTCATCGCGCAGAAGCTGGTGCGTGCGCCGTTCGACGGCGATCTCGGCGTCCGCAAGGTCGAGGTCGGCCAGTATCTCAGCGCCGGTACGCAGATCGTGTCGCTGACCGACCTCTCCGAGCTGTGGGTCAATTTCACGGTGACCGAGAAGGACAGCGCTCAGCTGAAGGTCGGCCAGACCGTCCGCGTCGGGGTCGACGCCTATCCGGGCAGGACGTTCGAAGGCAAGATCACGACGATCGAGCCGCAGCTCGCGACCGATACGCGCAACATCCGCGTACAGGCGACGATCGCCAATCCCGAGCGCATCCTGAAGCCGGGCATGTTTGCGACCACGACCGTGGTGCTGCCGGAGAAGCCGCCGGTCCTCACCGTATCGGAAACCGCGGTCGACTACACGCTCTATGGCGACTCGGTGTTCGTGATCAACGAGAAGAAGGCCGACGACGGCAAGACGACGCTGACGGCCGATCGCATCTATGTGCAGACCGGCGACCGGATCAACGGCCGTGCGGTGATCTTGAAGGGCCTGAAGGAGGGCGACCGCGTGGTTGCCGTCGGTCAGCTCAAGATCCAGTCCGGTGCCGCGGTCTCGATCTCGACCGATCCGCCGCCGCCGATCCCGGCCAAGCCGCCGCGCTATTGATCGAGCGCCTGATCCAACGCTGGGCCGTCGATGAACGGCGGTCCGCTCGGACTTCATCTGCCTCCTGCTGACGGGATTGCCGCGATGCGTTTCACCGATATCTTCATCAAGCGCCCGGTGCTGTCGGTCGTGGTCAGCCTGCTCATTCTGCTGTTGGGCCTGCGCGCCGCGTTCGTGCTTCCGATCCGGCAGTATCCAAAGCTGTCGAACACGGTCGTGAACGTCACGACCGTCTATCCCGGTGCTTCGGCCGACCTGATGCAGGGCTTCATCACCACGCCGCTCGAGCAGGCGGTGGCGTCGGCCGAAGGCGTCGACTACATCACCTCGTCCTCGGTGCAGGGCACCAGCACGATCCAGGTCTACATCAAGCTCAACTTCGATCCGAACCAGGCGCTCACCGAGGTGCTCGCCAAGGTGAACTCGGTCCGTTACCTGATCCCGAAGGAGTCCAACGACCCGATCGTGACCAAGACCACCGGCCAGACCACGTCGGTGATGTATATCGGCTTCTCCAGCGAGGAGCTGTCGGGCTCGGCGATATCGGACTATCTGACGCGCGTGGTGCAGCCGGTGCTGTCGACGGTCGACGGCGTCGCCGCCGCCAACATCCTCGGCGGCCAGACCTTCGCGATGCGGCTCTGGCTCAATCCGGAGAAGATGGCGGGCCGCAACGTGTCGCCCGCCGATGTCGCAGCCGCCATCGCCGCCAACAACTTCCAGTCCGCCGCCGGACAATCCAAGGGCTACTTCATCGTCTCCAACATCTCGACCAATACCGGCCTGACCGACGTCAACCAGTTCAAGCGGATGATCGTCAAGGCCAAGGATGGCGGTTTCATCCGCATGGAGGACATCGCGACGGTGGAGTTGGCGGCGCAGAGCACCGACGCCAGCGTTACCTTCAGCGGCGAGCGTGCGATCTTCATCGGTGTCGATGCGACGCCGCAGGGCAATCCGCTCAACATCGTCAGGGGCGTGCGTGCGCTGTTCCCCGACCTCGAGCGCAACCTGCCGCCCTCGATGAAGATGAAGGTGGCCTACGATTCCACCAAGTTCATCCAATCCTCGATCGACGAGGTCGAGCATACGCTGGGCGAAGCCGTCCTCATCGTCATCGTCGTGATCTTCCTGTTCCTGGCGTCGCTGCGCTCGGTCATCATCCCCGTGGTCACCATCCCGCTGTCGCTGGTCGGCGTCTGCACGATGATGCTGGCGTTCGGTTTCAGCATCAACCTGCTGACCCTGCTCGCGATGGTGCTGGCGATCGGCCTCGTGGTCGACGACGCCATCGTGGTGGTGGAGAACATCCACCGCCATCTGGAGGAGGGCAAGGCGCCGGTGCAGGCCGCGCTGCAGGGCGCCCGCGAGATCGTAGGCCCTGTCGTCTCCATGACGATCACGCTGGCGGCGGTGTATGCCCCGATCGGCTTCCTCGGCGGCCTCACCGGCTCGCTGTTCCGCGAATTCGCCTTCACGCTCGCCGGCTCCGTCATCGTCTCCGGTGTCATCGCATTGACGCTGTCGCCGATGATGTGCTCGGTGCTGCTGCGCAGCGCCGAGGAGGGCCGCTTCGCGCGCGTGGTCAACCGCGTATTCGGCGCCATGACGCGCTGGTACGGCCGCCAGCTCGACCGCTCGCTCGACTACCGTCCGGTCACCGGGCTGTTCGCCGTCACGATCCTCGGCCTGGTCGGCTTCCTCTACATGCACACCGCCAAGGAACTGGCGCCGGAGGAGGATCAGGGCATCGTGTTCTCGGTGACCAAGGCGCCGAAATACGCCAACATCGACTACGTCAACTTCTACGGCGACAAGCTCAACAAGGCGTTCCAGAAGTTTCCCGAGACCGATCTGACCTTCGTGTTGAACGGCATCAACGGGCCGCAGGGCGGCATTGCCGGCAATCTGCTCAAGCCTTGGGACGAGCGCACGCGCTCCTCGATCAAGCTGAAGCCGCTGGTGCAGGCGGAGCTGTCGAAGATCGAGGGCGTCCAGGCTTTCGCCTTCAACCTGCCGGCGCTGCCTGGCGGTCCTGGCGGCCTTCCGGTGCAGATGGTGATCAGCTCCACCAACGGCTTCCAGGCGGTCTATGAGCAGATGGCGAAGCTGAAGGATTCCGCGCGCAAGAGCGGCATGTTCATCGTCTCCGACAGCGACCTCGAGTTCAACCAGCCGGTGGTGCGGGTCTGGATCAACCGCAGCAAGGCCAGCGATCTCGGCATCACGATGCAGGCCGTCGGCAATACGCTCGCCGTGCTGCTCGGCGGCAACTACATCAACCGCTTCAATCTGGAGGGCCGCTCCTATCAGGTGATCCCGCAGGTGCCGCGCGACAAGCGGTTGTCGCCGGAAGCGCTGTCGGGCTATTATGTCGCCACCGCAGCCGGCCAGCAGGTGCCGCTGTCGACCGTCGTCAGCGTCGAGACCGGGACCGATCCGAACTCGCTGACGCATTTCAACCAGCTCAACTCGGCGACGTTCTCCGCCGTGCCGATGCCGGGCGTCACCGTCGGGCAGGCCGTCGACTTCCTCGAAAAGCAAGCCAAGAACCTGCCGTCCGGCTTCAGTCACGACTATCTGGCCGACGCCCGCCAATACGTCCAGGAGGGCAATCAGCTCGCCATCACCTTTGGTTTCGCGCTGATCATCATCTTCCTGGTGCTGGCGGCGCAGTTCGAGAGCCTGCGCGATCCCCTGGTCATCATGATCAGCGTGCCCATGGCGATCGTCGGTGCGATGATTCCGCTGTTCTTCGGCGTGGCGACCATGAACATCTACACCCAGGTCGGTCTCTTGACCCTGGTCGGGCTGATCACCAAGCACGGCATCCTGATGGTGGAGTTCGCCAACGAGCTTCAGTTGAAGGAAGGGCTCGACCGCCGCTCCGCGATCGAGATGTCGGCGCGTATCCGTCTGCGTCCGATCCTGATGACCACGGCGGCGATGGTCACCGGCCTGATCCCGCTCTTGACCGCGAGCGGCGCCGGCGCGGCCAGCCGCTTCTCGATCGGCCTCGTCGTCGTCTCCGGCATGTCGATCGGCACACTGTTCACCTTGTTCGTGCTGCCGGCGGTCTACACCGTCATCGCCACCAATCACCAGGCCGCCGCCCAGTCGCAGCGCGCCAGGGAGATCGCGCAGTTCGATGCCGAGCCGGAGCACGCGCTGAAGGCGAGCTGAGCGGTTGCTGTGACACCCTGAGATCAACGGCGGCTGCATTGGCAGCCGCCGTTTTGTTTTGGTCGGTCCGTCCAGGTCCTCAACTGTCGTCCCGGGCCAGCGCAGCCGCGCGTAGCGCGGCGGAGCGCCGACCCGGGACCCATAATAACCACCGGCGGCTGTGGGTACGAAAGGTCTAACCGCGCGCCTGCCACAAACCACGTCCTGTGGTTATGGGTCCCGGCGTTCGCCGGGACGACAGCGGAGTGTGTTGGTCCAGCGACGGACTACGGCGCGAGCATCGGGGTCAGCAAAGCGGCTTCTTGAAGACCAGATGATCGAGCAGGATCAGGACTGCTCCGATGCCGATGATGATGACAGTCGTAAAGGCATACTGCAGCGACCGACAGAAATGCGTGCGGTAGGCGCTGGAGTATTCCTCCGCCGTCGCGCGACGCAGAGAGAACCAGCCGCGCCATGCCGGTGCTTCGCTTGCCATCAGGATGCGTTCCCGGAAGGCCATCGCCAAGATGATGGCGCCTGCTCCCATGTCGACGATCGTCAACAATTGCAGGAGATCCGCAGCCATCCGAGCGAGCAGCATCATCACGAGACCTCCTGCACGGGACGGCTCACTTCTCCTGCTGCGGATCGAGCGCGTCGCGCAGGCCGTCGCCGACGAGATTGAGCGACAGCACCACCAGGAAGATCGCGAGCCCCGGCCAGACCGCCATCCACGGCGCGTTGGTGAGGAAGCGCTGCGCGGCGTTGAGCATGCTGCCCCAGGACGGGTACGGCGGCTGCTGTCCGAGGCCCAGGAAGGAGAGCGCGGCTTCGGCGATGATCGCGGCGGCGACCGACAGCGTTGCCTGCACCAGCAGCACCGGCATGATGTTCGGCAGGATATGTTTGACCGCGATCTTCCAATCGGAGTCGCCGACGCTGCGCGCGGCCTCGACATATTCCTCGACCTTGACGCTCATCACCTCGCCGCGGGTCAGCCGCACGAAGATCGGCGTCGCCGTGATGCCGATCGCGATCATGGCGTTGCCGAGGCTCGGCCCCAAGAACGCCGCCAGCGCAATCGCGAGGATCAGGAACGGGCAGGCCAGCATCGCATCGGTGATGCGGCTGATCAGGGCATCGACGAAGCCGCCGCGGTAGCCTGAGAGCATGCCGATGGGAACGCCGATCGACAGCGCGATGACGACCGAGATCGCGCCGGCCATCAGCGAGGCGCGCGCGCCATAGATGACGCGGGCGAGCACGTCGCGGCCGAGATCGTCGGTGCCGAACCAGTGCGTGGCCGTAGGCGCCTTGCGGACCAGCGACCAGCTCGTGGCCACGGGATCGTAGGGCGCGACCAGCGGGGCAAAGGCCGCGAGCACGATGAAGATCAGGATGAGGCCGATCCCGATCATCGCGCCCTTGCGCTTGACGACGCGGCGCAGTGCCCGCTGCGCCGGGCGCTCGAGCGGGGCGAGGCCGTGTGAGACCGATGGGGCTGTCAGGATGGTTTCGGCCATGTCAGCTCCTCAGGCGCGGATTGACGAGGACATAGGCGATGTCGGCGATCAGGTTCAGCGTGATGTAGACGGTGGCGGTCACCAGCACGACGCCCTGCACCACGGCATAGTCGCGGTTGAAGACGGCGTCGACGATCAGCTTGCCGAAGCCGGGAATGGAGAAGATCTGCTCCGTCAGAACTGCGCCGGAGAGCAGCGTGCCGAGCTCGAGCGCGCCGAGCGTGATCACCGGCGTCAGCGCGTTGCGCAGGGCATGGTGGAGAATGACCTGGCGTTCGGAGATGCCCTTGGCGCGCGCTGTGCGGATGTAGTCGCTGTGCAGCACCTGCAGCATCGCGCTCCTGGTGTGACGCATCAGGATCGCTGATATGGCGTTGCCCAGCACGAAGGCCGGCATGATGGTCGCCGCCAGGCTGGCCCGCCAATCCTCCGTCAGCGGCACATAGCCGGAGGCGGGCAGCCAGCCGAGCTTGATCGAGAACAGGAAGATCAGCATGATGCCGAGCCAGAAATTCGGCGTCGAGATGCCCCACAGCGCGAACAGATTGGCGCCGTAGTCCCAGGCCGTGCCCTGCTTCACCGCCGAGATGATGCCGGCGGGGATGCCGATCAGGAAGGCGATCACGATCGCCATCAGGCCGAGCTGCAAGGTCACGGGCAGCTTCTGCACGATGAGGTCGCGCACCGGCACCTTCACGCGCAGCGACTCGCCGAAATCGCCGGTGAGGACGCCCTTGGCCCAATAGACGTATTGGACCGGGATCGGCTGATCGAGCCGGTACTGCTTGCGGATCTGCTCGATCACGGCCGGGTCGCGCTCCTCGCCCGCCATGACGAGCGCCGGGTCGCCGGGCAGCAATTGCTGCAGCGAGAAGATCAGGATCGACACGAAGAACAGCGTCGGGACGATCTGCGCGAGGCGGTTGGCGAGGAAGGTCAGCATGATGAACGCTTCATCTCGGAGGCTGTTTCCAGATCGTCATGGCCGGGCTTGACCCGGCCATCCACGTCTTTGCAGTCCGTGGAAAGAAAGCCGTGGATGCCCGGGTCAAGCCCGGGCATGACGAGCAAACAAATGGCAACGGTCTTCGCCAACTCCATGTTCACTTCAGCTTCAGTCCGATCACGCGCACGAGGCCGTCGGGCAGCTGCTTGTAGCCTTCGAGCTTCTTGGTGTGGGCGAACAGCAGCTTGCGGTGAAAGAGATAGATGATCGGCTCATCGTTCAGCACGATCCTGGTCAGCTTCTCATAGAGCGCGCCGCGCTGTGCTGGATCGGCGACAGCGCGGGCGTCTTCCATGACCTTGTCGGCCTCGGGATTGGAATAGCCGCCGTCGTTCTGCGGCGCGCCGCTGTGCAGGAACACATAGGAATTGCCGTCGGGATCGATGCGGCCGCTCCAGTTGATCTGGAAGATCTGGAATTCACCGGCCTGCGCCTGCTTGAAGGTGGTGGCGAATTCGACGACGCGAATCTTGATGTCGAAGCCGGCCTCGGCCGCCATCGACTGCACGACCTGGGCGATCGCCTCATATTCCGCACCCTTGGGGATCATGTAGTCGACGCTGATGGGTGTGGCGACGCCGGCCTCCTTCAGCAGCGCCTTCGCCTTGGCGACGTCGCGCTGGCGGACGGGAAAGGCCTTCTGATAATAGGGGTGCAACGGCGGCACCCACTGGTTGCCGGCGGTGAACTCGCCGTTGAACACGACCTGGTTCAGCGCCTCGCGATCGATCGACAGGTCGAGCGCCTGGCGCACCTTGTCCGACTGGCTGAGCGGGCCCTTGGCCTTGTCTCTGCCGACGTTGATGGTGAGGCCGAGATAGCCGAGCTCCGGCGCGGTGGCGAGCACGAGGTTCTTGTCGTCGCGCACATCCTTGATGTCGGTGGCGAGCACACGGTCGACGAGGTCGAGACCGCCGGATTTCAGGTTGGCGAGCCGCACCGTGGCATCGACGATCGGCTGGTAGACGATCTTGTCGATGAAGACATTGTCCTTATTCCAGTAGTCGGCGAACTTCTCGAACACCATGCGGTCCTGCTGCACGCGCTCGACGAACTTGTAGGGACCGGCGCAGACCGGATGCAGGCCGAACTTGTCGCCTTCCTCCTTCACCGCCTTGGGCGACATCATCATGCCCGAGCGGTCGGTAAGCTGGGACAGCAGCGGCGCGAACGGTGTCTTCAGCACCAGCCTGATCGTCAGGGGATCGACGACCTCGACATGATCGACGCTGGCGAGTTCCGATTTTCGGAACGAGCCGGGCATGTTCATGTGACGCTCGATCGAGAATTTCGCGGCTTCGGCGTCGAGCGGTTCGCCATCGTGGAACTTGACGCCCGGGCGCAGTTTGATCGTCATCGCCTTGCCGTCGGCCGAGGTCTCATGCGACAGCGCGAGCTGCGGCACGACGTTCAGCTTCTCGTCGATGTCGAACAGCTTGTCGCAGAAGGCCGAGAAGACGATGCGGCCGACATAGGTCCGTCCCAGCGAGGGATCGAGCATGTCAGGGTCTTCGGCCAGCCCGACGCGCAGCGTCGTCTGCGCGTGAGCGGCCGCGCCGAACGAGACCGTGAAAGCGGCCGCAATTAGGGCCGATCGCCAATTCCTCATCATATGATATCCCTCATGCGAATGCGGCCTTCGTCTGTCGCCTGCGCGATTGCACTGCGCCTTTGAACTGCGTTGTTGCACTATCCATACCAACCCCGAGCTCATGCAGTCCTTCCGCGTGGCTCAGTCTGCTGCGGCTGCGACGATCGTCATGACGGGTGCAGATGTCGTGTCGAAAAAGGCGGCGATGCGTTGCCTCAAGCGTGGGCATTCGAATTGCGAACGGTCGCATGCGGCCGGTCATGTCTGGTTCGCGAGTGCTGCAGCGATGCCGGCATCGATGGTGGCGCGATCGGTGATCCCTGCGGGATTGTCGCGCGTCGGCATGAACTGCCGGAACACGGCCCAATGCCGGCGGCTCACGTTCTCCAGTCGTTCGAGCTCAGCCAGCGGATCGGCGTGGTCGTCGACGCGCAGGTCGAGCTCGGCCCATTCCTCGCTGCCGTGGATCAGCAACGCCGCCGACTGCTTGCCGCGCTTGTCGCCGCCGGCGGCTTCGCCCGCCTTCAGTGCCGCGATCAGGCGCTGGGCGAAGGGCAGGTGGCCGCTGGCCAGATAGGCCTTGGCCGTCTCGTCCAGCACCTGCGCGCCGGCCAGCATGTTGCCGGCGATCGAGAAGCCGTCACCTTGGAGATGGCCGCACCAGTCGATGCAGTCGCGGCCGGTGTGGGCCGCGATCTGGCCGTCGCGATCGAGGATGTGGAGCTGGCGGCTCTCGCGGCCGGGATCGGCGGCCGTGAGGTGCTCCACAATCTCCAGCGGATGCCGGCCGTCGCGCAGCAGCGTCGCGCCGTCGATGCCGTAATAGGGATTGACCAGCGCCTGGGTCGCGATGCCGCCACGACCCGCGACGATGAACGGCACGCGGGCGCCGACCGCGAAGAAGCGCGTGGCGACGGCGATGCCGATCTGGCCGGTCAAGTCGTCCTTGGCAATGATCGACCAGGTCATCGGCGTCTCGCTGTCATCGTCCGGCGGCGTAGCCCTGCATGCCCCTGGGATTGGCCGCGGCGCGGCGGCGGCGTCCGACGCGCGAGGCGGCCGTCAGTCGGCCCTCCGACCAGTCGGGCCCGACCTCGACGATGTGGCCGCGGCGGCGCAGCTCCTCGATCGTGGCCTTCGGCACGCGGTTCTCGACCACGAGCACGCCGGGGCGCGCGGTGCGCGGCCAGAACGAGATCGGGAAATGCTCGGAGTGCCAAGCCGGGGCGTCGATCGATTCCTGCAGGTTCATGCCGGCATGGACGTGGCGCAGGAAGAACTGCGTGTTCCACTGGTCCTGCTGGTCGCCGCCGGGCGAGCCCCAGGCCACGTAGGGCTCGCCGTCGCGCAGCGCCATGGTCGGCGACAGCGTCGTGCGCGGCCGCTTGCCCGGCACCAGAGCAGCCGGATGATTCTCCTCCAGCCAGAACATCTGCGCGCGAGTCCCCAAGCAGAAGCCGAGCTCGGGGATGACCGGGGAGGACTGCAGCCAGCCGCCGGACGGCGTGGCCGAGATCATGTTGCCCTGGGAATCGATGATGTCGAAATGCACGGTGTCGCCGCGCACTTCGCCGAAGCGGCCGACGGTCGGTTCGCCTGAGCCCATCGCGCCCACGGCCTCACGGTTCCCTTCGGCCTGACGCAGCTTCACGGCAGCGCCGTAACCCTCGACCGTGCCGGGCCGCAGCTCGAGCGAGGCCTTGTCGGAGATCAGCTTGCGCCGTTCGTCGTTGTAGGCATCGGACAGCAGCCTCTCGATCGGGATGTCGGCGAAAGCGGGATCGCCGTAGAACGCCTCGCGGTCGGCAAACGCAAGCTTGGCGGCTTCGATCTGCCAATGGATGAAGTCGGGGCCGGTGGGGTCGAGGCCGTCGAGCGCAAAGCCCTTGAGCAGCGCCAGCTGCTGCAGCAGCACCGGGCCCTGGCTCCAGACGCCGGCCTTGCACACGGTGTAGCGGCCGTAGTCGTAAGTGAGCGGCGCCTCGATGGTCGGCTGCCAGCGCGCCATGTCGTCGGCGGTGAGCACGCCCTTGTGGCGCGAGCCCGAGACGTCCATGACCTCCTGGGTCCGGCAGAAGCGGTCGATGGCCTCGGCAACAAAACCCTGCGACCAGGCCTTGCGCGCGCGCTCGATCTGGGCGTCGCGATCACCGCCGGCGCTCTCGCCTTCGCTCAGGATGCGCGCGTAGGTCTCTGCGAGCTGTGGATTGGTGAACAGCGTGCCCGGCCTCGGCACCTCGCCATTGGGCAGATAGAGCGCGGCCGAGGTCGGCCAATGCGTCTTGAACAGCTGCTCGACGGTCTGGATCGTCGCGGAGACACGCTCGACCAGCGGATAGCCGTCGCGTGCATAGCCGATGGCCGGCTCCAGCACGTCGCGCAGCCGCATCGTGCCGTAGTCGCGCAGCAGCAGCATCCAGGACTCGAAGGTGCCGGGCACGCAGGCGGCGAGCAGGCCGGTGCCGGGCACCATGTCCAGCCCTTCGCGCTTGTAGTGCGCGATCGTGGCGCCTGATGGCGCCGGGCCCTGGCCGCAGATCACCTCGGTGCGTCCGCGCTTGACGTCGTGCAGGATGATCGGCACGTCGCCGCCGGGGCCGTTCAGATGCGGCTCCACGACCTGAAGCGTGAAGGCCGCCGCGACGCCGGCGTCGAAGGCGTTGCCGCCGCGCTCCAGCATCGCCATGCCCACCGCAGTGGCGATCCAGTGTGTGGAGGTGACGACACCGAAGGTGCCCTCGATCTCGGGGCGGGTGGTGAAGGGATCGGGGTTGACGAAGCTCATGGTGCCTTCTTCCTATCCTACACGTTCACCGTCATTGCGAGCGAAGCGAAGCAATCCAGAGCCGTGGACGACGCCCTGGATTGCTTCGTCGCTTCGCTCCTCGCAATGACGACCCGATTTCGTTTCGTCTCGTCGCTCAACGCAGCTCATGCCGGCACAACGGCCGCAGCCGGCTGGTTGACCGCGTGGCAGGCCACACCGCCGATGAGTTCGGGCGCCTGCTGCCGGCACAGGTCGAACGCCAGCGGACAGCGCGGATTGAACGTGCAACCGGGAGGCGGATTGATCGGGTTCGGGATCTCGCCCTTGACCGGAATGCGCTGGCGGCCGGACATCGACAGGTCCGGCACCGCGCCCAGCAGCATCTTGGTGTAGGGCATGCGCGGATCGTTGAAGAGGGTGCGGCCATCGGCGATCTCGACGATGCGGCCGAGATACATCACACCGATGCGGCTCGCCATGTGGCGCACGACCGCGAGATTGTGGCTGATGAACAGGTAGGTCAGGCCGAACTTGTCCTGCAGGTCGCGCATCAGATTGAGGATCTGCGCCTGCACGGAGACGTCGAGCGCCGAGGTCGGCTCGTCGCAGACGATGAACTCAGCTTCCGAGGCGAGCGCGCGCGCGATGGCGATGCGCTGGCGCTGGCCGCCGGAGAATTCGTGCGGAAACTTCTGGCCGTCATCCGGATGCAGGCCGACCAGCGTCAGCAGCTCGCCGACGCGGTCCTTGATCTGGCGCTCGCCCTCGATCACGTTGAAGGCGCGGATCGGCTCGGCGATGATGGTGTCGACGCGAAAGCGTGGATTGAGGCTCGCGTAGGGATCCTGGAACACCATCTGGATGCGGCGTCTTAGCGTGCGCCGCACCTGGGCCTGGCGGGCATCGCTCATCGACACGCCGTCAATGATCACCTCGCCCGATGTCGGTGGCAGCAGTCCGACCACCATGCGCGCGACCGTGGTCTTGCCCGAGCCGGATTCGCCGACCAGCGCGAAGGTCTCGCCCTTCCTGATGCCGAAGCTGACGCCATCGACGGCTTTCAGGAATTCCTGCGGCGCGCGTTCCAGCACCCGATCGAGCCAGGGCTTGGAGACGTCAAACTCCCGGCGCAGATTCTTGACCTCGACGAAATCGGTCATGCCGCAGTCTCCGTCGCACGATCATAGAGATGACAGGCGACCGCCTGCGTGCCCTGCCGCAGCGGCTCCGGCCGGTCGATGCGGCAGCGGTCGAAGGCTGAGCTGCAACGCGGATTGAACGAGCAGCCCGGCGGGATCGCCGACAGCCGCGGCATCGAGCCCGGGATCTGCACCAGGCGCTTCTCCTCGCCTGCCAAAGTGGGGATCGCGCCCATCAGGCCCTTGGCGTAGGGATGCAGCGGATTCCTGATCACCTCCTGCACCGGGCCGATCTCGGCGACGCGGCCGGCATACATCACGGCGACGCGGTCGCAGGTCTCGGCGATGACGCCCATGTCGTGGGTCACCAGCATCACGGCGGTGCCGTGATCGCGGCCGAGCCGCTTGATCAGCGAGATGATCTGCGCCTGCACGGAGACGTCGAGCGCGGTGGTCGGCTCGTCGGCGATGATCAGCTCGGGCTCGGCGCACAGCGCGAGCGCGATCACGACGCGCTGGCGCATGCCGCCGGAGAATTGGTGCGGATAACCGTCGATGCGTTTCTCCGGCGCTGAGATGCCGACCTCGGCGAGCAGGTCGATGGCACGCTTGCGCGCCTGCTGCTCGGTGAGGTTGGTGTGTGTCCTGATCGTCTCGATGATCTGGTCGCCGACGCGATACAGCGGATTGAGCGAGGTCAGCGGATCCTGGAAGATCATGCCGATGCGCTTGCCGCGGACCTGGCGCATCTCCTCGGGCGGCAGATTGTCGACGCGCAGGCCGGAGAGCAGGATCTCGCCGCCGGAGATGCGGCCGGGAGGATCGATCAGGCCGATCACGGCGAGGCCGGTGACGGACTTGCCGGCGCCGGATTCGCCGACCACGCCGAGTACCTCGCCCTTGGCGATGTCGAACGAGACGCCATCGATCGCGCGCAAGGTCCCGCGCCGGCTCGCGAACTCGACCTGCAGATTGCGCACGGACAGAACGGGGGCGGTCATGAGGTCCGGGCCTTCATACGCATGAACGGGGATCATCGCAGTTTCGGGTTGAGGGCGTCGCGCAGCCAGTCGCCGAGCAGGTTGATGGAGAGGATCAGTCCGGCCAGCGCGATCCCTGGGAAGGCGACGATCCACCATTCGCCGGCGAACAGATAGTTGTTGCCGATCCGGATCAGCGTCCCGAGCGACGGCATCGTCTCCGGCATGCCGGAGCCGAGGAACGACAAGGTCGCCTCGGTGATGATCGCGAGCGCGAGATTGATGGTCGCGATGACCAGCACCGGACCAGTGGTGTTGGGCAGCACGTGACGCAGCATGATGACGGGGGCGGGCAGGCCGATGAGCTGGGCGGCGGCGACGTAGTCCTTGTTCTTCTCGACCAGCACCGAGCTTCGCACGGTGCGCGCATACTGCACCCAGAAGGAGAGGCCGATGGCCAGCACCAGGACGATCAGCATGCTCAGCCAGTCCAGATGATTGCCGGACACCGATTTGGCGATGCCGTTGACGAGAAGCGCGATCAGGATCGGCGGGAAGGTGAGCTGCACGTCGGCGATGCGCATGATCACGGTGTCGACGCGGCCGCCGAAATAGCCCGCGATCAGTCCGAGCCCGATGCCGAGCGCGCCGGAGAAGACGACGCCGAGAATGCCGACCACGAGCGAGATGCGCAAACCGTAGAGGATGGCCGACAGCACGTCGCGGCCCTGCTCGTCGGTGCCGAGCAGGAACGGGCTCTGGCCCTCGGCCGACCACAGCGGCGGGATCCGCGAATTCAGCAGCTGCAGCTGGGCGGGATCGAACGGGTTCTGCGGCGACAGCAGCGGCGCGAAGATCGCCAGCAGGAAGAACAGCAGCGTGATCGCGGCCGCGATCACTGTGAGCTTCGAGCGGCGGAACGAGTAGAACAGGTCGCTGGCGAGCGCGCGCTTCAGCCAGCCGTCGGCGGCCGCGCGGGGCGCATCGGCGGGGGTCGGATGGGGGAGGGCGGCGTCACTCATGATCAGGCCGCCCGGCTGAGGGTCGTGCGCAGGCGCGGATCGACCACGGTGTAGAGGATATCAACCACGAGATTGATGGTGACGAAGATCAGCGAGACCATGATGAGGTAGGCCGCCATGATCGGGATGTCGACGTTCTGCACCGCCTGCACGAACAACAGGCCCATGCCCGGCCACTGGAACACGGTCTCGGTGATGATGGAGAAGGCGATCACCGAGCCGAACTGCAGGCCGACCACGGTGATGACCGGAACCAGCGTGTTGCGCAGCGCATGCCCGAAGTGAATGGCGCGCGTGGTCAGCCCGCGGGCGCGGGCGAAACGGATGTAGTCGGTGCGTAGCACCTCAAGCATCTCGGCGCGGACCAGCCGCATGATCAAGGTCATCTGGAACAGGCCGAGCGTGATCGACGGCATGATCAGCGCCTTCCAGCCGGACGCCGTAAACAGTCCTGATGTCCACCAGCCGAGCCGGACGGTGTCGCCGCGGCCGAACGACGGCAGCCAGCCCAACGTGACCGAGAACAGGTAGATCAGAAGGATGCCGATCAGAAAGGTCGGCAGCGAGATGCCGATCAGCGACACCATCTGGAACAGCTTCGCCATCAGGGAGTCGCGACGCAGCGCCGAGAACACGCCCATGATGATGCCGAAGAACAGCGCAAGAATCGTCGCGCAGACCGCGAGCTCCAGGGTGGCCGGCATCCGCTCCTTGAGGAGGTCGGAGACCGGCTGCCGGAACTGATACGACACACCGAACTTGAACTGCGCCGCGTTGAACAGATAGCGGCCGAATTGCACGATGAACGGATCGTCGAGGCCCAGCGATTGGCGGATGCTGGCGCGTTCCGCTGCCGAGGCATCGATGGCGACCAGCTGATTCACCGGATCGCCAGCGAAACGGAACATGGCGAACGAGATGATGCCCACGGCGATCATGACGCCGATGGCCTGGATCGCTCGACGAAGCGTGAAGGCGAGCATCTTGTCCTTTCAGGTCCTTCGGGATGCGAGGGCGCGTAGCACCTGAAGCATCAAATGAAAAGTCCCGAAAAGCAGTTCTGCTTTCCGGGACTTGACGTCGGGCGGACTACTCGGTCTTGGTGGCCAGGAACAGCAGCACGGCGTTGTCGGCGCGCAGCGGGATCTTCACCTTTTTCGAGACACCCCAGGCCACCGCCTGCTGGTGCAGCGGGATGTAGCCGTAGTCCTTGATGCCGATCTCGTACGCCTGCTTGATCAGCTGGTCGCGCTTGGCCGTATCGGTCTCGACCAGGACCTTGTCGGTCAGCGCATCGAACTCCTTGTTGCAGTAGTTGCCGAGATTGGCCTCGCCGCGGGTGGCGTCCTTGGCGTCGTCACGGCAGCCCATGATGTCGTGCATCACGTTGTGGGAGTCCATCGACGACGGTGTCCAACCGAGCAGGAAGAACGAGGTGTTGTAGCCGCCCGGCTTGAGGACCTTGGCGAAGTACTGCGCCTTGGGCTGCGCGTTCAGGTTCACCTTGACGCCGATGCGGGCGAGCATGCCGACCACGGCCTGGCAGATCGCGGCGTCGTTGACGTAGCGATCGTTCGGGCAGTCCATCGTCACTTCGAAGCCGTCGGGATAGCCCGCCTCGGTCAGCAGCTTCTTGGCGGCGTCGGGGTCGTATTTCGGCCGGGTGAAGTCCTTCGACAGCGCATAGAGCTGCGGCGCCACCATCAGGGCCGACGGTGTCGACAGGCCACGCATGACGCGGGTCTTGATCAGCTCGATGTCGATGGCCTTGTAGAAGGCCTCGCGGACGCGAATGTCCTTGAACGGGTTCTTGCCCTTGATGTTGGAGTACAGCAGCTCGTCGCGGGTCTCGTCCATGCCGAGGAAGATCGTGCGCAGCTCGGGTCCCTTGAGCACCTGGGCGTTCGGGCTCGAATCGACGCGGCCGATGTCCTGCACCGGCACCGGCTCGATGATGTCGACCTCTCCCGACAACAGCGCCGCGACGCGCGTGGCGTCGGAGGAGATGGTGGTGAACACGATCTCCTTGAGGTTGTGTTCCGGCTTTCCCCACCAGGTCGGGTTGACCTTGAACACGGTCTTCACGCCGGGCTGATGGCTCTCGATGATGAAGGGACCGGTGCCGTTCTCATGCAGCGCCGCGTAGCTCGGTGTAGTTGCCGAGACCGGCGTCGGCGCGATCGAGTTGTTGTCCTCACACCACTTCTTGCTCATGATGTACCACGTATCCCACTGCGAAATCAGGATGGGATTGGGCGCATCGAGCTTCACGTCGACGGTGTAGTCGTCGACCTTGACGAACTTCGCGTCGGGCGGAACGTTGGACAGGAAATTGGAGCCGGTGGCGCGGACGCGGTCGGCGGAGAAGATCACGTCGTCCGCGGTGAAGGGTTCGCCATTGTGGAACTTGACGCCCTTGCGCAGGTGGAAGCGCCAGCGGGTCGGCTCGGGTGTTTCCCAGCTTTCGGCCAGAGCTGGAATGATCTTCAGATCCTTGTCGCGCGCGGTCAGCCCCTCATAGATGTGCGCGTGATGGGCGATCGTCGTCGATTCCTTGAAGGTATAGGGATCGAGCGATTTCAGGGTGCCCTGGTTGGCATAGCGCAGGCTCTGAGCCGAGGCCGGCAGCGCCGCGAGGCCAACGAATGCGATGGCCGCCGCGATGAGCAGGGATTTGCGTCCCGACATATGTTCAAATTCTCCGCGTTTGACGCTTGTTTTCTCGGCAGGCGCGATTGTGTCCGGCCTGCCTTGCTTCGAAGTTCGTGATGCCTGCAGCGCCTCTTGCACGAACTTCAAGGAGCAACAAGACGCTGGCGATGTGCTTGCAAGTCTGATGCCGCGCCGGAATGACTGATTCCGATGCTGTCGCCTGGCGGTGCGCCGTCGGACCCGCGGCACGTCGATCCCGTCATGTTGCCAGAGTTCGACGGCGGCACACAAGCCCGGTTTGTTGAAGCCTAAATGATATGGTTAGCCCGACAACCGAGGTGCAGCGCACGCGGCGCTCGAATTGTGGATTTCGCGTCTCCAGCAGCGCTATTTGCCATGTCCCGGGAATTGCGCACCTGCAGCAACGCGCCGCTTGCTAGAGGGGGGGCGGCGCGGTGATACTGTGATGCTCTCCACTCGCTCCGGGATGGGTCCTCTTGGTCATGGGGCCCGGCTGGAGGCGGCGTGGGGATGGTTCGAACAGCGCGGAGCGGACATGAAAGTCAATATTGAGATCGATTGCACACCGCTCGAGGCGCGGCAGTTCTTCGGACTTCCCGACCTCGGTCCGATGCAGGCCGCCGTGATGGACAGGCTGCAGCAGCAGATGACGAGCAACATCGACAAGCTGACGCCCGAAGCCATCATGCAGAGCTGGTTCACCTTTGATCCCCGGCTGGCCGAGCGGTTCCAGGACATGATGCTGACCATGACCGGACTGGGCGGCAGTCGCTCCAACGACAAAAAATCGGCCTGACCAGGCCAACCCGCCTGCGGCGCTGCTGCATCGCTGCACGACATCGGAGGCGGGAGGCCGAGCCGGTCATCAGCTGGGCGTGAGCCTTCTGGCGCAGGTCTTCTTCTACGCCGAAGTCGTCTGCACCATGATGGGCACGCGCGCCAACGACCGGTCAGGACAGGCCGGCGGGCAAGAGCCTCGGGGAGGAACGATGAACGCTTCGGCTTCCTGGATGCCGCCGCTGCAATTTGCGGTGATCAACGGCATTCGCATGGGCTACTACGAGGCCGGTCCCGCGACCGACCATCCGCCCATCATTCTCTGTCACGGCTGGCCCGAACTGGCCTTTTCCTGGCGGCACCAGATCAAGGCGCTGGCGGCCGCCGGCATCCGCGTGATCGCGCCGGACCAGCGCGGCTATGGCGCCACCGACCGGCCGGAGCCGGTGGAGGCCTACGACCTCGAACATCTGACGGCCGACCTCGTCGGTCTGCTCGACCACCTGAAGATCGACAAGGCGATCTTCGTCGGCCACGACTGGGGTGGCTTCGTCGTCTGGCAGATGCCGCTGCGTCACCTGTCGCGGGTCGCCGGCGTGGTCGGCATCAACACGCCGCATTTGCCGCGCGCACCCGCCGATCCGATCGAGATCATGCGCAAGCGCTTCGGCGACATGATGTACATCGTCCAGTTCCAGGATCCGGGACGTGAGCCGGACCGCATCTTCGCCGCCCGCGTCGAGCAGACCTTCGACGCCTTCATGCGCAAGCCGCTGCCGCGCACCGATGCGCCGCCTGCGGAGCCGCCTGCCGGCGGGATCGGCGCGTCCCGATCGCTCAACCTGGCGTTCCCGCAGATGATCGCGGCCTATGAGTCCGCCAACGACACCCGTCGGCCGATTCTGTCGGATGAGGAGAAGCGGGTGTTCGTCGACACGTTCACGCGGACCGGCTTCACCGGCGGCATCAACTGGTATCGCAACATGACCCGCAACTGGCAGCGCTCGGAAGGCTTGGATCATACCGTGCGCGTGCCGTCGCTGATGATCATGGCCGAGAACGATGCCGTGCTGCCGCCCTCGGCCGCGGACGGCATGGAAAAGCTGATCCCGGATCTGGAGAAGTATCTCGTCCGCGACAGCGGCCACTGGACCCAGCAGGAGCAGCCCGAGGAGGTCAGCGCCAAGCTGATCGAATGGCGGCGGAGAAGGTTCGGGTAGAGAAGGCGGCGGCTCGGTGGAAAAACGGTTGCGGCAGATCGTACGCCGGGCGAGAGGCAACGGCCGAGCCGAACAACAGGTGTCGTCCCGGACAAGCCTGCTGACGCGAAGCGTCGGCTGGCGCAGATCCGGGATCCATAGTCACCGAATGCTGTGAGGCGCGTGGAACGTGCCGACTGCCCATTTCAGACATCACGCGGTATGGGTCCCGGCGTTCGCCGGGACGACAGCTCGTTTGGGGGCGGCAGTGCTTGCTCTCAGCGCGCGTCCTAAGCCGCCTGCACGTTCGCGCCATGCGCGTGGTCCGCGATCGCGTTGATGATCTGCGGCCACATCGGGATCGGGATGGCGTGACCCATGCGCTCGATCATCAGCAGCTTTGCATTGGGGATCGAGTCCGCTGTGTCCTTGCCTGCCGTGTGATGGACCAGCGGATCGACCGTGCCGTGGATCACGAGCGTTGGCGCCGTGACGAGATGCAGGCGCGGCTTGCGGCTGCCCGAGGCCAGGATCGCCCGCAATTGGCGGCCGACACCGGCGGGATTGATGCCGCGGGCGAAGCTGCGCTCGGCCAGTGCCACGTCGCGCGCCTCATCCTCGGGAAACGAGCCGGCCCGCAGCAGCTTCCAGGTCTTCTGGAAGCGCTTGATGTACTCGTCCTTGGTCTTCGGCGGCGGCGCCATCAGCAGCATCGCGACCTCGCGCGTCGGCGGCGGAATGCGCGGATTGCCGGTCGTCGACATGATCGAGGTCAGCGAGCGCACGCGCTGGGGAAAGAAGATCGCGATCTCCTGCGCGATCATGCCGCCCATCGAGGCGCCGACCAGGTGCGCTGATTTGATGTCGAGCGCGTCCATCAGGCCGACCGTGTCCTTGGCCATGTCCAGGAGCCTGTAGGGCGCTGAGACCGGAATGTGGAAGAAACGAAGCTTGATCAGCTCGAACGGCGTCAGCCGGCGTCCGCCATGCAGCCTGCCGGATTGGCCGATGTCGCGATTGTCGAAGCGGATGACGCGGAAGCCGCGTGCTGCCAAGCGTTCGCAGAACTCGTCGTCCCAGATGATCATCTGGGCGCCGAGGCCCATGATCAACAGGAGCGGAGGCGCTGTGGGGTCGCCGAAGATCTCGTAGCAGATGTCGATACCGTTGGCGCGCACGATGTGCGGCGGCTGATGGACGGTTGTTGTCACGTGATCCCTCTTTCAAGGCCAACCAACCCTCTATGGCATGGTTCCGCAGCCGGAGAGAAGCGACCTGCATGATCTCCCCGCATCGCAGCGAGGTCGTGCTATGATAGGTTGTGTTTGAGTCTTCTGTTGGCCTGAAGGAGCGTGCCGATGGTGAACAAGTCCAGCGATCCAATCGCGTTCTGGCAGCAGATGGTCGGTGAGATGCAGAAGAGCTTCAGCGTCTTCACGCGGCTGCGCCCGGCGACGCCACGCCAATCCCCCGATGATCCCGCAACTGGTTCTGGAAACGGACAGAAGCCCATGGCCGATCTGATGGAAAACTACTTCGCCGGCATGAACGTGCCGAGCCGCGGTCAGCTCACCGCCTTGAACGAGCGGCTCGCGTCCATCGAGGGCGAGCTGGCGGAGACGCGGGCGCTGCTGAAGGAACTGCTGGCCACAGCACAGGTGTCGCCGTCGGCATCGAAACCGCTCGCCGATCTCGCTCCGCAGTTGAACGAGATCAAGGGCTTGCTCGACGCGCTTCTCGCCGCATCCAAGGCTCAGCCGCCGGTTGCGGCACCTCCGGTCGACGTCACTCCGGAATTGAATGGGATCAAGGGCTTGCTCAATGAGCTTCTTGCCGCATCCAAGGCTCCACAACCGGTGGCGAAAGCCGTCGATGTCACGCCGCAGTTGACCGAGATCAAAGCGCTGCTCGACCAGATGCTGAACGCTACCAAAATAACCGATCCGGCACCGACCGTCGCGATCGAGGCCGAGCTGCGCGAGATCCGCGCAGCGCTCGACTCGTTGCGAACGCCATCGACGTCGGCAGAAGCTGCGTCCATAGCTGTCGAAGCTGCGCCGAGCGCTGCCGAACCCGCGTCGCGCCCGGGGAAGTCCCGCCACAAGAAGCCGGCGGCGCTGACCTCGGGGCCGCCCAGCGGCAAGGACACGAGCGGGCCGTCCGGCGCCTGAGGCGAGCCAGCCAGCATTTTCGTCCATGCTTTTTTATTGGTGCATTGCAACATTTATATTGCGATGCACCATTTTTGTTGATATAGCTGAGTCACTCCGGTTTCATAAGGGACGGAGCGAGCCATAGCTCAGAAACATTGAGGATGGAGACAGCCATGACCACCGAGACCAATACCGTGTTCGACAGCGTCAAAGAGGCGTTTGCGCCGATGACCGACGCGCTCAAGAACATGCCGACCATGGACGTGCCGGAGCAGGCCCGGGAGTTCGTGAAGAAGACGGCGTCCACTGCCAAGGAACGCGCCGCGGAGGCCCTGGCGGGCTCCGAGAAGGTCACCTCCGCGATCGAGACCGCTGTGTTCGATGGCGTGACCGAGGCCGGCAAGATCAGCCGCAACATCCAGCAGGCGCTGTACCAGGACACCGAGGCGTTCTTCGACGGCATCGACAAGCTGGCGTCCGCCAAGTCGTTCAGCGAGGCCGTCCAGATCCAGGGCGAGCTCGCGCGTGCGCGCGGCGAAGCGCTCGTGGCTCGTGCCAAGTCGACCAGCGAATATGTCAGCAAGCTGGTGACCGAGGGCGCCAAGGTCGCCCAGGAGAACATGGCGAAGGCCTACAACAAGACCGCCTGATCGTATCAGCGCGCCAGTCGACAACATCTGCAAGGCCCGCTCGCGCGGGCCTTTTCTTTTGCGATTTGCTGTTGCGATTTGCTGTCGCACGGTTTTTGAACGCGGCGAAACCGGCTAAAGCGTGCCCATGCCGCAGCCGCTCTCCCGCATCGTCAGCCAGCTCAAGAGCGAACCGTCGCGGACCGGCTCGCTCATCGTCACCGTATTCGGCGACGCCGTCGTGCCGCGCGGCGGCACCGTCTGGCTCGGCACCTTGCTCGAATTCTTTGCGGGTCTCGATATCGACGGCGGCGTCGTGCGCACGGCGATGTCGCGGTTGACGGCGGAAGGCTGGTTCGAGCGCACCAAGAGCGGCCGCAACAGCTTCTATCGCCTGACCCGGCGCGGCGAGCAGACCTTCGCCGCCGCCACCCGCCACATCTACGATTCCCCGCCGTCGGAATGGAACGGCAGCTTCGAGCTGCTCCTGATCGGCAGCGCCGACGATCGCGAGCAGGCGCGGACCGCGCTGCGGGATGCAGGCTTCGGCAGCCCGCTGCCGGGCGTGTTCGTGGCGCCCTCCAGGATCGCCGTGCCCGATGCCGCAGAGGGCGCCATCCGACTGCAGGCCTCCGCCGGTTCCGACATGGCGCGGCGACTGGTGGCCGAGAGCTGGGCGCTGGAGCGGACGGCCGAAGCCTATCGCAAGTTCAGCGCCTCCTTCGCGCCGCTCAGATTCACGATGGATCGGGGCGAGGCGCTGTCGGACAGCCAGGCCTTCACTGCGCGCATCCTGCTGATCCACCATTACCGCCGCATCGTCTTGCGCGATCCGCAACTGCCGGTCGAGCTGCTGCCGAAGGACTGGCCGGGGCGGCAGGCGCGCGCGCTGTGCGGCGAGATCTATCGGCTGCTGCTGCCGGGCTCCGAGCGCTGGCTCGACGACCATGCCACCAACGAGGAAGGACCTTTGCCGCCGGCGGGTGCGGCGCTGACGGGGCGTTTCGCCGGCGATGCCGAGCCGCTTTAATATATTACAGAATTTGATTGCGCGGATAAGATTCCGTTATATATTGGCGTCAACCAAGTCCTGGGAGGACGCCGCCGCATGTACACGCAGGCGCTCAATTCGCCCGAGGAGGGCACCCTCGTCGAGGACGCCGCAGGCGCCTCGCGGTTCCAGGCGCGCATCGATGCCGAGGAGCGCATCGAGCCGAACGACTGGATGCCGTCGGCCTATCGCAAGACGCTGATCCGGCAGATTTCCCAGCACGCTCATTCCGAAATCGTCGGCATGCTGCCCGAGGGCAATTGGATCACGCGCGCGCCGAGCCTGCGCCGCAAGGCCGCGCTGCTCGCCAAGGTCCAGGACGAATGCGGTCACGGGCTGTATCTCTATGCCGCCGCCGAGACGCTCGGCGCGTCGCGCGAAGAACTCGTCGACGCGATGCTGGCCGGCAAGGCGAAGTATTCCTCGATCTTCAACTATCCCACCCTGACCTGGGCGGATATCGGCGTGATCGGCTGGCTGGTCGACGGCGCCGCGATCATGAACCAGATCCCGCTGTGCCGCTGCTCCTACGGTCCCTACGCGCGCGCGATGATCCGCGTCTGCAAGGAAGAGTCCTTCCACCAGCGCCAGGGCTACGAGATCATGCTCACGCTGTGCCGCGGCACGGCTGAGCAGAAGGCGATGGCGCAGGATGCGCTGAACCGCTGGTGGTGGCCGGTGCTGATGATGTTCGGCCCGCCCGACCAGGCGAGCCAGCACAGCGACGCCTCGACCAAGTGGAAGATCAAGCGGTTCTCGAACGACGAGCTGCGCCAGAAGTTCATCGATGCCACCGTGCCGCAAGCGCAGTATCTCGGCCTCACCATTCCCGATCCGGCTATGAAGCAGGACGAGCAGGGGCACTGGGTGCACGGGCCGATCGACTGGAGCGAGTTCAAGCAGGTGCTGGCCGGCAACGGTCCGTGCAATCGAGATCGGCTGGCGGCGCGCCGCAAGGCGCATGCTGATGGCGCCTGGGTGCGCGAGGCGGCGGCTGCCTACGCCGAGAAGCGCGCGCGCCGGCAGATGGCGCAGGCCGCCGAATAGCAGGGGAGATCGTGATGGCGACACCGAACACGCCGTTGTGGGAAGTCTTCATCCGCAGCCGCAACGGGCTCGCGCACAAGCATTGCGGCTCGCTGCACGCGCCGGACGCGACGATGGCACTGCAGGCCGCGCGCGACCTCTACACCCGCCGCGGCGAGGGCCTGTCGATCTGGGTGGTGCCGTCGAGCGCGATCACCGCGTCCGATCCCGCCGACAAGGGCATGATGTTCGAGCCGGCTGAAACGAAAATCTACCGCCATCCGACGTTCTACGAGGTGCCCGAGGAAGTCGGGCATATGTGAGCGGCTGACGGCCGTCAGCCGTCGTCATTGCGAGCGCAGCGAAGCAATCCAGACTGCTCGCTCGGATGAATCTCTGGATTGTTTCGCTGCGCTCGCAATGACGGAATGCGTGGCGAGCCTGATCGGATCATCATCATGACTGCTCCCTCGATCACCGTCTCCGAAACGCCGCTGGTGCTCTACACCTTGCGCCGCGCCGACGATGCGCTGATCCTCGGTCATCGGCTGTCCGAATGGTGTGGCCATGCGCCCATGCTCGAAGAGGACATGGCGCTGTCCAACATGGCGCTCGACCTGATCGGCCAGGCCCGCGAGCTCTACGGCTACGCCGCCAAGGTCGAGGGCCGCGACAACGACGAGGACAAGCTCGCCTATCTCCGCGACGTCAGGCAGTACCGCAATCTGCTGCTGGTCGAACGCCCGAATGGTGACTTCGCGCATACGATGGTGCGGCAATTGTCCTACGCGGCCTTCGCCGATCTCTACTGGCGCGGCATGATGGGCTCGACGGATGCGACCCTGGCAGCGATCGCCGCCAAGTCGGAGAAGGAATGCGCCTATCATCTGCGCCATGCCAGCGAATGGGTGATCAGGCTCGGCGACGGCACTGACGAGAGCCATCGCCGCGCGCAGACGGGGATCGATGACCTCTGGGCCTATACCGGCGAGATGTTCGGCGTCGATGAGAGTGAACGCGAACTCATCGAGTCAGGCATCGCCATCGATCCGACGATGCTGCTGCCGGAATGGCTGGTGACCGTCTCGCATGTCGCGCGCGAGGCGACACTCGTGCTTCCGGAGAACGACTGGATGCAGCAGGGCGGCCGCGACGGCCGGCACAGCGAGCATCTCGGCCATCTCCTGAGCGAGCTGCAATACATGCAGCGCAGCTTCCCCGGTGCGACATGGTAGTCGCCGCCATCAGCCCCGCCGAGTTGCGGCAGCGCGCCTGGGACGCCGCGGCGACGGTGACCGATCCGGAGATTCCCGTGCTGACGATCGACGATCTCGGCGTGTTGCGCGAGGTCGAGGTGATCGAGAATCGCGTCGAAGTCGCGATCACGCCGACCTATTCCGGCTGTCCGGCCATGAACATGATCGCGCTGGAGATCGAGCTGGCCCTGGAGCGCGCCGGCTTCCGCGATAGCCACGTCCGCACCGTGCTGTCGCCGGCCTGGACCACGGACTGGATGAGCGAGGCGGGCCGCCGCAAGCTGCGTGAATACGGCATCGCGCCGCCGCAGCCCTCGAGCGGGCGACGCGCGCTGTTCGGCGTCGCGGAGGTCGCGTGTCCGCAATGCGGGTCCGTCGAGACCGAGCAGCTCGCGGAATTCGGCTCGACCTCGTGCAAGGCGCTCTGGCGCTGCAAGTCGTGCCGCGAGCCGTTCGATTATTTCAAGTGCCACTGATGCAGCAGCCGTCATTGCGAGCGCAGCGAAGCAATCCAGGACTACGCGCGGGACTCTGGATTGCTTCGCTGCGCTCGCAATGACGCGGGGATAGGTTCGATGTCGACAACGCCACGCTTCCACCGTCTCGCCATCCGTGACCTGCGCCGCGAGGCGTCCGACGCGGTGTCGCTGACCTTCGCGATTCCGAACGAGCTCGCTCGCGATTATCATTTCGCGCCCGGGCAGTATCTCACGCTGAAGACCACGCTCGGGGACGAGGAGGTCCGGCGCTCCTATTCGATCTGCTCCGGCCCCGACGACGGCGAGATCCGCATCGCCGTGAAGCGCGTCGATGGCGGCGCGTTCTCCAGCTTCGTCACCGACGAATTGAAGCGCGGCGACGAGATCGACGTGATGACGCCGACCGGGCGTTTCGGGGTCGCGCTGGAGCCCGCGGCGGCACGCACCCATGTCGGGTTTGCGGCGGGGTCGGGGATCACGCCGATCCTGTCGATCGTCAAGGCCGTGCTGGCGCGCGAGCCGAACAGCCGCTTCTTCCTGTTCTACGGCAACCGCACCACGGCCGGCATGCTGTTCCGCGAGCAGCTCGAGGAGTTGAAGGACCGCTTCCTCGATCGCTTCTCGGTGTTCCACGTCATCTCCGGCGAGGAGCAGGACCTGCCGATCCTGCACGGCCGCCTCGACGGCGAGAAGGTGCGCGTGCTCCTGCGATCGCTGGTGCCGGCCGACAGCGTCGATCACGTCTTCATCTGCGGTCCCTCGGGCATGAGCGAGGACATCGAGGCGACGTGCCGCGCACTCGGCATTGCCGATGAGCGCGTCCATGTCGAACGCTTCGTCTCTGGCCTTGGCGGTAGACCGCGTCCAAAGGCCGTCGTGCCGGACTCGGCACCGCCGAAGGCGTTCGCGGCGCTGATCATCGACGGCAAGCGCCGCGAGGTGCCGGTAGCGGAAGGCGAGGCCATTCTCGATGCCGCACTGCGCGCCGGCGTCGACCTTCCGTTCGCCTGCAAGGGCGGCATGTGCTCGACCTGCCGTGCCAAGCTGGTCGAGGGCAGAGCGGAGATGGAGCTGAATTACTCACTGGAGCCATGGGAGCTCAAGGCCGGCTTCGTGCTGACCTGCCAGGCCAAGCCAGTGACCGAGCGGGTGGTGGTGGATTACGATCATATGTAGTGGGGCGCGGGTGTGTTGTGGGGCCTCGTCCTTCGAGACGCCCGCCTTTGGGCGGGCTCCTCAGGATGAGGGGAGGCGGTTTCGCGTGCCGCGCAATGTAAGGACTGATGGTTCGATATCGGCCTTTGTCGTTTCCATTTGCCGAAAAGACCTCTGACCCTCACCCTGAGGAGCCCGCCACAGGCGGGCGTCTCGAAGGGCGAGGCCCACGCTGTGGCCTCATGGTTCGAGACGCGCCTTCGGCGCTCCTCACCATGAGGAGATAGAGCCTTGCTCGGACTCATTGCTTTGAGCTCCGTTTGGACGCTGGCGAAGGTGTTCCCTCGAATCCCGTTCTGCGCGCAGAGAGAGCCTGCAGCGCATCGAGATCGCCGCGGATCAAGGCATCCTTCTTGGCGCGGCTCCACTTTTTCAACCGGCGCTCGCTTTCGATGGCGTCCGTGATCCGCTCGAACCATTGTGAGTACACCAGTTTGACCGGCCGTCGTGTCAGCGTGTAGCCGCTGAAGGTTCCGTCATTGTGTTGCGCCAGGCGTATTTCCAGCGCGGTCCTCGTTGTCCCGATATAGAGCCGGTCATCGGCGCAGGGCAGGATGTAGAGATACGCGCCGCCTTCCGTCATGGCAGTTCTCTCGCTCTGTTGACCCTCACCCTGAGGAGCCCGCCGCAGGCGGGCGTCTCGAAGGGCGAGGCCACCGACCTTGGCCTCATGGTTCGAGACGCGCCGCGTACGACGGCCTTGCCTCGCACCGGCCCGATCGGCGCGGCGCTCCTCACCATGAGGGTCTGCATCGGGGCTCTCCGATCCACTACCCCGCCGGACGCTTGTCCTTGATCCGCTTTGCCTTGCCCGCCGAGCGTTCCAGTGTATCCGGCGGGACCACCTTCACCTTGGCGCTCAGGCCGATGGTGTTCTTGATGTGGACCGAGACCCGCTCGGCGTGCGCGCCGAGGCCGGACTCGTCCCAGTGTTCGGGGCGAGATTCCGCATAGATCGTCAGCTCGTCCATGCGGCCCTCACGGGTGAGCTCCAGCATGAAATGGCCGCCGCACCATTCGGTGGTCAGCAGGATCTCCTCGATCTGCGACGGGAACAGGTTGACGCCGCGCAGGATGATCATGTCGTCGGAGCGGCCCGTGACCTTTTCCATCCGCCGCATCCCGGGACGCGCGGTGCCCGGCAACAACCGCGTCAGGTCGCGGGTGCGATAGCGGATCACCGGGAACGCCTGCTTGGTCAGCGAGGTGAACACCAGTTCGCCCATCTCGCCGTCCGGCAGCACCTTGCCGGTGTCGGGATCGACGATCTCCGGGTAGAAATGATCCTCCCAGATGTGCAGCCCGTCCTTGGTTTCCAGGCATTCCTGCGCGACGCCGGGGCCCATCACCTCCGACAAGCCGTAGATATCGGTGGCGTCCATCGCAAACGTGTCCTCGATCTCGGCGCGCATCGCGTTGGTCCACGGCTCGGCGCCGAAGATGCCGATCTTGAGCGAGCTCTGCCGGGGATCGAGGCCCTGGCGCTTGAACTCGTCGAGGATCGCCAGCATGTAGCTCGGCGTCACCGTGATGATGTCGGGGCGGAAATCGTTGATCAGCTGCACCTGCCGCTCGGTCATGCCGCCGGAGATCGGAACGACCGTGCAGCCGAGCTGTTCGGCGCCGTAGTGGACGCCGAGACCGCCGGTGAACAGGCCGTAGCCATAGGCGTTATGGATGATCATGCCGCTGCGGCCGCCGGCGGCGCGGATCGAGCGCGCCATCACGGTGGACCAGGTGGCGATGTCGGCCCTGGTATAGCCGACCACGATCGGCTTGCCGGTGGTGCCCGAGGAGGCGTGCACCCGCACCAGCTGCTCGCGCGGCACGGCGAACATGTTGAAGGGATAATTGTCGCGCAGGTCCGTCTTCACCGTGAACGGGAATCTGGCGAGATCGGCGAGCTCGCGGAAATCCGATGGGTGCACGCCGGCCTTGTCGAAGGCTCGCCGGTAATGGGCGACGTTGTCATAGGCATGCTTGAGCGACCAGGCGAGGCGCTGGGTCTGCAGCGCGATGATCTCGTCGCGCGAGGCGCGCTCGGTCTCGTCCATCTCGGGCACGTAGCTGCCGGCCGGTTGAAGCTTGCTCGATGTCATCGTGTCAGGTCCTCCGGCGGGGCCGCGGGCGAAAGGGAAGCTGCTCAGCTGGTGGCGTCGGTCGTGCCGGCCGGCACCAGCGTGCCGCCGATGCTGCGGGAATGGCCGCGGAATTCAGCGATCACGGTGTCGCCGGCGCTGACGCGGACGTCGTAGATGCCCGAGCGGCCGCTGCGCGAGACCTCGTGCGCGCGCGCCACCAGGACATCGCCGAGCTTGCCGGGGCGGATGAAGCTGATGCTGCCCTGCGCCGCCACGGTGCGGTCGTTGTGGGAGTTGCAGGCGAAAGCGAAGGCAGAATCCGCCAGCGTGAAGATGAAGCCGCCATGGGCGATGCCATGGCCGTTGACCATGTGCGGCTGGACCGTCATCTGCAGCGCGGCGCGTCCGGGGCCGATCTCGACGATCTGCATGCCGAGTCCTTGGCTGGCGCGATCATCCTGCCACATCGCGTCGGCGCAGGCGCGGGCCAGCGCGTCGGGGGAGAGCGCGGTTTCGCCGCTCACCGCCCGGTCTCCACGCACGCACGGGCCGTCGGCCATCCACGAGGATGCGCTTGTGAAACCACGGCGTTCTCTCCCGCTGATGCTTGTTGGAACAAGCATTCTCATCTAGTTAGAACCGACATCGTGGCAAAGTTTCCGCGCGCGTCAAGCGAAAGCGATGCTTGCGCAGCGCGTGTTTCGCTGCATCTTTTCCGCAACCAGAAGGACCCCAGAATTGCCCGAAGCAGCCAATCTGGCCGTGATGGCCGGTCTCGCGATCGGCGTGGTCTATGGCGTGGTTAGCCTGCTCAGCGGCTTCTGCATGATGAGCAGCCTGCGCGGCTGGTGGGCTGAGGGCGACGGCCGTCTGGTTCGGACCTACGCGCTCGCGATGGGGATCGCGATCGTTGCGACGCAGGTCCTCGCCGCCGACGGCGTCGTCGATCTCGGCAAGTCGATCTATCTGCAGCCGACCTTCTCCACGCCGCTGATGTTCTTGGGCGGTGTCCTGTTCGGCTACGGCATGGTGCTCGCGAATGGCTGCGGCTCGCGCGCGCTGGTGCTGCTCGGCCGCGGCAACCTGCGCTCGTTCGTGGTCGTTATCGTGCTGGCGATCGCGGCCGAGATGACCTTGAAGGGCCTGGTCGCGCCGCTGCGGATCGCGCTCACCCAGGCGTCGCAGACCACGGCGACAGCGACGTCGCTTCCGGCGCTGTTGTCGGTCGGCGGCCTGCATGGCGCGCCGGCGCGGCTGCTCCCGGCGCTCGTGCTCGGTGGCGTGCTGATCGCGTTTGCATTCGCGCATGCGCCGTTCCGGCGCGCGCCCGGCCAGATCCTCGCCGGTCTCATCGTCGGCCTGTTGATCGCCGCCGGCTGGTTCGCGACCGGCTTCCTTGGGGTCGACGATTTCAATCCGGTGCCGGTGGCGTCGCTGACCTTTGTCGCGCCGATCGCCGATGCCCTGCAATATGTCATGCTGTCGACCGGCTCGACGGTGAATTTCGGCATCGCCACCGTGGCCGGCGTGCTGGCCGGAAGTTGTGTGACCGCGTTGATCGCGCGCCGTTTCGAGCTCGAAGGCTTCCACTCGCCGGTCCACATGCTGCGCTCGGCCGGCGGCGCCGCGTTGATGGGCATCGGCGGCGTCATGGCGCTGGGTTGCTCGGTCGGGCAGGGCCTGACCGGCCTGTCGACCCTGGCGCTGCCGTCGTTCGTGGCCATCGCCGGTATCTGCATCGGTACGGCGGTGGGCCTGCGCGGCGCGCTGCGCGTGCGGCCCCTGCAGGCTGAGCCGCAGGCGGTGCGCTAGTCCTACCGCGTCACAACCACCGTCATTCCGGGGCAATCGTCCATGCGAAGGCGCGAAGCGGCTGCGCGTCGACGATTGAACCCGGAATCTGGAGATTGTGAGCAATGGACGCAAGGCAATCTCGGGATTCCGGGTTCAAGGCCTATGGCCTTGCCCCGGAATGACGGTGGTTGTGACGCAGTCGAATGAGCTCATTCCGCCGCGCGCGTGACGATGCGGATCTCCGACGTCAGGGTCCGGTGCACCGGGCACTTGTCGGCGATCTCCATCAGCCTCTTGCGCTGCTCGTCATCGAGTGCGCCGTCCAGACGGATCACGCGCTCGAGCTGATCGATCAGGCCGACCTTGGTCTCGCACTCCGCGCAGTCCTCCGCATGGATCTTGCTGTGGCGCAGGGTGACGGTGATCCGATCGAGCGGCAGGGACTTGCGGTCGGCATAGAGCCGCAGCGTCATCGAGGTGCAGGCGCCCAATGCCGCCAGCAGCAGATCGTACGGGCCGGGGCCGGAATCCTGGCCGCCGACGGAGACCGGCTCGTCGGCGGTCAGATGGTGCGGGCCGAGCGCGATGCTCTGCTGCAGCTTGCTCGTCCGCGTCTCGCGCACGACCACATCGCGCGGACCATCGTTTGCTTCGGGGAGGGCCGTCGGCGCGGCAACGTAGCGGCCGGCCCAACTGGCGATCACCTCGGCGATGTACGCGGCATCGTCCTTCCTGCTGATGAGATGATCGGCATGATCGAGCGAGATGAAGCTCTTCGGATGTTTGGCCGCGACGAAGATCTTCGTCGCATTATCGATGCCGACGGTCTCGTCGATCGGAGAGTGCATCACCAGCAGCGCTTTGTGCAGATGCTTGACCTTGTCGAGCAGCCGTTGCTCGGCGACGTCGTCGAGGAAGGAGCTGCTGATCCGGAACGGACGCCCGGCGAGCGAGACCTCGGCCGAGCCGTCGCGGCGGATGGCGTCGAGGCTGTCCTTGAACAGCGCGGTGACATGGGCCGGATCCGACGGCGCCGCGATCGTGACGATGGCTTTCGCGTCCGGAATGTCGCTGGCCGCTGCCAGCACCGCGGCGCCGCCAAGGCTGTGGCCGATCAGGATCGCCGGCGCCTGCCGTGTTTCGCGCAGGTGATCGGCCGCGCGGACGAGATCGGCGACATTGGACGAGAACGTCGTGTTGGCGAAATCGCCTTCGCTGGAGCCGAGGCCGGTGAAGTCGAAGCGCAGCACGGCGATGCCGTGGGCCGTCAGCGCCATCGCAATGCGACGCGCCGCGTGCGTGTCCTTGCCGCAGGAGAAGCAATGCGCGAACAGCGCAAAGGCCCGCGGCGTGCCGTCGGGCAGGTCGAGTGCCGCGGCAAGCTGCTCGCCGCTAGCGCCTTCAAATTGGAAACGTTCGGTCGGCATGATGTGGTCCCCAATCGTTGCGTCTTCACTGCCGCTCGCGGCGATGACACAGCATCGTCTCACATTGTCGTACAACAGATATGGCCATACACGCAGATATGATGACGCATTCTCGCGGCCTGTACGGCCCGAGCTTTGCGGCTATTCGCCCCTCTGCAATCGAGAGGGCGCAGGGAAGGTCGGGAGCCTGCCGCCCCCATGGCCCGCCTGCGGAAAAAATGCAGGCGGCAGAACCACAGGTACGGCTGAGGACATCCCGGCCTTCCCTGCGCAATGGTTGGAACGGCTTATACGTGCTCTCTCCGGGGAACGGCTGTCTTGCCCCCGTCATCGCGACGCGCGTCATCCGCACCGCAATTTGACGCCAGCACCGCGGCGCCAAGACCACACGATTTCGCCGTGCGCACCGGATCGTTCGTCCGCATGGAAGACCACGCTGCGACCACCGCATCCCGCGCTCCACGTCCGTGACGATCGCGATACGCCCCTTGTGTTCAGAAAGTCTGCCAGAATGCGCGAACGGGCGGTTCTCGCAAAACCGCCCGTCGCTGGATCT
The DNA here is from genome assembly GCF_021088345.1 of Bradyrhizobium ontarionense. Lineage (NCBI taxonomy): Bacteria > Pseudomonadati > Pseudomonadota > Alphaproteobacteria > Hyphomicrobiales > Nitrobacteraceae > Bradyrhizobium > Bradyrhizobium ontarionense. Next base: position 2,588,080 of record NZ_CP088156.1, on the reverse strand, counting down.
GAGCCCGTTACGCCCCAAACGCGGCAGAGCCTGTATCAGAGCGAGGGACAGCTCCGGTGATCTTCCTCAACCCGAACAGTTGCAAGGGCTTCGAGCCCATACAAGGCAAGGAAGGGAGTGGATGATGACACAAATCGTAAACGGTGTCGCTGGCATCGATGTCGCCAAGGACAAGGTCGACGGCTGCATTCGCAAGCTCGGCTTACGGCAGACGTTCCCGAGCAGTTCGCACGGGCACCGCCAGCTCATGGCCTTGCTTCGCAAGCACAAGGTGACAAAGGCCGTCATGGAGGCCAGCGGCGGCTATGAGCGCGAATGGGCCAAGGCGCTGCGCGAGGCGGGGATAGAGGTGCGGATCGTTGATCCCAAACGGGTTCGCAGCTTCGCCTTGTCGGCGGGTCGACTGGCGAAGAACGATACGATCGACGCAGAGATGATCGCCTGGTTCGCCGAGACGTTCGACGAGGCACCGAGCCAGACCTACGATGCTGCACGCGAGGAACTGGCGGGGCTGGTGAAAGCGCGCAAGAACCTGATGGATCTGAAAACCCGTTTGCAGAACCAGAACGAGCATGTTGTACCGGGATTGGCGCAGAAGGCCCATTCCCAGGTGTTGAAGATGCTCGCGGCCCAGATTGCAAAGCTCGAGGCTGCGATCTCCGCCAAGGTCAAGGCGACACCGGAATTTGCCGAGCGCGCCAAGATCATCGAAAGTGTGCCGGGGCTTGCCGGCACGACCTCCGCGCTTCTCATTGCAGGAGCGCCGGAGCTCGGCAAGGTGAGTGACAGGATCGCCGCTGCCCTGATCGGCGTTGCCCCTTATGACGACGACAGCGGCAAGCGCCGCGGCGAGCGTCACATCAAGGGCGGACGACGTTGGGTGAGAAACGGCCTGTTCCTTCCCTGCCTCGGCGCAGCGACGCAACACAATCCGGTGCTCAGCGCCTACTATGAGCGCCTCATCGCCAAGGGCAAGGAGCCAAAAGTGGCGCTCATCGCATGCATGCGCAAGCTGATCATCATCCTCAACACGATGATCGCTCGCGGTGAGAGGTGGAATCCCAAGCCGCTACGGACCGCGGTGAGCTGATCGAGCGCTCTACCGCGCTCGGTCCACGACCGAGCGCATGCCAAGTCCTCAGGACGGCGAGCGGACGGGGTCAAGGCCTTCAGCCGCCGAAGGCGGGGGCGCGTCTCGCGCCAGCCTTGAGGCCGGCCGTTCGCCGGCCTACCTCTCAGCACAGTTGCTCTGCAACGAGGCGGGATGGCGGGGAATAAATCACGATTTTCAGAAATTGGCAAGAGGGAAATTTCGGGATGCGACGGTGGACGCCAACACCTCCGGTCAGCTCCGGGGCTATCGCATTTGGCGATCGGAGTTTGCGCTCGCCTGTCTCCAGGTCGTCATGGCCGGGCTTGTCCCGCCTGCGCGGCCGAAGCCGCTTCGGCGCGGCGAAGGCCCGGCCATCCACGTCGTTCGGCGTTCTGGGAGCGACGTGGATGCCCGGGACGGGCCCGGGCATGACGGAGCAACTAATTGGTGCGATCGTTCGTAGCGACGTCTGTCTATATGCGATTGGACTGTGGTCAGCCCGGAGCCGCGATCGATCTCACGACCAGGCCACGATCACTCGCGCGGCGGCAACAGCTCGATCTCCTGTTCACCGTGCCGGATCGCCGTCGGCAGGTCCTGCGAGACAAGATCGGTAATCCATCGGACGAGCGCCGGCAGCGCTTCGTCCTTCGCCTGCCGGCGGAGTGGGGGCAAGTCGCGCTCGTGCGCTGTACCCACTTTGATGTTGAGACGCTCATAAGGAATGTCGCCGTCCGGCGGCCGATATCGCGCATCGAACAGACGCCTGCCGTGGCTGCGAACGAGGTGGATGCGTATGCCGCCGAGGTCTCTTGCGGTCAGTGCGGCGAGGATAACGCTCGGCTTGAGAAGATACCCATAGCCCTTGGGGATCTTGCCGGTTTCTGAAGTGAACTCCATGCTGCATCTCTGGCACGTTCGGACATCGCGGTGACCGCGCATTGGCGCGGAAGCGATAACATGCAGACCGTAGGGTAGGCAAAGCGAAGCGTGCCCACCGTTCCTTTCTTTTCGGCGAAAGACGTTGGGCACGACGCTTCGCGTCTTTGCCCACCCTACGGCTTCGCGAGGCTTTCAGCGGAGCCCGTCAATCCGAATAGCGCTGCTCGGCCCAGGGATCGCCGCGGTTATGATAGCCGCGCACCTCCCAATAGCCGGGCGAATCTTGATCGAGGAACTCGACCGCCTTCAGCCATTTCGCGCTCTTCCAGAAATACAGATGCGGCACCACGACGCGCACGGGGCCACCATGCTCCTGGGTCAGCGGCGCGCCGGACCAGCTGTGCGCGAGCAGCGCATCCTCGGCGGCGAAATCCTCCAGCGCCAGATTGGTCGTGTAGCCGTCATAGGAATGCAGCACGACGAAATCGGCTTTCTCGCGCGGTCGGCAGGCGGCGAGCAGCTCACGCGTGGCAAGACCTTCCCACTGATTGTCGTAGCGCGACCATGTCGTCACGCAATGGATGTCGGAGACGAACTGGCGCTGCTGCTGGGCGAGGAAGGCGGGCATGTCCCAGAACAGTGGATTTTCGACCGCGCCGTAGACGTCGAGCCGCCAGCGCTCGCGCGAGATCTCCGGCGTCAGGCCGAGATCGAGCACCGGCCAGTCCCGGGTCAGGTGCTGACCCGGCGGCAGGCGCTGGTCCTCGGGACGCACGATGCGGCCGGTCAGGAACTTGCCCTCGCGGGCCCAACGCGCCTTGCTGCGGGTCAGCTTGCTTTCGGGCGGCAGCTTGGACTCGTCAACCATTCAGCACCTCGTCCGTGGTCGCTCATTCGTGCCGGTGCATTGCCGACGCATGCTTGGTGTCGCGCATGGTGGCATAGATCAGCAGCGACAGAAAGATCACGCCCGAGAGATAGTAATAGAACCAGGTCTCATGCCCAATGCTTTTAAAGTAGAGCGCGATAGCCGGCGCGGTGCCGCCGAACAGTGAGACCGTGATCGCGTAGGGCAGGCCGACGCCGAGCGCGCGGACGTTGGTCGGAAACAGCTCGGCCTTCACGACGGCGTTGATGGAGGTGTAGCCGGCCGTGAACAGCCAAGCACCGCAGATCAGCAGGAAGGCGATGAACGGCTCCTTGGTCCCCTTCAGCGCGGTCAGGATTGGGATCGTCGAGAGCGTGCCGGCGACACCGAAGAAGATCAGCAGCGGCTTGCGGCCGATGCGATCGGAGATCGCACCATAGAGGGGTTGCAGCACGCAGGCGAACAGCAGCGAGCCGAAGATCACCATCGTGGTCTGGTCCTCGGTGAGGCCGACCGACAGCTTGACGAAGGTCTGCATGTAGGTGGTGAAGGTGTAGAACGCCGCGGTGCCGCCCGCGGTCAGGCCGACAACCAGCAACAGCTCCCTCGGATATTTGAGCAGCGCGGCGATCGATCCCGACGGACCAACCGTCTTCTTTGCTTCGACGAAGGCTTCGGTCTCGTGCAGGTTCCGCCGCATGACGGCGGTGAAGATGGCGAGGCCGGCGCCAATCGCAAACGGAATGCGCCAGCCCCAGGCCTTCAGTTCCTCCGTGGTCAAGAACACCTTCTGCAGGAGCAGCAGCACGACGATCGCGGTGAGCTGGCCGCCGATCAAGGTGACGTATTGGAAGCTCGAATAGAAGCCGCGATGCTTGGCGTCGGCGACCTCGGACAGATAGGTGGCGCTGGCGCCATATTCGCCGCCGAGGCTCAGGCCCTCGATGACGCGGGCGAGCGCCAGGATGATCGGTGCGGCGATTCCGATCGTGGCATAGGTCGGCGTCACCGCGATGATCAGCGAGCCGAAGCACATGCAGAGCACCGAGACCGTCAGTGACAGCCGCCGGCCGTAATGATCGGCCATGTAGCCGAACAGCCAGCCGCCGAGCGGACGCATCAGGAAGGTCGCGGCGAATACCACGGCAGCGTTGAGCTGCTCGACGACGGGATCTTTCGACGGGAAGAAGGCCGGCGCGAAGTACAGCGCGAACGCCGTGTAGGAATAGAAATCATACCACTCGACGAGGTTGCCGGCCGAGCCGATCAGGATCGCCTTGATCCGACGCTCGACGTCGGCGAGCGTCGTGGCAGGGTCTGCGGCAGGCTCGATCGCCTGATCTGTCATATCCGGTCTCCGGGAAAGCTCAGTTGCCGTCTTCTACGGCAGCGGCCCGGATTGTCAAAATGGCCGATCATGGACAAGTGGCGCCGCAGGAAACCCCAGGCCTATCGCCCCGGTCGGAGGAATGACCCCGGACCAGGGCGGCCGGTCGCTTGCTCAGCCCTTCGGCGCGCGCGGATCGATCGGGGTCATACCGGCGACGCCGAGGATGTCCTCGAGCACCTTGGCGCCGGCCAGCAGCTCGGCATCGGCGCGCGGGGCCGCGATCACCTGCAGCCCCACGGGGAGGCCGGACGCGGTGAAGCCGCAGGGCAGCGACAGGGCCGGGCAGCAGGCGAGCGTGATCGCATAGACGATGCCGAGCCACTGCACGTAGTTGTCGAACTTGTGCCCGGCGCACTCCGCGACGTAGCGGTTCTCGACCGGGAAGGGCGGCACGATCGTCGCAGGCGCCAGCAGCAGATCATAGGTCTCGAAGAACTTGATGGCGCGCGCTGTCATCGCGACGCGTTGCGCTTCGGCGCGGGTGATTTGCGCGACGGTGAGCTTCAGCCCTTCCTCGATGTTCCAGATCACTTCGGGCTTCAGGAGGTCGCGCTTGGTGCGCAGCAGCTCGGCCTTGCTCATCGCGAAGTCGAGCGCGCGCAGCACGTGGAAGCATTCGTGCGCCTCGCTGAAGTCGGGATGCGCCTCCTCGACGATCACGCCGAGCTCCGCAAAGCGCTGCGCCGCCTTGCGGGTGACGGCCGCGACCTCGGGGTCGACGGGCGTGATGCCGAGGTCGGGCGAATAGGCAACCCGCACCGGCTTCTTGCCGGAGCGCGCCGCCGCCAGGAACGAGGTGGCGGGGGAGGGCAGCGAGATCGGATCGGCGGCATGCTCGCCGCTCATCGCGTCCAGCAGCAGCGCGAGGTCCTCGACGTTGCGCGCCATCGGGCCCTGGACGCCGAGATTGCGATCGACCGCGACGGCCGGCGTATGCGCGACCCGGCCGAAGCTCGGGCGCAGGCCGACGATGCCGCAGAAGCTCGCGGGATTGCGCAGCGAGCCGCCCATGTCGGAGCCGTGCGCGAGCCACGCCATGCCGGTCGCGAGCGCGACCGCAGCGCCGCCCGAGGAGCCGGCGGCCGAGCGGGACGTATCCCAGGGATTGAGCGTGGCGCCGAACACCTCGTTGAACGTGTTGGCGCCGGCGCCGAACTCCGGCGTGTTCGACTTGGCGTAGATCACGCCGCCATTGGTCTCGAGATGCTCGACCAGGAGATCGGAGCGTTCCGGAATCCGGTCCTTGAAGATCGGCGAGCCCTGCGTGGTGAGCACGCCGGCGACATCGGTGAGGTCCTTGATCGGAACGGGAAGTCCGCCGAGCAGCCCGCGCTCTGCGACCGGCTTCTGCATCAGCGCCTTGGCGCGGTCGCGGGCACGATCGAAGCACAGCGTGGGCAGCGCATTGACCTTGTCGTCGACGGCTTTGATGCGCGCTTCCAGTGCGTCGAGGCAATCGAGCGGCGTGACCTCGCCGGCTTTCAACTTGTCGACGACGGCGCAGGCGGTCTCACGGATCAATCCCTGGTCGGCCAAAGTGCAGTTCTCCTGATTGGAAGCGTCCCGGCGCCACGTTGTAGATCATGTTTCGGCTGACGCGGAAAGGTCGCGGCCATCAACCCCACCCTGCGCTGATGCCGCCGTCGACCGTATAGATGACGCCGGAGGTGTAGCCGGCGCGATCCGAGGCGAGGAAGGCCATCAGGTCGGCGATCTCGCGCGGATAAGCGGGGCGGCCGAGCGGCAGGCCCTTCTGAAATTCCGTGTAGCGGTTCTCGTCGCCGAACAGGTCGCGGGCGCGGGTCTTCAACAGGGTGACATGGCGATCGGTGCCGACCGGCCCGGGATTGATGCCGATGACGCGGATGTTGTCGGCGAGGCTCTTGGAGCCGAGCGCGCGGGTGAAGGCCATCAGCGCCGCATTGCCGGCGCTGCCGCAGATGTAGTTGGCGTCGAACTTCTCGCCGGCCGCGCCGATGTCGTTGATGATGACGCCATGTCCACGCGCCTTCATCTGCGCATAGACCAGGCGGGTCAGGTTGATGAAGCCGAATACTTTCAGGTCCCAGGCGTGCCGCCACGCCGCCTCGTCGATCTTGTCGATGGCACCGCCAGGAATGTCGCCGGCATTGTTGACGAGGATGTCGATGTCGGCCGCCTCCTGCGCCAGCCGCGCGACGTCCTCCGATTTGCGCAGGTCCACGACGTGCGACGCCGCATCGATCTGATGCTTCGATCGGAGCTGCTCGACCAGCGCCGTGAGCCGGTCGCCACTGCGCGCCGCGAGCCTGACGTGACAGCCTTCCTCGGCGAAGGCTTCAGCCGCCGCGGCGCCGATGCCTTTGGAGGCGCCGGTGATGAGAACGCGCTTGCCGCGCAGATGAAGGTCCATGAACATGCTCGCTGAGGTGGAGGAGAAGACCGGATTGTCGGGCGCGTCAGCCATGCGGTCAATCTTGCACCGCAGCGTTGCGCTTCACGGCCGTTTGGTCCATTCAGACGTTGACAATTTCGGCCAGATCGCCGGCCCAGACACTGCAAGGATCCGCTCGATGAGCAAGAAGCCCTATCGCATCGCAGTCATTCCCGGCGACGGCATCGGCAAGGAGGTCATGCCCGAGGGCATTCGCGTGATCGAGACGGCCGCCAAGAAGCACGGCGTCGCGGTGCAGTTCGATCATTTCGACTTCTCGAGCTACGACTATTACGAGAAGCACGGCCAGATGATGCCGGACGACTGGAAGGCGCAGATCGGCGGCCATGATGCGATCTATTTCGGCGCCGTCGGCTGGCCGGCGAAGATCGCGGACCACGTCTCGCTGTGGGGCTCGCTGATCAAGTTCCGCCGCGAGTTCGACCAGTACGTCAACCTGCGGCCTGTCAGGCTGATGCCCGGCGTGCCGTCGCCGCTCGCTGGCCGCAAGCCCGGCGACATCGACTTCTGGGTGGTGCGCGAGAACACCGAAGGCGAGTATTCCTCCGTCGGCGGCCGCATGTTCCCGGACACCGAGCGCGAGTTCGTGACGCAGCAGACGGTGATGACCCGCACCGGCGTCGACCGTATCCTGAAGTTCGCCTTCGAGCTCGCGCAGTCCCGCCCAAAGAAGCACCTGACCTCGGCGACCAAGTCCAACGGCATCTCGATCACGATGCCGTATTGGGACGAGCGCGTCGAGGCGATGGCGAAGTCCTATCCGGGCGTGAAGTGGGACAAGTACCACATCGACATTCTCACCGCGAATTTCGTGCTGCATCCCGATTGGTTCGACGTGGTGGTCGGCTCGAATTTGTTCGGCGACATTCTCTCCGATCTCGGCCCTGCCTGCACCGGCACGATCGGCATCGCGCCCTCGGGCAACATCAATCCGGAGCGCAACTTCCCGTCGGTGTTCGAGCCGGTGCACGGCTCGGCGCCTGACATTGCGGGCCAGGGCATCGCCAATCCGATCGGCATGATCTGGTCGGGCGCGATGATGCTGGAGCATCTCGGCGAGAAGCAAGCAGCGCAATCGATCGTCGGCGCCATCGAGCGCACGCTGGCCGAACGCACGTTGCGGACGCGTGATCTCGGCGGCAATGCCGATACCACGGCGTGCGGCAAGGCCGTGGCGGACATGGTGGATTAGTAACGGCTGTTTATTGTCGCCCCGGCGAACGCCGGGGCCCATAACCACCGGCCGTTGTTGTCGAGAATGGCGTCTGCCACCGTCCACTCTCGAGACATCACGCAGTATGGGTCCCGGCGTTCGCCGGGACGACAGCGGTGGTGGGGCGACGGCTCTATCAACAACGTCATTGCGAGGAGCGCAGCGACGAAGCAATCCAGGGTCGTCGCGGGACTCTGGATTGCTTCGCTGCGCTCGCAATGACGGAGCTTGTAGGGTGGGCAAAGGCGCAGCCTCGCTATCTCCTTCACACGAGATCGCCGTGGCGCCGTGCCCACCATCCAACCGGTGAATGCGCTGATCGACGGTGGGCACGCTGCCGCCGCTTTGCGGCGGCGACTTTGCCCACCCTACGCGTCAGCCGCCACCCGGCGGCAATGCTCCCATGCCGCGTGGATCAGGTTCTCGCTCGCCTCCGGGGTGCGGAAGGCGGAATGCGCCGACAGCGTCACGTTCGGGATCGTCGTCAGCACGTGGCCGGCCGGCAGCGGCTCGGTGTTGAAGACGTCGAGGCCGGCGTGGCGGATGTGGCCTGATCGCAACGCGTCGATCATGGCGGGCTCGTCGACGATGGCGGCGCGCGCCGTATTGACGAAGATCACGCCGGGGCGCATCTGCGCGATGCGCTCGCGCGACAGGAAGCCGCTTGTGTCGTCGTTGAGCAGGAGATGCAGCGACACGACATGGCTCTGTTTCAGCAGCGTGTCGAGATCGACGAAGTCGATGCCCGGATGGCTCTTCGGCGAACGGTTCCAGGCGATCACCTTCATGCCGCTGCCCGACGCGATGCGCGCCACTTCCGCGGCGATGCCGCCGAAGCCGATCAGGCCGAGCGTCTTGCCGGTGAGCTGCATGCCGTCGTCGCGCAGCCAGTTGCCGGCGCGCATCTCGCGATCCATCTGCGCGAGGCCGCGGGCCGACGCCCACATCAGCGCGACAGCGGCTTCCGCAACGGCGGTGTCGCCATAGCCCTTGATGAGGTGCACCGTGATGCCGAGCTCGCTGAGCTCCTCAGGGTTCATGTAGCTGCGCGCGCCGGTGCCTAAGAACACGACGTGCTTGAGCCCTTTGCATTGCTTCGCGACATCGGTCGGCAGGGCGGTGTGGTCGACGATGCCGATCTCGGCGCCGCCGAGGATCGCCGGCCAGTCCTCCGGCTTGATGTCGGGGTCGAGATGCACGCGCATCTCGGGATCGCCTGATTTGCGCTGCCGCTCGAAGATCCCGGCAAGCGACTCGTTGGCGTCGATGAAAACTCCGCGCACGTGATGGTCTCCTAACTGTCCAGCCTAGCTAGTGAGGCAACGAAGGTGAACTCCCTCCCCCCTTGTGGGGGAGGGGTGGGGAGGGGGGGTAGCCCCGGGCGATACCGCCGTTGTGGACCCCCACCCCCAACCCCTCCCCGCTGCCGACAATCGCTGCGCGATTGCGGCGGGGGGAGGGGAGCCCAGCGTGCCTGCGCTATTCAGGCTTATGATTGATCACTGATAGTCCAATGGAGCCAGCTGACTTAGCCGATCACGACGCCACGCCCGCCAGCGACAGCACGGTGTGCAGCAGGACGTTGGCGCCGGCCGCGCAGTCGGATTGCGTCGCATCCTCCAGCTCGTTGTGGCTGATGCCGTCCTTGCAGGGCACGAACACCATCGCCGCCGGCATGATGGTGTTGAGATTGCAGGCGTCGTGGCCGGCGCCGGAGGTGATGCGCCGGTGCGAATAGCCGAGCGTGCCGGCGGCGCGCTCGACGGCGTCGACGAGCTTGGGATCGAAATGGGTCGGCGGCTTGCGCCAGACCTGGTCGATCGCGATCTCCACGCGTCGTTTCTTCGCGATCTCGCCTGCCGCAGCCCGCAGGCTGGCATCGAGGGCCTCGAGCGTGTCGGCATTGGCGCTGCGGCAGTCGATGGTGAAGGCGATCTCGCCGGGGATGACGTTGCGCGAGGGATTGGCGATCACGGCCTCGCCGATGGTGGCGACCGCATTCGGCCCGAGCTTCAGCGCGATCTGTTCCAAGGTCAGCGCGAACTCCGACAGCGCGAGCAGCGCGTCGCGCCGCAGCGGCATCGGGGTCGAACCGGCATGGCTCTCGAAGCCCGTGACCTTGCCGTCGTACCAGAACACGCCCTGGCCGTGATCGACGACGCCGATGGTCTTGCTCTCGGCCTCCAGGATTGGGCCCTGCTCGATGTGCAGCTCGACGAAGCCTGAGAATTTCTGCGTGCCGACCTTGGTCGCACCGCGATAGCCGATGCCGTCCAGCGCCGCGCCGACGGTCGTGCCCTCGGCGTCCTTGCGCGACAAAATGTCCTCGACGGTGAAGTCGCCGACATAGGCGGCGGAGGCCATCATGGCCGGGGCGAAGCGCGAGCCTTCCTCGTTGGTCCAGTTGACGATGCAGAGCGGGGCGTCGGTCTCGACGCCGGCGTCGTTGAGCGTGCGGATCACCTCCAGCGCACCGAGCGTGCCGAGGATGCCGTCGAACTTGCCGCCGGTCGGCTGCGTATCGAGATGCGAGCCGAGCCCGACCGGCAGCTTCGACATGTCGCGGCCTTTGCGGAGGCCGAACATCGAGCCGAGCGTATCGACGTGCACCTCGAGGCCGGCGTCCTCGCAGGCCTTGCGAAACCAGTCGCGGACCTGCTTGTCCTCCTGGCTCAGGGTCAGCCGGCGCACGCCGCCCTTCGGCGTGGCGCCGAACCTGGCGGTCTCGTGGATGCTGTCCCAGAGGCGGGCGGAATCGATCTGTAGATTGGTGACGGCGCGGCTCATGCTTGAAGTCCCTGTACTCCGGCGTCCTGTCCATCGCGCGCTGCGGCGACGGCGTCAACCGACGCGGCCGGATGGCTGGCCGTCTGCGCGGTTCTGGCTGCGAGCTCGGCGACGCGCTCGATCGCAACCATTTCGGGGGACGACAGCCAGCTTGCGGTGAAGGTCAGCGGCGGAATCCGAAGATCCGTCTTGAGCTCCTGCAGGCGGCCGCTGGCGAGCTCCTGCGCGACGATCGCGGCGGGAATGACGGCCACGCCCAGCCCCTCGATCGCCATGTGAATCACGGTCGCCAGGGAGGCGCTGGCATGCAGCCGCATCGGCGGCAGATGCGGGCGATTGAACAGCGAGCGCACGTTGTCATAGGGCTGCGTCTTGCGCGGGAAGGTGATGATCGGAAACCGCGCCATGTCCTCGGCTGTGACGAGCCCGGGACCGAGGCCGAGGGCGGGGCTCGCGAGAAAGCTGATGGGATAATCGCACAGCACGCGGCTGCGGATGCCGGGCGCGGAGGGGGAGCCGAGTGCGAAGGCCAGCTCGATCTCCTGCGCCAGGAGCCGCGCGTGCAAATTGGGCGTGACGTCGACCTCGATCTCCAGCGACAAATTGGGATAGCTCTCGTTGACGCGCTTGATCAGCCGCGGCAGCCAGTCGTGCACGATCGTTTCTGCAACGCCGAGCCGGAGCACGCCGCGCATGGCCGAGCGGTCGCCGACCTCCGCCAGCATCTCCGCGCGCAGGCCGATCAGCTTCTCCGCATAGACCAGCATCTGGCGTCCAACAGCGGTCGGCGAGGCCACGCGATGATCGCGGTTGAGCAGCTTGACGCCGAGCTCGCGCTCGAGCTGGGCGATGCGCTGGGAAATGGCGGGCTGGGTGGTATTGAGCCGCTGCGCCGCGCCCCGGAAGCTGCCGAGCTTGACCACCCACAGGAATGTCTCGATGGAACGGAAATCCAACATCGGGCCCACCTCGGATCAATTTGTCTTATCGATCCTGATTAAAAACGAAGATTAGACTTTATATCATGGCTGAGGTTGAGTGAGTTTGTCGAGATATTAGGCAAATGGCTCAAATGACTGTTTCTATGGCAGTGCAGCAACCAGCCGGTGGAACGGAGCTTCTTCCGAGCCATCAGGCCCGTCTGGATTACCGCACCGGCAAGGGCTGGAGCACGGCGGGCGTCGCCAATGGCTTCGTGCAGGGCAACCTCGCCATCCTGCCGGAGAAGTACGCCGGCGCCTTCCACCGCTTCTGCCAGCTCAATCCGAAGCCGTGCCCGATCATCGGCATGTCCGATCCCGGCGATCCGCACATCCCCGCGCTCGGCGCCGACCTCGACATTCGCACCGACGTGCCGCGCTATCGTGTCTGGCGCGACGGCGAGATGGTCGAGGAGCCGACCGATCTGCTTGCGCATTGGCGCGACGATCTCGTCACCTTCGTGCTCGGCTGCTCGTTCTCGTTCGAAGAGGCGCTGATGGCCGACGGCCTGCCGATCCGCCACATCGAGCAGGGCTGCCGGGTGCCGATGTACCGCACCAACATTGCCTGCACGCCGTCGGGGCCGTTTGCCGGGCCCATGGTGGTGTCGATGCGTCCGTTCAAGCCGGCGCAGGCGATCCGCGCGGTGCAGATCACGACGCGCTTTCCCGCCGTGCACGGCGCGCCGGTGCATCTCGGCCATCCAGATCTGATCGGCATCGCCGACATCAACACGCCCGACTACGGCGATCCGGTGCCCGTCGCCACCGACGAAATTCCCGTATTCTGGGCCTGCGGCGTGACACCGCAGGCGGTGATCGCGGCCGCGAAGCTGCCGTTCGCGATCACCCACGCGCCGGGCCTGATGCTGATCACCGATCTCAGGAACAAGGATCTCGCCGTGCTCTAATCAGGCAGCACATGCCGCTTCTTGAGGCTTTACCGACGCCGTCAACCGCTTCATCGATCTCAGCCGTTCATCAGAGGATCTTGCAATGACCATTACGCGCCGCAACGTCTTGCTTGGAGCAACCGCCGCCGCCGCGCTCGGGCCGATCGCCGCCCGCGCCCAGACTTCAGAGGTGAAGATCGGCGTCATCTACCCGTTCTCCGGCGCCAGCGCCCAGATCGGCGTCGACGCACAGCGCGCCTTCGAGACCGCGGCCGAGATCATCAACGGCAAATACGACTACGACCTGCCGCTGGCGCGTACAGAGGGCTTGCCCGGCCTCGGCGGCGCCAAGATCAAGCTGGTGTTCGCCGACCACCAGGCCGATCCGCAGAAGGGCCGCGCCGAGGCCGAGCGCCTGATCACGCAGGAGAAGGTTTCGGCCATCATCGGCTCCTATCAGAGCGCCGTCGCGGTCACCGCGAGCCAGACCTGCGAACGCTACCAGATCCCGTATCTCTCGGCCGACAACTCCTCGCCGAGCCTGCATCGCCGCGGCTTGAAGTACTACTTCCGCGCAGCGCCCCATGACGAGATGTTCTCCGGCGCCATGTTCGACTTCTTCGACATGATGAAGAAGAAGGGCACCAAGATCGAGACCTTGGCGCTGTTCCACGAGGACACCATCTTCGGCACCGACTCCGGCAACGCCCAGCTCAAGCTCGCCAACGAGCGCGGCTACAAGATCGTCGCCGACATCAAGTACCGCGCCAACTCGCCGTCGCTGTCGGCCGAGGTGCAGCAGCTCAAGGCCGCCAATGCCGACGTGCTGATGCCGTCGAGCTACACCACCGACGGCATCCTCCTGGTCAAGACCATGGCCGAGCTCGGCTACAAGCCGAACGCGATCGTGGCGCAGGACGCCGGCTTCTCCGAGAAGGCGCTCTACGACGCGGTCGGCGACAAGCTCGAAGGCGTGATCTCGCGGGGCTCGTTCTCGCTCGACCTCGCCGCCAAGCGGCCGATGGTCGGCAAGATCAACGACATGTTCAAGGCCAAGTCGGGCAAGGACCTCAACGACTTCTCGTCGCGCCAGTTCATGGGCCTGATCGTGATGGCCGACGCCATCAACCGCGCCAAGTCGGCCGACGGTGAGAAGATCCGCGATGCGCTGGCCGCGACCGAGATGCCGGGCGAGCAGACCATCATGCCCTGGAAGCGGGTGAAGTTCGACGAGAGCGGCCAGAACAACGACGCCGATCCCGTGCTGCTGCAATATGTCGGCGGCAAGTTCGTCACGATCTTCCCGGCTCAGGCCGCGGTGGCCGAGGCCATCTGGCCGATGAAGTAACGAACTCACGGGACGAGGGGCGGCGTTCTTTATCGGATTATGACGGAGCATCGGTTTTGCTCCGTCATTGCGAGGAGCGCAGCGACGAAGCAATCCAGGAGACCGAAAGAAGGTCTGGATTGCTTCGCTTCGCTCGCAATGACGGGGGAGCAATTGAAGTGACAGCAGAAACCATCATCCAAAGTCTCGCCAGCGGCCTGCTGATGGGTCTGCTCTACGGCCTGATCGCCGTGGGCTTAGCGCTCATCTTCGGCCTGATGGACGTCGTGAACTTCGCCCATGGCGAGTTCCTGATGATCGCGATGTACGCAACCTTCTTCCTGTTTGCGTTCTTTGCGCTCGACCCGTTGCTTGCGGCACCGCTGGTGGCCGCCGCATTGTTCGTGTTCGGCGCGGTGGTCTATCTCTTGGTCGTCAGGTTTGCGGTCAGGGCCAAGGCCAATACCGGCATGGTGCAGATCTTCTCCACCTTTGGCCTCGCGGTCCTCATGCGCGGCGTGGCGCAGTATTTCTTCACGCCCGACTATCGCAGCATTCCGCACTCCTGGCTCGGCGGCAAGACCATCTCGATCGGCGGCATCTACCTGCCGCAGCCGCAGCTGATCGGCGCGCTGATCGCGATCGCGGCGTTCGCTGGACTGTACTTCTTCATCCATCGCACCGATTTCGGCCGCGCGCTGGAAGCGACGCGCGAGGATGCCGGCGCGGTGGCGCTGGTCGGGATCGACAAGAACAAGGTGTTCGCGCTCGGCTGGGGGCTCGGTGCGGCGCTGGTCGGTCTTGCGGGTGCGGTCATGTCGATCTTCTTCTACGTCTTCCCCGACGTCGGCGCCTCGTTTGCGACCATCGCTTACGTGACGGTCGCGCTCGGCGGCTTCGGCAGCGTGTTCGGCGCCTTCGCCGGCGGCATCATCGTCGGCCTCGTCGAGGCCACCACGACCCTGATCCTGCCGCCGTCGCTGAAGACCGTCGGCATCTACGGCGTCTACCTGCTCGTCGTCTTCATCCGCCCGCGCGGCCTGTTCGGATCGATCTGATGGACCAGGCATTCATTCAACGTCGCCGCCGCGACCTCGTCGTCGCCGCCTTCCTCGCCGCGATCGCCGCTGCCGTGCCATTGTTCGTCAAGGACGTCTATGTCCAGAACATCATGGTGCTGACCCTGATGTATGCGGCACTGTCGCAGAGCTGGAACATCCTGTCCGGCTATTGCGGACAGATCTCGCTCGGGCATGCGCTGTATTTCGGACTCGGCGCCTACACCACCGCGCTGCTGTTCACCAAGTTCGGCGTGCTGCCCTGGTTCGGCATGCTCGCCGGCGGTCTCCTCTCCGCCGTCATCGCGATGGCGCTCGGCTATCCCTGCTTTCGTCTGGGAGGCCATTACTTCGTGATCGCCACCATCGTGATCGCCGAGATCACGCTGCTGCTGTTCCACAACTGGGATTGGGCCGGTGCCGCGCTCGGCATCGACATCCCGATCAGGCAGGACTCCTGGCTGACGTTCCAATTTACCCGCTCCAAGCTGCCATACTTCTATTTCGCTCTCGTGCTGGCCTGCGTCGCCTGGTTCGTCACCTGGTGGCTGGAGGACTCCAAATGGGGATACTGGTGGCGCGCGGTGAAGGACAATCCGCTCGCGGCCGAAAGCCTCGGTGTCGTCGTGTTCAATTCCAAGATGGGCGCGGCGGCCGTCTCGGCCTTCCTGGTCGCGATCGGCGGCAGCTTCTACGGGCAGTTCGTCTCCTACATCGATCCGGAAAGCGTGATGGGCTTCCAGTTCTCGCTGCTGATGGCGCTGCCGGCGGTGCTGGGCGGCATCGGTACCCTGTGGGGCCCGATGCTGGGCGCGGTGATCCTGATCCCGCTGACCGAGCTGACGCGGTCCTATATCGGAGGCTCGGGCCGCGGCGTCGATCTCATCGTCTATGGCGGCCTGATCATCGCGATCTCGCTGGCGCGGCCGCAGGGCCTGGTCAGCCTGTTCTCACGCAAGCCAAAGGCGGCGGCCAAGCCGGTCCGGGAGGCGGTGGCGTCATGACGGCACTGTTGGAAACCCGCAACGTCACCCAGCGGTTCTCGGGACTGACTGCAAACTCCGACGTTTCGATCTCGGTCGGCCGCGGCGAGATCGTCGGCCTGATCGGTCCGAACGGCGCCGGCAAGTCGACCCTGTTCAACCTGATCGCCGGCGCGTTCAAGCCCACGGAAGGCACGATCCTGTTCGAGGGCAGGGACGTCACGGCGCTGCCGGCGGCCGAACGCTGCCAGGCTGGAATCGGGCGCACCTTCCAGGTGGTCAAGAGCTTCGAGACCATGACGGTGATCGAGAACGTCATCGTCGGAGCGTTGGTGCGCACCAAGGTGATGCACGAGGCCCGCCGCAAGGCGCACGAGGTGCTGGCGTTCTGCGGCCTCGACGCCCGCGCCGACGTGCTCGCCAGCGATCTCGTGCCATCCGAAAAGCGGCGGCTCGAAGTGGCGCGGGCGCTTGCCACCGAACCGAAGCTGCTGCTGCTCGACGAGGTCCTCACCGGACTGACGCCGGTCGAGTCGCAGAAGGGTGTCGAGCTCGTCCGCCGCGTGCGCGACACCGGCATCACCGTGCTGATGGTCGAGCATGTCATGGAGATCGTGATGCCGCTTGTCGACCGCGCCATCGTGCTCGATCTCGGCAAGGTGCTGCTCGAAGGCAGGCCCACGGACGTCGTCCGCGATCCCAAAGTCATTTCCGCCTATCTCGGAGACCGCCATGCTGTCGGTGCGTGACGTCACCACCGCCTATCAGGGCCTGGTTGCGATCTCGAACGTCTCGATCGACGTCGAGCAGGGCGAGATCGTCTGCGTCGCCGGCGCCAACGGTGCCGGCAAGTCGACGCTACTGAAGTCGATCGCCGGCGCCGAACGACCGCGGGCCGGCCAGGTCACCTTCGACGGCAATCGCATCGACGGCATGGCGCAGCATCTGATCACGGCCAAGGGCATCGCCTATGTGCCGGAGAACCGGCGGCTGTTTCCGCGGCTCTCGGTGCGCGACAATTTACGGCTCGGCAGCTATCTCTACCGCGGCGAGGCCAATCGCGAAGAGCCGCTCGACTTCGTGTTCAAGCTGTTTCCGCGCCTCGCCGAGCGGCTCGAGCAGCGCGCCGAGACCTTGTCCGGCGGCGAGCAGCAGATGCTGGCGATCGGCCGCGCGCTGATGACCCGGCCGCGACTGCTGATGCTCGATGAGCCGTCGCAGGGCATCATGCCGAAGCTGGTCGACGAGATCTTCCAGGCCGTGAAGCGCATCCGCGACGCCGGCATGACGGTGCTGATCGTCGAGCAGCGCATGGCCGAGTGCCTGGAAATCGCCGACCGCGCCTACATCCTGCAGACCGGCCGCGTCCTGATGCAGGGGACGTCGGCGGAGATCAGCGGCAACAAGGATGTCCGAAGGGCGTATCTGGGGCTGTGAGTCGACGACTCTTGTAGGGTGGGCAAAGCGCCGCCGTCAGGCGGGCGCGTGCCCACCGGCGGTGCCAGCGAGTGAGGACGGTGGGCACGGCGCGCGAGACGGCCGAGCATAGACCCGACGATCTCGGCGCGCCTTTGCCCACCCTACAGACTGTGCGAGTTCGTCAAGCGCGCTGTGAGATACAGCGCCCTCCCCCCTTGTGGGAGAGGGCATGTGCGGCCTATCCAAGCACGCGGTTGGGTGAGGGGTCTCTCTCGGCGAGTATCGCTCGTAGAGACATACCCCTCACCCAACCGAGCTTGCGGCACTGTCCTACATGCCCTCTCCCACAAGGGGAGAGGGCGCATTTATTGGCACCGTGCTCGTTGCTTGTTGTCAAGCGTCGCGACGATGGGTGTTGATCGTTGCTACGTCCGTTGTTGAACGACTACACCATGCCCTTGCCGGCGTCGGAGCCCTGGCGGCGTTGGCGGGCCTGCAGGACGAGAATGACCGACAGTGCGGCGAAGATGACGAGGAACGACACCGCCGAGGTCAGCGTGCCCAGGGCGTAGATGTCGGGCTTGGTGACGGTCGTGGTCAGGCCCTGCAGCTCCAGCGGCAGCGTGTTGACCGAGCCGATCGCCTGGCTGGAGCGGGCGAGCTCGTCCCAGGACAGCGTGAAGCCGAACAGGCCGATGCCGACCACCGAGGGCAGGATGATCGGCAGCACGACGTGGCGGAAGGTCTGCCAGGGCGTGGCGCCGAGGTCGCGCGCCGCTTCCTCGAGCCGTCCGTCGAAGCGGTTGAAGATCGCGAACATGATCAGGAGGCCGAACGGCAGGGTCCAGGTCAGATGTGCGCCGAGGCCCGAGGTGAACAGGCCCATGCCGGTGGTCCAGCCGTCGGCCAGCCAGCCGAGCCCGACATTGGCGCCGTGCTTGTTGATGAAATCGTCGATCAGACGGAATTCAAGGGCGATGCCGAGCGAGGTGATGATCGACGGCATGATCAGGCTGGCGATCGCCGTGTAGAACACGAACGACGCGCCGCGGAATGGCTTGCGGAACGCCATGCCGGCTGCGACCGACAGCACCACGGTGATGACCATCACTACGAGCCCGAGCGCCAGCGAGCGCTTGAAGGCGGCGCCGATGTCGACGATGCCGCCGCCGGAAAACACCTTGGCGAACCAGGTGAGCGACACGCCGTTCATCGGGAAGGTGAGGCCGCCGTCGGGGCCCTGGAACGACAGGATGTAGATCGCGATCATTGGCCCGTACAGGAACAGCACGTAGCCTGCGAAGAAGGCGGCGAGGATGTAGAACGAGCGCGGACGCTTGTCGCCCATCTCTCACAGCTCCTTGCGGACGTCGACGATCCGCGTCAGCGCGGAGATGATCAGGACGGTGATACCGAGCAGGATCACGGCGTTCGCTGCGGCTGCGGGGAATTGCAGCGCGGACAGGCGCGACTCGATGATCTTGCCGGCGGAGGCGATCTGCTGGCCGCCCATGACGCCGATAGTGACGAAATCGCCCATCACGATCGTGATCACGAAGATCGAGCCGATCACGATGCCGGGCTTGGCCAGCGGAATGATGATGTTGACGAGTGTCTGCCAGCCGGATGCGCCGGCATCGTAGGCCGCCTCGATCAGCCGCTTGTCGATGCGGATCATCGAATTGAAGATCGGCACCACCATGAAGAAAGTGAAGAGGTGGACCAGCGCCAGCACCACCGAGAATTCGGAGAACAGCAGCCATTCGACCGGCTGGTTGACGAATCCGGCGCCGATCAGCCCCTGATTGACGAGTCCATTGCGCCCCAGCAGCGGGATCCAGGCGATCATTCGGATCACGTTGGAGGTCCAGAACGGGATCGTGCACAACAGCGACAGCACGATCTGCCAGGTCTTGCTGCGGACGTGAAAGGCGAGGAAGTAGGCGACCCAGAAGCCGATGAGCAGCGTCAGGCCCCAGGTCAGCAGGCACAGCTTCAGCGTCTTGAGATAGGTCTTCAGGATCGTGCACAGCTCGGGCAGGCCAGCGACACAGCCCTCGAACGTGTCGGTATAGCCGCGGAAGCTGAACGCCGGGATCATCTCATATTCGTTGTAGTCCCACACGCTCACGATGACGACGAGGACAAGCGGCAGCAGGAAGAACAGCGCGAACACCAGCGTCATCGGGCCGGCCTGCAGCCAGGCGATCGAGCGTACAGCCATTTTGCGCAAGCCGCGTTGCGGCGGCGCCAAAGTCTTGGGCGAGCTGTCGATCGTCACGGCCACGGAGGAAACCTGTTGTCCTGTGCGGAGGGTTGGCGACTGCGGAGGCGTGCCGCGCCCATGTCACCACGGGCGCGGCAGGGAGTGCGAGGTTAGATCAGGCGGCGATGAACTCGTTCCACTTGCGGACCATGTAGTCGTTCTCGTCCATCACGGCGTTCCAGCAGACGACGCCGCCCATGCGGTCCTCGTAGGAGCCGCCGTCGCGCACCGCGCCGGCCTTCTCCATCAGCGTGCCGTCCGGCCCCTTGATGTCGGCCTTGGCCGGCTTGCCATCCATCCAGTAGCCCCACTCGTCCTCGGTCATGTTGGCCTTGGCGGTCGAGAGCACGGCCGAGTAGTAGCCCTGGCGGTTGAGATAGGCGCCGGCCCAGCCGGACAGGTACCAGTTGACGAACTCATAGGCCCAGTCGAGCTTCGGGCCGCCGGCCACTGCCTTGGAGACGCAGAAGCCCGAGGCCCAGGAGCGGTAGCCTTCCTTGAGCGGCTGGAAGGTGCAGGCGATGCCCATCGAGCGCACCTTGGTGACCGCCGGCGACCACATCGACTGGATCACGGTCTCGCCGGAGGCCATCAGGTTGACGGACTCGTTGAAGTCCTTCCAGAACGCGCGGAACTGGCCGGCCTTCTTGGCTTCGGTCAGCACCTTCATGGTCAGGTCGATCTCGGCCTTGGTCATGTTGCCCTTGTCGGCATATTTGTACTGGCCGGTGGCCTCGACGACGAGGGCGGCGTCCATGATGCCGATCGAGGGAATGTTGAGGATCGCGGCCTTGCCCTTGAATTCGGGGTTGAGCAGCTCGGCCCAGGAATTGATCGGCCGCTTGATCAGGTCGGGCCGGATGCCCAGCGTGTCGGCATTGTAGACCGTCGGAATCAGCGTGATGAAATCGGTCGGCGTCGCCGAGAACGTCTTGGAATTCGCGCCCTCGAGATAGAGCACCTTCCACGGTGCGGTGCCCTGGCCGCCGATCTTCTTGCCGCTCGGCAGCTCACCCTTGGTGAAGACCGGTGTGATGTTGTCGAACTCTTTGATCTTCTTGGCGTCGAGCGCGAAGATGTTGCCGGACGGCACCAGCTTCTTGAGCGAGAAGTATTCGGTGTCGAGCACGTCGAAGGAGTTCGGCTGGGTGATGACGCGCTTGGTCACGTCGTCGGTCGTCGCCGTGATGTACTCGATCTTGATGCCGGTGTCGGCGAGGCACTTCTTCGAGATCTCGTCGCCCTCGTTCACGGCGGTGCCGAGATAGCGCAGCACCTTGGGGTCGGCGGCGTGGACGTAGGGCGCGCTGAGCAGCGTGCCCGAGCCGGCGAGACCGGCGACGCCGGCTGCGCCCTTGAGCAGAGAGCGGCGGCTGATGGATGTTGTCTTCGATCGATCGGTCATGATCATCTCCTTGAGGGAAAAACGAGCAAACGAAATTCAGGCGACCAGCTCCGCAGCCGGCGTGGCTGCGGCGGCGGGGCGGGTCGTCAGCGCATCGGCAAGCGCCGGATTCCAGGTCACGACGACGCGCTCGCCGATGCTGTGGGTGTCCCCGTCGAACTGGTCGTCGCCGAGCTGCGCCGATATTTCAGGGCCGCCGTCGGTCGCGACCGCGACCAGCACATACGTGCCCTGGTATTCGATCTTGCTGATGGTGCCGGGCACGGCCGGACCATCGATCGACGCACCCGCTGCCTTCAACTGGATGCGGTCGACCCGCACGGCAAACGTCTCGCCGCCGACTGGGATCACGTTGTGGCCGCCGATGAAGCGGGCGGCGAATTCGGTGCGCGGGTGGTTGAAGATGTCGCGCGGGCTGCCCTGCTGCTCGATGCGGCCGCCATTCATCAGTACCACGAGATCGGACAGCGCCATGGCCTCGTCCTGGCCGTGGGTGACATGGACGAAGGTGAGGCCGAGCTCGCGCTGCAGCCGCTTGAGCTCGGCGCGCATGCGTAAGCGAAGGAACGGATCGAGCGCGGACAGCGGCTCGTCGAGCAGCAGGATCTGCGGCGAGGTGATCAGCGCGCGGGCAAGCGCGACGCGCTGCTGCTGGCCGCCGGAGAGCTGCGCCGGCAGCCGGCCGGCGTAGCCCTGCATGTCCACGAGCTCGAGCAGCTCGCGCGCGCGTGCATGGCGCTCGGTCTTGGACACGCCCTTCATCTTCAGCGCAAAGGCGACGTTGTCGATGACGGACAGATGCGGAAACAGCGCATAGGACTGGAACATCATCGCGGTGCCGCGCCCCGCGGGCGGCAACTCGGTGACGTTCCTGGCGCCGACGATGATGTCGCCCGACGTCGCCGATTCGTGGCCGGCAATCATGCGCAGGGTGGAGGTCTTGCCGCAGCCGGACGGTCCGAGCAGGCAGCAATAGGAGCCGGCGGGAATCCGCAGATCGATCGCATCGACGGCGGTGACGTGACCATACATCTTCGTCACCTTCACCAGTTCCAAGCTCGCGCCCGCCGCCATCCGCCCTCCGTGTTTGCTGTCGTTACCGAGAACCGGACGTGATCACCGTCCGCATGGCCAGGTGTCCGCGTCCCGACCCGTGTGGTGTCTGCAACGGATATGCCAAGGATCGGCGTGCGGATGGGCCACTGCATAAAGAGCGCGCGCCGAACGGGATTCGTATGCAATTGCTATGAGAGCATTCTCACTCCAGGCGGATGGCCCGCTGCCGCCGGGCGCCAATCCGGGCAAACGGCCGCAGCCACGCCGGTGTGGAGGCATTTTGCCTGTTCCTTTCATGCTCCGTTCGCGCTCAACAGGTGTGGCTGCAATCGATGATGGAAGAACTGAACGGCTGGCCGCGCCGCGCCGGAGCGGCGTTGCGGGTGCGCCGCCCATCGTTCGATCGCTCCCTGATTGCTGTCGCGGCCGAGCCTTGCCTCAATATTAGGCATTGTTGCCATCCGGAGGCAAGCCGGGTCGGTGAGCGACGAGGCGGCGCGGGCCACCGCGCGAAGCCCGGCTTGGCAAGGCGCTAGACGCGTCGTGCTCGCGACCCCGCCTGTGAGGCCGCCATCAGCATGCGCTCGGCGATGCCGCGCAGTTCGGCGACCCCGATCGGATCGGATGCCGCGAAGGCTTCATAGGAATCCGTCGCGATCGGAAACCAGCGATAGAAGCAGGCCTCCTCGAACAGAACCCTGACGGCGGCCTCGATCTCGGCGGGCGATGGTGCGAGGTATTGCATGCGCATCCATCCGGGCCGGTTGGATCAGTGATGATCGCTGTGATCGGGCAGGCTGAGGCCGAACACTTTGACCAAATCGTCTACCTGCTGCGGCGACAGATGGCGCGGGTTGAGCCCGCGCAGCAGCAGATAGAGTTTTGCGGTCTCCTCGAGCTCCTCCATCGCGAACACGGCCGCCTCCAACGTATCGCCGGACACGACGGGGCCGTGATTGGCGAGCAGCACCGAGGCGTATTTCCCGGCCAGGCCCTTGATGGCGTCGGCCACGGCCGGATCGCCCGGGCGATGATAAGGCACCAGCGCGGTCTGGCCGCAGCGCATCAAATAATAAGGCGTCAGCGGCGGCAGCGCCATCAGCGGATCGATCTCCGGCAGCATCGAGATCGCAACCGAGTGGGTCGAATGCAGATGCACCACGGCACGCGCGGCATCGCGGGTCTGGTACAGCGCCGTGTGCAGCGGCACCTCCTTGGTCGGCGCGTCGCCGGAGATCAGCTGTCCCGCTGCGTCGAGCCGTGACAAGCTGTCAGGATCGAGGAAGCCGAGCGAGGCATTGGTCGGCGTCACCAGCCAGCCGCCATCATCGAGCCGCACGCTGATGTTGCCGGAGGAGCCCGGCGTCAGCCCGCGCTCGAACAGGGAGCGGCCGAACCGGCAGATGGCCTCGCGAATCGCAGTGTCCGCCATGGGTCTTTCCTCGCACGTCGCTCTCTTGCCGCTTTGTCTCACGCTTTGGCAACGCGGCCAAGCCGTGATACCCAGGCTGTAGTCCGGGCCAACCGGACGTCGCCAGGAAACGCTTCAGGGATTTGCCGCATGCCGTCGCCATCGCAATTGAAAGTCGCCGTGATCGGGCTCGGCTCGATGGGATTTGGCATGGCGACGTCGCTGAAGCGCGCGGGCTTCGAGGTGACCGGATGCGACGTGTCGGCGGACGCGGTGGCGCGTTTCATCGCCGATGGCGGCAAGGGTGCGAACAGCCCCGCCGAAGCGGCTCAAGGCGTCGATATCGTCGTCAGCGTGGTCGTCAATGCGGCGCAGACGGAAGCCATTCTGTTTGGCCCCGGCGGCGTCGCCGAAACCATGCCGAAGGAGGCCGTCTTCATCTCCTCGGCAACCATGGACCCGGACGTCGCGCGGCGCCTTGCCAAGCAGCTCGAGGCGACCGGCCGGCATTATCTCGACGCGCCGATCTCCGGCGGTGCGCAGCGCGCCGCGCAGGGCGAACTGACCATCCTGGCCTCGGGCAGCGCGGCCGCCTTCGCCAAGGCGCGTCCGGCGCTCGATGCGATGGCCGCCAAGCTTTACGAACTCGGCGATGCCGCGGGCCAGGGCGCCGCGTTCAAGATGATCAACCAGCTGCTCGCCGGCGTGCATATCGCAGCCGCCAGCGAGGCTATCGCCTTCGCCGCCAAGCAGGGCCTCGACATCCGCAAGGTCTACGAGGTCATCACCGCCTCGGCCGGCAATTCCTGGATGTTCGAGAACCGCATGCCGCACGTGCTCGACGGCGACTACACGCCGCGCAGCGCGGTCGAGATCTTCGTCAAGGATCTCGGCATCATCCAGGACATGGCGCGTAGTCACCGCTTCCCGGTGCCGGTCTCCGCCGCAGCGCTGCAGATGTTCCTGATGACCTCGGCCGCCGGCATGGGACGCGACGACGACGCCTCGGTGGCGCGGATGTATGCGCAGGTCACCGGCACGACGCTGCCGGGCTCATCCAAATAACTGCAGCACGAGTGTTTCAGCATGCCCCGCTTCGCCGCCAATCTCTCGATGATGTTCACCGAGCATCCGTTCCTCGATCGCTTCGATGCTGCCGCCACGGCCGGCTTCACCGCTGTGGAATTCCTGTTTCCCTACGATCATCCGGCCGAGGAGGTCGGCAAGCGGCTGCGTGACAACGGCCTGACGCAGGCGCTGTTCAACCTGCCGCCCGGCAATTGGGATGCCGGCGAGAAAGGCTTTGCGGCGTTGCCGGAGCGGTTCGACGATCTCAGAGCGAGCCTGGAGACGGCGCTGCCTTATGCCAAGACGACCGGGGTGAAGCGGCTGCACATGATGGCTGGCATCGCCGATCGCGGTGATGCGAAGGCGGTGGAGGCGTACTACAAGTCGGTGGCCTGGGTCGCGGAGTTCTTCGCGCCACACGGCCTCGACGTCGTGATCGAGCCGATCAATGCGCGCAACGTGCCGGGGTACTTTCTCAACGATTTCGGCTTCGCCCGCGATCTCATCCGTGAGCTCAGAATCCCGAACCTGAAGCTGCAGTTCGACATCTATCACTGCCAGATTATCCATGGCGACGTCACCATGCGGCTGCGCGAGATGATCGACATCACGGGCCACGTCCAGATCGCCAGCATTCCCTCGCGCAACGAGCCTGACAGCGAGGAGCTGAACTATCCGTTCCTGTTCGCCGAGCTCGACCGGCTCGGCTATGCCGGCTTCGTCGGCTGCGAATACAATCCGCGCGGCCGCACCGAGGACGGGCTCGGCTGGTTCGCAGCCTACAAGGGAGTGAAGCCGTGACCTTGAAGCTCGGCTGCATCGCCGACGACTATACCGGCGCTTCCGACCTCGCCAACACCTTGACCCGGGCCGGCCTGCGGACGGTGCAGACCATCGGCGTGCCGGCCGATGACCTCGCGCTGCCCGAGGTCGATGCGGTCGTGGTGTCCTTGAAGAGCCGCTCGATCGAGGCTTCGGTCGCGGTGGCCCGTTCGCGGGAGGCCGACAAATGGCTGCGCGGACGCGGGGCGGATCACGTGCTGTTCAAGATCTGCTCGACGTTCGATTCCACCGATGCCGGCAATATCGGTCCGGTGATGGACGCGCTGGCCGGCGATGCCGGTGACGGCATCGTGCTGGTGACGCCTGCGTTTCCTGAGACCAGGCGGACCGTGTATCAGGGCAACCTGTTCGTCGGGCATGTGCCGCTCAATGAGAGTCCGCTGAAGGATCATCCGCTCAACCCGATGCACGATGCCAATCTGGTGCGCGTGCTGGCGCGCCAGAGCCGCAGACGGATCGGCCTGGTCGATCTGGCAACCGTCGTGCATGGGCCGGAGGCGGTCGGCCACCGGCTCGCTGAGCTCGCAGGGCAGGGCATCGGGGCTGCGATCGTGGACGCCGTGTTCGATGCTGACCTGAGCGCCATCGGTGCGGCGGCCTTGAAGAGCCGCGTCTCGGTCGGGGCGTCCGGGATCGGGCTCGGCCTGGCGCGGGCGCTGGTCGCGGCCGGGCACGTGCACTCCCACAGCCTTGCCCATCACGCCGATGCGCCGGTTGGCGGCATGGCCGCCTGCCTCGCCGGCAGCTGCTCGCAGGCGACGTTACAGCAGATCGCGCAGGCCGAGCGCATCATGCCGGTGCTGCGCCTCGATGCTGAGCGCCTGGTCGCAGGCGCGGGGGAGACCGAGCGGGCGCTGGCCTGGGCGGTCGAGCGCCTCGGCCGAGGCCCGGTGCTGATCGCCTCCAGCGCGGGGCCCGATCAGGTCGGCGCGGTGCAGGCCAAGCATGGCCGCGAGGCGGCGGGCCACGCCATCGAGCAGGCGATGGCCGATCTCGCCGATGGCTTGGTCCGGACCGGCGTCAGGCGGCTGATCGTCGCCGGCGGCGAGACCTCGGGGGCCGTCGTCGACCGGCTGAACATCCCGGGCTTCCAGGTCGGGCGCGAGATCGCGGCCGGCGTGCCGGTGCTGCGCGCGATCGGCGCGGAGACAGGCGACATGCTGCTGGCGCTGAAGTCCGGCAATTTCGGCGGGCCGCAGTTTTTCGCCGACGCACTCGGATTGATGCAGTAGCGGAGAGCCTGGCTTAATTTGTTTTAAATCGTTTTCGTCTTCCGTAGTTCTACGGGACGATTCTCGATTCAGTCTTCATCACTTCGTTTCGAAACGTCTCCTCACAACATCCGGCATCGGGCCGGACGGTCCGTTGGATCATGGGCGCTGTCGCGCTCGATGGTCAGAGCTGAGAGACGTTGGTCATGCTTGCCCATTATTCGATTCGCGCCAAGATCATCGCGGTCGCCGCCTTCCTGCTCGTCGCCATCACCGGAATGGGGTGGCTCGCGATCGCCAATATGCGGGCGATCAACGCCAATACCGTGGACATCGCGACGAGTTGGCTGCCGAGCGTGCGCGTGCTGGGCGAGTTGCAAGAGCGCGTCGTGATGAACCGCAACATCGTGCGTGCGCATCTGCTTGCGGAGACACTGGAGGACAAGCTCAAGGTGGAACTGGCGCTGAACGCCAATTTCGAAACCGTCGCCAAGACTGTTCAGGCCTATCAGCCGCTGATCACCTCAGCCGAGGAACGCGCGATCTACGACAACTGGTCCGGAATCTGGAACCAGTACAAACGCGATGTCGCAGACGTGCTGGCGCTCTCGCGCAAGGAAGCCGGACAGTTTCCACGCGAGGCGACCGCCTTGAACTCCAGCAAGGTCAACCGCCTGCTGACCGACGCCGACGCGCTGCTGAAGAAAGACATCGCTCTGAACAATGCCGGGGCCGAGAAGGCCTCGCAGGAGGCTGCCGACAGCTACGCGTCGGCCTTCGTGATGGTCGCGGCAATCCTCGCCGTCACGCTCCTCGCCGGCATCCTGCTGAGCCTCTATCTGATCCGCGACGTGTCGGCCGGCATCGGTTCGATCGTGAAGCCGATGCAGGCGCTGGGCGAGGGTGACCTGTCCGCCGAGGTGCCATACCGCGGCGTAAAGACCGAGATCGGCGCCATGGCCGATGCGCTGCAGCTGTTCAAGGAGGCGCTGATTGCCAAGAAGGACGCGGACGAGGCCACGGCGCGCGATGCCGAAGCCAAGATCGCGCGTGGCCGGCGCGTGGACGAGATCACGCGCACGTTCGAGGCCGCCATCGGCGAGATCGTCAATACGGTATCGTCGGCGTCCTCCCAGCTCGAGGCCTCGGCCGGTACGCTGACGACCACGGCCAATCGCTCCAAGCAGCTGGCGACCACGGTCGCCTCCGCTTCCGAAGAAGCCACCGCGAACGTCCAATCGGTGGCGTCCGCCACCGAGCAGATGGCCTCGTCGGTCTCCGAGATCGGCCGCCAGGTCCAGGAGTCGGCGCGCATGGCCAATGACGCCGTCGGCCAGGCGCGGACCACGACCGGCCGGGTCAGCGAGCTGTCCAAGGCGGCGACACGGATCGGCGACGTGGTCGAACTGATCAACACCATCGCCGGCCAGACCAATCTGCTGGCGCTGAACGCGACCATCGAGGCGGCGCGGGCCGGTGATGCCGGCCGCGGCTTTGCGGTCGTGGCCTCCGAGGTCAAGGCGCTGGCCGAGCAGACCGCCAAGGCGACGGGCGAGATCGGGCTGCAGATTTCCGGCATTCAGGCCGCGACGCTCGAATCGGTCGACGCCATCAAGGACATCTCGACCACCATCGAACGGTTGTCGGAAATCTCCTCGACGATTGCGGCGGCCGTCGAGGAGCAGGGCACGGCGACGCAGGAAATTTCCCGCAACGTGCAGCAGGCCGCGCGCGGCACCCAGCAGGTGTCCACCAACATCACGGATGTCGAGCGCGGCGCCGCCGACACCGGCTCAGCTTCCACGCAGGTCCTTGCGGCGGCACAGGCGCTGTCGGGCGATAGCGGCCGTTTGAGCCAGGAGGTGAGCAGGTTTCTGAGCTCCGTACGCGCGGTCTGATATCGAACGCGTCATCTGCATATTTTGTGAGCTGAAAGGGCCGGGCATCTGCTCGGCCCTTTCTCTTTCGACGCGCAGCTGCGCATTGAAGATGCAGATGTTTTTCGCGTGTATTGCATGATAACTCCCGTAAATTAACGGTCTCTAGGGACCTCACCTCTATACCTCTGGGGCGGACCGTCGCGTGACGCGTCCATCTGTGGGTGGGGCAATGAAACTGAACCGGATCGGCTACAAACTCGGACTTGCTGGCGCCATCGGCGCGACTCTCGCGGTCGGCATGATCGCAAACCAGATGATCGCGGGGAATGCGGTCAACCGGGCCAATGAACAGGCCGAGCGCGCGCGGCTGGTGGTCGAGAGTGTGATGTCGGCGAGCATCAACATGCAGCAGAGCCAGCTTGCGGGCCGTACGGCGCGGCTGGCGCGCGTGCCGGCCGATGCCGAGAAGGCTGCCGCGGATATCCAGCAGTTCTCCACCGCAATGGTCACGGACATCGATGGCGCCCTGGCCAATGTGACGACGACGGAGAATCGCAGCCGGCTGAACCGGCTGAAGGAGCTGATGACGAGCTATGCCTCCGGCGCCGTCGAGCTCGCCCAGGCGCAGAAGGCCGTGCTGCTGCAGATCGACAAGCGCAGCGCGGTCTCCAACGAATGGACCAAGGGGCTGCAGGCCATCCTGAGCTCGCCGGTGCTGCCGAACCTCGCCTTCCGCGAGCGCGTCGAGCGGCAGCTTCATGCCGCCGATGCCAAGCTGAACTCCATGCGCTCGCAGGCCTGGCGCTTCGGCGTGACCGGCGATGCCGCCGCGATCACCTTGCTGAAGCAGACCGTGCCGATGCTGAAGAGTTCGCTGACCGATGCGCGCATGCTCGCCGATGACCGCGACACACAGGCCGCAATCACCAGGCTGAGCGGCATCGCCACCGATTTCGTCGCCGCCAACGATGAGGTCGTCAAGATCGAAGCCACCAAGGAGGAGCTGCTGCGCGACCGGACGCTCAAATATCTCGACGAAGCCGGCGAGTTGATGAACGCCTCCATTCGCGACGCCCGCGCACGCAACGCAACCGCCAGATTCGACGCCAACGAGGTGGCAGCGCAGGCGAGCCGCATCATGCTCATCGTCGGACTGGCCGTTCTTGCTTCGGTGATCAGCTCGGTCGTGTTCTCGTTCTTCGGCATCGCGCGTCCCTTGACGCGGCTCAACGGCGCGCTGGGCGAGATGGCCCGCGGCCGTCTCGACATCGACATCCCCGGTGCGTCGCGCGGCGACGAGATCGGCGATCTGGCCAAGACCGTGACCGTGATCCGGGGCAATGCGGAAGAGAAGGCGCGCGCCGAGGCCGAGGAGAAGAACGCGCAGGATGCGATCGCCGCGCGCCAGCGCAAGGCCGACATGCAGCGGCTGGCCCAGCAGTTCGAAGCGGCGGTCGGCGAGATCGTCGACACCGTGTCGGCCGCATCGAGCCAGCTCGAGCAGTCCGCCACCACGCTGACCCAGGCGGCGACGCGTTCACAGGGGCTGACCACTGCCGTGGCCGCGGCGTCGGAAGAGGCCACCACCAACGTGCAGTCCGTTGCGTCCGCGACGGAGCAGATGGCCTCCTCGGTCAACGAGATCAGCCGCCAGGTCCAGGAATCGGCGCGCATCGCCAACGACGCCGTCGGCCAGGCCCGGACCACGACCGGGCGCGTCAGCGAGCTGTCGAAGGCTGCGACCCGCATCGGCGACGTCGTCGAGCTGATCAACACCATTGCCGGCCAGACCAACCTGCTGGCGCTCAACGCCACCATCGAGGCGGCGCGTGCCGGCGATGCCGGGCGCGGCTTTGCCGTCGTCGCATCGGAGGTCAAGGCGCTGGCGGAGCAGACCGCCAAGGCGACCGGCGAGATCGGCCAGCAGATCTCCAGCATCCAGGTGGCGACGCAAGAGTCGGTCAACGCCATCAAGGACATCTCCTCGACGATCGAGAAGCTGTCGGAGATCTCATCGACCATCGCGGCGGCTGTCGAGGAGCAGGGCGCGGCGACGCAGGAAATCTCCCGCAACGTGCAGCAGGCGGCGCACGGTACGCAGCAGGTCTCGGCCAACATCACGGATGTCGAGCGCGGCGCCGCGGAGACCGGCTCGGCCTCCGCGCAGGTGCTCGCGGCGGCACAGGCGCTTTCCGGTGACAGCAGTCGCCTGAAGGACGAGGTCGCGAGTTTCCTGGGCTCGGTGCGGGCGGCTTGAGGCCGTCCGACACCATCCATCAATGATCTGACTTTAAGGCCGGGGTATCTACCCCGGCCTTTTGCGTGAGACGACGTCGTCGAAGCAGCAGCCGGACAGACCTCGCTCGCCGCAAATTCGTTTGCAGACAGAGCCGCCGCGCAAGCTGTCGCCCGGTGCGTTTCCGGTCCCTAAGCAAACGTGCCTCATCAAAAGGCAGCAAATCCGTAATTGTACGGTGCGCGATTTTAACGCAGTTCCATCGAAGGTTGAGCAAGATGCAAGCTCTGCTTAACCATCAAATCGGCTAGCGCACTCGCCAGTCCTGGCCAAGGGGACGCCGATCCGAGGGAATAATTTCATGTTTGCCAGCATGTCCATTCGCGCGAAGATCATTTCGGTCGTCGCGCTGCTTCTCGTCGCCCTCACCGCCATGGGCCTGCTCGCGGTCGCGAGCATGCGCACGATGAATGCCAACACCGTCGACATCACGACCAACTGGCTGCCGAGCGTGCGCGTCCTCGGTGAACTCCGGGCGGGCACGATCACTTATCGCAACGTGATCCGCGAGCACCTGCTGGCGGAGACGCTCGACGACAAGCTGGCTCAGGAGAAAACGGCGGCGACCACCAACGAGGTCGTCAACAAGGCGGTCAAGCTGTACGAGCCGATGATCTCCTCGGCCGAGGAACGGGCGATCTATCAGGACTGGAAGGGCGTCTGGGGCAAATATCTGGCTGGCACCGAAAAGGTGATGGAGCTGTCGCGCAAGGCGGCCGGTCAGATCCCGCACGACGCTCATGAGCTGAACCAGAATACCGTCAACAAGATCGGGCTGCAGGCCGACGAGTTCCTGAGGAAGGATATCGACCTCAACAACAGCGGTGCCGACAAGGCATCGGCCGATGCGGCTTCGACCTATTCGACGTCCTTTGCCACACTCGGTGTGATCGTGGTCGTCATGCTGATGGTCGGCGCGCTTGTCAGCTACCTCATGGTGCGCAGCGTCTCGCAGGGGATCACGTCGATCGTGGAGCCCATGCAGGCCCTCGGCGAGGGCGATCTCTCCGCCGAGATTCCGCATCGCGGCGAGAAGACCGAGATGGGCGTCATGGCCGGCGCGCTGCAGGTTTTCAAGGATGCGCTGATCGCCAAGAAAGCCGCCGACGAGGCTGCAGCCAAGGACGCCGAGGCGAAGATCGAGCGCGGCCGCCGGGTCGATGCGGTCACGCGGCAGTTCGAGGCCGTGGTCGGCGACATCGTCAACACGGTCTTTTCGGCGTCGAGCCAGCTGGAAACCTCGGCGGGCACTCTGACCTCGACGGCGGACCGATCGCAGCGGCTCGCCACGACCGTGGCTGCGGCGTCGGAGGAGGCCTCGACCAACGTGCAGTCGGTGGCCTCTGCCACCGAGGAGCTGTCCTCGTCGGTCACCGAGATCAGCCGTCAGGTGCAGGAGTCGGCGCGGATGGCCAGCGAGGCCGTCACGCAGGCGCGCACCACCAACGATCAGGTCGGCGAGCTGTCGAAGGCGGCGGCCCGCATCGGCGACGTCGTCGAGCTCATCAATACGATTGCCGGCCAGACCAATCTGCTGGCGCTCAACGCGACCATCGAGGCGGCGCGTGCGGGCGAGGCGGGCAAGGGCTTCGCCGTCGTCGCCACCGAAGTGAAGGCGCTGGCCGAACAGACCTCGAAGGCGACCGGCGAGATCGGCCAGCAGATCTCCGGCATCCAGGCGGCGACGCAGGAATCGGTGACTGCGATCCGGACCATCTCGGGCACCATCGAACGGCTGTCGGAGATCGCCTCGGCGATCGCGGCCGCGGTCGAGGAGCAGGGCGCGGCGACGCAGGAGATCGCGCGCAACGTCCAGCAGGCCGCAGCCGGCACCCAGCAGGTCTCGGCCAACATCGCCGACGTGCAGCGCGGCGCCAGCGAGACCGGATCGGCGTCGTCTCTGGTCCTGACGGCCGCAAAATCATTGTCGACCGACAGCGACCGCCTGAAGACCGAGGTCAGCCGTTTCCTCGAGACCGTTCGCGCGGCCTAGCGCCGCACGGTTTCGAACCGATCGAGCACATCAAGCCGCGGGCCGCAGGGCCCGCGGTTTTTTTGTCGGTTTCTTCGACGTCATGTGGATTGCATATCGGCAGGCTGCGCGCCGCCCCGGCAGGACTCCGTCGACGCTGGCTGTGCTGCAGCAACCCGAGTTCCGTACTCCTACGGATTTGATGGTTAAGCCTTCCTAGAAGTCTGAATTCCAAATTGGTTCCATTCAGGAACAATATTCAGAACGCGGAAACTGGTGCAGAGCCGCACCCGATCCAGAAGGCAGACCACCATATGATCAAGCTCAACCGCATCGGCTACAAGATGGGGGCTGCCGGCCTCGCGGGCATTCTGCTGTCGCTCGGCATGTTGCTGAATCAGCAGTCGTCGCAGCGCGCGATCGAGGTCGCGGCGAAGGCGGCCGACATCGAGACCGTGATTCGCAAGGACGTGCTGATGACGGAGTCCGATCTGCGCAACCTGCAGCTCGCGAACCGTGGCGTTCGCCTTGCGAAGACGGCAGCCGAGGTCGACGGCTACCTCGAGGAGGAGCGGCAGGCACTGGCCAAGATCGGTCGCAATCTGGATGCGGCGGCGGCCCTGGCCGCGCGTGCAGAGAACAAGGATCGGCTGGTCAAGATCAAGACGGTGGTGGCGGACTACATGCACGCGGCCGAGGAGTCCGCGCGGCTGCAGAAGCAGGTGCTGGCGCTGCAGGAAGGTCGCAACGTGTTTTCGAGCGACTGGCGCAAGCTGGTCGATGCCTTGCTCGCCTCTTCCGCCGTCAAGACCTCGGCAGAATCCGAGAAGCATCTCTACGCCGCTGATTCCGCGATGACGGCGGTGCGCGCCGCTGCATGGCGCTTTGCTGCCACCAGCGAGCCCGGCCTCAAGGACGAGATCGCCAGGCGCAGCAAGCTCGCCGGCGACGAACTCGCCGCGGCCGTGGAAAAGCTGCCGCCAGCGAGCCATCCCGACATCGAGCGGCTGCGCAGTCTTCTGAAGAGCTACGGCGACTCGGTGGCGCAGACGGTCGCCGCGGAGGAAAGCAAGACCAAGGTTGTCACCGAGAAGGCCCGACCCGCCGCAGCCGAGGCGACCAGACTGATGGCTGAGACGGTCGCCGCTGCCGAAACGCTCGCTGCGGAGGCCAAGCAGATGGTCGACAGCGAGCTCAGCAGCGCAGGACGGATCGGTCTTACCTTGTCGGGCGTGATGCTGCTCGTGCTCGGAGCCTCCGTTGCCTTCGGCTTCGTGGGCGTGGCACGACCGATCACCCGTCTGGATGGCGCGCTCGGCCGCATGGCGTCCGGTGATATCGACATCAGGATCCCCGGTGCGAGCCGTGGCGACGAGATTGGCGACATGGCCAAGAACGTCGTGATCATCCGCGAGAATGCCGAAGCGAAGGCGCGCCAGGAGGCGGAGGCGAAGGCCCACGCCGACAAGCTCGCTGCCGACCAGCGCAAGCGCGAGATGCAGCAATTGGCAAACTCCTTCGAGGCCTCGGTCGGTCAGATCATCGGCACGGTGTCGTCGGCGTCGGACGAGCTCGAAGCGTCCGCCAAGACCCTGACCTCGACCGCCGAGCGCTCGCAGCAGCTCGCCGTCACGGTCGCCTCGGCTTCCGAGGAAGCGTCCACCAACGTGCAGTCGGTGGCGTCGGCCACCGAGGAGCTGTCGTCGTCGGTCACCGAGATCAGCCGACAGGTGCAGGAATCCGCGCGCATGGCGAGCGAGGCCGTCACGCAGGCGCGCACCACCAACGATCAGGTCGGCGAGCTGTCGAAGGCAGCCGCCCGCATCGGCGACGTCGTCGAGCTGATCAATACCATCGCCGGACAGACCAATCTTCTCGCGCTCAACGCCACCATCGAGGCGGCGCGCGCGGGTGAGGCCGGCCGCGGCTTTGCGGTCGTTGCGACCGAGGTGAAGGCGCTGGCCGAGCAGACCTCGAAGGCGACCGGCGAGATCGGCCAGCAGATCGCCGGCATCCAGGCCGCCACGCAGGAGTCGGTCAACGCCATCCGGGCGATCTCTGGCACGATCGAGAGGCTGTCGGAGATCTCCTCGGCCATCGCGGCCGCGGTGGAGGAGCAGGGCGCGGCGACGCAGGAGATCTCCCGCAACGTGCAGCAGGCCGCGGCGGGCACCCAGCAGGTCTCCTCCAACATCACCGAGGTCCAGCGCGGCGCCAGCGAGACCGGCTCGGCGTCGTCCCAGGTGTTCTCGGCGGCGCAGATGCTGTCGGGCGACAGCAGCCGGCTGAAGACCGAAGTATCGCGTTTCCTGGAGACGGTGCGCGCAGCCTAGCACGTCTCGCAACAAGGCCTCGGGGCGCGCGAGCCAGCAGGGCCGCGCGCCCTCCGCGTTTGTCCGGTCCGGTAAGTTACGGCGCCGAAAATTAACAACTTCTGCGCGTCCCGATATCAATTTGATGGCGATTCATCGCTAATCCGCTGGACAGACGCCCTTACACGAGCCGCCATGGCTTCGTCGGCTCCCCTCCGGCAATCGACGAGGCCATCGATGTCGCTGCTGTCCCGCTTTCGCGTGCTTACCAAAATCCTCGCAATCGTCCTGCTGATGGCGGCGGTGGCCGCCACGATCAGCTGGTTCGCAATCGGCGCCCTGGAGACGGTTGCCGAAGGTGCGGTCCTCATGAAGTCCGCAGCCAACCGGGCCCTGCTCGCCGCACGCGCCAATCAGAACGTGATCGCGCTGAACCGCGCCGAATTCCGCGCCGCGCTGGACCCGCATTCCGACAACCGCGAGGCGGCTCTGAAGGTAATCGAGGAGCAGCGTAAGCAGTTTGCCGAGCGTCTGGAGGAGGTCGCCAAGACCAAGGACGACCAGGCGCGGGCGATGATCCCTGATGTTCGCGTCCTCTATGATGAGTACGTCAAGGGCATGGAGGAGACGTTCCGCACCATCGCCGCCGCCAAGGACATGCAGATCACCGAGCAGACCGAGAAGATGCGCGACTCGGCGATGAAGAGCCGCGCCAATTCCGAGAAGCTCCAGTTCAAGATCCGGGATGTCGCGGACAGGTTGAACGCACGTGTCGAGAACCTCGCCAAGGCCGCGGAGGAGCAGTACGAACAGACCTCGCGCATGCTGATCATCGTAGCCAGTATCGGCATCGCGCTCGGATTGTCGCTCGGCTTCGTGATCGGTCAGTACGGCATCGCCAGGCCGATGCGGGCACTGGTGGCCGTGCTGCAGCGGATGGCCAAGGGCGAGGAGGTCGCGATCTCCGGCGAAGGCCGCGGCGATGAGATCGGCGATACGGCGCATGCCGTCAATGCCATCAAGCTGATGCTGGCCGAGAAGGCTCAGCAGGAGGCCGAGGCCAAGATCGCGATGGACAAGCTCGTCGCCGAGAAGCGCCGGGCCGAGATGCACAGGATGGCCGATGGCTTCGAATCCGCCGTCGGAGAGATCGTCCACACCGTGTCGTCGGCATCGACCGAGCTCGAAGCCTCGGCGACGACGCTGACGTCCACTGCGAGCCGCTCGCAGACGCTCGCGACCACTGTGGCTGCCGCCTCCGAGGAGGCCTCGACCAACGTGCAATCGGTCGCCTCCGCGACCGAGGAAATGTCCTCATCGGTCTCCGAAATCAGCCGGCAGGTGCAGGAGTCCGCGCGCATGGCCAGCGAAGCGGTCGAACAGGCGCGGCGGACCAATGAGCGGGTCAGCGAATTGTCGAAGGCTGCGACCCGCATCGGCGACGTCGTCGAGCTGATCAACACGATTGCCGGCCAGACCAATCTGCTGGCGCTGAATGCGACCATCGAGGCGGCGCGTGCCGGCGAGGCTGGCCGCGGCTTCGCGGTCGTTGCCTCCGAGGTCAAGGCGCTGGCCGAGCAGACGGCCAAGGCCACCGGCGAGATCGGCCAGCAGATCGGCAGCATCCA
The DNA here is from genome assembly GCF_021088345.1 of Bradyrhizobium ontarionense. Classification (NCBI taxonomy): domain Bacteria; kingdom Pseudomonadati; phylum Pseudomonadota; class Alphaproteobacteria; order Hyphomicrobiales; family Nitrobacteraceae; genus Bradyrhizobium; species Bradyrhizobium ontarionense. The sequence goes on along the minus strand of NZ_CP088156.1, from coordinate 2,551,405 downwards.
GGGTGCGACGCAGGAGTCGGTCGGTGCTATCAGAGAGATCTCCGGCACCATCGAGAAGTTGTCGGAAATCTCCTCGGCCATCGCGGCCGCCGTGGAGGAGCAAGGCGCGGCGACCCAGGAAATCTCGCGCAACATCCAGCAGGCGTCGATCGGCACCCAGCAGGTGTCGTCCAACATCGCCGAGGTGCAGCGCGGCGCCAGTGAGACCGGCTCGGCCTCCTCGCAGGTGCTCTCGGCGGCGCAGATGCTGTCCGGCGACAGCAACCGGCTCAAGCTCGAGGTCGTCCGCTTCCTCGATACGGTGCGCGCGGCCTGACCGCAGCACAGTCTGGATGACATCGGGGCGCGGCCGTCAGGCCGCGCCCCTCTTCATTGTCGTTCTATATATTTTTTGCGGCGGGGCATCCCGCCACTGGTCCGGCTCGCGTCAAGATGCGCATCCAACATGGTTGTATCGTTTTGCGGCTTATGTCGGTTGCAAGGCCGCAATGCCGCGCGCTGCGATGCAACTCCAACTCACAAGCGATATGTCCCGTACTTCCGCGGGTGCGGGACTTTATCTTGGGTTAATCGGCATCTGCGATCTTGTATGCATCACTTGCTGCAAAGTTAGGCATGCCAATGAGGGCATGACCGCCAACGCTTTTCCTCCCGCATCGAAGGTCGCGCCATGCGCAAGAACCTGCCCATCACCAACGTCGAATATCCGATCACGGATGACACCCTCATCGTGTCGAAGACCGACGCCAAGGGCAAGCTGACCTTCTTCAATAAGGACTTCATCGACGCCGCAGGCTTCACCGAAGCCGAGCTGATGGGGCAGCCGCACAACATCGTGCGTCATCCGGACATGCCGCCGGAAGCGTTCGACAATCTCTGGACCACGCTGAAGGCGGGTCGCCCCTGGGTTGGCGCGGTGAAGAACCGGCGCAAGAACGGCGACTACTACTGGGTCCTGGCGACCGCATCGCCGATCCGCAAGGACGGCCAGGTTGTCGGCTATACCTCGGTACGCACCAAGCTGCCTTCCGACCAGCGTGCCGAGGCCGAGCAGGTCTACGCTGCGATCCGCGAAAACAAGTCGCACGGCTACAAGATCGATGATGGCATCATCCGCCGCCGCTCGGTGTTCGACCATCTCTCGATATTCACCGGAACGATCGCGGCAAGGCTGCGCACGCTGCTTGCGCTGCAGACTGTATTGCTGATCACGCTCGGCGTGATCTCGTTCGGCGAGGGCGGGCCCGGCGGCATGACCGCGGCGGGGATTGCGGCTGTCGGCATCATCCTCTGCGGCCTGACCGGCTCGCGCACAATGAACGCCATCATCGGTCCGATCGGCCATGTCAACGAAACGATGGAGAACATCACGCAGGGCAAGCTCGACACGCGTGTGCACATCGCGCGTGACGACGAGATCGGCCGCGCCCTGCGCAACCTGCAGACCGTACAGACGATGGTGCGCTTCAATGCCAGGGAGCTCATCGAGCAGGAACGGCGCGCCGCCGTCCAGCGCAAGCAGGAGATGTCGAAGCTCGCCGACGGCTTCGAGGGCGCCGTCGGAAACATCGTCGAGACCGTCTCCTCGGCCTCGAGCGAACTCGAGAGCTCGGCCAATTCGCTATCCAGCACCGCGACGCGGGGGCAGGAGCTCTCGACCACCGTCGCGGCGGCGTCGGAAGAGGCCTCGGCGAACGTTCAGGCGGTCGCCTCTGCCACCGAAGAGCTGACGTCTTCGGTCCGGGAGATCAGCCGGCAGGTGCAGGAATCGGCGCGCATCGCGTCCGATGCGGTCGAGCAGGCGCGCCGGACCAATGACCGGGTCGGCGAACTGTCGAAGGCGGCGACCCGCATCGGCGACGTCGTCGAGCTGATCAACACTATCGCCGGCCAGACCAATCTGTTGGCGCTCAACGCAACCATCGAGGCCGCGCGGGCCGGTGAAGCGGGCCGCGGCTTCGCGGTCGTGGCCTCCGAGGTCAAGGCGCTAGCCGAGCAGACCGGCAAGGCGACCGGCGAGATCGGCCAGCAGATTTCCGGCATCCAGGCGGCGACGCAGGAATCGGTCGGCGCGATCAGGGAGATCTCGACAACGATCGAGCGCCTCTCGGAGATCGCATCGACGGTGGCGGCGGCGGTCGAGGAGCAGGGCGCCGCGACCGCCGAAATCTCGCGCAACATCCAGCACGCTGCGACCGGCACGCAGCAGGTGTCCTCCAACATCTCCGATGTCCAGCGCGGCGCCAGCGAGACCGGAGACACGTCGAACCACGTGCTCACGGCGGCCCGCCAGCTCTCGGGCGACAGCAATCGCCTCAAGCAGGAAGTCGGCCGTTTCCTGCAATCGGTTCGCGCCGCCTGATCCCTATCCCTGTGGGGAGGGCCACGAAGCGGGCGGAGGCCAGGGCAGGTTCATCGCGTGCGATAACTGAACGACTCCGGTTCGATTGGCAGCCGTCGTCGTTGCAGGACGCCGTCCTATCAGACGCCCACCGGAGTGCGGCCCGGTCGGTAGCGGAGGCGATCGGTCAGCGATGAGCCTCATCCTGTGGGCTCGTTGCAACTATCACCGACAATGCGTCTCTCCGACCACAAAGACCGCCGTCACGCCATAATCCCGCTAAGGTGCAAATATTTAATTGCATCTGGTGCTTGTTCAACCAGCGGTACGATAGGTGACGGGCGATTTGATGGCGTGCGAACCTTCGCGCAGGACCTTGGTGCTGTCGGCGGCGACGGCTGCGGCCGCCTTCGGCCTCGATGCGAGCCTGGCCGTCGTTGCCGCCAAGCCGCGCCGCCGCACTGAGGATCCTGAGCGGGGCTATCGCCGGATCATGATCGGCGAGGCGGAGGTCATCGCGCTCTACGACGGTGTGTGGGAGAAGCCGCACGAGGCGGGCTTCTTCAGCAATGCTGGTATCAGCGACACCAAGGAGGCGCTGCGCGCGGCGGGCCTCACTTCCGCGTTCGTCCCCATCCCGATCTCGACCTTCGTGGTGCGACTGAAGGGCAAGACCGTGCTGTGCGACGCCGGCGGCGGCGGACAGGTGCAGGGCTACAATTCCGATTCCATCTTCGTATCGGGCCGGATGCTGGACAATCTGAAGGCGGCCGGCATTCGTCCGCACGACATCGACACCATCCTGATCTCGCATTTCCATCCTGATCACATTTTCGGACTGCTCGGCGAAGATACCAATGCGCCCGTATTTCCCGACGCCGAGATCATCGTGGCGGCAGCTGAATACAACTGGTGGACCGATGCGTCGCAGACCAGCCGCCTGCCGTCCTGGCGGCAGTCGCTGGCCCGGCGCATCCAGGGCGTGATCCCGTCCTGGAAAAACGTGCTGCCGGTCGCGGGTGAGGACGAGGTGGTGCCCGGGATCCGCTTCGTCAGCGTTGCCGGCCATACGCCGGGGCACACCGCCTTTCATCTCAGCTCCGGCCAGGATCAGCTGATGATTTCGGGGGACACGGCCTACGTGCCTGCGTTCTGCCTAAGTCATCCCGGATGGCACGGCGTGTATGACCAGGACGGCCCTGCCGCCGAGGTGAGCCGTCGCAGATTGCTCGACCGGGTGGTGGCGGACAGGATGCTGATCTGCGGTTCGCATTTTCCCTGGCCTGGATTTGGCCGGCTCGTTCGCGATGGCGCCCATTATGCGCTCGACCTGCTTCCGGCGTGATCCCGCATTGATCTCGGGAGGAGGTCGCGGGGCCGCGCCATGAAGACACATTACGAGGTGCTCGGCGTTTCGCCGCGTGCCGATCTCGACACCATCAAGCGGGCCTTCCGGCAGGCCGCGAAGGCGCACCATCCCGATCTCACGGGCGGCGGCGACGCGGCGGCGGATCACACGCTCAAGATGATCATCGTCGCCTACAAGGTGCTGCGCGACACGGACCTGCGCGCCGAGTACGACGCCCATCTCACCTTCGAGCGCAAGCGGCTCCGCGGTGAACGATGGGATGCGATCCTGCAGTTCACGGCGGCGACCGCAGTGCTGAGCGCGATCCTGATCGGGCTCGAGATCGTGCTGCTGCCATCGCTCGGTGATTGGATGAGCAAACCGCCGGCGACGCGCTCGATCGTACTGCGGCCGTCGCCGCCGCCGCGATCCGAGCCGTGGGACCGCGGCCCTGAGGCAACCGCGGTGTCTCCCTCCCGGGACGCAGTCAGCACGGCACGCCCAGGCGCCCCGCCGGCCACGTCGCGCGGTCAGGGGGCGCAACCAGCTGGCGACGTTGCTGCTGGTGGAGCTCCCGCCGCGGCAATCGAGCCGACGACCGCCGCATCCTTCCTGAAGCGGGCGCTGGAACGCAGCCAGCAGGGCGATCTCGATCGCGCCATCGCCGACTTCGACGAGGCGGTCCGGCTCGCGCCCAGAAATGCGGACGTCTATCGCTATCGTGCCAGGGACCTGGGCCGCAGGGGCCGGTGGGACCGTGCGCTGGCGGACTACGAGCGGGCGATCCGGCTGGATCCGAACAACCCCGCGCTGTTTCACGATCGTGCCCTGGCGCTTCAGCAGAAGGGCGAGCTCGACGAGGCGCTGGTCGATCTCGATCGCGCGGTGAGGATGAGCTTCAGCGATGCCGAGCTGTATAGCGATCGTGGCGCGGTCTGGCTCGCGAAGGGAAGCTACGACCGCGCGCTCGCCGATTTCAACCAGGCGCTCAAGCTCGACCCGGGGCTGGCGACCGCGACGGTCCGTCGTGACGAGGCGCTCGAGCACAAGCGCGAGCAGCAGCTGGCCGGCGATAATGCGCGGCCGCGCCAGTCCGGCGTGGATACCACCGGCACGCTGCCCCCTGAGGCGGCGCCCAAGGCGGCTCCCAAGGCGGCTCCCAAGGCGGCCGGGCGCTGAGACGTTCCCAGCGGTGTGAGGGCATTCCGACATCCAAGACGCGTCGAGCATCATTGTGCTGCCGGCTGTCCGCGGTCGCTCCGCTGCGCGCGGACCGCGATACAGGAGCGCGCCATGAGCGTTTACGTCTCAATCACCGGCTTTCGCCCGCGCAGCGGCATGCTTCGCTTGGCGCGGTTCTGGTGGCATACGTTGCGCGCGGTGCGCCAGGCGCGCACGGCCCCCGGAAACCTGCGCGTCGAGCTACGCCCGCTTGCCGGGATCTATCACACGCTGACGGTGTGGACCGACGAGGCCAGCATGCGCGCCTATGTCCGCAGCGGCGCGCATCGCCGCGCCATGATCGGCTTTCGTGACCTCGGCGGCGGCCGGACGCTGGGCTTCCCGGCCGACACTGATCCTGGCTGGGACGCGGCTTATGCGCGTTGGCAGCGCGAGGCGAGGGAGGTGTGAGCTCTGCCCGACGGCGCAACTCGTTAGAACGTTCCATCGCAATCGCATCGAGGTTCAATTTGCACGCCATTCCGGCACGCCGTCGGCGGCCATGGTGATGGCGCCGCGCGCGCCCACCGGCGTCTTGTCAAGATCCATCAGCCGCGTCAGCGTGGCTTCGTCATGCGCGGGCACGCGCGCCAGCGTGCGCGCGCCCTGCTCGGTGCGCAGCATGACGACGCCATGCTCGACCGCGCCGGCGCGATCGAAGAGTGCGGTGAAGCTTTCGGCCTTGCCGTTGCCGCCGGCCTCGCTGACGAACTCGGGCGCTTTCGTGCGCGTGCGATCGGCCTCCGCCTGGACGCTGACATCCTGTGACAAGGACGATCGCGGCGGCTCGCGCGAGATGACGAGGGCATGATGCTTGGTGACGAAGCCGCCCTGGCCGTAGAGCAGGCCGCGCGTCGCGCCACCGCCGCGCAGCCGCCGCACCATCGCGCAGGCGGCATGCGTCATGTAGGTGTTGAGCGGCGCGCCGAAGAAGGTCAGCCCGCCGGTCACCGTCGGCTCGACGTCGGGACCGAGCCCAAGGGTTCGCCGCGCCATCTTGGGCACGCAGGGAAAGCAGCTGTAGAGCTCGATGACGTCGAATGCCGCGCCCTTGCCGCCGACGAGATCCATCGCCGCCTGCAGCACGGCGTTCTGCGGATGGCTCTCGGCGAACTGGTCGCGCGTGAGATAATCGCGCGGGTCCTCGGCCGCGGCGCCGCCGAGCGGGTAGATCATGCGGCTGTCGGCAATGCCGGCGGTCCGTGCCCGCGCGAGGCTGGTCAGGATCAGCGCGGCGCCCATGTTGACCATGGGATTGGCGACCATCAGCTTGGTGTAGGGCCAGGCGATCGGGCGGTTGTCGGCCGATGGCGTCGTGATCTCGTCGGGCGCAAAGTGCCGCTTCAGCCAGGCATTCGGATTGTAGGCCGCGACGGCCGAATAGCGCGACCACAGCTCGCCGGATTCGGCGAGCGCCTGCCGCGGCGTCTGGCCCCATTGGGCGGAGCTCGCGACCTCGTAGAACGGATAGACAGAGACCGGGCGAAACACGCCGAGCTTCACGGCCAACGGCTTCTGGAACGCGGCGCCGCGCTTCGGCTCTTCGACGTCATGGGCAAACGGCGTCCAGGGCAATGTCACACCGGCGCGCTCGGCCTTGGTCGCGCTCGACTGCGCCTCGGCGCCGCAGACCACGGCGACGTCGCATTCGCCGCGCGCGATGCGCAACGCCGCTTCGTGCAGGAAGCGGATCGGGCTCTCGCCGCCGACCGGGCCATAGTGGCAATGCGCCGGGCGGATGCCGAGACGCTGGGCCAGCAGCAGTTCGGGATCGCAATAGCGCCAGCTCAGGAAGTTGACGACGTCGAGCGAGCCCAGGTCGTGGATCAGCTTGGCTCCCGCGTCGATTTCCGCGCGACGGACGGCCTGTTCGAGCAGCGCCAGCGGCTCAAGCCCGTCGACGACGTCCCGGGGGCGATCGACGATCTCGCCGACGCCGACGATGACGGGAATGCGATCCGCGGGCGGGGGACTTGCAATCATGGGCGCTGTCATGGGCGTTTCCGAAGAGCGGCCCGTGACGGACCATCATTGTTATCTTGTCTCCGTTCTGTCATCGCAGGTTCGACCGCGCAATGCAGAAAATGCGGGCGCCGCCCGCGTTCGGGATGGCTTCCGCTCAACGGCATATGCGCCTAGAACGTTGGTCCTTTGCCGCACATGCCGGAGGCTCAATTGTCCGAACAGAACAGCTATACGCCGCCGAAGGTCTGGACCTGGAACAAGGCGAGCGGCGGCCGCTTCGCCAACATCAACCGGCCGATCGCGGGGCCGACGCATGAGAAGGAATTGCCTGTCGGCCGTCATCCCTTGCAGCTTTATTCTCTGGGGACGCCGAACGGCGTGAAGGTCACCGTGATGCTGGAGGAGCTTTTGGCGCTCGGGCACACCGGTGCTGAGTATGACGCCTGGCTGATCCGCATCGGCGAGGGCGATCAGTTCGGCTCGGGCTTTGTCGCGATCAATCCGAACTCGAAGATTCCAGCGCTGCTGGACCGCAGTGGGCCAGAGCCGATCCGCGTGTTCGAGTCCGGCGCGATCCTGGTCCATCTCGCCGAGAAGTTCGGTGCGTTGCTGCCGACCGAGCCGGCCAAGCGCGCCGAATGCCTGTCCTGGCTGTTCTGGCAGATGGGCGCCGCGCCCTATCTCGGCGGCGGCTTCGGCCATTTCTATGCCTATGCGCCGACCAAGATCGAATATGCGATCGACCGCTTCGCGATGGAGGTGAAGCGCCAGCTCGACGTGCTCGACCGCCGTCTCGCCGAGAGCGAATATCTCGCGGGCCCCGACTACACCATCGCCGACATTGCGGTGTGGCCGTGGTACGGTGCGCTGTCGAAAGGGCTGCTCTACGAGGGCGGCGAGTTCCTCTCGGTGCAGGACTACAAGAACGTGCAGCGTTGGACCGACCAGATCGCGCAGCGCCCCGCCGTCAAGCGCGGCCGCATGGTCAACCGCGTCTCGGGTGATCCGAAGAGCCAGCTGCACGAGCGCCACGACGCCAGCGATTTCGATACGAAAACGCAGGACAAGATCGGGCAGGGCGCGTAGCTGCTCGCGTAGGGTGGGCAAAGGCGCGCCCAAGTCGTCGCTGGCGTACCCAGCTGTCCGACGCGCCGTGCCCACCGTCCTCACTCGCCGGAACCGTTGGTGGGGACGCGTCGCCTGACGGCGTCGCTTTGCCCACCCGACGATTTCCCGGATCGTGGCGACGGCGCGCGGCGGGACCGGCATCGCACCGTTTCTCGCAGCGAGAGAATCGTGCAACGATCGATCCGGAGCGGTGGCCGGTGCCGGAAGCCGAGACCATCTACTGAGCCAGGCTTGCGGTGATGACCGCATGTCCAGAACGAACACTCCGGAGGGAGTACCATGATTGACAGACGCGACCTGCTCAAGGGAGCAGGCGTTGCGGCGCTGCTGAGCGGCTTTGGCAGCACCGTCGCACTGGCTGAGGACGTCGTGACGCTGCCCTTTGCCAACGGCGAACGGCCGCTGGTGAAATATCCGCAGAAGCGGCCGATGATCGGTCTGACCAGCCGGCCGCCACAGCTCGAGACACCGTTTGCGGTGTTCAACGACGGCCCGATCACGCCGAACAATGCGTTCTTCGTCCGCTATCACTTGGCGGGCCTGCCCTACGATCTCGATCCCGACAAGTTCACCCTGGATGTCAAGGGCAAGGTCGACAAGCCGCTCAAGCTGTCGCTCAAGGACATCCGGAAGATGAAGGCGACCGAGATCGTCGCCGTCAACCAATGCTCCGGCAACAGCCGCGGCTTTTTCGAGCCGCGTGTCGCCGGCGGCCAGCTCGGCAACGGCGCCATGGGCAATGCGCGTTGGCGCGGCGTGCCGCTGAAAACCGTGCTCGAAATGGCAGGCGTGCAGGCCGGCGCCAGGCAGGTGACCTTCGGCGGCATGGACGGCCCGGTCATCGACAAGACGCCGGACTTCGTCAAGGCGCTCGACCTGGATCATGCCATGAACGGCGAGGTGATGCTGGCCTACGGCATGAACGGCGATGATCTGCCGTTCCTCAACGGCTTTCCGCTGCGTCTGATCGTCCCCGGCTATTACGGCACCTACTGGGTGAAGCACCTGAACGAGATCACCGTGATCGACGGCGTCTTCGACGGCTTCTGGATGAAGTCGGCTTACAGAATTCCAGATACGCCGAACAATTCCGTCGCGCCCGGCACCACACCGAAAGCAACGATCCCGATCAACCGTTTCACGGTGCGCTCGTTCATCACCAACGTCGCCGACGGCGCCAAGCTGAAGACGGGCAACATCACGCTTCGGGGGATCGCCTTCGACGGCGGGGCGGGCATCAAGGAGGTCGCGGTCTCGACCGACGGCGGCAAGACCTGGACCAATGCCAAGCTCGGCAAGGATCTCGGCAAATATTCCTTCCGCGAATGGAAGCTGCCGGTGAAGCTTGCCGCCGGCGCTTGCGATCTCAAGGTCCGCGCGACCAGCAATTCCGGTGAGACGCAGCCGGACACGCCGCGCTGGAACCCGGCCGGTTATTTGCGCAACGTCGTCGAAACCGTGCGCGTCACGGTGGCCTGAGGAACATGACCATGCAACGGACGTCTCTCCTCGCCGTTATCCTGACTTCCAGCCTTTGCTGGCTTGCGAGCGGCCCTGCCTCGGTCACGGCGGCCCCGGTCAACTATCAGACTCCGCGGGAAGCGGCCGCCTTCAAGCCGGGGCCGAATCTCGAGGTCGTGCAGGGCAACTGCACGGCCTGTCACTCGGCGGATTACATCAACACGCAACCGCCGATGAAGAACAAGAAGGAGTTCTGGCAGGCGGAGGTCACCAAGATGGTCAAGGTCTATGGCGCGCCGATCGACGATTCGGACGTCGGCAAGATCGTCGATTATCTCGCCGCGACCTACTGACGGCCTGCCCGCACGGGCTGTGGCGCGGCGGTGATTGAGATCAGCCAGCGCCCTTCGCCGGCGGGAAATCCATCCGGTCGTTGGTGCGGCAGTAGCGATCGGCGAACATGCGGCCCACGGGGTGGAACAGCTCCATCGCGACCCGCATCTTCTCGGTGTCCCACAATTCGTCGCGGATGTGGAAGGCGAGGCCCTCGCCGAGCACCAGCACGCGATCGCCGTTGACGTCGATCAGCTGCCACGTCTTGCACTCCATCGCGAACGGCGCGTCAGCCAGCCGCGGCACCGCGATCATGCGCGACGGTGCAAGCTTGAGCCCGAGATGATCGGGTTCACCGATGTCGGGCGGAAAGTCGCCGCCGGTCTCGTGCATCGCCTGCGCCAGCGGCTCGTCGGTGATATGGACCACGAACTCGCCGGCGCGGCGGATGTTGACCAGCGTGTCCTTGACCCGGCCGTCCGGACGCAGGTTGATCGCGAACACGCATAGCGGCGGGTCTTCGCCGAGCACGTTGAAGAACGAGAACGGCGCTGCGTTGATGATGCCGGTCTCGCCCATCGTCGTCACCCAGGCGATCGGCCGCGGCAGCACGAAGGAGGTCAGGATCTTGTAGCGCTCGCGCGGGCTGAGATCGGTGGACAGGTATTCCATGAGAGGCCTCTGGTCGGTGGGACGTCGAGCCTAGTGGGGCATGATGCGATGCGGAAGCCGATAAAGCGGGCACGACCTGCGCGCCTCTGCTGCAGCCGCTGCTTCGGAAATTCGATGTTCCCGGGAACGGGTCCGACGGCGCCACGTTCGAACAGCACAACAATGCAAATGGAGGTCACGCCATGAAACCCATCGTCAGCTTGATTGCGTGTGCGTTCGTCGTCTCGGCCACGTCTGCGTTCGCGCAGGGCGGGCAGCAGACCACCACGCCGCCGAGCGCGCAGAATTCCGGAGCGGGCATCCAGGGAGCGCCCGGCAACAAGAACGGGCCGACGGCGAGCGAGTCCAGCACGGTCGGTTCGTCGTCTTCGACGATCAACCGCCATAATCCGGACGTGAGCGCGCAGGACCCGTCGAACATCAAGGGCCTGCCGGGCAACAAGAACGGTCCGCCGGCCAAGAAGCCGCAGCAGTAAATATGTCGGGCGCCTGGTGGCGGCTGCGCGATTGCGCAGCTGCCATGTGCGTTCTGCCCGTCGTGCCAGTTTGTCGCATGCGACAAGGCTTGTGTCGTCGGGCAAATCACAACGATCCTCTCGCGCATCCTGCTTCGCCACGAGGGGCGTATCGCGATCGTCACGACACGCGAGGCAGGGAAGCGGTGGGCGGATCGACTTGCAGCGCGGTGACACGCGCCGACGAACAAGGCGGCACGCACGAGGAAATCGTAGGGTCCTGGCATCCCGATGCTGATGCCAAGCCGGTGGTGATTGATGATCCGCTGGTGACGGGGGCAAGACAGCCGGTCCCCGGGGAGACGACGTATAACTCGTCAAAACATCGCGCGGGGAATGCCGGTTGATCGGCTGAACCTGTGGTACCTGCCGCCTGCATTTTTTTCGCAGGCGGGCCATGGGTGAGGCCTTCACCCGGCATTCCCTGCGCCCTCGTTTTTCAGAGGGTCCTCGATGCATCACTCGGACGCAGAGCGCGCCGCGAGACGGCGGACGCTCGTCGGTGCGCGCGGGCTCAGGGCAGCGCCGCTGCGGCGTTGTTGACGATCAGGTTGTCGGTATCGGCCGGTGCCAGCTCGCTTGTCGCATCTCCGCCGAGATATTTGTCGAGCGTCGCCTGGATTCGCTCACGCGCGGTGTAAGGGCCGCGATCGCTCATCCAGGTGTGCTGGAACTCGGTCTTGATGATGTCGATGCCGCTCTTCTTTCCCGCCTGCGAGGGCAGCACGCCGGGATCGGTCTTGAACTGTGGATCGTCGGAGCGAAACGACAGGATCTTCAGCTTGTCACGGATCACGAAAGGAACGCGCAGATTGTCCAGCGTCACCACCTGGCTGACGATATCAGGATGCTCCTTGGCGAAATACATCGCGGTGTCGCCGCCGTTGGAGTGGCCGACCAGGGTCAGATGCGCGTAATCGGCGTTCGGATGGCGTTTCGTCATCTCATGGAGCACGCAGAGGATGTTGGCTTCGCCCTTCTTGTAGACGTCGAGCCGGCCGACATAGGGCATCCCGACCTTGGTGACGAGCGGAGGGTCGGTCGGCAGATCCTGCTGGACGCTGGCGACGAGATAGCCGCGGGCGGCAAACACGTTCGCCAGGAACGAGTACTCGGTGTTCTTCACCGTGTTGCCGTTGCTGATGACGGCCACCGGCAGCCGCCACAGCCCGGCATTGGCCTTCATCTCGTAGTCCCTGCGCACGGCGACATCGACGGTGATTGGCCGTTGCCGCTCGGCATCGAAGAACTCGCGGCTCTCGTGCTGGATGCCCCATTTGGCCATCGCGAAATACCCGGCAACCGCCAGGGCAGACACACAGGCCAAAACCGTCACGCCGCGCTTCATGGCATCCTTCCCTGTCAACTCTCATCACTATGTGATGAGGGACAACGCCGAGGTCACGGGGGCGTGGCATCATCGGCCATATTAAATTTCCGAAACCTGCCGGTTCTACGCGGGAACATTGTGCCAGGAAGCGAACCGGCGTACCGGCCCACCTCCGCACAGGCCGGGTCAGAAGGCGGTATAGCCGCCATCGATCACGAAGCAATCGGCGGTGTGGTAGGACGACGCCTTGCTCATCAGATACACGGCGATGCCGCCGAAGTCCGACGGCTCGCCGAAGCGGCGCACCGGGATACGCGGCATCACGTTGGCGACGAACTTCTCGTTGCCCATGATGCCTGCGGTCATGTCGCTCTTGATCCAGCCGGGCAGGATCGCGTTGGCGGTCACGCCGTGGCGCGCGAGCTCGACGGCAAGCGCCCGGCACAGCGCGTTGATCGCGGCCTTGGTCGCCGCATAATGCTCGTTGCGGGCGGTGCCGAACAGCGAGGCGAGACTGGACGTCGCAACCAGCCGGCCGAAGGCGTCGCCGGCTTCCGCGCGCGCCGTCATGTGCCGCGCCGCGGCCTGGAAGGCGTGGAACACGCCGTCGAGATTGGTCGCGAACATCGTGCGCCATTCCTCCTCGCTGCGCTCGATGAAGGGCTTGCGGCCGCCGCCGCCGATGCCGGCATTGGCGAAGCAGCCGTCGACGCGGCCGAACGTCTCGAGCGTGGCCTTCATCGCCTCGTTGACGGAGGCGGCGCTGGTGACGTCGCAGATCCGGGTATCGACCTTGCCGGGCCCGGCGGCTATCGATGCCGCAGCTGCCTTGTTCTTCTCAGCGTTGCGGCCCCAGATCGAGACGTCGCAGCCACTGGACGCAAGTGCCTGGGCGATACCGAGGCCTATGCCTCCATTGCCGCCGGTGACGACGGCCACACGGCCGGTGAGGTCGAACATGGTCATGGGCGTTTCCGTGATGATGGCCGCGCTCTGTGGTGCTGCGCTTATTGGACCATGCAACCATGGACAAGCCGACCGCAAAAATCAAATATGCCGGACGAACCGGGCTGGGCTTCGTATTTCCGCAGCGAAGAATGCAGCTATCGAAAATCTCCCGAGAGGAAACCATGCAGTTCAAGCACGTTACGCTCGATTTCGAAGGGGCCGTCGCCGTCCTCAAGCTCGACCATCAGGAGGTCATGAACGCGGTCTCGATCGACATGCTCGGCGGGCTCGCGGAGGCGCTCGACGAGATCGAGGAGAAGAGGGCCGAGGTGCGCTGCCTCGTCGTGACGGGCGCGGGCCGCGCGTTCTGCACCGGCGCCAATCTGCAGGGCCGTAACGCGCAGGCCAAGCCCGGCCGCAGCAACGCGGGCGCCGCGCTCGAGACCGCCTTCCATCCGTTCCTGCGTCGCTTACGCAACCTTCATTGCCCAATCGTGACCGCGGTGAATGGCCCGGCCGCAGGCGCCGGCATGAGCTTCGCGCTGATGGGCGACATGATCCTGTGCGCCAAGTCCGCCTACTTTTTACAGGCCTTCCGCCGCATCGGCCTGGTGCCCGATTGCGGCTCGACCTGGCTGCTGCCGCGCCTCGTCGGCAAGGCGCGTGCGATCGAGCTGTCGCTGATGGGCGAGAAACTGCCGGCCGAGACCGCGCTGGAATGGGGACTCGTCAATCGCGTTTACGACGATGGCGCGTTGATGGAAGAGACGATGAAGCTGGCGCGCGACCTCGCCGACGGGCCGACCGTCGCGTTGGCCCAGATCCGCAGGCTGTATTGGGACAGCCCGGAGAACTCGTTCGAGGAGCAGCTCAACCTCGAATTCCAGTCGCAGCGCGTCGCCGGCAGCACCGATGATTTCAAGGAGGGCGTCACCGCGTTCCTCGAAAAGCGGCCGGCCAAGTTCAAGGGCCAATGATCGAGACCGAACTGTCCCGCTGCGTTCAGGCGTTCATGCCGGGGGCGAGCGGCGTGAGCGGCGCCGCCAAGCTTTCCGGCGGCGCCAGCCAGGAGACATGGCGCTTCGACATCGTCCATCCCGATGGCGATGTCGGCGCGATTCTGCGCCGCTCGCCGAAGGGCTACGGCGCCGCGCCGGGCCGTGCCGCCGGGCTCGACAACGAAGCGGTGCTGATGCGGCTCGCTTATGCGGCCGGCGTGCCGTCGCCCGAGGTGCTGCACGTGCTGACGCCCGCCGATGATCTCGGTACCGGCTTCATCATGCGCCGCGTCGAGGGCGAGACCATCGCGCGCAAGATTTTGCGCGATGCTGACTATGCTGAAGCGCGGCCACGTCTCGCGCGCCAGCTCGGCGGCATCGCCGGGCGCATTCACGGCATCGCGCGGGATGCGCTGCCGGACCTGCGCAAGATGACCTCGACGAAGGAGATCGCCGAAATCGCGCGCGAATATCACAGCTTCGATTGGCCGCGGCCGGTGTTCGATCTGGCGCTGCGCTGGCTGTCGCAAAATGACCCCGGTCCTTCGGCCGAGGTGACTCTCGTGCACGGCGACTTCCGCAACGGCAATCTGATCATTGGTCCCGACGGCGTGCGCGCCGTGCTCGACTGGGAGCTCGCCCATCTCGGCGATCCCATGGAGGATCTCGGCTGGATCTGCGTCAACTCCTGGCGCTTTGGCGAGATCGACAGACCGGTCGGCGGCTTCGGCGCGCGCGAGGAGCTGTTCGCAGGCTACGAAGCGGCGGGGCGCGAGGTCGATCCCGACAGGGTGATGTTCTGGGAGGTCATGGGCACCTTGCGCTGGGGCGTGATGTGCTGCGGCATGATGCAGCGTTTTCGTGCCGGTCCCGATCATTCGATGGAGCGCGCGATGATCGGCCGCCGGGCCTCGGAAACCGAAATCGATCTGTTGCGGCTGCTTGCGCCGAGAGGAGCCTGATCGATGCAAGACGAACCGACGCCGACTGAATTGGTGAAGGCCGTCGCCGACTTCCTGCGCAACGACATCGCGCCGCTGCTGTCAGGCCATCAGGCCTTCAAGCTGCGGGTCGGCATCAACGCGCTCGATCTCGTGGTGCGGCAGTTGACGCAGGCGGCGCCGGCCGAGGCCGCCGAGCAGGTGCGGCTGAAGGAGATGCTGGGTGAGGACGGTGCGCTGCTCGAACTGAACCGTGTCCTCGCGTCCCGCATCGCCGACGGAAGTGTCGGTCTCGAGACGGCCGGCCTAAAGGAGCACCTCTGGCAGACCACGCTCGACAAGCTCGCCGTCGATCAGCCGAACTACGCCTCCTACAAGCGCGAGGCGGGGAGGGGCCGGGATGACGCCTAACTCTCCGCCGTCATTGCGAGGAGCGCCGGCGACGAAGCAATCCAGACTGCCTCGGCGGTGGAATTCTGGATTGCTTCGCTTCGCTCGCAATGACGGCGGTGGACGTGGCGCCACCGCCGCAAACAAAGGCTCCGTCATTCCGGGGCGCGACGCAGTCGCGAGCCCGGAATCCATACTCCCGATCGTGGTTATGGATTCCGGGCTCGCCCTGCGGGCGCCCCGGAATGACGGAGTTCGTGAGGCGTCACCGCCCCAGCCAATTCGGCGGCCGCTTCTCCGAGAACGCCTTCGGTCCCTCGATGTAGTCCTGCGAATGGATCATCGCCTGCACCGCGGGATAGTCGCGCTGCTCGGTGATCGCCTGCTCCAGCGAAACCGCAAGCCCCTTCTCGATCGCCTGCTTGGAGGCGCGGATCGACATCGGCGAGTTCTTGGCGATGGTCTCGGCCCAGCGCTCGGCGGCGGAGAGCGCCTCGCCCTGCGGCACCACCTCGTTGACGAAACCGAGCTCATGGCCTTCGCGCGCGCCGACATGCCGGCCGGTCAGGATCATCCCCATGGCGCGCTTCATGCCGATCTGACGCGGCAGCCGCTGCAGGCCGCCGGCGAGCGCGGCGAGGCCGACGCGGGGCTCGGGCAGGGCGAAGGTCGCGTTCTCCGAGGCGATGATCAGGTCGCAGGCCAGCGCAATCTCGAAGCCGCCGCCCATCGCGACGCCGTTGACGGCCGCGATCAGCGGCTTGTCGCAGTCGAAGCGCGAGGTGAGCCCGGCGAAGCCGCTCTTGCCCCAGCCGCGCGCGCCGCCGGCCGCCTGCCATTTCAGGTCGTTGCCGGCGCAGAACGCCTTGTCGCCTTCACCGGTGACGATCGCGACCCATTGCTCGGGATCAGCTGCGAACGCGTTGAACACGCGCTCGAGCTCGTAATGCGCCTCGATGTGCAGCGCGTTGTAGACCTCGGGCCGGGCCAGGGTCACGATCGTGACCGGCCCCTTGTGGGTGATCTTCGAGAACTTCAGCTCCATCGGGCGTTCCTCCTGACTGTTGATCATTGGCAGCTTGCCGCGAGCTTAGCGCCTGCGCAGGCCTTGCGGTCATCCAAATACGCAACTGCGCTGCGCGTCACAAGCACGTGGCCGGAAGCTGTGCCGCGCGCGATCAAGAACAACAACGAAAACCGTAGGGAGACACGCCATGGATTTTTCCTTGCCGAAGGAGCTGGTCGCATATCTCGACGAGCTCGATCGCTTCATCGCCGCCGAGATCAAGCCGTTGGAGCAGGCCGACGACAATATCCGCTTCTTCGATCATCGCCGCGAATGGGCGCGGACGGATTTCGAGAATGGCGGCCTGCCGCGGCATGAATGGGAGGTGCTGCTGCGCCAGGCCAAGGATCGCGCCGATGCGGCTGGTCATCTGCGCTTTGCGATCCCGAAGCGCTACGGCGGCAACGACGGCTCCAATCTGTGGATGGCCGTGATCCGCGAGCATTTTGCGTCGAAGGGCCTCGGCCTGCATAACGATCTGCAGAACGAGCATTCGATCGTCGGCAACCTGCCGATCGTCACCATGCTCGACCGCTACGGGCGCGACGACCAGAAGGCGATGATCGACGGCTCGATCACCGGCAAATACCGCATCACCTTCGGTCTCACCGAGCCGCATCACGGCTCGGACGCGACGCACATGGAAACGAAGGCGGTGCCCGCGACCCGCGACAACGTCAAGGGCTGGCTGATCAACGGCGAGAAGATGTGGACGACCGGCATGCACGTCGCCACCCACTGCGCGCTGTTCGCGCGCACGTCCGGCAATGACGGCGATGCGCGCGGCATCACCTGCTTCCTGGTGCCGGCCAAGGCCGAAGGCGTGAAGGTCGAGGAATATCTCTGGACCTTCAACATGCCGACCGACCATCCGCGCGTCAGCTTCACCGATGTGTTCGTGCCGG
This sequence comes from Bradyrhizobium ontarionense, assembly GCF_021088345.1. NCBI lineage: Bacteria > Pseudomonadati > Pseudomonadota > Alphaproteobacteria > Hyphomicrobiales > Nitrobacteraceae > Bradyrhizobium > Bradyrhizobium ontarionense. The sequence continues at coordinate 2,533,843 of NZ_CP088156.1, read as the reverse complement.
AGGATGCGCTGTTCGGCGAGGTCGGCCGCGGGCTGTCGCTGGCGCAATGCTTCGTGCACGAGAACCGCATCCGGCAGGCGGCGAGCTCGCTGGGCGCTGCGGTGTTCTGCATCAATGAGAGCGTGGCCTATGCACGCGAGCGCAAGCCGTTCGGCAAGGCGCTGGCGGAGAACCAGGCCATCCAGTGGCCACTGGTGGAGCTCGCGACCCAGGCCGAGATGCTGCGGCTGCTGATCCGCAAGACGGCGTGGGAGATGGACCAGCTGACCCAGGCCCAGGTCGAGCACACGCTGTCGGACAAGGTGTCGATGTGCAACTACTGGGCAAACCGTCTGTGCTGCGAAGCCGCCGATCGCGCCATGCAGGTCCATGGCGGCATGGGCTATTCGCGCCACAAGCCGTTCGAGCACATCTACCGCCACCACCGCCGCTACCGCATCACCGAGGGCAGCGAGGAGATCCAGATGCGGAAGGTGGCGGGCTTCCTGTTCGGCTACATGGGGGTGAACAAGAGGTGAGGCGAGCTTGATCCTGGCACCGTCATCGCGAGCGTCAGCGAGGCGATCCAGGGCTGTGGACGGGACTCTGGATTGCTTCGGCGCAACGGCGCCTCGCAATGACGGTCTGGCGAGAGCACGGGCTCTCTCCACGTCATCGCGAGCGCAAGCGAAGCGATCCAGAATGGTGCCGCGAACGCTGTGCTGGTGACGGCCTGGAGCGAGCGACAGGCAACAGCGAGCGCGCTCAGTTCACCTGCCGGTCCTTGCCCGCCCAGTACGGGTCGCGCAAATTCCGCCGCAGGATCTTGCCGGAGGGATTGCGCGGCAGGGCATCGAGGAAGTCGACGCTCTTCGGCGTCTTGAAGCCGGCGATGCGGGTGCGAGTGAAGTTGATGATGTCGGTCTCGGTCGCGCGCTTGCCAGGCTTCATCACGACGATCGCCTTCACGGCCTCGCCCCATTTGTCGTCGGGGATGCCGATCACCGCGGCCTCGGCGACATCGGGATGATCGCAGATCGCGCTCTCGACCTCGGCCGGATAGATGTTCTCGCCGCCGGAGATGATCATGTCCTTGATGCGGTCGTGGATGTAGACGTAGCCGTCCTCATCCATGTAGCCGGCATCGCCGGTGCGCAGCCAGCCGTCCTTGCCGAGCGTGCGCGCGGTCGCTTCCGGCAGATTCCAGTAGCCGGTCATGTTGGAGCCGGAGCGGGTGGCGATTTCGCCAACCTGGCGCGGCGGCAGCGGCTTGCCGTTGAGATCGATGATCGCGACCTCGATCCCCGGCAGCGGCTTGCCGGCCGAGCCCATCCGCTCCAGGCCTTCGATATGGTCTTCGGGCGGCAGCGCGATGATCGTGCCGGTCGTCTCGGTCATGCCGTACATCTGCACGAAGCCGCATTTGAAGACGTCGATGCATTCCTTCAGCAGCGCCGCCGGGATCGGCGAGGCGCCGTAGAGCATGTATTTCAGGCGCGAGAAATCCACCTCGTGCGCCCGCGGCTGGCGCACCACGAACTGCATCGCAGCGGGCACCATGAACAGCTTGGTGATGCCCGACTGCTCGAAGAAGTCGAGGATCTTCGTCGGATCGAACTCGCGCGCGATCACCCCGCGGGCGCCGTGATAGAGGCTCATCAGGCCCCAGCCGGAGCCGCCGATGTGGAAGATCGGCATCGCGATCAGCGAGACGTCGTCGGTCGACCATTTGTTCCAGTCCGGCTTTTCGTCGGGATTGCCGGTATTGACGAGGTTGAGGAAGTTGGCGTGCGACAGCATCGCGCCCTTGGGCTTGCCGGTGGTGCCGGAGGTGTAGAGTTGCAGCGCGATGTCCTTCGGCGTGATGACGACACCCGGATCATCCGCGCTCTGCGCGTCGCGCCAGGCGGTGTAGTCCTGCCATTCCGGCGCGCCACCCTCGATGGTGACGATGTGACGCACGCTGGGCAGCTGGTCGCGGATGTAACGGATCATCGTGATGAACTCGGGTCCGACGAAGAGAGCGGGGGCCTTGCAGTCCTCGACGATGAAGGCGACCTCGGGAGCGGCGAGCCGCCAGTTGACCGGCGCCATCACCACATTGGCCTTCATGGCGCCGACCAGGAGCTCGAAATAGCTGTCGCTGTTCTTGCCGAAATAGGCGATGCGCTCGTGCGGCTTGAGGCCCATGGCCTTGAGCGCATTGGCGACCTGGTTGGTCTTGCGGTCGAATTCGGCGAAGCTGGTGATACGGCCTTCGAACTCATAGGCGGTGGCGGAGCCAAGTGTTTGCGCCCGGTTGCGCACGACATCGACGAGTGTCGGCGCTGCCGTCGAGACGGACATGTTTCCCCTCCGATTGTGTCTTGTTCTTTGTTCGATGTCTTGCCGTCTTCCTCGCTCAGGATCGCGCCGGAGCGAGGATCGTTCGATCAGTGTACAGGGCGCGCGCCGCCGATCAACAGGGCGCTTGCGTCATCAACTCGTGCGCGTCGCGCGGTCCTTCTCGTTCTGCGCCTTGATCGACTCCTTGGCCTTGGTCCAGTCGTCGTCGCTCCAGTCGCGAAGCTGATAGAAGTTGCCGCCCATCGCCAGCGCCTGTGCGCCGTCCATCGCGATGGTCTCGCCGTTGATCCAGTTGCAGCCGCCGGAGATCAGGAACACCGCGAGGTTTTGCAATTCCTCCATGGTGCCGACGCGGCCCATCGGGTTCATCGCCTTGGTGCGGGCGCCAGCCTCGTCGCCCGGCTTGATGCGCTTGCTCATGCCTTCGGTCGGAATCTCGCCGGGTGCGATGGTGTTGAGGCGGATGCCGTAGCGGCCCCATTCGGTGGCGAGCGACATCGTCATGGCGTGAATCGCCGACTTGCTCATCGCCGACGGCACTACATAGGGCGAGCCGTTACGCACCCATGTGACTGTGATCGACACGACGTTGCCCGGCTGCTTCGCTGCGATCCAGCGTTTGCCGACCGCCTGCGTCACGTAGAACGTGCCGTGCATGACGATGTTGGCGACGGCGTCGAAGCCGCGCGGGCTCAATTCCTCAGTGCGGGAAATGAAGTTGCCGGCGGCATTGTTGATCAGATCGGTCAGGCCGCCTTCCTGGAAGATGGCCTCGATCATTTCCTCCACAGCCATGGCATTGCGGATGTCGACGCCGTGGCTGGTCACGCGACCGCCATAGAGGTCCATCAGTTCGGTCGCGGTCTCGTCGCAGACGATTTTCCGTCGGCCGCAAATATGCACTTCCGCGCCGAGCTGGAGAAAGCGTCCAGCCATCGCCTTGCCGAGTCCGGTGCCACCGCCCGTCACCAGAATGCGCCGACCTTCGAGGAGATTGTCCTTGAACATGGGAGTTTCCGCCTGACATGTTGTGAGTTAATTGGTCGATTGACTAAATCGCTCCGACAGCCTTCTGTAAAGTCACAAAGAGATTTGCAGGGAGACCGCCTGATGGACAACCGCATCGCAATCGAAATCACCGACGGCGTCGCCGATGTCCGCCTCGTCCGCCCCGACAAGATGAATGCGCTCGACATGGCCATGTTCGAGGCGCTGGTGGCGGCGACCGAGCGATTGTCGAAGGAAAAGGGCCTGCGCGCCGTGGTGCTGTCGGGCGAAGGACGGGCGTTCTGCGCCGGGCTCGACATGGGCCGCTTTGCGGCGATGAAGGAAACCGGCGGCAACGGCGTGCCCGGCGGCGAAAATCGCGATCTCACCGTTCGTACCCATGGCAAGGCCAATTTCGCCCAGCAGGCGGTGTGGGGCTGGCGGCAGCTGCCGGTGCCGGTGATTGCTGCAGTGCATGGTGTCGCCTATGGCGGCGGCTTTCAGCTCGCGCTGGGTGCAGACATGCGCTACGTCGCGCCCGACACCAAGATGTCGATCATGGAGATCAAGTGGGGTCTCGTGCCTGACATGGCGGGCACGCCGATCCTGGCGACGCTCGTGCGCGACGACATCCTGCGCGAGTTGACCTACACCGGCCGCGTCTTTTCGCCGGAGGAGGGGCAGGCTTACGGCCTCGTCACGCGCATTTGTCCCGATCCGCGCGCGGCAGCGCTGGAGACGGCGCGGGAGATCGCCGGCAAGAACCCGGATGCGATCCGGGCCGCCAAGCGGATGCTGAACAATCTCTCCGTCGATCCCGGTCCGGCGCTGCTTGCCGAGTCGGTCGAGCAGCAGAAGCTGATCGGCAGCCCCAACCAGCTCGAATCGGTGCGCGCCAACATCGAGAAGCGCGCGCCGAAGTTTGCGGACTGACAGGTTACTGATGAACGAAATGTCCTCACCGTTCTGCGGCATCATCTCCGGCGACCGGCGGCGCAGCCATGCCGAGGTCGCCGATCGCGCGGCGCGCATTGCAAGCGGGCTCGCCAAGCTCGGCGTGCGCCAGGGCGACTGCGTCTGCATCCTGATGCGCAACGACATCGCCTTCATCGAGGCCGCCTATGGCGCGATGCGTCTTGGGGCATATGGCGTTCCGGTGAACTGGCACTTCAAGCCGGAAGAGATCGACTACATCATCAAGGACTCCGGCACCAAGGTGGTGATTGGCCATGCCGATCTGCTGCACCAGCTCGCCGGGGTGATTCCAGCCGGTGTCACCGTACTCAGTGTCCCCACACCACCGGAGATTTTGTCCAACTACAGGATCGATGCGGATCTGCTCGCGACACCGGCCTTCGCGACCGAGCTGGAAGGCTGGATCGCGCAGCAAAGCCCTTACGAGGGCCCGCAGGTGCCGCAGCCGCAGAACATGATCTACACCTCGGGCACGACCGGCCACCCCAAGGGCGTCCGCCGCAACGCGCCGACGGTCGAGCAGGCGGCGTCGGCCGAGCGCATGAGGGCGTTGATCTACGGCCTGAAGCCGGGCTCGCGCGCGCTGTTGCCGGGGCCGCTGTATCATTCGGCGCCGAATGCGTTCGGGCTGCGCGCCGGCCGTCTCGGCGGTGCGCTGGTGCTGATGCCGCGTTTCGAGCCGGAAGAGTTTCTCGGCATCATCGAGGCCGAGCGGATCGATACCATCTTCATGGTGCCGACGATGTTCATCCGGCTGATGAAGCTTCCGGAGGAGGTCCGCCGCCGATACGACATGTCGTCGCTGCGCCACGTCATCCATGCCGCCGCGCCGTGTCCGGCCGACGTCAAGCGCGCGATGATCGAATGGTGGGGGCCTGTGATCTACGAATTCTACGGCTCGACCGAGTCGGGCGCCGTCACCTTCGCCACCTCCGAGGACGCGTTGAAGAAGCCCGGCACCGTCGGCAAGGTCTCGCCGGGGGCCGAGTTGCGCTTCCTCGACGAGGATGGCCGCATCCTGCCGCAGGGCGAGGTCGGGGAGATCTACTCCCGCATCGCCGTCAATCCGGATTTCACCTATCACAACAAGCCGGAGAAGCGGGCCGAGATCGACCGCGACGGCTTCATCACCTCGGGCGACGTCGGCTACATCGACCCCGAGGGCTACGTCTTCCTGTGCGACCGCAAGCGCGACATGGTGATCTCGGGCGGCGTCAACATCTATCCGGCCGAGATCGAGGCCGTGCTGCACGCCGTGCCCGGGGTGCACGATTGCGCGGTGTTCGGCATTCCCGATGCCGAGTTCGGCGAGGCCCTGATGGCGGTGGTCGAGCCGCAGCCCGGCGTCGTGCTCGACACCGCCGAGATCAAGGCGCGGCTGAAGGCCTCGTTGGCGGATTACAAGGTGCCCAAGCACATTGAAATTCACGGCAAATTGCCGCGCGAGGACTCCGGCAAGATCTTCAAACGGCGGTTGCGTGATCCCTATTGGGAGCAGGCGGGACGAAAAATCTAACGGATCGGCCAACTTGGCAAACCAAAGGACACGACAAAGCATCGAATTGAGCAGGCAACGCCTCTTTCTTGATCTTGCGCTGCGGTACAGATACGGCAGACTGACCCGTAAATAGGCAGCTGCTGGAGAGCGCATCCATGTCGCCGCAAGCCATGTCATCCGAGGAAATCCGACCCAATCGTGCCGCCGACGCGCAGGCGATGGAGGAGGATGCGCGACTTCGGGACGACATCCGCCTGCTCGGCCGCATCCTCGGCGACACCGTTCGCGACCAGGAGGGCGCCGACGTGTTCGATCTCGTCGAGCGCATCCGCCAGACCTCGGTGCGCTTCCACCGCGACGAGGACCGCCAGGCGCGGCACGAGCTGGAGCATATCCTCGACGGCATGACGACCGCCGAGACCGTCCGCATCGTGCGTGCGTTCAGCTATTTCTCGCACCTCGCCAACATCGCCGAAGACCAGAACAACATCCGCCGCATGCGCGCCAAGAGCGATGCCAATGGCGGCGCCGGCATGCTGGCGGCGACGCTCGGCCACGCCAAGTCGGCGGGGTTCGATGCCGCCGATTTGCGCAAGTTCTTCTCGACCGCGCTGGTCAGTCCCGTCCTCACCGCGCACCCGACCGAGGTGCGCCGCAAGAGCACGATGGACCGCGAGATGGAGGTCGCCATGCTGCTCGACCGCCGCGAGCGTATGCAGCTGACGCCCGATGAGCGCGAGGCCAATGACGAGGCGCTGCGCCGCGCGGTGCTGACCTTGTGGCAGACCAATCTGCTGCGGCGGACCAAGCTGACGGTGCTCGACGAGGTCACCAACGGGCTGTCGTTCTACGACTACACCTTCCTGCGCGAGGTGCCGCGGCTGCTGTGCTCGCTGGAGGACCGTCTCAATGACGGTGCCGAGGTTGCCGGCGATCTCGCCTCGTTCCTGCGCATGGGCAGCTGGATCGGCGGCGACCGGGACGGCAATCCCTTCGTGACCGCCGAGGTGATGCGCGGAACGCTCAAGCTGCAGTCCAGCCTGGCGCTGCATTACTATCTGGAAGAGCTCCACGTGCTCGGCAGCGAGCTGTCGATTGCGGCGCATCTCGCTGACGTCTCGGAGGAGCTGCGCGCGCTGGCCGAACGCTCGCCCGACTCGTCGCCGCACCGCCGCGGCGAGCCGTATCGCCTGGCGGTGTCCGGCATCTATGCTCGGCTGGCGGCAACCGCGAAGAAGCTTGGCATCCAGATCAGCCGCTTGCCGGTGGCTGCGGTCGCGCCCTATGACAGCGTCAAGGAATTGAAGGACGATCTCGATGTGCTGCATCGCTCGCTGATCGCCAATAATGCCGAGGTCATCGCGCGCGGCCGGCTGCGGCTGCTGCGGCGCGCCGTGGATTGTTTCGGCTTCCATCTGGCGCGCCTCGACATCCGGCAGAACTCGGCGGTGCACGAGCGCACGGTGGCCGAGCTGATCGATACCGCGATGCCCGGCATGTCCTACATGGCGCTGAGCGAGGACGCGCGGGTCGGCCTCCTGGTCAGTGAATTGCGCAATGCGCGGCCGCTGGTGTCGCAGTTCGTCAAATACAGCGACGAGACGGTCGGTGAGCTCGAGCTGTTCCGGGCCGCTGCCGAAGCGCACGCCACCTTCGGCGCCGACGTGATTTGTCAGTGCATCATCTCGATGTGCAAGGGCATGTCGGACATGCTCGAGGTTGCGCTGCTGCTGAAGGAGGTCGGCCTGATCGATCCGTCAGGCCGCTGTGCCGTCAACATCGTGCCGCTGTTCGAGACGATCGAGGACCTGCAGGCCTCCAGCGGCATCATGGACCGGATGCTGGCGCTGCACGATTATCGGCGTCTGGTCGACAGCCGCGGCGCCGTGCAGGAGGTCATGCTCGGCTACTCCGACAGCAACAAGGACGGCGGTTTCGTCACATCGGGCTGGGAGCTCTACAAGGCCGAGATCGGGCTGGTCGAAATCTTCGAGCGCCATGGCATCAGGCTCAGACTGTTCCACGGCCGCGGCGGCTCGGTCGGCCGCGGCGGCGGACCGAGCTACGACGCCATCATCGCCCAGCCCGGCGGCGCCGTGAACGGTCAGATCCGCATCACCGAGCAGGGCGAGATCATCTCCAGCAAATATTCCAATGCCGAAGTCGGGCGCAACAATCTCGACATTCTCGCCGCTGCGACGCTTGAGGCCAGCCTGCTGCACCCGCGGCAGCCGGCGCCGAAGCGTGAATACCTCACCGCGATGGATGGCCTCTCCGAGCTCGCCTTCAAGGCCTATCGCGGCCTGGTCTACGAGACCGACGGCTTCGTCGAATATTTCTGGGCCTCGACCGTCATCAACGAGATCGCGACCTTGAACATCGGCAGCCGTCCGGCGTCGCGCAAGAAGACCCGCGCGATCGAGGATCTGCGCGCGATCCCCTGGGTGTTCTCCTGGGCGCAGTGCCGGCTGATGCTGCCGGGCTGGTATGGCTTCGGCAGCGCGGTCGAGACCTGGATCGCGGAAAATCCGGAGCAGGGCATGCCGTTCCTGCGCGAGTTGTATCGCGAATGGCCGTTCTTCCGCATGCTGCTGTCGAACATGGACATGGTGCTCGCCAAGAGCTCGATCGCGATCGCCTCGCGCTATGCGGAGTTGGTGCCCGACGAGGCCTTGCGGGAAAAGATCTTCGGCCGCATCCGCCGCGAATGGAATCTGGTGATCGAGACGCTGCTCGACATCATGGGGCAGGAGCGGCTGCTGCAGGGCAATCCGCTGCTGGAACGCTCGGTCCGCAACCGCTTCCCCTATCTCGATCCGCTCAATCATGTGCAGGTGGAGCTTCTCAAGGAACACCGCGCGCAGAATCCGGACGAGCAGGTGCTGCGGGGGATTCAGCTGACGATCAACGGCATCTCGGCGGGATTGAGAAATACGGGTTAGCGCGACGTCAGAGCTAATCGCATAGGGTTCTATACCTTCGGGCCTCGCTGCCGTAGGGTGGGCAAAGGCGCGCACACGAACGCGCGCCGCGAGCTGCGCTCCATCGGGCGCGCCGTGCCCACCATTGCCTCCGATCGCGCAGATGCACGGTGGGCACGCGACCGCCCTGCGGGCGGCCGCTTTGCCCACCCTACGGCAGCGTTGTTTGAACATCTTCCGTTTTACAGTCTCAAACAGCGCGGGACACGGCATCTCGCTCTCGCGGCGCATGGCGCCCGAGTGCATGCAGCGAACATGTCCCTCACGAGAGTGCAAGGGCGCGGGGAATGCCGGGTGAAGGCCTCACCCATGGCCCGCCTGCAACAAAGAAAGCAGGCGGCAGTCACCACAGGTTCAGCCGATCACCGGCATTCCCCGCGCGATGTCTTCACGCTTATACGCGATCTCCCCGGTGTGCCGGCTCGTAGACACCGTCGCCCGTGCGATGCGCTTTGCACACCTACGGACTTGACGCCTGCATCGGGGCGCCAGGACCACGCGATTTCACGTCCGCAACAAAGCCGTTCGTCCGCGCATCGCAAGATACGCTGCGGCCCATCGCGGTCATCGCATCCCCGCCTCGCGTGTCGTGACGATCGCGCGCTACGCCCCTTGCATGAGGCGGGATGGCGAGAGATAATCATGATTTCTGAAAAAGAGCAATAGATTTCTTTTTATCGGACAATGGCCATTCCACTGCGTCACCACCATCGTCATCCGGCTCAAGGCCGCGACGACAGCCGAGTTTTTGGCGGGACCGGGCCTAACCAATGGAGTCGTCCCCGCGTTCACGGGGACGACTCGTGGTGAGAGTGTCGGTTCAATCTAGCAGATATGCGCGCCCTGCGTCTCGACATAGACCGCGTAGAGCGATTGGCTCGCGGTCATGAACAGGCGGTTGCGCTTCTTGCCGCCGAAGCAGACATTGGCGCAGATCTCCGGTAGCTTGATCTGGCCGATGCGGACGCCGTCCGGCGCGAAGATGTGGACGCCGTCATAGCCTTCGCCGACCCAGCCGGCGCCGACCCAGATATTGCCGTCGATATCGACTCGCAGCCCGTCCGGAAAGCCCGACTTGCCGTCCAGCGTCATGTCGATGAACACCTTGCCGTTGGCGAGCTTGTCGCCGTTGATGTCGTATTGCCAGATCACGTTCTTGGCGTTGGGGTAGTGCGTGATGCCGGTGTCGCAGACATAGAGCTTCTTGTAGTCCTGGCTGAAGGCGATGCCGTTCGGCTTGAACGGCTCGTCGGCGACCTTGGTGATCGCGCCGGACTGCGCATCGACGCGATAGACCGCTTCCTTCTGAAACGGCTGGTTGGAGCCGTTGCGGGCGTTCTGCCCTTCATACAGGTTGATCGAACCGTAGCCGGGATCGGTGAACCAGATCGACTTGTCGTTGGGATTGACGACCATGTCGTTCGGGCCGTTCAGCGGCTTGTCGTTGGCTTTTTCCGCAAGGACGGTGACCGAGCCATTGTGCTCGAAGCGGACAAGGCGCGTGCGCTCGGCCGTGATCTGCCGACCTTCATAGTCGAACGTGTTGCCGTTCGATTCGTTGGACGGCTTGCGGAACTGCTGGGAGATGTGGCCGTCGTCGTCGAGATAGCGGAGCTGGCGGTTGTTCGGGATGTCGCTCCAGACGAGATACTGCCCTTGCGTGTTCCACGCCGGTCCTTCCGCCCAGAGGCAGCCGGTGAACAGACGTTTGATCGTGGTGTTGCCGACCTTGGCCTTGAAGCGCTTGTCGTCTATGACGACGATGTCGGGATCGGGATAGCGCTGCGGTTCCGCGTGGGGACCGTAGTCGCGCGCAAGCGCGGGCGAGACAGTCGCAGCCGCCGCGGCGAAGCCTGCGACGCCTTTGAGGAGGGTACGCCGGTCGAAGCCGTCAGCTCCGGCCGGCGAATCCTGCGCGACGTCGTGTCGTGAATTCGTCATGTGTGTCCTCCCAGTTTTTTTGTTGGGAGGCGACCATACGACAAAATCGTGGCGAGGTGCGGGTCGTTTGGACAAAAAGCAACTTGAGATGGTGTGCGCTGCAAGCGGATTTTGCGCGCCGCAAATCTCAGATCGGATCCCAGCCGAACACGTCGGCCGAGCGATCCAGCTTGTAGAACGACGGCTTCAGCGCCGGCATCGCATGCTCGGCGACGGTCTGCGGCGTCCAGCCTTCGCCGCGGTGCACCGAACGCAGCGGGCGCGACTGTCCCATCAGGAAGATCTCGTTCATGCGAACCGCGAAGATCTGACCGCTGACCTCTTTCGACGCATCGCTCAGGAGATAGGCGACAACAGGCGCGATCTTCTCGGGGCCCATCTGCTTCATGCGCTCGACGCGTTCCTTCTCGGCCTCCGTTTCGGTCGGGATGGTGCCGATCATGCGGCTCCAGGCGAACGGTGAGACGCAGTTGGAGCGCACGTTGAACCGGCCCATGTCGAGCGCAATCGACTTCGACAGCCCGACGATGCCGAGCTTGGCTGCGGCATAATTGGCCTGGCCATAATTGCCGATCAGGCCTGAAGTCGAGGTGAAGTGGACGAAGGCGCCGCTCTCCTGTTCGCGGAACAGCCGTGCTGCCGAGTGAGCCACGTAGAAGGAACCCATGAGGTGGACCTTGATGACGGACTCGAACGCCTCGATGCTCATCTTGTGGAAGATCATGTCGCGCAGGATGCCGGCATTGTTGACGACACCGTCGAGCTTGCCGAAATGGTCGGTCGCGGTTTTCACGATCTTGCTGGCCGGAATGGCTTCGGACACGGTTTCGAAATTGGCCACCGCCGTGCCGCCGCGCTTCTTGATCTCCTCGACGACTTCTTCCGCAGGCGCGGCACTGGTGCCGGATCCGTCGGAGGCAACACCGGGATCGTTGACGACGACCTTGGCGCCTTCGGCGGCGCACAGCAGCGCGATCTCGCGGCCGATGCCGCGGCCGGCGCCGGTGACGATGATGACTTTGTCCTGGAGCAGTTTGGTCATGGAGGCCTCCTTGTTTTGCCACGTCATTCCGGGATGGTGCGCAGCACCAGACCCGGAATCTCAAGATTCCGGGTTCGCGCTTTGCGCGCCCCGGAATGACGGTGGTTATCTTTCGTTCGTAAAAATGATCGTCCCCGACGCCGCGAACATGCCGCCGACACCGTGACAGACCGATATTTTCGCATTCGGCACCTGCGCCGGCGCGATGCCGCGCATCTGGCGCACGCTCTCCTGCAGCGCATACATGCCGTACATGCCCGAATGCATGTAGGACAGGCCGCCGCCATTGGTGTTGAGCGGCAGCTTGCCGCCCGGCCGCGTGTGACCAGCCGCGATGAACGGCCCGGTCTCCTCAGGCGGCATGAAGCCGAGATCGCCGAGCCCGAACAGTGGCAGGTGCGCGAAGGCGTCGTAGATCATGAGATGGTCGACATCGGCATGTGAAATGCCGGCCTCCTTGAAGGCGAGGGGGCCTGCGACCTTGAAGGCGCGTGATGAATTGAACGTCTCCATCTGGCTGACCATCGGCGTCTCCACGCTCTCGCCGGTGCCGAGAATGTAGACCGGCTTCTGCGGAAAATCCCTGGCGCGGTCCGCCGAGGTCAGGATCAGCGCGCCGCCGCCGTCGGTCACCAGGCAGCACTGCAGCAGCCGGAACGGATAGGCGATCATGCGCGAGTTGAGCACGTCCTGGACCGTGATCGGGTCCTTCATCATCGCGCGCGGATTCTTCGCGGCCCATTCCCGCTGCACCACTGCGACCATCGCCAGCTGCTCATGGGTGATGCCGTAGGTCTTCATGTAGCGCAGCACGGGGATCGGAAACATGCTGGGAGGTCCGAACACGCCGAACGGCGCCTCGAACTGGCCTTGAAGGCTATCAGGCGGGATCGAGCGCGGCGGTTTGCCGATCATCGACTTGCCGCTCTCGGCATGCGTAATCAGCACGGTCTTGCACAGTCCGGCCTCGATGGCCGCGGCCGCGTGTCGCACATGGAGCATGAACGAGCAGCCACCGACCGAGGTGCCGTCGACCCAGGTCGGCGTGATGCCGAGATAGTGGCACATCTGCTGCGGCGTCTCGACGGCGGTGGCGAAGCCGTCGATGTCGGACAGCTTCAGCCCGGCATCGGCGATAGCATTCAGCGCAGCATCCGCATGCAGCTGGATCTGCGACATGGTCGGGATAATGCCGAGCTCGGTGGTCTCGGCCGCGCCGACGACGGCAACCTGGTTTCTGCGCATCGCGCTACCCTTTCGCCGGCCGGAACAGGGGCAGGGTGATCTGCTCGTCGAGTTTCTCGAACGTCACTTCGAGGGCCATGTCGAGTTCGAGCGCCTCGGGCGTCTGCGGGCAGTCCGTAATGTTGCTCATCATCCGCGGCCCTTCTTCGAGCGCGACAACGGCGATCGCGTAGGGCGGCGTGAAGCCGGGGGCGGCGGGACGGTGATTGATGACGTAGCTGTAGAGCGTGCCTTTGCCCGTTGCCTTGAAGACGCTGACCTTGCGGCTGGCGCAGGACGGGCAGAATGGGCGCGGCGGGAAGTAGACATGCGCGCAGGCGTCGCAGCGCTGCAGCCGCAGCTCGCCGGCCCTGGTGCCGTCCCAGAAATGCTGCGTCTCGGGTGTCGGCTTGGGACGTGCGCGCATCGGCTCGGCCATCCGGATTGATCCTCCCTCAGGCGGGCTCCGTCGCCCGCTCATTTGTTGGATGTGATGCGCCATTTGACGCAGGGGCGTCAACGGTCCATCACGTCATGCATACGGCCCTCCGGCATGCGCAGAGGTGCCAGGGGCAGCAATTGCCGCCTGATGAAAATTGGTCTTTGATGCGAGCTGCATGATCGGAGCCGAGATGAAGCTGCGTGACATCGCCCATTCCAGGACCGGCGACAAAGGTGACACGTCGAACATCTCGGTGATCGCCTACGACCCCAAGGACTACCCGTTGCTGCTGACGCAGGTGACCGCCGAGCGGGTCAAGGCGCACTTCGCCGGCATTGTCCACGGCGAGGTGGTCCGCTATGAGCTGCCCAACATTGCGGCGCTGAATTTCGTGATGAGCCGGGCGCTCGGCGGCGGGGTCACCCGCTCGCTGGCGCTGGATGCGCATGGCAAATCACTGAGTTCCGCGCTGCTTGACCTGGACATCGCGGCCGATGCCGCGGACGACACGAGATAGGATGCCATGACCGCTTCAAATCCGACCCTTGCCGCGCTGGCCGACGATCTCGCCGCCGGCCGCACGACCGCTCGCAAGCTGGTTGAGGCATGCCTGGCCCGGATCGCTGATCCGGCCGGAGAAGGGCAGCGCGCTTTCATTCACGTCGACAAGGAGGCGGCGCTGGCGGCGGCCGACGGCATGGACGCGCTGCGCAAGGCCAATGCGGCGCCGTCGCCCTTCGCCGGCATTCCGGTCTCGGTCAAGGACCTGTTCGACATCAAGGGGCAGGTGACGCGCGCCGGTTCGCGCGCCCTAGAAGACTCCGCGCCCGCGGAGGCCGATGCGCCGGTCGTGGCGCGGCTGCGCCGGGCCGGCTTCGTCGTGATCGGCCGCACCAACATGACCGAGTTCGCGTATTCCGGCATCGGCATCAATCCGCATTTTGGCACGCCGAAGAGCGCCTGGAAGCGCGAGGTCGGCCATGTGCCCGGCGGCTCGTCGTCGGGCGCCGCCGTCTCGGTCGTCGACCGCATGGCCTATGGCGCGCTCGGCACCGACACCGGCGGCTCCTGCCGCATCCCGGCGGCTTTCAACGGCATCGTCGGCTACAAGCCGACGCAGGCCCGTGTGCCGCTCGACGGCGGCGTGCCGCTGTCGACCTCGCTCGACAGCTTCGGTCCGCTCGCCAACACCGTCGCATGCTGCGCGGTCCTTGACTCCGTGCTGGCCGACGAGCCGGTCCAGCCACTGGCAGCGCGCCCGGTCAAGGGCCTGCGGCTCGCGGTGCCCACGACCGTCGTGCTCGACGAGCTCGACGCCGAAGTCGCCAACACCTTTGCGCGTGCGCTGGAGACCCTGGCGAAGCAGGGCGCGCTGATCGAGCGTATCGAATTTCCGGAGTTCCTTGACGTCGGCATCATCGGCATGAAGGGCGGCTTTGCCGCCGCCGAAAGCTACGCCTGGCATCGCTTTCTGCTCACAGCCAAGGGCGACGTCTACGACCCGCGCGTCTCGGTCCGCATCATGCGCGGCGAGGCGATCACGGTGCCTGACTACATCGAGATGCTCAACGGTCGCCGGTCTTTGGTGACGCGCGCTGCGGCGCGGATCGCGCCCTACGATGCGCTGGTCATGCCAACCACCGCCAACACGCCGCCTGTCATTGCCGACCTCGCCGACGACCAGGTCTTCGCGCGCGAGAACATCCGCGCCCTGCGCAATTGCACCTTCATCAACATGATCGACGGCTGCGCGATCTCGCTGCCGGCGCATCGCCATGGCGAGGTCCCGGTGGGGCTGATGTTGGCGCAGTCCGGCGGCAACGACCGCAAGCTGCTGGAGATCGCGGCGGGGGTTGAGGGCGTGGTGCGGGGCTGAACGGGCCGAGACGTTGCTCAGGTGTCGAATGACATTCAGGTTGGCGACCGTGTGAGGCTGCTCGGCTTGCCCGATTGGCTGCTGCATGACTTGCCCGCGAGCGAGCAAACGGAGATGCGCGGCTTCATTGGCCAATCATGCGCGGTCAGTGACATTGACGCTTGTGGCTACTATTGGCTTGGATTCGGTACGACTGTCGAAGACGCCGATGGCGCTCGCTACACCGGCCACACATTCTGTGTTCCGCGCGACCTCATCGAACGCGAGGGGTGATCAGGGATGGCGTGGCTGCCGATCGATGGCGGGGAGCGGGGCGGCCTTGGCCGCCGCGGCCTGGGCCTGGTCGATGAAGCCGGCGGACAGCATCCGGTCGATGATGACGTCGCGGCCGCTGTGCTCCAGACGGCGGTACGGGGGATACCGAAAGCGGGCGATGAGAAAAGCGATGTCTTCGACCTTGAGATCAGCCAGGGATTTGTCGAAATACGCGCCGGCCGCGGCTGCGACGCCAACGGTGCCGCGGCCGAGATAGGTGTCATTCAAATACGATTCCAGGATACGCTCGCGCGACAGGGTCCGCTCGAGACGTCCCATGAAGACGAGGCTGCCGACGTGCCAGTCCAGGCCGCGGCAACATTCGGGAGCCAGAACATGCAGGCAATTGCGGGTGACCTGAAAGGTGATCCTCGAATCGGGGCGGCGTCCGTCACCCTTGACAAGGGCTGCCAACATCGCCGGCAGCATGAGATTGGGCCGCGTGAGGAAGTCGGCGCCATTTGATGCAATGGCAGTCTGGCGCAGATGCAGCGGCATGTCAGCCAGCGGAACGTAGGGAGTTCCAGCTTCGTCCACACAGAGATGGCCATTGGCAGGACGTGCCGCGAGCTCGGCTTCCGTGGGCACGCCGAGGTGATACTCGGCGTACCAGATCGTATAGACCTCGGCGTAAATCCGCAGCACGACGGCGATCGAGAGCACGGCCAGGATCGGCTTGCCGAACAGGATGAAGAGGCGTTTGGTGCGTGGGCGTTGCATCGTCAGAAGATTGGTTCCGTTCAGTGCGCTCCGGTTCATCGGGTCTTTCCGGTGCTATGACGCCAAGACGTCCAGGAAACGGGTGGCCGCCGCGGCCCTTTCTGTCACACCATCGTCATTCCGGGATGCGCGCCCTTGCGCGCAGGCCCGGAATCCATAACCACGATCGGGCGTATGGATTCCGGGCTCGTCGCTTCGCGCCGCCCTGGAATGACACGGTGGGATTTGCGATATGGCCACATTCAAGCAGGCTGCTCTGAGCATCGATCCACCCGCGGCGGCCGGCATCGACGCGATCGACTGGGCGTTGGTCGAACACGAGCTCGATGCGCGCGGCTGTGCCGTATTGACGCAGTTGCTGCGGCCAGACGACTGTCGCGCGTTGGCGGCGCTCTATCCGGACGACATCCACTTTCGCAGCCGCGTCGTCATGGCGCGGCACGGCTTCGGCCGCGGCGAGTACAAATATTTCAGCTATCCGCTGCCGGATCCGATCGCGCAGCTGCGGCCTCAGCTCTATGCGCATCTGGTCCCGTTCGCCAACCGCTGGAACGCGACGATGGGGATCGATGTCCAATACCCGGGCGAGCACGCAGCGTTCCTTGCCCGCTGCCATCAGGCCGGCCAGACAAGGTCGACGCCGTTGCTGCTGCAATATGTCGAGGGCGACTACAACTGCCTGCACCAGGACCTCTATGGTGAGCACGTGTTTCCGCTGCAGGTCGCAATCCTTCTGTCCGAGCCGGGGCGCGATTTCGAGGGTGGCGAGTTCGTCTTGACCGAACAGCGGCCGCGCATGCAGTCGCGCGCGGAAGTGGTGCCGCTGCGGCAGGGCGATGCCGTGGTGTTCGCGGTCCACAATCGCCCGGTGCAGGGCACGCGCGGCAGCTACCGCGTCAACATGCGCCACGGCGTCAGCCGGCTGCGCGCCGGCCGGCGCCATACGCTGGGCGTGATCTTTCACGATGCGAAGTGAGGGGCATGACGGCTGATCTGTTCGATGGACTCGAGACGGCCGGCGCGGACCGCGAACAGCTCGCGCCGGGTGCTGTGATCCTGCGTGGCTTCGCGCGGCCGCATGAGACCGAGCTGATTGCCGCGATCGGAGCGATCACGGCCCAGGCGCCGTTCCGCCGCATGGTGACGCCGGGCGGCCATCAGATGTCGGTGGCGATGACGAATTGCGGCTCTTTGGGCTGGGTGACTGACCGCAGCGGCTATCGTTACGATCCGGTCGATCCCGAGAGCGGCAAGCCGTGGCCACCGATGCCGCCACTGTTTCGTGAGCTCGCCGAGCAGGCCGCAACCGATGCCGGCTTTCCCCGCTTCGCCCCTGACGCCTGCCTGATCAACCGCTACGAGCCTGGCGCCAAGATGTCGCTGCATCAGGATCGCGACGAGCGCGATATCGGCGCGCCGATCGTCTCGGTCTCGCTTGGGCTGCCCGCCACCTTCCTGTTCGGTGGCCTCAAGCGTACGGACAAGACGCAACGCTACCGGCTCGTTCATGGCGACATCGTCGTCTGGGGCGGCCCGGCGCGATTGGCCTTTCACGGCGTGGCGCCGCTCCCCGACGGCGAGCATGGCCTGCTCGGCCGCCAGCGGGTCAATCTGACGTTCCGCCGCGCCCGCTGATGCTGACCGTTCCGTGATCTCAGCTCATTTGCAACACACCCCCCTGGCCTTATGCTGCGCCCGGGAGAGTGGCTATGAGCATTGTCGAACTTGCGGATGAGCGTTCGCCGGCGGCGACTCGGCTTGGACTTCACCTTGCGCTGCTGCAACTGGTGTTCACCCTGCTGTGGACCACCTATGTGATCTATCTGCCGAAGCTCGCGGTCCAGGTCGGCATCGCGCCGTCGGCGGTCATCCTGATCCTGATGATGGATCAGGCGATCTTCACGCTCTCGGATACGGCGATGGGAATTGCCGCGGATCGCATCGCGCGCGTCGCCGTGCGGTTCGGGATCTTCATCGGACTGCTGACTGCGGCGTCATGCGCGACCTTCGTCGCGCTGCCATTCGTGGCTGCATCATCCAGCCCGGCGATGTTCATCGGTCTGATCGTGATCTGGGCGATCACCTCCTCGGTGCTGCGCGCGCCGCCGCTCACCTTGCTGGGCCGCCATGCGGCGCGACCCCGCATTCCGTTTCTGGCGGCGCTGGTGATGCTCGGCTATGGCTTGGCCGGCGCCGTATCGCCCTATCTCGGCATCGTGCTGCGCGATCACGATCCGCAACTGCCATTCATCATCTCGTCAATCGTGCTGCTGTTGACCGCGCTCGGCCTGTCGCGCGTCCCGCGCGACGGCGGCCCGACCGTCAAGCCGGCATCCGCGCCCGCCGGGCTGAAGCCTTTCGGCCGCCTGCACATGCTGTTCGTCGGCGCGATGGTGATCCTCGCGCTCGGCTACCAGCTGCATTTCAGCATCAACAGCGAGGCCTTCTATCTCCGGCTTGCGACGCCGGGCGATCTGCCGTGGCTGATGCCGGTGTTCTGGATCGGCTTCAACATCGCGCTGTTTCCCGCCAGCGCGGTCGTCAAGCGTCGCGGCGGTCTCATCGTGATGGGGATTGCGGGCCTGTTTGGCGCGATCGCGATCGTCATGGCCGAGATTGCCGGCGCGCTGAATGTGCTCATCGTTGCGCAGTTCATTGCGGGCGCGGCCTGGGGCTGCATGATGATGAGCGCAATTTCGGTGGCGCTCTGGATCGGCACGCGGGGAGCCGAGGGCAAGGAGACCGGGCTGGTGTTCTCCGCGTTGGCGCTTGCCACATTCGCGCGGATGGCCGCGGTTGCCGGCGGCTTACAGAAGCTGCCGGACTACGCACCGCTGGTGCGCTGGGCGCCCGTTGCCTGCTGGCTCGTCGCCGGCGCCGGCCTGCTGGTGATGGCCGCCGTGGGATTGCAGGGACGGCGCGCGTCTCCGTCCTGACGCTGATCTCCGCGCGGCCGTGCGCCAATCGGGCCTACGGCTTCGGCGGATGGATGAAGGTCCAGGGCGACACCTCGGAATCCCGGGGAACCTCGACCTCGATCAGATACGGCCCGCCATGCGCCAGCGCCGTCTCGAGTGCGGACCTGAACTGATCCGGGCCCGTGACGCGGCTCGCAGAAACGCCGAACGACTCGGCGAGCTTGACGAAATCCGGATTGACCAGATCGGAGGCAACCACGCGGCCGTCGAAGCGCTCGCGCTGGTCGCGCCGGACATTGCCGTAAGAGTTGTTGTTGAACACCAAGGTGACGACGCCGATATTGTATTGCACAGCGGTCGCGAGTTCCTGGACGGCGAACATGAAGCCGCCGTCGCCGGTGATCGCGACCACCGGTCTGTCGGGATGAGCCACCTTGGCGCCGAGCGCGGTCGGAAAGCCCGCGCCGAGCGTGCCTTGATAGCCCGACGTGATGAAGGTGCGCGGCTCGTAGACGGGAAAGCCGTACCAGGAGGCGAAGCCGACCTGCGACAGCTCGTCGGTGACGATGGCGTCATGCGGCAGCACCTCGCGCAGCACGTTCAGATAGGCCATCTGCGGCTGCACCTTCTGGATCTCCTGCAAGCTCGCTGCGCTGGCTTCGCGAATAGCCGCGCGGCGGCCCGACGTCTTGCGATATCCGGTCTTGGTGACGGCGGCGGCGAGCGCGGCGGTGCCCGCTTTCGCGTCGGCCACGATGCCGGCGTCGACGATGAGGCGCCGCATCTCGGCGGGATCGATGTCGATGCGGATCGACTTCAATCCGTCCGGCTTGAACGGCCAGCGGAACGTGGTCGGCAGCTCCATGCGGCTGCCGATTCCGATCATCAAGTCCGTGGTTGGCCAGAGCTTGTAGGCCGCGGCCATGGTGAGCCCGAGCTCATGCGCATTGGACACGATGCCGCGCCCGGAGCGGAAGGCGACCACCGGCGCGTCGATCATCTCGGCCAGTTCGAGGATCTCCTCGCGCGCCTCGATCGCGCCGGCGCCGACGAAGATCATTGGCGCCTTGGCGCCTGTGATCAGCGCGGCCGCCTTGGCGATGCGGTCCGGGTCGGGTTGCGGCGGCGTGAACTGCGGCAGCGGCTTCGCGGCGGCCGTTTCGGCCTTCTGCGTGAACACGTCCCACGGCATCTCCAGTGCGGTCGGGCCGCGTCGCCCCGACAACATCTCCTGGAAGGCGCGTGCGACCAGCGTCGGCGCTGAAGCAGGATATTCGATACGCTCGGCCCATTTGACGAAGCTGCGCAAGGTCGCGAGCTGATCGGGCATCTCGTGCAGGTGGCCACGGCCACGGCCGAGATAATCGGTCGGCACCTGGCCGGTGAGGCACAGCACCGGTTCGTTGCAGCCGAAGGCGGTGAGCAGCGCGGCGCCGGCATTGAGTACGCCTGGACCCGGCACGACGCTGAACACGCCGGGCTTGCCGCTCGCGCGGGCATAGCCGAACGCCATGTAGCCGCAGGCCTGCTCGTGACGGGCGCCGACGACCTTCAACTGTGCCTGATGGAACGCGTCGAACAGGCCGTAGATCTGCGCGCCGGGCAGGCCGAACACGGTGTCGACGCCGTGGGCAACGAGCCCGCTGACGATGGCTTCGCCGCCGGTCATGGTGGTCATGCGTAGGTTCCGTTCCTGATTTTACAGAGCTTCGTCGACGACGCCGTTGCGCAACGTGCCGACGCCTTCGGCGGCGATCTCTATGACGTCGCCGGGCTTGAGGTAGCGCGGCGGATCGAACCGTGCACCGGCGCCGGTCGGCGTGCCCGTCACGATCACGTCACCGGGCACCAGCGTCGTGAAGGTCGAGATGTAGTTGATGAGATAGCGGAAGCCGAACATCAGCCGCGACGTGCGGTCGTCCTGGCGCAGCTCGCCATTGACGCGCGTGGTCAGCCGGATGTCGGCGATCTGGCTCTCATCGGTGTAGGGCACGATCCAGGGGCCGAGGCTGCCGGCCGAGTCGAAGTTCTTGCCCTGGGTCACATTGAACTTGGCGTGTCGCACCCAGTCGCGGATCGTGCCCTCGTTGCAGAGCGTGAGCGCCGCGATGTGATCGAGCGCCTGGCTTTCCGGGATATGACGGCCGGCCTTGCCGATGATCAGCACGAGCTCGCCTTCGTAGTCGAGCTGCGGCGAGGCGCGCGGGCGCACCAGCGGTGTCTCATGGCCGATGAAGGAGCGCGGTGCCCGCATGAACATCGACGGATATTTCGGCGCGTCCTGGCCGTCCTTGTACTCGGCGTTGCGATCGGGATAGTTGACGCCGATGCAGATGATCTTCTCCGGCGAGGGGATCGGCGGCAGCCAAGTGATCGCGTCGAGATCGTGATCGGGCGAAAGCCTGGAGGCGGCATCGATCAGCCGCGGCAGGGCGCCCGCTGCGATCACCTCGCGCAGGGTCCGATAGTCCTTGGCAAAGAGCGCGGAGAGATCGACGAGGCCGTTGTCGGTCGCCAATCCGTAGCGGACCGAGCCGTCGACGGCATAGGTGGCGAGGCGAGGGGAGGTCATGGGCATCTGTCCTTACACGCCGAGCCGCTGGATCTTGTGGGTGCCGCGCGCGAGCGAGACGTGCTTCGTCTCCATGTAGAAGTCGAACGAATAGTCGCCGCCGTCGCGGCCGATTCCGGACGCCTTCATGCCGCCGAACGGCGTCGGCAGATGGCGGACATTCTCCGAGTTCAGCCAGATCATGCCGGCCTCGAGCGCGTCGGCGACGCGCAGTGCCCGGCCCATGTCGTTGGTCCAGACGTAGCCGGTGAGGCCGTATTGCACGTCATTGGCGATCGCGATCGCGTCCGTCTCGTCGCGGAATGGGATCACGGTCAGGAACGGCCCGAATACCTCCTCCTGGGCGACACGCATGGTCTGGCTCGCGCCGGTGACCAGCGTCGGCTCGACATAGTGGCCGCCGCCCGGACCATCGAACGGCTTGCCGCCGACGGCGATGATCGCGCCGTCCTGGCGCGCGATGTCGACATAGGAGCAAACCTTGGCGAGATGCCGCTCATGGATCAGCGGCCCGATCTCTGTGGCCGGATCGAGCGGATGGCCAACCTTCAGCGCGCGCACGCGGGCGGCGAGCTTGGCCGTGAAGGTCTCGGCGATGCTCTGCTGAACGAGCAGCCGGCTGGACGAGGTGCAGCGCTCCCCATTGAGCGAGTAGATCATGAACACGACCGCATCGAGCGCGCGCTCAAGATCGGCATCGTCGAACACGATGACCGGGTTCTTGCCGCCGAGCTCGAAATGCACACGCTTCAAGGTCGGTGCGCCCTGCGCCATGATCGCAGATCCCGTCGAACTCTCGCCGACGAAGCCGATGGCCTTGATCGCGGGATGCTCGGTCAACGCCTTGCCGGCCTCTTCGCCGAAGCCGTGGACGGTGTTGAGCACGCCATCGGGAATGCCGGCCTCCTTGGCGAGCTTCGCGAGCCATTGCGCCGTGATCGGCGACCACTCCGCCGGCTTGTGCACGACCGTGCAGCCGGCCGCGAGCGCCGGCGCGATCTTCCAGGTCGACAGCATGAACGGCGTGTTCCACGGCGTGATCACGCCCACGGGGCCGATCGGCACCCGGGTCGAGATGTTCCAATGCTCATCGCTCGGCGTGCTCTGGCCATCGCGGGCCTCCATGCATTTGTCGGCGAAGAACCGGAAGTTCTCGGCGGCCCGGAGCGCGGCCTTGGCCATGAAGCGGTAGGCTTGCCCGGTGTCGATGCATTCGAGGACAGCGATGTCCTCGGCATTGGCTTCGATCGCGTCGGCCAGGCGATGCAACAACTTGCGCCGCATGGCGGGCGCCATGTCGCGCCATGATTTGAAGGCCAGCGATGCCGCCGTCGCGGCGCGGTCGATATCCTCGGCATTGCCGCGCGCGACCTTGGCCAGCACGGTGCCGTCGATCGGGGATTTCGTCTCGAACGTCGCGCCCGAGATCGCCGGCACGACCTTGCCATCGATGAAGTGGCCGATGCCCTCGTCCTTCAGCTTGGCGAGCAGGGGGACGGCGCGGTCGAGATTGGCTTTGTAGATGTCGGCTTTTGGAGTGGCCTTATCCATGGGATGCCTCCGCTTTCAGGGCGTCGTGGATGTTGTTGCGTTTCCAGCTGGTCGCGGCGTCGTTGATCTGCATGTCGAAAGACAGTGCGAACTTGCTGTTCGCGAAGACCGGATCGAGATGGGCCGACAGCGCCTTGAAGACGTGCGCGCCCGCGGTCTTGCGCGCCGCGAGGTCGCGGCCTTCGCCGAGTCGCAGCAGCATCGCGAGGAAGCCGTAGTCGGACTTGCCGTCGGCAACCGCATAGTGCTCGCAGCGGATCGCGCGGACGCGAATGCCGCCGGTCGGAAAGATGCCGGTCTCGCTGGCGGCCTTGCGGACGATCTCACAAACCTCGCTCATATCGAGACGCGAATCGAGATTGGCTGAGTATTCGATGCTGAAATGCGGCATGGTGCGGTCGCTCCGGAGCAGGCGTCAGGCGAAATAACAGCTCACCGTCCCGTAGGGACCGTAGTCGGCCTGGATGGTGTCGCCCTGGCGGGCCTCGATCGGCCGGATGAAGGAGCCCGCCAGCACCACCTGTCCCGGTTCCAGTGCGAGGCTGTGAACGGCGATCTTGTTGGCAAGCCAGGCCACGGCGGTCGCCGGGTTGTTCAGCACGCCGGCGGCCAGGCCTGTCTCTTCCAACTGCCCGTTCTTATGACAGAGCGCGCCGATCCAGCGCAGGTCGACGTCGAGCGGCCGCAGCGGCCGGCCGCCGAGCACGATGCCGGCATTCGCCGCATTGTCGGCGATGGTGTCGAAGATCTTGCGCGTCGCCTTGGTCTCGGGATCGACGCGCTCGATCCGCGTGTCGAGAATCTCCAATGCCGGCACGACGAAATCGGTCGCGTTGAGCACGTCGAACAGCGTGCAGTCCGGCCCTGAGAGGCGGTGCTTCATGACGAAGGCGAGCTCAGCCTCGATGCGCGTCGCGATGAAGCGGTCAGACGGCACGAGCCCGCCATCGGCAAAGAACATGTCATCGAGCAGCACGCCGGAGTCAGGCTCATCGATGTTCAGCGCGCTCTGCATCGCCTTCGACGTGAGACCGATCTTGTGCCCCTTGATGATCCGGCCCTCGGCGACCTTGAGGTTGATCCACGCCTGCTGGATCGCGTAGGCGTCCGCGACGGTGATGCTGGGAAACTCCTGAGAGAGCTGCCTGATCTGGCGGCGGCTCTTCTCGGCCTGATCCAGGCGCAGCGCGCAGCTGTGAATCTGGTCGTTCGTCAGGGGCATGAGAGGATCCCTCGGAAAAGAGCTGGCGGCAGATGATTAACATGTTAAGTTTCTGTCGGCAAATCCAAACGACATTTGTTGCGGTGCAAATATCTGGGCGGCTGGGGTGGTGAGATGAGCGAGACCAGGGCCAGAGGCGCGAGGCCAACAGCGAAGCGCATGCGCCAGGTGCCGATGCGCGACTTCTCGCAATCGCTGCCGATGGCGCTGTTGCGCGCGCGTGAGGCGGTGATGCGGCAATTCCGCCCCAGTCTGCGCGAGCATGGGCTGACCGAGCAGCAATGGCGCATCCTGCGCGCGCTGGCGGCGGTCGATGCCATCGAGGTGACGGAGCTGGCGCGCGTCGCATTCCTGCTCGGTCCCAGCCTGTCGCGAATCCTGCGCGATCTCGAGGCGCGCGGCCTGATCCAGCGCGAGGTCGACACGCGCGACATGCGCAGGGGTGTGCTGTCGATTTCCACGAGGGGCATGAAGTTGATCGCGCAGGTCGCGCCTGGTTCGGAGGCGATCTATGCGTCCATCGCCAGCCGCTATGGCGTTCGCAAGCTTGCCGCGCTGCAAAAAATGCTCGCGGAGCTGGAGGGCAGTCTCGCGGAATTCGGCGAGTCGGAAGAGGCGGGTGACGTGTGAGAGCAAATTTGCATGAGCATAGGAAGGTGACGCATAGCTCGTGCATAGGTGTTAGGCATGATGAAGGCGCCGGAGACCCGATTGTCATCGCCGTGGCAACGAAACTGGTGGCGACCTATGAAGTTGCCGCGATATCAATTTACGGATGGGACAAGAGTCCTTAAACAAGCACAGGAGCTCGTGGTCCTGTAGAGACGCCGAGCACATGAGACGGCCATATAACAAGCCGGGTACATAATAAGCCGCGAAAGAATTGCGGTCAGGGAGGAATCTATGAAGCTCACGAGACGCGAATTCGCGGCCGGCATCGCCGCCGGCCTTGCAGCCCCCGCCGTCATCACCAGCGCCCGCGCGCAGGCCGCGACCATCAAGATCGGCATGTGCGCACCGGTCACGGGGCCGGCGGCGGAATCCGGCGGCTACGCGATCAAGGGCGCCAAGCTCGCGCTGGAAGCCGTCAACAAGGCCGGCGGTATTCTCGGCAAGCAGGCCGAACTGATCATCGAGGACGACCAGACCACCAATCCCGGCATCGTGCTGGCCTTCTCCAAGCTGGCCGCGCAGTCCGACATCGTGGCTTTCCTCGGTTCGATCCGCTCGACCCAGGTCCACGCGATTTCACCCGACGTGATGAAGCTCGGCAAGCCGGTGATGATCGGCGGCACCGATCCGACGCTCACGCACATGGGCAATCAGTGGCTGTTCCGTTTCCGTCCCAATGACAGCTACTCGGGGCGCGTGATCGCCGATTATGGCGTCAACGTGCTCGGCAAGAAGAAGTGGGCGGTGCTGCACTCCACCGACGCCTTCGGAACCGCCGGCGGCAAGGCGCTCAGCTCCGCGCTGGAGAAGCTCGGCGCTCCCGCGGTGCTCGACCAGGGCTATGCCAACCAGAGCCAGGACTTCACCCCGGTCGTGCTCGCGATCAAGCAGTCGGGCGCCGACATTCTCGGCTCCTACTTCACCTTCGAGAACGATCTCGGCATCTTCGCCCGCCAATTGCGGCAGCTCGGCGTCAATATTCCGTGGGTCGGGTCGCCGTCGATCGTCAACATCACGGCGCTGAAGCTCGCCGGCCCGGCGCTGTACGGGACCTTTGGCGTCGCCGACTATGCCGAGGAGTCGAGCGAGGGTTCGAAGGTTTTCGGCAAGGTCTATCGAGACCTCGCCAAGGTAGCGCCGGACAACCAGAGCTCGTGGCCCTATGACGCCGTGACCGTGCTCGCGGCAGCGATCAACAAAGCCGGCTCGACCGATGCCGTGAAGGTGCGCGAGGCGATCCTGGCGATCAAGAAGTTCCCGGGTGCCGAAGGCGAGTATAATTTCGACCAGAACGGCGATGGGCTGCACGGCTACAATATCGTGCGGAACGAGAAGGGCACGATCGTCTTCGACAAGCATATCGAGTTCAACGACTGACCAAAGCCGCGCGCCTCCCTGGCTTGTCGCCGGGGAGGCCGCCTCCGACGCAACCGCGTTTCGGCTCCTCTCACCATCGTCGGTCTGTGATGGATCTCGTTCTCCAATTGCTGTTTACGGGCATCGGCATCGGCGCCGTCTACGCGCTGGTCGCGCTCGGATTCGTGCTGATCTTCCGCGCCACTAATGTGGTGAACTTCGCGCAAGGCGAGTTCTCCATGGTGGCGGCCTATCTGATGGTCGTGTGCGTCGAAATGGGACTGCCGTATTGGCTGTCCTTCGTGCTCGCTCTGGTGGGCATGGCGCTGCTCGGCGTGATCTTCAATCTCGGCGTCTATTATCCGCTGCGGCACCGCACCTATCTGCCGGTGATCATTGCGACCATCGGCGCCTCGATCCTGCTCGCCAACTCGGTGCTTGCGATCTACGGCCCGCAGCCGCAGGTGCTGCAGGGCTGGTTCGAGACGCCCGGCATTCAGCTCGGGCCGGTCTACCTCGACAGCCAGTATCTTCTGATCATCGCCGTGACGATCGCGCTCGTCATCTTCAATTACTGGTTCTTCGAGCACACGATGCTCGGCAAGAAGCTGCAGGCGACGTCGCAGGACAAGGAGATGGCCTCGCTGCTCGGCATCTCCGTTTCCACCATGATCATGATCACCTTCATCTATTCGGCGGTGCTCGGCGGGCTCGCCGGCATCCTGGTGGCGCCGATCCTGTTCGTCTCGATCCAGATGGGCTCGACCATCGCGCTGAAGGCGTTTGCGGCCACCATCATCGGCGGCTTCGGCGACGTCGCCGGCGCAATCATCGGCGGGCTCGCACTCGGCGTCATCGAGACGTTCGGCGCGGCTTACGTGTCCGTTCCGTACAAGGATGGCTTTGCCTTCCTGGTGCTGGTCGCCTTCCTGGTCTTCCGGCCGCAGGGCATCTTCGGCGAACGCGTGGCGGAGAAGGCATGAGCGTGGGGAGCGAAAACATGCCGGCCGCAGCGCCCGCCGTCAGCACGAGGCCCGCATTCGTCAGGCACGCGCCGTACTTCATCGCTGCGGCGATCGTCGTGGCGCTGGCCGCAACCATGCAGTTCGACGGCTATGTCCTCAACATCCTGATGCAGGCGACGACGTTCTCGATCGCGGTATTCGGGCTCTCGGTGGTGCTCGGCCTGTGCGGCCAGATCAACCTGGCGCAGGCCGCATTCTTCGGCTTCGGCGCCTATGCGGTCGGGATCGGCACCACCGACCTGCAGATGAACTACTGGTTGTGCCTTGGCGTGGGGTGTCTCGTCGCGCTGGCGGCTGGGGCATTCCTGGGCATGTCGACCCTGCGGCTCGGCGGGCACTACCTTGCGATGGTGACGATCTCGTTCCAGCAGATCGTGACGCTGGTCATGATCAACGCGATCTGGCTGACCCATGGACCCGACGGCGTCTCCAGGATCGGCCGTCCGGCGCTGTTTACGACCTCGCAGGGCTATCTCGCCTTCTGCGTCGCGATGCTGGCCATCGTAGGCTACCTAGTCTGGCATCTTCCGGATACCAAGCTCGGCCGCGCGATGCGGGCGGTCCGCGACAACGAGCTGGCCGCTGGCGTCAACGGCATCGATGTCTTCAGAACCAAGGTCTACGCCTTCGCGATCTGTGCCGCGCTGGGTGGGCTCGCCGGCGGTCTGTTTGCCGGCGGCTTTGCCTATGTCAGTCCGGATCAGTTCTCCTTCGCGGAATCGATCGTGTTCCTGACCATGTCGCTGCTCGGCGGCGTGGCCTCGCCGATCGGATCTGCGATCGGCACCGGTCTCCTGATCCTGATCCCGGAATGGCTGCGCTTCCTGAAGAGCGTGCCGGGCCTTTATCTGGCGATCTATGGCCTGTTCGTGATCCTGATCATCCGCTTCATGCCGGATGGCATCTGGGGCTTCGTCGCTGCGGCGCTGGACAAATGGCGCACGAAGATCAAGACGTCGCCCGCGACCAAGCCGCTGCAGCTCAAGCCGGCGGCGGTCGGCGGCGGCATCGTGCTGGAGGTGCAGGGACTGTCGAAGCATTTCGGCGGACTGAAAGCGGTCGACAATGTCGACATCGCGGTCAGACGCGGTGGCGTCCATGCTTTGATCGGGCCGAACGGCTCAGGCAAGACCACGACGCTGAACGTTCTGTCCGGACTCTACAAGGCGACCTCGGGTCGGATCGTGCTCGACGGCGTCGACATCACGACGATGCCGCCGCATCAGCGCACGGCGGCCGGGCTTGGCCGCACGTTCCAGAACATCCGGTTGTTCCGCTCGATGACCGCACTGGAAAATGTCGAGATCGGCGCCGAGCGTCCCGGCAATACAATGATCGGGGCAGGGGGCGGCGCTGCGCTCACCGAGCGCGCGATGGAGGCCTTGACCTTCGTCGGACTCGGCAGCCGCGCGAACGAGCCGATCACGAGCTTCTCCTATGGCCATCAGCGCCTGATCGAGATCGCCCGGGCACTCGCTTCCAATCCGACCCTGCTCCTGCTCGACGAGCCAGCGGCGGGCCTCAACTCGACCGAGAAGCTCGAATTGCACGAGCTGTTGAAGCGGATCGCCGCGCAGGGGCTCACCATCCTGATCATCGATCACGACATGACCCTGGTGTCGGAGGCCGCCCAGCACATCACCGTGCTCAATTTCGGACGCCGCATCGCGGACGGCGAGTCGATGGCGGTGCTGCGTCATCCCGACGTTGTCTCCGCCTATCTCGGGAGCGAATGATGGCGCTGTTGGACATCCGCGACCTCGTCGTTCGCTATGGAGAAATCGAGGCGCTGCGCGGCGTCTCCTTCAGCGTCGAGCAGGGCAAGGTCGTGACGTTGCTCGGCGCCAACGGTGCCGGCAAGTCGACCACCTTGCGTGCGATCTCCGGCCTCGCCAAGCCGGCCGCAGGCGAGATCCTGTTCGACGGCAAGTCGATCGCGGGCCTCGGGCCCGAGGCGATCGTGCGGCTCGGCATCTCGCATGTGCCGGAAGGTCGCAGGGTGTTTCCCGGTCTGACCGTGAAGGAGAACATCATGCTCGGCGCCTCGAACCGGCGCGCGCCGAAGAAGCAATTGTCCGATGAGGCCGATGCGATGTTCGATCTGTTTCCCGACATTCGCGCCTTCTCCAACGCGCTCGGTTGGACGCTGTCCGGCGGCCAGCTGCAGATGGTCGCGGTCGCCCGTGGCCTGATGGCGAAGCCGAAGCTGCTGCTGCTCGATGAGCCGTCGCTGGGGCTGGCGCCGGTGATCGTGCAGGCCGTGTTTCGCATCATTTCCGAGATCCGGCGCACCACCACGGTCTTGCTCGTCGAGCAGAATGCGCGCATGGGGTTGTCGGTCGCCGACTACGGCTACGTGCTGGAAACCGGACGCATCGTGCTCGGCGGCAAGCCCGACGAATTATGGGGCAACGAAGCCATTGCGGCCGCCTATCTCGGCGGCCATGCCAAAGCGGGTTAACTGGAAGTTCTGGTCATGGTCACCATCAAGGTTGAAAACCTCATCGATTTCGTCGCCGAATTGTTCGCACACGCCGACTCCTCGCCGGAAGAAGCGCGCCGGATCGCGACCTATCTCACGACGGCGAACCTGACGGGGCATGACAGTCACGGCGTGATCCGGGTCCCCGTTTATATCCGCTGGAAGAAGATGGGATCGATCGTGCCCAATCAGACGGCTGAGGTCGTCGTGGACACGCCGTCCCTCGTCGTCGTCGACGGCAAGTTCGGTTATGGCCAGACCGTGACGCCGCAGGCGGTGAAGATCGGCATCGAGCGATGCAAGGAGAGTGGGCTCGCAGCGCTGGCGCTGCGCAATTCCGGTCATCTCGGCCGTGTCGGTGACTGGGCGGAGATGGCCGCCGCCGAGGGGCTCGTGTCGATTCATTTCGTCACCGCTGCGGGCTCCCTGCTGGTCGCTCCTTATGGCGGCGTCGAGAAGCGGTTCTCCACTGCGCCGTACTGCGTCGGCATTCCGCGGCAGGGGCAGGACCCGATCGTGTTGGATTTTGCGACCTCGATCGTCGCCGAAGGCAAGGTGCTGGTGGCCAGCCGGGGCGGCAAGAAGCTGCCGAAGGGCGCGCTGATCGATGCCGATGGGACGCTGAGCGAAGATCCGTCCGTGCTGTACGGCCCTTATGAGATGGAGGGCACGCGCGACCATACCAAGGGAACCGGCGCGATCCGGGCGTTTGGTGAGCACAAGGGCTCGGGGCTCGCCTTCATCTGCGAGCTGCTCGGCGGCGCCTTGACCGGGACGGGGGCGACCTCGGCGAACCGGCGCTTTGCCAATGGCATGCTCGCGATCTACATCGACCCGAAGGTCGTCGACCCCGCCGCCTTCTTCGATGGCGAGATCACCCGCTACACGGATTTCATCCGCGCGACCAAGCCGGTGTCCGGCGTCGATCAGGTGCTGGTGCCGGGCGACCCGGAGCGCAAGATGCGGGCGGAGCGCACGGCCAACGGCGTACCCTTGCCCGATGACACCTGGGCGGCGATAGTGAACACGGCACGCGAGGTGGGCGTCAGCGAAGCGAGCATTCAGCGGGCGACATCGTGATATCAGGGTGATCGTGCGGCAACTCGATTGACGGCTGCGATAGAGCTGGCCGGCGCCGGCCGCCGATCACGAACGACGAGTTCGAACAACACGGATCGATTTGAACAAAAAGGGAAGGAAACGCAATCGTGGCTAACAATAAGGTCAAGCAGCTCTGGGCCGAAGGCAAGACGGTGGTGAATGCCTGGCTCGCGATCCCCTCGGGTTTCTCCGCGGAGGTCGTGGCCCAGTGTGGCTTCGACAGCGTCACCGTGGATATGCAGCATGGCGTGCAGGACTATCTCTCGATGGTGCAATGTTTCCAGGCCATGCATGGCCACCCGGTGACCCCGATGGTGCGTGTGCCCTGGAACGAGCCCGGCGTCATCGGCAAGGTGCTCGATGGCGGCGCCTACGGCGTGATCTGCCCGATGGTCAATACCGCGCAGGAGGCGCGCAACCTCGTTTCCTATTCCAAATATCCGCCGAAGGGTGTCCGCTCCAATGGTCCGATCCGCTCGGGCATGTACGGCGGCGCGGGCGAGTACCAGAAGACGGCCAACGACGAGATCGTGCTGCTGCCGATGATGGAGACCAGGACGGCGGTCGAGAACATGGAAGCCATCCTCGACGTCGAAGGCATCGACGGCGTCTATATCGGCCCGTCGGATCTCGGCTTCTCCTACGGCCTCGTGCCCAAGCTCGACCGCGATGAGCCCGAAATTCTCAAGATCTACGAAAAGATCGTGAAGGAATGCGGCAAGCGCGGCCTCAATCCCGGCATTCATTGCAGCGGCGCCGAGGGCGCGGTGCGCGCCATCAACATGGGCTTCAAGCTCGTGACCTTGTCGAACGAGGTCGGGCTGATGCAGATCTATGCCCGCATGCAGGTCGCGCAGACCCGGAAAGAGTCCGGCGGCAAGGCGTAAGAGATAAGAGAAGAGAGGAGACGAATGGCGAGCAGGGAGTAGCGAATAGGGATCCGTTCCATTCGCTATTCGCCACTCGCCATTCGCGTACTCGTTCACGATCGATGTATTGAAACGAGAGAGACCGCCATGGCTCCGACTCCCGTCATCCGCCTGCATCCCGAGGACAGCGTGCTGATCGCGCGCGCGAGCCTCCCCCCTGGGCTCGCGATCGCTGATGGCGTCACCACGGTGGACCGCATTCCGGCAGGTCACAAGGTCGCGGTGCGTCCGATCGCGCAAGGCGAGCCGATCCGCCGTTACGGCCAGATCATCGGTTTCGCCACCGCGCCGATCGCGCCGGGACAGCATGTTCACACCCAGAACTGCGGCATGGGCGATTTCGCCAAGGACTACGCCTACGGCGTGGACGTGAAGCCGACGCCGAATTTCGATCTTCCGGCGACGTTCGAGGGCATCCGCCGCCCGGACGGTCGCGTCGCGACCCGCAACTACATCGGCATTTTGACCTCGGTGAACTGCAGCGCGCATGTCGCGAGCCTGGTCGCCGACGTCTTCAAGAAGAATCCATTTACCGGCGACAACCCGCTGGCCGACTATCCCAATGTCGACGGCGTCGTGGCGCTGACCCATAAGACCGGCTGCGGAATGACGCTCGACGAGCCGCTGAAGCTGCTGCGCCGGACGCTTGGCGGCTACGCGCGGCACGTGAATTTTTCCGCGGTGATCGTACTTGGCCTTGGCTGCGAGGCCAATCAGATCGGCGGCCTGATGGAGGAGCAGAAGCTCGCCGGCCGCCTGCGGGCGATGGACATCCAGGAGGTCGGCGGCACCCGCAAGACCGTCGAGGCCGGCATTGCCTTCGTCAAGGATGCGCTCGCCGACGCCAACAAAGTGAGGCGCGAGACCGTTCCGGCCAGCGAACTGACGGTCGCCCTGCAATGTGGCGGCTCGGACGGCTATTCCGGCATCTCGGCAAATCCGGCACTCGGTGCGGCCAGCGATCTCCTGGTGCGACATGGTGGCACGGTGATTTTGTCCGAGACACCTGAGACATATGGCGCCGAGCATCTGCTGACGCGCCGCGCGGTCAGCCGCGACGTCGGTGAGAAGCTGGTCTCCCTGATGCGATGGTGGGAAGAATATACCGCGCGCGAAGGCGCCGAGATGAACGCCAATCCCAGCCCGGGGAACAAGGCGGGCGGCCTGACGACGATTCTCGAGAAGTCGCTCGGCGCGATGGCCAAGGCCGGCAGCACCAATCTGGTCGACGTGCTGCATTATGCAGAGGCGGTCACCAAGAAGGGCTTCGTGTTCATGGACACGCCCGGCTACGATCCGGTCGCGGCGACCGGGCAGGTGGCGGGAGGTGCCAATCTCGTCTGCTTCACGACCGGCCGCGGCAGCGTGTTCGGCTGCAAGCCGGCGCCATCCATCAAGCTGGCGACCAACACGCCGATGTACAAGCGGATGGAAGACGACATGGACGTCAACTGCGGAACCATCCTCGATGGCGAGGAGACGGTGCAGGAGTGCGGTCAACGCATCTTCGAGTTGATGCTGAAGACCGCCTCCGGGCAGCCGACCAAGAGCGAAAGCTTCGATTTCGGCGGAGCCGAGTTCGCGCCCTGGGTGCTCGGTGCGACAATGTAGCTGGGTAACTCAGCTATCGAGCCGGCCTGCATCTGATCACAGCTGAGATCGCAACATAGCTGAGATTTGATCGCAACTGAGATCAGATTGCAGGTGAGGAGCGCCGCTGCGGGCTGGCCGTGCTGGCCCTCGCGCGACAGCAGCGCCGGACAATTTACCGCTGGTGACCCAGTCCGATGCCGAGCGCCAGAGCCTTCTGGCGGAGCGAGCCCTCGGTCCGCTTCATCGCCTTGGCGATCTTGGCGACCGGGGTCTTGGACTTGGAGTGCTGCTTCAGCAGCTTGATGTCGGCCGGCGTGTAGGGCTTCCGAGCCAGCTTCTTCGTAGCTGCCTTCTTAGCTGTCTTAGCCACTTGATTCTCCTTTCAACGAGAGTGTCCTAAATAGCACGTGTAGTCGAGCTATCAAGCAATTGCGGCGGATGCAACGCTATTAGTTCTTGTTAGTTCATATTTCGGGGTTAACCCGAACTATGGCGATCCGGTCAATCTTCCGTGAGCATGTTCCGGGTTTCTGCTGTGGACAACTCGGCGGAAACGCGCAGTCCGCGGGCCGCTGTTCTGCACCCGTTCTTCAAATAACCGGCCGACATGCCGTGACCGGCAGGAAAAACGACCGGTTTGTGCCCCTGGTGCACCTGACTCGTCGGTGGTCGGCCGGCAAAAGGGCTCGGAAAGCGTCGTTTTGAGCTCAGGATAGTTCATAGGCAGCTCTGCCCGTTGTTAGTGCTTGATCCCTGAGCATAGCAATGTTCTGCTTAAAAAAGTTGCTGGAGCATCGAACCCCACGTGTCCATCTACGTCGCATTACATCACGTCACCCATTACAAATATGATCGTCCGGTGGAGCTGGGCCCGCAGACCATCCGTCTGCGTCCGGCACCACATACCAGGACGCCTGTGCTGAGCTACTCGCTCAAGATCACGCCAACGAACCATTTCGTGAATTGGCAGCAGGACCCGCAGGGCAACTGGCTGGCGCGCTACGTCTTTCCGGAGAAGGTGAACGAATTCAAGATCGAGGTCGACTTCACGGCGCAGATGACCGTGATCAACCCGTTCGACTTCTTCGTCGAGCCTTACGCAGACAGCTTCCCGTTCGCCTATCCCGAGAGTCTGAGGGCTGAGCTCGCCCCCTATCTGGAAACGATCGAGCCTGGGCCGCTGTTCGCTGATTATTTGAAGTCGATTCCGCGCGAAGCCGACAACACCGTCAACTATCTCGTCGATCTCAACTCTGAGCTGCAGAAAAAGATTCGTTATATCATCCGGATGGAGCCGGGCGTTCAGACGCCTGAAGAGACGCTGACGAGCTCGGCGGGCTCGTGCCGAGATTCCGCGTGGCTCCTGATCCAGACCTTGCGGCACCTCGGGCTCGCCGCCCGGTTCGTGTCCGGCTATTTGATTCAGCTCCGTCCCGACATCGATCCGATCGAGGGGCCGCGCGAGGTCGAGAACGATTTCACCGATCTGCACGCCTGGGCCGAGGTCTATCTGCCCGGCGCCGGCTGGATCGGCTTCGACGTGACATCGGGCATGCTCGCCGGCGAGGGGCATATCCCGGTGGCTGCGACGCCGCATTACCGATCCGCCGCACCTATCAGCGGCAGCGCCAGCATTGCCGAGGTCGACTTCCACTTCGAGATGAATGTGAGGCGCATCCGCGAAGCGCCGCGGATCACCCGGCCGTTTTCGGACGATGCGTGGGACAAGCTCGACCGGCTGGGCGAAGCTGTCGATGCCGATCTCGCGGCCGATGACGTGCGCCTGACGATGGGCGGGGAGCCGACCTTCGTATCGATCGACGACATGGAATCGGAGGAGTGGAATACGGCCGCCGTCGGCCCGACCAAGCGAGGGCTTGCCGACAGCCTGATCAGGCGGCTGCGATCTCGTTTCGCGCCCGGTGGTCTGCTCCATTATGGCCAGGGCAAATGGTATCCCGGCGAGAGCCTGCCGCGCTGGGCGTTCGGACTTTACTGGCGCAAGGACGGCGAGCCGATCTGGCGCAATCCGGACCTGATCGCAAGCGTCGACGGCCCCCGCGTAGCCACGATCGAGGACGCGCAGCGTTTCCTCGATACGGCCGCCGAGACGCTCGGGCTCGAGCCCGACTACGTGATGCCGGCATTCGAAGACCCCGCGCATTGGCTGCAGAAGGAAGCAGCGCTGCCGGAGAACGTCGACGCGCTCGACTCCAAGCTGGCCGACGCGGAAGAGCGCGCGCGCATGGCGCGGGTGTTCGACGAAGGGCTGCATCTTCCGCGCGGCTTCGTGCTGCCGATCCAGCGCTGGAATGCACAGCCAAGGCGCTGGCGCAGCGAACGCTGGGGGCTGCGGCGCAAGCGGCTGTTCCTGATTCCCGGCGACTCGCCGCTCGGCCTGCGGCTGCCGATTGCCTCGCTCGCCTACATTCCTCCCGAGGATTTCCCGTACGTCCATGAGCAGGATCCGATGGAGGCGCGCGGCCCGCTGCCGGTGTTTGCGCCCGGGCGTCCGGTGATCGTGCCGCAGGTGCCGCCACTCCAGAAGCGCGATCGCGTGTCGCCGCAGCGTCAGGATGTTCGGTATCAGTCCTGGGGCGGGCTCGGCGTGCGCACCGCGATGTCGGTCGAGATCCGCGACGGTGTTCTCTGCGTATTCATGCCGCCGGTCGAAACCATCGAGGATTACCTGGAATTGATCGCAACGGTTGAAGCCACCGCCGAGGCGATGCAGATCAAGGTTCACGTCGAAGGCTATGCACCGCCGTTCGATCCGCGCATCGAGGTGATCAAGGTGACGCCCGATCCCGGCGTGATCGAGGTCAATATCCAGCCGGCCTCGAGCTGGCGGCAGGCGGTCGACATCACCTTCGGTCTCTATGAGGACGCCGCCAAGGTGCGGCTCGGCGCCAATCGCTTCCTGATCGACGGTCGCCACACCGGCACCGGCGGCGGCAATCACGTTGTGATCGGCGGCAGCTCGCCACCGGATTCGCCGTTCCTGCGCCGCCCGGATCTGCTGAAGAGTCTCGTCCTGTATTGGCAGCGGCATCCAGCGCTGTCCTATTTGTTCTCCGGCATGTTCATCGGGCCGACCAGCCAGGCGCCGCGCATCGATGAGGCGCGGCACGACAGCCTCTATGAGCTGGAGGTCGCGCTCGCCAATGTGCCGCCTGTCGGGCAGAGCGTGCCGCTGTGGCTGGTCGACCGGCTGTTCCGGCATCTGCTGGTCGACATCACGGGCAACACCCATCGCGCGGAGATCTGCATCGACAAGCTCTATTCGCCGGAAGGGCCGACAGGTCGGCTCGGCCTGGTCGAGTTCCGCGCGCTCGAAATGCCGCCGGATCCGCGCATGTCGCTGGCGCAGCAGCTCCTCATCCGCGCGCTGATCGCCAAACTGTGGCGCGAGCCGCAGGACGGCAAGTTCGTGCGCTGGGGCACCGCGCTGCACGACCGCTTCATGCTGCCTCACTTCATATGGCAAGACTTTCTTGATGTGCTGGATGAACTGCGGTCGTCCGGCTACGACTTCTCGCCGGAGTGGTACCAGGCGCAGCTCGAATTTCGCTTCCCAACCTTCGGTCGGGTCCAGCATGGCGGCGTGACGCTGGAGCTGCGGCAGGCACTGGAGCCCTGGCACGTGCTGGGTGAGGAGGGCGCAGCCGGCGGCACTGTCCGGTACGTCGACTCTTCGGTCGAGCGACTTCAAGTAAAGGCTGAAGGCTTCATCGAAGGCCGTCATCTCGTCACCTGTAATGGTAGAACGATGCCGATGACCTCTACGGGGCGCTCTGCGGAGGCCGTGGCGGCGGTGCGCTTCAAGGCGTGGCAGCCGGCCTCCGGCCTGCACCCGACCGTTCCGGTGCATTCGCCGCTCACCTTCGACCTGATCGATACCTGGAACGGTCGCTCGTTGGGGGGCTGCGTCTACCACGTGGCGCATCCGGGTGGCCGCAGCTACGAGACCAAGCCGATCAACTCGTACGAGGCGGAGGCGCGGCGGCTCGCCCGCTTCCAGGATCACGGCCACACTCCGGGACGAATCGTGTTGCCGCCCGAGGAACGCACAAATGAATTCCCGATGACCCTCGACTTGCGCAGGCCGCTCCTGCATTGATGGAACGGAGTTTGCGCGGAGGATCAGGGTATGGACGGCCCGGGCGGCCAGGACCAGGGAGCGAGCCCCGCCGCCGGTCGGCTGGCGGCGCGTCCGGTCTTGCGTCGTGCCGCGCAATGGGCCCGCGACTATGCGCGGCTGCCGGGGATCCCCGATGAGTTCATCGGCGCCGACGGCCAGCCGCGGCCGGTCTGGGCCCGCTTCGCCGACACTTTCGCCGCACTCGCGCCGACCGACGTCGACCGCCGCTTCGCCTCTGCCGATCGCCATCTGCGTGAGGCCGGCGTCACCTATCGGGCGCCCGGCGACAACGCCGAGCGATCGTGGCCGCTGAGCCACTTGCCGCTGCTGATCGACGAGGCCGAGTGGGCGCAGCTGTCCCAAGGCATCGCCCAGCGTGCCGAGCTGTTCGAACGCGTCCTCAAGGACATCTACGGCGAGGGGCGTCTGGTCGCGAGCGGCGCGCTGCCGGCGGCTGCCGTCGCCGGCTCCAGCGAATATCTGCGTCCGGTCTGCGGCGTCAAACCGCCGGGGGGGCGCTTCCTCAGCGTCTACGCTGCCGACATCGGTCGTGGCCCCGACGGAGGGTGGTGGGTCCTCAACGACCGCACCCAGGCGCCGTCCGGCATGGGCTATGCGCTCGAGAATCGGCTGGTGCTGTCGCGCGCCTTCTCCTCGATCTACAAATCGATGAACGTGGAGCGGCTGGCGCCGTTCTTCGAGGCCTTTCGTGACTCGCTGCGCGCCAGCGCCGATCGTGACGAGCCGCGCATCGGCGTGCTGACGCCGGGCACGTTCAGCGAGACCTATTTCGAGCACGCGACGCTCGCGCGCTATCTCGGCTTCCTGCTGGTGGAAGGCGACGACCTCGCCGTCAGTGGCGACCGCGTGCACATCCGCACCGTCGCGGGCCTGAAGCGCGTCGACGTGCTGCTGCGGCGGCTCGATTCCAATTCGCTCGATCCGCTCGAGCTCGATGCGGCCTCGCGGCTCGGCGTCGCCGGTCTGATGGATGTCGTGCGCAAGGGCGGTGTCGCGATTGCCAACATGCCGGGCTCCGGCGTGCTCGAGGCCCGCGCGCTGCTCGGCTTCGTGCCGAGCCTGTCGCGGCGCGTGCTCGGCGAGGATCTCAAGATCCCGCACATCGCAACCTGGTGGTGCGGCCAGAAATCGGCGCGCGACGAGGTGCTGTCGCGGCTCGAGGATTTCGCGATCGAAGGCGCCTATGGTCGCGCCGTGCCGGGCTTCGCCAGCAGCGGCCCCGTGCTGGCGAGCGAGTTGTCGGCGGCCGAGCGCGACAGGCTGCGCGCCGCGATCACCGCGCGCGGCATCGACTATGTCGGCCAGGAGGTGGTGCGGCTGTCGACCACGCCGGTGTGGCAGGACGGCCGGATCGCACCGCGGCCGTTCGTGCTGCGCGTGTTCGCGGCGGCCACGCCCGACGGCTGGACCGTGATGCCCGGCGGCTTCTGCCGTATCGCCGATAAGCTCGATGCGCGTGCGGTGTCGATGGGTGACGGCGCACGTGCCGCGGATGTCTGGGTGGTCGGCGACAAGGCGGTGGCGGCACGCAGCCTGCTGCCGGGCTCCGACAATGTCCGGATCCGGCGCATCGCAGGTGTGCTGCCGAGCCGCGCCGCTGACAATCTGTTCTGGCTGGGACGTTACCTGGAGCGCGCCGAGGCGACCTTGCGGCTGATCCGCGTGCTCGCAGCCCAACATCGCGATCCCGGCAAGGACTCGCCGGCGCAGCTCAACACCGCCGAGCGCATCCAGCGGCTGCTGTTCGCGTGGGGCGCGGTTGAGCAGACCTCGCGCAGCAAGGGATTCCAGGTGGCGGCGGAGGCGCTGCAGGCCGAGGCGCAGTTCGGCTCGGCGCTGTCGCTGCTCAGATCGGCCCAGCGCACCGCGACCTCGCTGCGCGAGCGGCTGTCGCCTGACGCCTGGCAGGTCATCACCGAGATGCCGACCTGTCTGGCGCAGGAGGCCGACGACGAGGATGCCGTCCTCAGCCTTGCCGAGCTCACGCTGGAGAAGCTCGCGAGCTTCGCCGGCCTTGCCCAGGAAAACATGAACCGCGCCGCCGGCTGGCGCTTCCTCGACATCGGCCGCCGCGCCGAGCGCGCCATCAACACGGCGCGCTTCGCGCGCCAGTTCGGCTATAACGAAGCAACGCCCGAGGATCTCGACGTCCTGCTCACCCTGGTCGATTGCCAGATCACCTACCGCTCGCGCTACCTGATCGGGCCGTCGTTGGCGCCGATCCGCGACCTCGTCGTGCTCGACCTGTACAATCCGCGCTCGGTCGCGTTCCAGATCGAGGTGCTGAACGATCACATCGCCAGCCTGCCGGTGCTGAAGGAAAATGGGCTCATCGAGCGTCCGCAGCGCCTCGCGGTGTCGCTGCGGGCACGGCTGACGGCAGCGGAGGCTGCCCATCTCGACGGGCGGACCCTGTTCGCGCTGGAGCAGGACCTGCTCAATCTGGCGGAAGCGATCGGCCAGCATTACTTCCCGCACGGTCCGAACGCGACGAGGCCGGAAAAGCTCACAGGCTTCGCGTGATCTACGACATCCGGCATGTCACCACCTACGAATATGAGAGCGCCGTCAGCTTCGCGCGCTGCTCGCTGCGGCTGGAGCCGCTGAGCGGCGACGGCCAGGAGCTGATTTCCCACAGCGTCGAGATCCGGCCGCGTCCGTCGGAGCGGGCCGCGCGGCGCGATTTCTTCGGCACGCTGACCGAGAGCATCGTCATCGACACCCAGCATCGCCATTTGCGCATCGACTCGCGCTCGCGGGTGAAGCTGTCGCGGACGCCGCCGGAGCGCGACGCGCCGAGCCAGGCCTGGGAGAACGTGCGCGACGACGCCTTCGAGGCCACCAGTCTCGGGCCGTCGTCGCCGATCGGCTACGTCTTCGCCAGCGCGCTGGTGCCGGTGCTGGAGCCGGTGACGGAGTATGCCGCAGCGAGCTTTCCGGCCGACACCGGGATCGTCGCCGGCGCCGCCGACTTGATGCGGCGCATCCGCAAGGAGTTCAAATACGATCCGAAGGCGACGGTGATCTCGACGCCGCTCCGCGAGGTGTTCGATCATCGTCACGGCGTTTGCCAGGACTTCGCCCATGTGATGATCG
Organism: Bradyrhizobium ontarionense; assembly: GCF_021088345.1. Classification (NCBI taxonomy): domain Bacteria; kingdom Pseudomonadati; phylum Pseudomonadota; class Alphaproteobacteria; order Hyphomicrobiales; family Nitrobacteraceae; genus Bradyrhizobium; species Bradyrhizobium ontarionense. The sequence goes on along the minus strand of NZ_CP088156.1, from coordinate 2,492,838 downwards.
CGGGCCTGCGCGGGCTCGGTCTGCCGGCGGCGTATGTCAGCGGTTATCTGCGCACGATTCCGCCGGAGGGTAAGCCGCGGCTGCAGGGCGCCGATGCGACTCATGCCTGGGTATCCTTGTGGTGCGGCGAGAAGCTGGGCTGGATCGGCTTCGACCCGACCAATGATCTCGTGGTCGGCAACGATCACATCATCCTGGGCATGGGCCGCGACTTCTCGGATGTCTCGCCGGTCGATGGCATCATCGTCGGCTCGCGCAAGCAGAAGCTTGGCGTCGCCGTCGACGTCGTCATGGTCGAGTAGGGCGGTTCCAGTCGTGGGAACCAGCGGAACGATTTGCTGCGTTTGCGCTTGATCCGGCCGAGGGCTTGGGGGCTGACACGTCCCGTACAAGCGATGGAGTGATCGAGATGAAACATGTACCGCTGGTTGTTGGATTGCTGGCCGCCTGCGTCGTGGGCAGCGCATCCGCCGAACCCCTGACTAACCTGACCGGAACCTACCGCTGCATCCAGATGTGCCGCGACGGCATGATCGGCGCGCCCGCTTTCGTGACCCAGAACGGAGATTCCGTGAACCTGACCACCGAGACCGGTGAGTCGTTGCGCGCCTGGCCGGATTGGAACGCTCCCGATAGCCGACTCTGGATCGATGCGCGTGACGAGAGCGTGGTCTATTCGCCTGACGGCATGCGCATCCAGTTCGATGACGGCCGCGTCTGGCAGCGCGACCTGCCGCCGCCCGTGTTCGTGCGCCGCGCACCGGTCGTGTACGGGCGGTGAGCGATCAACGAAGGCGATGTCGCGACCATGGTCCTCACCTGGCCGAGGACTGACAGGCGGGGGTGGGGTGGAAGCTGCCCACCTCATACACAGTGTCGTCCCGGCGAACGCCGGGACCCATAACCACCGGCCGCAATTGGTGCGAACGCCGGTCACCACTCGTGTGCCGAACATTGGCATTTGTGAGTATGGATCCCGGGTCGGCGCCGCGCCAACGCTGTTGCGTCGGCGCGGCTTGCCCGGGACGACAGCGAGTTTGTTGAACGCATCTCTCAGAGCCGCTGATTGCGTATGTCGCGGCTGTCGTCGTCCGCGAATGCGGACGATCCAGTAGCCACTGGCGGTGGTGATCGGTCGAGAGGCCGCGGCGTACCGGATGCCTCGCCTGTGCGGGGCAGACGCGTCAAATCGCCATCGGCGACACGCGAGACTTGTGCAGGCACGAGGAGATTGCTTGGATCGGAGCTGCCAGCCGATGCCGAGGCACGAGACCGATGATATCTGGACGATCCTCGACCACGATCCAGGAGACGTCGCTTCCGGTCGCATCGCTCATCGATCGGGCGTTGCTGCTGCGGTGTGACTACCGCGAGTCGATCGCGATCGAACTCAGCCGTCCCGATCTGTCGGTCGTCGACGCCTTCTTCGCCATTTTCGGCCATCGGCCGGGCTGGATGAAGGCGATCCTCATCCTCCGCAATGCGCTTGCAGCGCCGTTCGGGTTGGAGGTGTCCCGCAGCCGCGACATTCTGTCGAGCGATCGGCAGCCCGCTTATTCGGAAGGCGATAGCATGCTCGGGTGGACGGTCTTCGTCCATACGTCTGATGAACTCATCGTCGGGCGCGACAACGCGCATCTCGATTTTCGTGTGTCCATTCTGCGCAACGATCCCACTGGGCGAGCCCGCATGGTGATTTCGACCGTATGTGATGCCCACAATGCCTTTGGCGTCGTCTATCTGAAAGCCGTGCTTCCGTTTCACAAACGCGGGTTTCGGTGGCTCATCACGCGCGCTCGCGCCTGCGGGCGGCTCTGACCGCAGGACGACGGTGGCACCTTCGATCGGGCGCGAGCGTCAACACGCGCCGCGCTGCAGGCAATGTTCGCGGCCTTCGACGTCAGTGCGAAACGATTCGATGAAACCGCCCTGGCGCTGGGTGACGAACACCGTCTTGCCGTCGCTGCCGCCGAAGGCGAGGTTGGTCGGCTCCTTGGCCTTGAGTGCGATCTCGCGGAGGGCGCGGCCGTCTGGAGCCAGCACGGCTATGCTGCCTTTCAGGATGCGCGCCACGAACAGCCGGCCGCTGGTGTCGGTGCGCAGGCCGTCGATCATGTTCGGCTCGAACGTCTTGATCAGCTTCGGCCGCGTGAGCGCATCGCCCTCGATCGCATAGGACCAGATCTCGCCGCTGTTGGATTCGCCGACATAGAGCGTGCGGCCGTCGGGGCTGAGATCGATGCCGTTGGCGGTGCCCATCGCGCGCGGTGCCGTCATGCTCACGCCTTGCATGGATCCATCGGAGCCCTTCGCGATGCGCCAGATGCGGCCGCTGCGCGCCTTCCAGTTCGGATCGCTCGCATAGATCGTGCCGTCACGCGCCAGGGTGATGTCGTTGGGCTGGCTCATGTCGTCGGCATGGAAGACGAGTCGAGGCTCAACGGTGCCGGGAGCGATGGCGAAGATGTTGTGCTTCTTGTAGTCGGCGATAAACATGACGCCGCCGGCGTCGATGCGAAGCGCGTTGCCGACGCTGCCTTCGGGCAGTTCGGCGAACTTCTCGGAGGCCACAGCCTCCGGCGCCAGCCGTCCGATCGTGCCCGGTTTGCCGAGATTGACCACGTACAGATTGCCCTCGCGGTCGACGGCTGGTCCCTCGATGCCGAAGGTGTATTCGCCCGACGGGGTGATCTGCGCGCTTTCGAACAGCTTTGGTGCCGCGAGGGCAGGGACGGCCGAAAGAGCGAGCATTGCAAGTCCCGCCAAACGCGAGATGCGTAGGGTGGGCAAAGGCGCGATGCGACGCTGCCTCCGTGCGAACGCCGTGTACGGCGCGCCGTGCCCACCATCACGAGCGCCGGTGCGCGGGGCCGGTGGGCACGCGCCGCCTGCGGCGATCGCTTTGCCCACCCTACGGATCATCGCGCCATGACGTCCGTCAGAGCGGCACCAGGAACTGCTGTTGGATATAATAGCCATTATCGTCCGTGCAGGTGCCGTTGAGATACGTGTCGGCCGGCCGGAAGAAACGGCTGAAGCCGGGCTTATTGACGGCAGACCTCTCGGTCACCACGACGACCTTGCCGAACGGAATCTCGCCGCATTCGCGGCCGTCGCTGGCGAAGAACTTGCGATGCGGCGGGCCGCCCGGTTTGACCCGCATGCGGCTTCCCGGAACCATCCGTGCGACGAGCTCGTCGGCGACACCAAGCAGCCTGGCATAGCCTGGTTCCGTCTTGATGAGGTTGGCGCCGGGCGGCATTTGTCGCTCAGCACCCAACCCGCGCAATCGCTGACGCAGCCGGCCGGCGTCGGGATCGCCGGGATAGATCCAGCCGTCCTGCGCCAGCATGAAGCGCAACGCCGCTCTGTCCTTGTCCGGCTCCGATTGTCCGGCCTTCAGGCCGAAATCCGAATGGCAGCCGCTGCAGTGCTTTTCGATGAGGCCCTTGCGCAAATTGGTGAGCCGCGCGCGATTCGCGGCGTCGTCCATGACAAAGGTCGCGAGCCGGTCGATGAGCTGATCGTTCCTGGTGTCGCAGGGCAGGGGCTCGGGTGCAGCCTCGCTGCTGCGGTCGATGCGGATCACGGTCTGGTTCTTGTCTTCGACCAGCCAGATCGCGCCGTCGTCGGCTGTGGTCATGCCGACCGGCGCGCCCTGCGGGCGGATGCCGTTGACGCGATGCCAGCCGGCGATGATCTCGTCGAACGCGGCCGCCGGAGCCGGGCCCGCCGCGGTCTGGAAGGCGCGGGTAGGCTCTGCGGCGCAGCTCACATGATAGCGCACCGGCGCCGGGCTCACCTTGGGGAAGCCGTGCTCGTCGACCTCATAGGCCAGCAGCCGGCTGCCGGTCGGCCGGTAACCGTGGAGCCCCACCAGCAGCTTGCCTTTCAAGTCGTCGAAGCGGTCGGCCGTGTAGTAGAGCATCCCGAGCGGCGCGCCGTGCGGCGGCAGCAGCGACCAGGGCTGTTTGTAGAGCGCGGTCGTATTGCAGAAATTCTTGAACGCCCCCGATTGCAGCACGCGCCTGAATTCCGGGCTCGGCGTCGCCAGATCGTAGCAATAGGGCCAGCCATAATGGCGGCCCTGCTCGATGGCGTTGATCTCCTCATTGGGCGCAAAGAGGTCCTGCAGATCACGCGCGTTCTCGCCCTGCAGGAAGGCGTAGCCGGGATCGGGAAAGCGCGGGTGCAGCGCCAGCGCCATCGAGTTGCGCAGGCCGCGGGCGAACACCTCATGGGGCGGATCGGGATCGTCGGATTTCAGCGTCGGAAAGACGCCGCCCGCTGATGGCGTGAACAGCCAGATCGAAGCGAGCGGGGAAGCGCCCTCGCTGGCTGCGCAGCGGCTCGGCGCTGATGCCAGGCAGTTGTCGCTGTGCGAGCCGACATTGACGAACAGGCGTCCGGTGCGGTCGAAGGCGATGGCCTTCAACGGGTGCGCGCTCTCGGCGATACGTGTGCCGTCCGCCAGGGTGAGGCGGCGTCCGGGCAGGTCGCGGATGATGGTTTCGACCGTGGTCTGCGGATTTGCGGCGAGCGGATCGAAGCGGAAGATCGACGTATCGGTCGATGCATAGATCCGGCCGTCAGGGCCACGGGCGAGGCCGAACGGATAGGACAGTCGCGTGACGGCCTCGCGGATGCGCTGGCCCGCAGGTGCCGAGGGATCGAGGATGAGGAGGCGGCCGTCGTCATGGCCCCAGCCGCCCATGTCGGCGACCACGAACGACTGGCGCCCAGGGATCTGCACGATGGCGCGCGGGAACTTCAGGCCGTCGTCGCGGCTGGCAACGAGGCCGGCGCAGAAGCCGGCCTTCATGTCGATCTGCAGCCGCGGAAAGGCGAGCGGCGCCTCACCGCAGCTTGCGGTGCCGAGTGCGTAGCCGCTCTTGCTCGTTACGTCTTCGCTGCGGCCATCTCCGGCGCCGATCAGCAGCGCGGTCGCGACAACTGCAAGGATGCGCCACGTCCTCATGAATTTGGCCCGCTCAATGCGTCAGGTGATATTGCAGGATGTAGGCGCCCGCGCCGGCAAGATAGCCGAGCAAAGCGATACCGCTGATGCGGCGCACGTACCAGAAGAAGTGGATGTTCTCGAGCCCCATCGCGGCGACGCCGGCCGCCGATCCGATGATCAGGATCGAGCCGCCGGTGCCGGCGCAGTAGGCGACGAACTCCCACAGGAAACTGTCGGGCGGAAACTGGCTCAGGCTGTACATGCCCATCGAGGCCGCGACCAGCGGCACGTTGTCGATCACGGCACTGGCCAGCCCGAGCACGATCACGATCAGGTCGAGGCGGCCGACGGCGCGGTCGAGCCAATGCGCCAGCGCCTGCAGGATGTGGGTGTGCTCGAGCGCCGCGACTGCCAGCAGGATGCCGATGAAGAACACGATCGAGGGCATGTCGATCCGGGTCAGCGCATGCACGAGCGTCAGGCGCTGCCTCTCGTCCGAGGCCTTCTCGCGATGGATGATCTCGCCGACCATCCAGAGCAAACCGAGGCCGAACAGGATGCCCATGAAGGGCGGCAGCTGCGTCACCGCCTTGAACAGCGGCACCAGCACCAGGATGCCGAGCCCCATGAAGAACATCAGGTTGCGCTCGAACGGCAGGATCGGGCTTATCGAGGCGAGCCCTGCGCTGGCCGGCGGCGCGAGCTGCTTGCCGCGCAGCGTGAAGCTGACGACCGCCAGCGGCACCAGCAGGTTCAACAGCGAGGGGATGAACACCGCCTTCATGATCGCAAGCGGCGTGATCTGGCCGCCGATCCACAGCATCGTCGTGGTGACGTCGCCGATCGCCGACCAGGCGCCGCCGGCATTGGCCGCAATCACGATGATCGCCGCGAACACCAGGCGATCCTCGTCGCGGCCGGACAGCTTCTTCATCAGTGACACCATCACGATCGCGGTGGTGAGGTTGTCGAGCATCGCGCTGAGGAAGAAGGTCACGACCCCGACCAGCCAGACCAGCCTGACCTGGCTGGTCGTTCTGATCAGCGATGTCACGACCTCGAAGCCGTGATGCGCGTCGATGACCTCGACGATGGTCATCGCGCCGATCAGGAAGAAGATGATCTGCGCGGTCGACGCCACCGACTCGTTGAGCTCGGCCGGGACCGATGCTGCGGCATCTCCCGTCAGCGCATAGACGGTCCACATCAGGCCGGCACCGACCAGGGCGGTGGCGGCTTTGTTGATCCGCAACGGCTGCTCCAGCGCCACCACGGCGTAGGCGAGCGCAAAGACGGCAACGATGGCCGCGGTCATCGCGGGAGGCTTTCGGTCATGGATCAACGCATAAGCGAGATGGAACCGCCCATGGTATGACCGATCGGGGACGGGCCAGCAAGCGGGGCAGCGCGGCGCGGGGACCGGCGTTCCCCGTGGTCAGACCAGGGCGGCCGTGATCGCGTCGGCCTGGCTGCGGATGGCGCGGATCTCGGCGGCGCTGCGGCGCTCCAGATTGACATACTGGTTGCGCATGCGGCCGTTGCCGGCGAAGCGCCGGCGGTGCTTGGCGAGGAAGGCCCAATACAGCGTCGTGAACGGGCAGGCCCTGTCGCCGGTCGCCTGCTTTGGATCGTAGCGGCAGTTGCGGCAGTGATCGCTCATGCGGTCGATGTAGTGGCCCGAGGCGGCGTAGGGCTTGGTGCCGACGACGCCGCCGTCGCCATGCTGGCTCATGCCGAGCGTGTTGGGGAGCGATACCCAGTCGACGGCGTCGTGGAACATCGACATGTGCCAGACATGCACGTCATAGGGACGCACGCCGAGCAGCATCGCGAACAAGCCGAGCACCATCAGCCGCTCGATGTGGTGCGCATAGGCGTGGTCGATGGTGTGGCCGATCGCCTGCGCCAGGCAGCGCATCTCGGTCTCGCCGGTCCAGTAGAATCGCGGCATCGGCAGGCTGGCATCGAGCGCGTTCTCCTCGGCGTAGTCAGGCATGCGCTGCCAATAGATGCCGCGCACGAATTCGCGCCAGCCGATGATCTGGCGGACGAAGCCTTCGAGCGCGTTCAGGGGCGCGTTGCGGTTGGCGATGATGGCCTCGACCACCTCGCGCGGATCGAGCATGTGCAGGTTCAGCGCGCCCGACAGCCGCGAGTGATACAGGAACGGCTCGTCGGTCAGCATCGCGTCCTGATAGGTGCCGAACAAAGGCAGCCGCCAGGCGACGAAATTGGACAGCTCCGTCAGTGCATCGACGCGCGAGACCGGCAGATCGAAGCGGTCGAGCCGGCCCGGACTGTTGGCAAAACGCGACGCCACGAGCTTGATGACATCACGCGTGATCGCGTCGGGTGCGAAGCCCTTGCTGACCGGAATCGGCGGCCGGCGCGCCTTGCCGAATCCCTTGCGGTTCTCGGCATCATAATTCCAGCTGCCGCCGACCGGCCGTCCGCTTTCGTCGATCAGCAGCCCGGTCTTGCGCCGCATCGCGCGATAGAACGTCTCCATGATCGGGCGCGGGTGGCGCTCGGTGAAGGCGTCGAACTCGTCGGCCGTGCACAGGAAATGTCGGTCGGGGCGGAATTCGATCGGCTGGGGCAGCCGGCGCAGCGTCTCGCGCACGCGCCAATCGCCGGGCTCCAGCACGATCGTGGCCACGGGCTGCAGCGCGGCCTGGTGACGGGCGATCTCGCGTTCCAGGCTGCCGGTGTTGGCGGGATCGTCGAGCTGCACATAGTGCACATTGCGGCCGCGTCCCTCGAGGTCGGCGCGGAAATGGCGCATGGCTGAGAAGAAGAAGGCGATGCGCATCTTGTGCTGCGGGACGTAGGAGGCCTCCTCCGTCACCTCCATCTGCAGCACGGCATCCTCAGCCGGATCGAAGCCGTCGAACGCGGCCGAATCGGCGTCGAGCTGGTCGCCCAGTACGACGACGAGGTGTCTCACGTGATTTGCGTTCGCCATGCAGCAGATCAGGCCGCCGCGGCTGCGATGGTGTGCGCGTGTCCGAGGCAATCCTTGCGCACCGCCAGCAGACTGCGATGCAGCCAGGTCTTGATGGTGCCGACCGGCACGCCGAACCGTTCTGACAGCCGCGTTCGGCTTTCCCCTTCGAGATAGGCGAGCGCCAGCAATTGTCGGCGCTCCTCCGGTAACCGACTAAGCGCTGCGCGGGCGATCGGTTCCGCCGACGCATAGTCGAATTCCTCCGTGACCATGTCGGCGGGATCGGGGATCCCCAGCGCTTCGTCGAGCTCCGAGGTCGGCACGCCGGCCGTGCGCAGCGCGTCGATCGCGGTGTTGCGCATGATCGTGCACATCCAGGTGATCGGCGAGGCCCGCGCGGGGTCGAAGCTCGCCGCATGGCGCCAGATCTTCAAATAGCCGTCCTGCAGGATGTCGTCGATATCGGCGGCTGAGGAGAGCATGGCGCGCACAGTCTTGCGCATCTTCACGATGGTCAGGGCGTGGAGCTCGGCGAAGGCTTGCGCATCGCTGCGTCCGGCCCGTCCCAACAGGCTGCTGAGATGCGCGACGTAGCTCTTCTGCTCTGCGCCCGCCGACCGCATCGTCCTTCCTCCTCATCTTCCTGATGGGAAAACGAGCAGAGCTTCGACGCGGATCACTCCAGCTCCGTCGATCGCGGAAGCGATAACTCAGAGGCGGACGAACGGGCTGATGATGCGGCCGAGCAGGCCGTGCATGCGCAGGTCGCCGGACATGGCCACGAGGCACAGGCAGGGGCCTTCGTCGCCGACCACGGGACGATGGTCGACCTCGTCGTCGCCATAGTCGAAGTCACCGGGCCCGTAATAACCGCCGAGATGGCTGAAGCTGCCTTTCAGCACGCAGGTCAGCTCATTGCCGGAATGCGAGTGCTCCAGCATCCGGGCGCCGGGCTCCGAGCGCAGCAGGAAGGCGCGCGACTTGCTGGCGCCGGAGAGCAGGATCGGGCGCATGCTGATACCGGGCGCGACGCGGCGGCGCTTGCCGATCTTGCAGCGCTTCACCATCTCCGGCAGGTCGGCGAGCTCAGGATCGTGCTTGGCGACCTCGCTGACGCGAGGGGCAGTCTCCGGCCGGCGGTCGATGCGCGCCATCACGGCGTCGAATGCGTCCGCGCCCGTCGCGACCGGCTCGGCCGCGTCGAGCGATGCGCCGGCGAGCTGCTCGATGGCGCGCACGAAGCGCCGGCATCGTCCGCATTCCGCGACATGGACGCCGACCACCAGCCGCTCGGCCTCGTCGAGCGCGCCGGTGGCGAAGTCGGCCAGCAGGTCTTCCGGCGGGTGATGGCTGATTGTCATGTCGCGTCGTCCAACAGGTCTCTCAGGCGATTCATCGCCAGTCTGATTCGTGATTTCACCGTACCAAGCGGCAGGCCGAGCACTGCCGCGATTTCCGAGTGGGGTCGTTCCTCGATGAACGACAGGCGGATCACGGTGGATTGCTCCACCGACAATCTTTCGATCGCGGCCGCCACGCGCGTGGCATCTTCGACACGCGACACGATCTGATCCGCTGCCAGCGTCGGGTCGGCCTCCTCGTCGAGCACGACTTCCCGGCTCACCCGGCCCTCGCGGGAGGCCTTGCGCACGGCGTCGATCCGCTGATTTCGCGCGATGGTGAAGATCCAAGCGGCAGCGCCTGCCGTCGACGGATCGAACTGACCGGCCTTGGTCCACACCGCCACCATCGTGGACTGCGCAATCTCCTCGGCCTCGTCCGCATTGCAGCCCGTCTTGATCAGGAACCCTTTGATCCGAGGCGCAAAATGATCGAACAGGACCCTGAACGCCTCGCGGTCACCGCGCGATGCGACGCGTCCGATCAGTTCCGCCCAGTCCACAGTCGCCTTCGGCCTTCTGCTCGCGTTCGCCCGGATCGTGGCACCTGAAGCACGCGCGAACCGGCGCCGGGACGATGCCACGTTCCATTGCGCGAATCCAGCTGCTCTCAGTCGTGTTGCCATGATCTCCGGCACGCATGCTTCATCCCCGGGGGAACGTGCAGGACGGACGGCCGGATCACCGGACCGACGATTTTTTGCGCCCGTCAATCCTTCAGGTCGGAATTGACCATCGCCAGGAATTCCTGCCGGCTCATCGGGTCGGTGCGGAAGCAGCCGAGCATGCGGCTGGTGGTGAGATCGACACCGTGCTTCTTGACCCCACGGGAGCTGATGCAGTGATGGGCCGCCTTGATCACGACCGCTACGCCCTGCGGCTGCAGCACCTCGTCGATGATGTTGGCGATCTCGGCCGTCATCCGCTCCTGGATCTGCAGGCGGCTGGCATAGGCCTCGACCACGCGGGCAAGCTTGGAGATGCCGACGACGCGGCTGCGCGGCACGTAGCCGACCCAGGCACGGCCGATGATCGGCGCCATGTGGTGCTCGCAATGGCTCTGGAACGGGATGTTCCGCAACAGCACCATCTCGTCGTAGCCGGCGGTCTCCTCGAAGGTCTTGCGCAGATAGTCTTCGGGGCTCTGCTCGTAGCCGGCGAAATAGCTCTTGTAGGCCCGTGCGACCCGGGCCGGCGTTTCCGCCAGGCCCTCGCGCGACGGGTCCTCGCCGATCCAGGTGAGGATGGTGCGGATGGCGTCCTCGACGTCGTCCTGGGTGACACAGACTGGTTCGCAGGCGAACGGCAGTTTCTTGGCTGTCTGGCGCACGGGGGCTCTCCGAAAGCAAGGAAACGGAACCCGGAACGCGGTGGATCACCGGCGCCCCCGGCGAATTGCGCGATCGGGTGGCGGCCCCCTGAGGGCGGCCAGCCGTTCCAGCCCTTGTCAGCCAGCCCCGTCAGCTGGCCTTGCGCAGCCGCGTGTTCGCCGACGGGCCCGCGCGCAGGTTCTGGAAGAACTTCTCGACCTCGTCGGCGAGCGTCTGTGCCGTCGCGTTGAGGTCACCGGAGGCCGACAGCACGGAGGCGGCCGCCGTCGAGGTTTCGCCGATGGCGTCGCGCAGCGAGCCGATGTTCATGACCAGCGTCTGGTTGCCTTGCGCGGTCGACTGGGCGTTGACCGAGATCTCGCGGGTGGCCTGATCCTGCTGCTGGATGGCGTTGGAGATGTTCGAGGTGATCTCGTTGATGCCACGCACCGCATCGCCGATCTCGCGGACCGCGTCGACAGCGGTCTTGGTCGAGGCCTGGATCAATCCGACGTTCTGGCTGATCTCCTCGGTGGCCTTGGCGGTCTGTCCGGCCAGCGCCTTGACCTCGTGGGCGACGACGGCAAAGCCGCGGCCGGCCTCGCCGGCGCGGGCGGCCTCGATGGTCGCGTTCAGCGCCAGCAGGTTGGTCTGCTCGGCGATGGTCTGGATCAGCGTCAGCACGCCGTCGATGCGCTGGGTGGCGGCGGCGAGGCCTTCGATCTCGGTGATCGACTTCACGGTGCGCTGGCCGGTCTGTTCGACGGCGCCGGCCGATTGTCGGATCTGGCGGCCGATCTCCTCAACGGAGGTGGAGAGCTCCTCGGCAGCGCTCGCGACTGCGGAGACGTTGGTCGAGGCTTGGGACGTGGCACCGGCGGCGGTGACCGCGCGGTGGCTGGCATCGGCCGTCAGGCGGGTAATCATCTCGGCCGTGTTGCGCATCGCCACAGCGTTCTCGGTCACGGTCCGCATCACGCCGCCGATGGCGACGCGGAATTCCTCCACCGCAGTCTCGATGTGATGCGCGCGCGCCTCGCGGATCTCCGAATCCTGCGAGACCTGGGCATTGAGATCCCGGTTGTGCGCCATCGCCTGCTGGAACACGCCGATCGCGCGTGCGAGCTCGCCGACTTCGTCGGCGCGCTCGGCATGCGGCACCTCGACGTTCTCGGCACCGGTCGCGACCTGGCGGATGGTGTCGGTGATCTGCGACAGCGGGCGGGCGATCGAGCGCGCGATGATCACCACGCCGGTCACGACGAGCAGCAGCATCATGCCGCCGAGTACGGTCAGCACGAGCGAGAGCTTCCGGGCGGTCTCGGTGTCCTCGCCGATTTTCCGGCCACGCTCCACATAGACCTTGGAGAGCTCGTCGAGATCCTTGTTCAACGCGGAGCGGACCGAGCGGTTGGCGTCGTTGTCACCCCATTCGCGCCCCGCGGCGGGGCTGATCTCGTTGGCGCGGCGGACGAGCTCCTTGCGGAACTCCACGAACTGCTCGATGCGCTTCTTGAAGTTTGCAAATTGCTGCGCGTCGTCGGCCTGCACGATCGCCTGCCACTTGTCGACCACGCCAAGGATGTCCGCATTGAACTTCAGCAGCCCTTCGCCATAGCGCTTCACGACTGCGGGATCGGTCGACATGTAGACGCCGCGCGATTCCATCACGACCGCGTAGACCAGGCCGTTGACACGCTGCACGTTGAGCGCCGCAAGGTTCGCGGTCTCGATCGACCTGGTGAGCTCGGCCGCACGCCGCGAATTGTAGTCCGACAGCCAGGTGATCGCGGCCGTCAGCAGGGCGAACAGCGCGAAGATCGCATAAAGCTTGACCGCCAGGGAATGACGCGTAGCGGTCTTCGAGGACGTCGGATGTGAGGTCATGAGGTGGGGTACCGCGAAAGCCTTGCTGAGACGCCGGCGAACTTGTTTGTTAATAATTATGCAAAAGCTTCATGGAGAAAGCGTTAAGTGGACACCGCCTGTACTATGCAACCTCTGCGCACTTTTCGTTGAATTTCAATCGTCTAGGCCGGGCGTCGGGGGGCTTGGGCTCGCTGACCTCCGCTTGACTAGGGATGATCGATGCGCGCGACGACACGTCGTGCGGCCTTTGCAAGTGCATTGCAACTCAGCTTCGTGCATCGCACGTCGTCCTCGCGCTTCGAATGGTTCGGTCGGGTGTTGGTGAGGATCCGGCACGCCGCGTCGCGGTCCGGCAGGTTCTGCGGCGGCCGGATTGGGAAGGCGACGTGCCAATGGCGCAGGATGCCGGCATTGCATGGCGTTCTGCCATGGTGCGGCCGATCCGGCCACGTCCCGCCGCGCCGGGAATGGCGGGCCTCGCGCACCAGAGTTCCGGGACGCGCAGGTTCGAATTCCAATATGGGTTGGCGTCGAGGCGGGCGCAGAGCCGGCTCAACTTTTCCGGAAGGGGTGGCGAAGCGGCGCCTCTCGCCGTAAGGTAAACCAATTGCAGGTTGTCGTGAGGGCGATCGATGAGATTCGAGGGCATCGAGACGGTACGGCGCATCCTCTGCGTGTTTCCGCGCTATACGTCCTCGTTTGGAACCTTCGAATATGCCTATCCGCTCACCGATGGCACCCAGGCCTTCATGCCGCCGCAGGGGCTGTTGCTGATCGCGGCCTATCTCCCGCGTTCCTGGCAGGTGCGTTTCATCGACGAGAACATCCGGCCCGCGCGGGCGGAGGATTTCGCCTGGGCCGAGGCGGTATTCGTCAGCGGCATGCACATCCAGCGGCAGCAGATGAACGACATCTGCCGGCGCGCGCATGAATTCGATCTGCCGGTCGCGCTCGGCGGCCCGTCGGTCAGCGCATGCCCGGACTACTATCCGAGCTTCGACTATCTCCATGTCGGCGAGCTCGGCGATGCGACCGACGAGCTCATCGATCGCCTGGCGCTCGATCCGTCGCGGCCTGCGCAGCAGGTCGTGCTCCGGACCAAGGAGCGCGTGGCCATGACCGATTTCCCGGTCCCGGCCTATGAGCTCGCCGAGGTGAAGAAGTATTTCCTGGGCAGCATCCAGTATTCCAGCGGCTGTCCCTACCAGTGCGAATTCTGCGACATCCCCGGCCTCTATGGACGCAATCCGCGCCTCAAGGCGCCGCAGCAGATCATCGCCGAGCTCGACAGGCTCCGGGAATGCGGCGTCACCGGCTCCGTCTATTTCGTCGACGACAACTTCATCGGCAACCGCAAGGCCGCGCTGGATCTGCTGCCGCATCTGATCGAATGGCAGAAACGCACCGGCTACGTGATGCGGCTCGCCTGCGAGGCGACGCTCAACATCGCCAAACGTCCCGAGATCCTGGAGAAGATGCGGGAGGCCTACTTCATCACGATCTTCTGCGGCATCGAGACGCCCGATCCCGAGGCGCTGACCGCGATGCAGAAGGACCACAACATGATGGTGCCGATCCTGGAAGGGATCAGGACCATCAACAGCTACGGCATGGAGGTGGTGTCCGGCATCATCATGGGGCTGGACACCGATACCCCGCAGACGGCGGACGCGCTGCTGCAGTTCGTCGAGGAGAGCCGCATCCCGCTGCTCACGATCAATCTGCTGCAGGCGCTGCCGCAGACGCCGCTGTGGGATCGCCTGGAGCGCGAGGGCAGGCTGGTTCACGACGACGGCCGCGATTCCAACGTCAAGTTCCTGATGCCCTATGACGAGGTGGTCGCCGCATGGCGGCGCTGCATGGACGAGGCCTATGTGCCGGAGCGCTTGTACGCGCGGTACAAGCATCAATGCGACACCACCTATGCCAACCGCATCAAGGTCCCGATCAGCGACGAGATGAAGAGCTGGCCCAATGTCAGGCGCGGTCTGGTGATGATGGGCAAGATCTTCTGGAAGGTCGGCGTGCTCGGCGACTACAAGCGGCCGTTCTGGCGCTTTGCCTGGAGCCAGCTCAAGCGGGGCGAGATCGAGAACTTCATCGCGGTGGCGATGATCGCGCATCATCTGATCATGTTCGCGCGCGCCGCCTCGCGCGGCCACCAGAATGCTTCCAACTACTCGATCCGGCTGCGCGAGGCGGCCGTCCCCGCCGGATGATCGGTCCGCGACGTCCGCTGCTCGCCGCCTTTGCGCGCTCCCGGTCGTGCAGCGACCGCGTCGCATGATACCGATGCATGAGCGGGTCAGGGATCGTGTCGCCGACGGCCCGCGACCGCGGCGTCGCCGCGACCTCGTAGAGCCTTTTCAAGCGTGACAGAATCGTGGCGTGATCGGTTTTATGTCGGCTCGCCGTCTTGTGTGGTCGCGCATGCTTGCTGCCAGGGAGCTGGACCTGCTAGACGTCGCCTCGTCAAATTTTTACATGTTTTCAAGGATTAGCTCCGGCTGCAGGCCACAATGCGGTCATTTCTCCTTCGCTGAGCGGCCTTATTTCTGCCCTATGCGCTCGTGCCTCCCGAATTGGGCCGCGCCGTAACCACTGGACACCGTATGCTGGAAGTCAGGCACGACAACGAAGTTCATGTCGAAAAGGTCGAGCAGCGGCCGGTCGACAGCATCGCCTTTGGACTCGAGCGCATCGGCCTGTTCGCGGCCAAGGCGCCGATCGTGTCCTGCATCATCCTGCTCGTCCTGATCGTGGCGGCCGTGTTCGGCATCAAGCGCATCCAGATCGACGATTCGCTCAGCCAGCTGTTCCGCTCCGACAGCAAGGAATTCCACCAATACCAGGAGGTCACCAAGAAGTTCCCAGCCGAGGAATTCGACGTCCTCGTCGTGGTCGAGGGCAAAACGCTGCTGGCGCGCCAGAACCTCGAAAAGCTCCGCGACTTCGTGACCGACCTGCAGCTGGTGGAGGGGACGCGCGGCCTGGTGTCGCTGTTCTCGGCCCGTCAGGCCCCGGCGCCCGGCAGGCTGCCGGCCGCGCTGTTTCCCTCGGATCTGCCCGAGGGGGACGCGTATGACAAGTTCATCGAGACGGTGAAATCGAACGAGATCATCCGCGGAAAGCTGTTGTCGGAGGACGGCACGCTCGCGCTCATCGTGCTGTCGCTCGAGCCCAAGGTGGTCGCGTCGAACGACCTCGGCAAGGTGGTCGGCGATATCAGAAAGCTGATGACCGACGATCTCGCTGATACCGGCCTCAACGTGCAACTGTCCGGCGTCCCCGTCATGCAGCTCGAGATCCGCAATGCGGTCGAGCGCGACGGGTTGACCTACAACGTGCTCGGCATCCTCGCCGGCTGCATCATCGCCATCATCTTCTTCCGCAAGATCTCCTTCATGATCGTGGCGGCGTTCCCGCCACTGATCGCGATCATGCTCGCGCTGGGCGCGCTCGGCTGGGCCAATTTCAATCTCAACATGTTCCTGAACGTGATGACCCCGCTGATCATGGTCATCAGCTTTTCCGACTCGATGCAGCTGACCTTCGCCGCACGCGATCGGCTGATCGCGGGGCAGGACAAGGTGACGGCGTTCAGGAATGCCGTGCTGGTGGTCGGACCGGCCTGCGTGCTGACCCACGCCACGGCGGGCATTTCCTTCATCGCCCTGCAGTTCTCCGACAGCGACCTGATCCGCAAGTTCGGCGAGGCGGGGCTCGCCGCCACCATCATCGCGCTGCTCGCCGTGCTGTCGCTGGTGCCCGTGTTCGGCGTGCTGCTGGTGCGCAACGAAAAGACGTTCGCGGTCAAATTCCAGGGCGCCGATGCCGGCGTGCAGGCGCTGCGCAATTTCTGCTACTGGATCGCGGTGCGCATGGTGAGCCGGCCCGGGCTGTTCAGCCTGATCGCCGTGGTGTTCGTCGGCTCACTGGCGGTGGTCTATGCGAGCCTCGAGCCACGCTACCGCCTCGCCGACCAGGTGCCTGACAAGCGCCAGGCCGTGGCAGCCAGCAACCGGCTGGACGCCAAGCTCACCGGCGCCAATCCGGTCAACGTGCTGATCCAGTTTCCGAAGGGCGCCTCGCTCTACGCGCCCGACACCCTGCAGACGATCGCCGACGTGCACGCTACGGTCGAGAAGACGGCCGGGGTCGGCAATGTCTGGTCGGTCGAGACGCTGCGGCGCTGGCTCGCGGAGAAGGCCGGCTCGTCTGATACGGCGACCTTGCAGGAATATGTCAGCCTGATCCCGGAGCATCTGGTGCGCCGCTTCGTCGACAAGGAGCAGGACGCGGTCGTGGTCGCGGGCCGGGTGCCAGATCTCGATTCCAGCCAGCTGCTGCCGGTCGTCGACAAGCTCGATCACGAGCTCGACACGGTCAGAAAGGCGCATCCCGGCTTCGAGATCGCAGTCACCGGCCTCGCCGCCATTGCCGCGCGCAACTCCGCCAGCATGATCGAGAAGCTCAATCATGGACTGACGATCGAATTCGCGCTGGTGGCGATGTTCATCGGGCTGGCCTTCCGCTCCTGGGTGGTGATGCTCGCCTGCATCCTGCCCGGCATCTTCCCGGTGGTGATGTCCGGCACCGTGCTGTGGGCGATGGGGGAGGGGCTGCAATTCGCCAGCGTGGTCGCGCTCACGGTCTCCTTCGGTCTCGGCCTGTCGGCGACGATCCACTTCCTGAACCGGTTGCGGATGGAAAGCGCGCCCGGGGTCACCTCGGCCGTCGCCGTCGAGCGCGCCACGGTGCTGGTCGGACCGGCGCTGATCCTGACCACGGTGGTGCTGGCCTGCGGCCTCGTTGTCACCGTGTTCTCCGATCTGCCCTCGCTGCGGCTGTTCGGCTGGCTCAGCGCCTTCTCGATGGTCGCGGCGCTGTTTGCCGACCTGTTCATTCTCCGGCCGACCGCGATGTTCCTGATCAACCTGTCGCAGAAGCTGAAGCGGAAGCCGGTGTGAGAGACGTGGTCTGAGCCCAACACACTGCTGTCATCGCCCGCGAAGGCGGGCGATCCTGTACGCCGTGGCTCATCGGTTCAATTACTGCAGCCTCTGGAATACGGGGGCGCCCGGTCCCGCCTTCGGCTTCGACGCGGCCGCGAACTCAAGGGCGCGCCGGAGCTTTAGCGAAGGCGGCAAGCCGGGCGACGACAGCGGGGGCTTCAACCTGCACCTCGCCTCGTCGGTGCCTCAGCCAAAAAACAAACGGCCCTGACATCGTCAGGGCCGTTTCCGCTAGTCAATGGCTGATGGGAGCGCGACCGCTCAGGTCTTGGACATCGTGATGTTGACGCCGCGGATCTCACCCTTTGAGGAGATCTGCACCACCTGCTTGTTGCCGCTGGTCTTCAGGGTGATGCTGGCGGCGAAGCCGGCGGCCTGCACGAACACGTCGATCTGGCCGTTGCCGGCGGTGCCCTGCAACTCGCCGTTCACGTTGCGGCTCGCTTCGCTCCAATTGCCGGAGATGCGCTCCCCCTGGCTGACGACGTCACTGGTCAGGTCAAACTTGTAGCTGTCGCTGGCGCAATGCAGGCTCTGCTTGAGGTTCACGCCGGCGACCTTGTAGCTGGCTTTGCAGCGGATCCGCTCGGTGGTGCCGTCGGACAGCGCGACGGTGCCGTTGCCGGACCAGGAGCCGTCGAAGCCGGCGAACGGGCCCGTCTGCGCACGAACTGCCGACGCCGACAGGATCAGCGCTACGCCGAGACCGGCGGCCTTGACGACGCGCCCGGAAAAAGGTGAGCCGAACAGTTTCATATCGAGTTTCCCATCCAAAATGACACCGTTGTGCAGGCGTGTGTTGCCGCTTCGAACACTTGGTGTTCTCGCCGAACGTTAGGTTCAAATGACGGCCAGCAGGCCTTCGTCGCTAAAGCTGCTGCAGAGCTCGCTCGCAGGTCCCGACGGCGCTGCATCTAACGGTCCGCGCGGCATGCTTGCAACAGCCAAATACGAAAAACGTGTTCCGAAAATAATGCCCTAGTATCAACGCCTTGTTTATGCCAAAGCTGTGATGCCCGAGCTTGAGCGGCTTGGGATCATAGGGCGTGAATTTGGCCGCATTTGGCAGCGTACCTCCGGCGCTGGGGGGGCTTGCGGTCCTTGCCAAACGAAACAGGTGTTTCCCGGGCAGCATCGGCGATCCCGGGAGGTCTCCTCTGCTGTCAAAATGAAGGAACACGATGCGTAAGATTTTCCTGGCACTTTCTCTGCTGTCGCTGTCCGTTTCCACCGGTGCGTTCGCGCAAGGCGCGCGCGGAACGGCTGAGGAGCAGGCGGCTTGCACGCGTGACGTTCAGAAGTTCTGCCGTGCCGTCATCGATCAGGGTGACTTCACGATCCTGGCGTGCCTGAAGGAGAACCGCCCCAAGATCAGCCCGGCCTGCGATCAGGTGCTCAAGACCCATAACCAGTAAGCCGTTGCCGTTCGGAACGTCGTTTCCGAAGCCGTTTGGTTAACGCCCGCTGGCCTGCCTCGAGAGGCGGGCCGGCGCCACCGGCCGTGGTGGCGGGGCGATACGGATTGCATTGGTTTTGACTGGATTTTCGCCTATATGAAGGCCAGCAATCCGTTCGCATGAGCGAAGCGGCGGGCATCGTTTGCTGTAGCGCCCTTTCAACCTGATAGCTGTTTCGTCCATGACCACCGCGAGCGATTTGCGATCCGGCAAGACACACCGGGACGAGAACTTTCCGGTGGCGTCGTGGATCATCCGACCCGAGCATCGGGCGCTGATCCTTGCCTTCTACAATTTCGTGCGGACGGCCGACGACATCGCCGATCATCCGACCCTGCCGGGCGAGGAAAAGCTGCGGCTGCTCGATCTGCTCGAGGCCGAGCTGACGGGAACGGGCGAGACGCAGGATGTGGCCGTGAGCCTGCGCAGGGCGCTTGCCGCGCGCGGCATGCCGCCCCGCCACGCGGTGGATGTGCTGGTCGCCTTCCGCATGGACGTGACCAAGCTGCGCTATGAGACCTGGGACGAGGTCATTCACTATTGCCGTTATTCGGCGATGCCGGTCGGGCGCTTCATGCTCGACGTGCATGGCGAGTCGATTTCGACCTGGCCGGCGTCGGATGCCATCTGCGCCGGGCTGCAGATCAACAACCACCTGCAGGACTGCGGCAAGGACTACAAGGCGCTCAACCGCGTGTACCTGCCGCGCGATGCGCTGGCCGAGGCCGGCGCGACCGTCGAGATGCTCGGCGAGGCCAAGGCGCCGCCGCCGCTGCTGTCGTGTCTGCAGAAGCTTGCCGTGCGCAACGCGGCGCTGCTCGACGAGGGCAGGGGCCTCAACAGCGGCGTCAAGGATTTCCGCTTCGGGCTGGAGATCGCCGTGATCCAGGGCTTCGCGGACCGCATCGTGGGGCTGCTCAAGGTGCGCGATCCCTTGAGCGAGCGCGTGCATCTGAGCCCATTGGCCATGCTCGGTCACACCCTCGCGGCCGTTGCGGGCGAGATCGGCCGCCGTGCGGTCGGCCGCCACCCCGTCACCAAATCGGCGGCCGGCGCATGACCCTCGAAGCGACCGCAGACGGCGTCGACCACGGCACGGCCGCGTCCGGCAGCTCGTTCTATGCCGCCATGCGCATCCTGCCGCGCGCCCAGCGCGACGCGATGTTCCAGATCTACAGCTTCTGCCGCGAGGTCGACGACATCGCCGATTCCGACGGCCCACGGCCCGAGCGGCTGGCGGCACTGCAGAAGTGGCGCGACGACATCGACGCGCTCTATCGCGGCAATCCGCCGCCGCGTCTGAGCGACTACGCCGCCTCAGTGAAGACGTTCGGGCTGAAGCGGGAGGATTTCCTCGCCATCATCGATGGCATGGAGATGGACGTGCCGCAGGAGATCCGCGCACCCGATCTCGCCACGCTCGACCTTTATTGTGACCGGGTGGCGAGTGCGGTCGGGCGGCTGTCGGTGCGCATCTTCGGCATGCCCGAGGACGACGGAATCCTGCTCGCTCACCATCTGGGGCGGGCGCTGCAGCTCACCAACATCCTGCGCGATATCGACGAGGACGCCGGCATCGGCCGGCTCTACCTGCCACGTGAGGCACTGCTGTTCGCCGGCATCACCGGCGATGATCCGGTCAAGGTCATGCAGGAGCGCGCGCTGCCCAAGGTCTGCAACTCGGTTGCCGTCAGGGCCAGGACGCATTTCGAGAAGGCCGACGAGATCATGCGGCGCAACCGCCGACGCGCCGTGCGCGCGCCGCGGATCATGTCGAAATACTACCGCGCCGTGTTCGAACTGCTGCTCGAACGCGGCTTCGCGCTGCCGCGCGAGCCGGTGCGTGTGAGCAAGCTCACCAAGCTCGGCATCATCCTCCGTTACGCTCTCATCTGATGAACAAGACCGCTCACATCATCGGTGCCGGAATCTCCGGCCTTTCCGCCGGCGTGCGGCTCGCCAATGCGGGCTATGCCGTTCATGTCCACGAGGCCACGCAGCAGATCGGCGGGCGCTGCCGTTCCTATTACGACGCTGCGACCGACCTCGTGATCGACAACGGCAATCACCTGCTGCTCTCGGCCAATCACCACGTGCTCGCCTATGCCCGCGCGATCGGCTCGGAGGCCGGGCTGGTGGGGCCGGAGAAGGCGGAGTTCGCCTTCGTCGACATCCGGACCGGACAGCGCTGGCTGCTCGATCTCGGCAATGGCCGGCTGCCGCTGTGGGTGTTCGACGAGAGCCGCCGCGTGCCCGATACGAAGCTCGGCGACTATCTTGCGCTGTCGCCGCTGATCTGGGCCGGCACGTCGAAGACGATCGGCGACACCATCCCCTGCAAGGGGACGCTGTATGATCGCCTGGTGCAGCCGCTGCTGCTGGCGGCGCTGAATTGCGATCCGCCGGAAGGCTCGGCCGGGCTGGCCGGCGCCATCGTCCGCGAGACGCTGCTCGCCGGCGGCCAGGCTTGCCGGCCCCTGATCGCGCGCGATGGCCTGTCGGGCGTGCTGATCGACCCGGCGGTCAAATTCCTGGAAGGCAAGGGCGGTAGCGTCCGCATCGGCCGCGAGCTTCGCGGCCTCGATCAGACCGGGGGCCGTGTGACCGGGCTGCGCTTCGGCGGCGACGAAACCGTCGCGCTCGGGCCGTCAGACGTCGTCGTGCTGGCGGTGCCGCCGCGACCCGCCATGGCGCTGCTGCCTGGGCTGACCGGGCCGACCAAGTACCGCGCCATCGTCAATGCCCATTTCCGCATCACGCCGCCGAAGGACGCGCCGGCACTGCTCGGTGTCGTCGGCGGCCTGGTCGAATGGCTGTTCGCCTTCCCGCAGCGGCTCTCGGTCACCATCAGCAACGGCGATCGCCTGGTCGACATGCCGCGCGAGCAGCTGGCCGCCGCGATCTGGGCCGACGTCTGCAAGGCCGGCGGCATCTCGGCCGAGCTGCCGCCCTGGCAGATCGTGCGCGAGCGCCGCGCCACCTTCGAGGCCACCCCGGAGCAGAATGCCCTGCGTCCCGGCGTGAAGACGGCGTTCGGCAATCTCGCTCTGGCCGGCGATTGGACCGACACCGGCCTGCCGGCGACCATCGAGGGCTCCGTGCGTTCCGGCGACCGGGCTGCGGATCTGCTGCTCGGGCGACGCTGACCAGCGGTGCTGTCTTCTCGGCGCGTCGGCTGGCGGCTCGGCCGGTCTGGACACGCGCCCGTTCACCGATTGTCACATTTCCGTGGCTCGGTTCTTGCTTCGAGTTCCATCGGCGGTGGAGCCTGTGCCGATCTTGTTCCGGGTTGGAACAGCGATCGGCGGGACCAAATGGCAACACCAGGCAAAAAACGCATCGCGTGCGGGTGCAGTGCGGCGCAAACAGGGTTTCCTCGCGGATTTTTTCTGCGTAATCCTCGGTTTGTTAAGCTCTTTCCGCTCTGGCGCCGCTGCGGTTGAGGCTTTGAACAACTGACGTAGCGACGTCGAACAGAGTGTCAGAGGTCGGATTGTGAAGTTGGGGATGGGGGACGAGACGTCCGCGGATCGCCCCATTGATCCGCGGCCGGTTTTGGTCGTGACGGGACTGGTGCAGGAGGCCCGGATTGCTGCCGGGCCCGGCATGATGGTCATCTGCAGCTCGAGCGATCCCAAACAGTTGCGCTCGCTGCTTACGGTATTCGATCCGACCTCGATCCGGGGCGTCGTGAGCTTCGGCGTGGCCGGCGGCCTCGATCCGAGCCTCAAGGCGGGCGACATCGTCGTCGCGACCGAGGTGACAGCCGGCAACGCGCGCTGGCTGTCCGGACTGTCCCTGCGCGAGGAGCACATTGCGCGTGCTGCGCTGAAGAAGCGCCGCGTCGTGCGCGGCGTGCTTGCCGGGGCCGAGGAGGTCGTGGTGGCACAGGCTCGCAAGGCGGCGCTGCGCATGAAGACCGGTGCCGCCGCGGTCGATATGGAGAGCCACATCGCGGCCGCTTATGCCGCTCAGTACGGGCTTCCTTTCGCGGCGCTGCGGGTCATCTCCGATCCTGCCCATCGCACGCTTCCGTCGCTCGCCAAGGACGCCATCAAGCCGAACGGCGATATCGACCTGCCGATGATCCTGCGCGGCGTCGCCCGCAACCCGGCCGTGCTGCGCGGCCTGGTGTCGACGGGCATCGAGTTCAATCGTGCCCTGCGCTCGCTGCGCGGCGCCCGTGACCTGCTGCTGAGCGGCCTGCTGGCGGCCGAGCACTTCCTGGAGAACGAGGCGATGGCTGCAGCCGAGGCGTGAGCGATTTCGCTCCGCTGACGGTCAACGCCATCCTCGGTTGAGACGTCATCCCAACGAAAAAGGCCGCCGATTGCCCGGCGGCCTTTTTGTTTGTTTCGGACTGGTCCGTGCGTCAGGCCGCGGTGGACGCCTTCTGCTGGGCTTCGAGCGCCTCGTCGCGGCGGATATCGGACAGGCGCTTCTGCACCTCGGACGAGAACACGTACTGCGCCGGGCGCTGTTTGGAGAGGTCGATCTCCGGCGCCATCGGTCCCGTGGTCTTGACGCCGCGCAACGACACCCACATTGCCTTCAGCGGGTTGGTCAGCGCTGCATCGGCGGCGGTGGCCTCATAGCCGCAATGCGCCATGCAGTCGGCGCACTTCTCGTACTTGCCGGTGCCGTAGGTCTCCCAGTCCGTGGTCTCCATCAGCTCCTTGAAGGTCTTGGTGTAGCCTTCGCCGAGCAGGTAGCACGGCTTCTGCCAGCCGAAGATGTTGCGGGCGGGCATGCCCCAGGGCGTGCACTCGAACTCCTGGTTGCCGGCCAGGAAGTCGAGGAACAGGCCGGAATGCATGAAATTCCACTTCTTGCCCTTGCCGAGCGCGAACACGTCGCGGAACAGCTGCTTGGTCTTGGTGCGGTTCAGGAAGTGCTCCTGGTCCGGCGCGCGCTCATAGGCATAGCCCGGCGACATCGTCACGCCGACGCCGAGCTCGGTCGTGAAGTCCATGAACTTCGCGATCTCCTCGGCCGGATGGCCGTCGAACACCGTCGCATTGACGTTGACGGTGAAGCCGCGGGCCTTGGCCGCCTTGATCGCCGACACCGCGCGATCGAACACGCCCTTCTGCGACACGGCCTTGTCGTGATGATCGCGCAGGCCGTCGAGATGCACCGAGAAGAACAGAAAGGGCGAGGGCTCGAACAGATCGAGCTTCTTCTCCAAGAGCAGCGCGTTGGTGCAGAGCGAGACGAACTTCTTGCGCGCAACCAGACCGCGCACGATCTCGCCGATCTCCTTGTGGATCAGCGGCTCGCCGCCAGGGATCGCCACCATCGGCGCACCGCATTCGTCGGCGGCGTCCCAGCACTCCTGCGCCGACATGCGGCGGTTGAGAATCGCGTCGGGATAGTCGATCTTGCCGCAGCCTGCGCATGCGAGGTTGCAGCGGAACAGTGGCTCCAGCATCAGCACGAGCGGATAGCGTTTACGGCCGAGAAGCTTCTGCTTCATCAGATAGGCCCCGATACGCAGTTCCTTATGGAAGGGGATTGCCATTACGTCTCTTCTTTCTGGACCAAACGAGATGTGATCAGCCCGCGACCAGCTCGGCCGGCAGGCGGAATTCGATGTTTTCTTCCCGACCCGGGACCACCGAGACCTCGACCGGTCCGATGCGGCGCAGGGCCTGTATCACGTCGTCAACGAGGACTTCGGGGGCCGAGGCGCCGGCGGTGATGCCGACGGCCTTGGCGTCCTTCAGCCAAACCGGATTGAGCTCGCTGCCATCAGCGATCAGATAACTCGGGATCCCGGCCTCGGTGCCGATCTCGCGCAGTCTGTTCGAGTTGGAGCTGTTGGCGGCGCCCACCACCAGGATAAGGTCCACCAGTCTACTCAAGTCCCTTACCGCAGATTGGCGGTTCTGTGTCGCATAGCAGATATCCCGGATATCGGGGCCTTGAAGGTCTGTAAAGCGGGTCTGAAGGGCCGAAATGATGTCTTTCGTGTCGTCCACGCTGAGGGTGGTCTGGGTGATATAGGCCATTGGCGTGTCGAGCGGCAGGGGCAGGGCGGCCACATCGGCCACGTTCTGGACCAGGTAGACCGGGCCGGGAACCTGACCCATGGTCCCCTCGACCTCGGGATGGCCGGCATGCCCGATCAGCACCAGGGTACGGCCCTTGGACATGTAGCGCTTGCCCTGGTTGTGGACCTTGGTGACCAGCGGGCAGGTGGCATTCAGCACCGGCAGGCCGCGCGCGGCCGCCTCCTCCTCCACCGTTCGCGCCACGCCATGGGCGCTGAACACGGTGACGGCGCGCGGAGGCACCTCCGAGAGGTCCTCGACGAAGATCGCGCCCTTCGCCTTCAGGCTCTCCACCACGTATTTGTTGTGCACGATCTCGTGGCGCACATAGACGGGCGGGCCATACTTCTCCAGCGCGCGCTCGACGATCTCGATGGCGCGCACGACCCCAGCACAAAAACCGCGCGGTTGCGCGAGATACACCTGCATTGGACGTCCGTCAGTCACGTTGCCTCACTTTCGACCCGTCACCTCCGCGCGTACGATCGGGTTGCAATATCCGCACCAGGCGAATGCCCCAATTGGCCCGCTGACACACATGGAAAGCGCAGGGCTTTGTGTCAAAAATGGAGCGGGGAGGAAAGCCGGATTGCAAGTCGATCGCATGTGACACGTAGCACACAGTGCGGAAATTCCTGCAGGTAAATTAGTAATTATAGATTAATTGAATTAACTGAGTTACTTACGCTCTCACTCGTTCGTCACTTTACCGCCGATAACAGCCGCTATATCAGCCGCCCCGACGGTTCCGTGCAGCGTTCGACCTGATCCGCCGTCCAGCGACCATCCGCCTCTTCAAGGTTGGGCCAAGGCCGTGTCAGGGCTCTGCTTTCGGACTTGGTCCGAGACTGGCCCTGATCGGGGAACTCCGCCATGAAGCGGACGTTTCCGCCCAGCTCTTTAAACTTTAGAAAGTCGAGAAGTGCTCACAACGTTTGTCGTCTCCACCGTCAAGGCCTGCACGCGGTTTGCGTGGCCGACGTTGATTGCGGGCCTCCTTTTGTCGGTGGGCGCGGGTGTCTACACGGCACGCCATTTCGCCATCAATACCGACATCAACAAGCTCATTTCTCCCGAGCTCGACTGGCGCAAGCGCGACCAGCAGTACGAGCAGGCCTTCGATCGCGATCGGATGATCCTGGGAGTGGTCGAAGCGGCGACGCCCGAGATGACGGGGGTGGCGGCGGATGCGCTCGTCAAGAAGCTCAAGGGCGACACCGCGAACTTCTCCTCGGTCGAGATGCTCGGAGGCGGCGAGTTCTTCGCCAGGAACGGCCTGTTGTTCCTGCCGACCGATGAGGTCAAGGAGCTCACGGGCCAGTTCGCTGCCGCGGCACCGCTGATCGAGATCATGGCCGGAGATCCTTCGATCCGAGGGCTGACCGGCGCGCTGGAGACGGGCCTGGCCGGCGTCAAGCGCGGCGAGGTCAAGCTCGACAGCACCGCCCGCCCGTTCGACTACATCTCGCAAACCGTCGAGACCGTGCTCGACAAGGGCGACGCGTCGTTCTCCTGGCGGCAGCTGATCAGCGACAAGCCGCTCACCGACGGCGACAAGCGCGCCTTCATCCAGTTCAAGCCGGTCCTCGACTACCAGGCGCTGGAGCCCGGCAAGGGGGCGACCGATGCGATCCGCCAGGCTGCGGCCGAGCTCGATTTCCCGAACCGGTTTCACGCGCGGGTGCGGCTGACCGGACCTGTGCCGATCGCCAACGAGGAATACGCCACGGTGCAGGAAGGCGCCGTCGTCAACGGCATCGGCACCGTCATCGTCGTGCTTGTCATCCTGTGGCTGGCGCTGCATTCGGCCAAGATCATCACGGCGGTGTTCATCAACCTGTTCATCGGCCTCGCCCTCACGACCGCCGTCGGCCTGATGATGGTCGGCTCGCTCAACCTGCTGTCGGTGGCGTTCGCCGTGCTGTTCATCGGCCTCGGCGTCGATTTCGGCATCCAGTTCAGCGTGCGCTACCGCTCCGAGCGCTTCAAGAACGACGACCTGCCGGAGGCGCTCGCGGAAGCGGCACAACGCTCCGCGGTGCCGCTGTCGCTCGCCGCGATGGCAACCGCTGCCGGTTTCCTGTGCTTCCTGCCGACCGACTACAAGGGCATTTCCGAACTCGGCGCGATCGCCGGGGCCGGCATGATGATCGCGTTCTTCTCCAGCATCACGATCCTGCCGGCGCTGCTCAAGATCTTCAATCCGCCCGGTGAGAAGGAGCCGGTCGGCTATGCCTTCCTGGCGCCGGTCGATCGCTTCCTGGAGGAGCACCGCGTTCCGATCATCGTCGGCACGCTCGGTCTGGTGATCGCCGGCCTGCCGCTGCTCTATTACATGAAGTTCGACTTCAACCCGATGAACCTGCGCAATCCGCACGCCGAATCGATTGCGACCTATCTCGACCTGCGAAAAGATCCGAACACCGGCGCCAACGCCATCGATGTGCTGACCCGTTCGGAGACGGAGGCCAAGGCGATCGAGGCCAAGCTCGAGAAGCTGCCGGAAGTCGCGCGCGTGATGTCGCTCGACAGCTTCGTGCCCGAGGACCAGCCCGCCAAGCTGAAGATGATCGCGCAGGGCGCCAAGGTGCTGGGGCCTGCGCTCAATCCGGATCAGATCGATGCGGCGCCGACCGACAAGGAGAACGTCGAGGCGCTGAACTCGACCGTCGACAATCTCAGGCGCACCGCGGGTGACGGCCAGGGGCCCGGCGCGGTCGCGTCGCGGCGGCTGGCCGACGCGCTCGCCAAGCTGGCCGGCACGAGCGAAACGGTTCGCAACAAGGCGCAGGCGGTGTTCGTCGAGCCGCTGCGGATCACGCTCGAACAGCTCAACGCATCGCTGCAGGCGCAGCCTGTCAGCCTGTCGAACCTGCCCCCGGAGCTGGTGTCGCAGTGGAAGAGCAAGGACGGCCTGATTCGCGTCGAGGCGCAGCCGAAAGGCGACCCGAACGACAACGACAATCTCAGGAGGTTCGCCAACGCCGTGCTGGTGGCCGAGCCGAACGCGATCGGCGGGCCGGTGTCGATCCTGAAGTCGGGTGACACGATCGTGAAGGCGTTCATCCATGCCGGCATCTACGCGCTGGTCGTGATCAGCCTGCTGTTGTGGATCACCCTGAAGCGCTTCGCCGACGTGCTGATGACCATCGTGCCGCTGCTCGTCGCCGGTGCCGTGACGCTCGAGATCTGCGTCCTGATCAAGCTGCCGCTGAACTTCGCCAACATCGTCGCGCTGCCGCTGCTGCTCGGCATAGGTGTGGCGTTCAAGATCTACTACGTGGTGGCCTGGCGCGGCGGCCGCACCAACCTGCTGCAGACCAGCCTGACGCGGGCGATCTTCTTCAGCGCGCTGACCACGGCAACGGCCTTCGGCAGCCTGTGGCTGTCGAGCCATCCGGGCACGTCGAGCATGGGCAAGCTGTTGGCGCTGTCGCTGGTCACGACGCTGGCAGCGGTGCTGCTGTTTCAGCCAGCGCTGATGGGCAAGCCCCGCGAGGTCAAGGAATAGACGACGGCAACAACGTGAAAAAAGGCGGCCGCGTGAAGCGGCCGCCTTTTTTCGTCTGGGTCGTTCTTAGTCTCGTTGCGTCCCGGTACGGACACGAGCCGCGCGCTGGTCAGCGGGCGCGCGCGACGTCCGGCAGCAGGCAGATGTCGCCGACTTGGTCTGCAGGCTTCTGCGCCGGTTTCCCGGTCGTCGTGGCCGCGCTCGCCGTGGCCTTGGGTGCCTGAGCAGGGGCCGGCGCGATTGGTTTCTGTGTACCTTTGGCCATGCTGTTCACCGGGCTCGACGGGATCGGTGGGCTGACGCGCGTCCAGGTCTCACCTCCGCACAGGAAGCCGAGCACGCAGCCCTTGATCTCGAGATGATCGGGATCGGCCGGCGTGATCGTGGAGCTGTAGAGCTGGCCGTCCTTCGCGTTGTAGACTTGACCTTCCCACTGGTCGGCGCCGGGCGTCTTCTTCATGTCGATCAGGATCGGCATGCCGAGCGTCGGCCGGCTCTGCCGGGCCGGATCGGGATTATTGCTGTCACGCCCGCCCGGGGTTTTCTCCCAGGCCACCACGCCCCACATGCTGCCATTACATTGTGCGACTCGGATGTTCGCCACACCGTCCGCGACCCGCCAGTCGCCGGTTGGGTCGGCCGCGAGAGCAGAAGAAATTCCTGCTGCGAACAACACCGTGGAGTATGCTATCGTCGTCGGCATGAGATATCTAAGGCGATGCAACATTGGCAGAAACCCGTGCTTGCTTTGATGGTGCGAATGGGGGCAAAACGCCGCATTGCGCGTTTTCAGTTGACGTCACGTCCATCAACCGAAGTATGTACCCGATGCTAAAAGCCAATCTAGACGTTTCCGAGATGTTTGTGGAGCGCGAAGCGCAGCGCAGCACGATGCACTCTCGGCATCTGAACGAGCAACTGGTCCGCGTTCTCAAGACGATTGGATATGATGTCGGGTTCCAGAAGGGGCAAGGGCAGTACCTCTACGATCGGGATGGGGCCCGCTATCTCGACCTGCTGAGCGGTTTTGGTGTCTTTGCAATCGGCCGCAATCATCCGACTCTCCGCGGCGCGCTGAAGAGCGTGCTCGATAGCGACATGCCGAACCTGGTTCAGCTCGACGTGTCGACCTTGGCGGGCATTCTTGCCGAGCGGCTGCTGGAATATGTCCCGTATCTGGACAAGGTGTTCTTCGCCAATTCGGGCGCCGAGACTGTTGAAGCCGCGATCAAATTCGCGCGGGGCGCGACCGGCCGGCCGGGCATCGTCTATTGCGGGCACTCCTATCATGGTTTGACCTATGGCGCCTTGTCGCTGACCGAGGATTCGAACTTCCGCGCCGGCTTCGAGCCGCTGCTGCCGGGTTGCACGGCCGTCCCCTTCAACGATCTCGCGGCGCTTGAGCAGGCGCTGTCGTCGCGTGAGATCGCGGCGTTCATCGTCGAGCCGATCCAGGGCAAGGGCGTCAACATGCCCTCCGACGAGTTCCTGCCCGGGGCCGCCGCGCTCTGCAAGAAGTACGGTACTATCTTCATCGCCGACGAGATCCAGACCGGCATGGGGCGCACCGGGCGGTTCCTCGCTGTGGAACACTGGAACGTCGAGCCTGACATGGTGCTGCTGTCGAAGGCGCTGTCGGGCGGCCATGTGCCGGTCGGCGCGCTGCTCACGCGCAAGTCCATCTTCGACAAGATCTTCAACCGCATGGACCGCGCGGTCGTGCACGGTTCGACCTTCGCCAAGAACGACCTCGCGATGGCGGCCGGCATTGCCACCCTCGAGGTGATCAAGGCTGAGAAGCTGGTCGAGGCGGCCGCCAAGCGCGGCGCCGAGCTGCGCCTCGCGCTGACGCGGATGGTGCCGGGCTATGAGCTGCTGAAGGAAGTGCGCGGCAAGGGCCTGATGATCGGCGTCGAGTTCGGTCCGCCGAAATCGCTGCGCCTCAAGGCCTCCTGGAACGTGCTGGAGAGCGCCAACAAGGGCCTGTTCTGCCAGCTGATCACGGTGCCGCTGTTCAAGGATCACAAGATTCTGACCCAGGTCGCCGGCCACGGCCTGCACACGATCAAGCTGCTGCCGCCGCTCACCATTACGGAAGAGGATTGCGCCTGGATCGAGCGCGCCTTCGACGACGTGATCGCCCAGAGCCACAAGGTGCCCGGCGCAATCTGGTCGCTCGGCAAGACCCTCGTCGACAACGCGATCCGCAAATCGGCGTGATGCTCGCGTAGATTCCATGGGGGAGCGGTGAGCGAGCCCTTCCGATAGGTTTGGGTTTCCACACTCGAACCCTCGGAGAGTCAGATGCAAGCTTCGACCCAAGGCACGCTCACCGCCGGAGATACTGGCACGATTTTCGTTGCAATTGAACTCAGCCAGAAGAGCTGGCTGATCACGTTGCACAGTCCCGATCAGGGACGGATGTCGCGGCACAAGCTCGACGGAGTCGATCAGGTCGGGTTGCTGGCGTTGATCGCCAAGACGCGGGCCCGGGCGGCGCAGAAGCTCGGATCGGAGCCGCGCGTGGCGAGCTGCTACGAGGCCGGCTATGACGGCTTCTGGCTGCACCGGTTGCTGGTCGCGAACGGAATCGACAATCTGGTGTTCGATCCGGCAAGCATCGCGGTCGAGCAGCGCGCACGGCGGGCAAAGACGGATCGGATCGACGGCGAGCTGTTGCTGCGCACGCTGATGGCCTATTTGCGCGGCGAGCCCCGGGTGGTCCGGATCGTCCGGGTGCCGACGGTGGAGCAGGAGGACGCCCGGCGGGTCAGCCGCGAGCGCGACCGGCTGGTCACGGAGCAGACGGCCCACACCAACCGGATCAAGGCGCTGCTGCGGCTGTCCGGCCTGGAGGTCGGCGCGCCGCGCCGCCGCAACTGGCTCACCTGGCTGGAGCAGCAACGCGACTGGCAGGGTGAGCCGCTGCCGCCCCACGTTCTGGCCGAGGTCAAGCGCGAGCACGCGCGTCTGATGCTGGTGCGCGAGCAGCTCGCGGCGCTGGAGCAGAGCCAGGAGGCCGCGCAGGCGGCTGTCGTTCCGGAGGCGATGGCCAAGCGGCGGGAGCAGCTGCAGCGGCTCAAGGGGCTCGGGCCGGCCTTCGCCACGACATTGGCGGGCGAGCTGTTCTACAAGGACTTCCGCAACCGGCGCGAGGTCGCCAGCTATTGCGGCCTGACACCGAGCCCATGGAAGAGCGGCGGCATCGATCGTGAGCAGGGCATCAGCAAGGCGGGCAATCCGCACGTCCGCCTGAAGACGATCGAGCTGGCTTGGCTCTGGGTCCGCCATCAGCCGGACAGCGCGCTCAGCCGCTGGTTCCAGACCCGCACGCTCAACACCGGCAAGCGTGTCAGGCGCATTGCGATCGTGGCGCTGGCGCGCAAGCTCGTCGTGGCGCTGTGGCGCTATCTCGAGACCGGCCTCGTGCCCGAGGAGGCCCTGATGAAGGCGTAAACGAACTTCGCGATCAGGCCCGCGGTTCGCCGCGGTCTTGCGAGGATGGATGATGACCGTGCCACCCTAGGGCCGTACCACCAGCCGTCTTGTAGATGGGTCTCATCCTCTTTGGCTTCTCGCCGCAAGCATGCGGAACATGGGCCCGGATGACTTCATCCGACCGGATATGAGGTGATGCAGCGGACAGCTGCAGAATCTTCGCAAGCCAGTCCTCGACCGAGACCGCAGGTTCGTGGCGCCAGACGTCGCCCTGCCCACCCGCAAAGCCGCCGTCCGCTACGGCGCAAAATCGAGAGCGCGCGGACGTCGGCTTTGCTCCGCCGAACACACCACCTCTAAGGAAACGAACGGCATCCTCGAAAAAAAACTCGACCTATCGAACGAGACTTGACTCACAAGACCCCATATGAGGGTGGGCAACAGCGCGCAGCGCCGTGCCCGCCGTTTCAGTTCGTCTCTGGACAGCCGCTGGGCACGCTTCGCTCGCAATGACTGAAACGCGAGAGCGGGTCAGCCTTCCTTGTTCGCGCCGATCGCGGTCTCGAACCTTTCTCCGAATTCAGTCAGTTCGTCGGCGCCGAGATCGCTGATCGCCCAATAGTTCAGGCCGCGGTCGCGCCAGAAGCGGATGTTGAAGCCCTGAATGGTCTCCATCCGCGCCGTACGGCGTTCGGTGCCCGAGGTCTGCGCCACGAACAGATTGATGACGTGCTGTCGGCGGCGATAGACCACCGCACCGATGGCGCGCGCGTCCACATAGTCGAGCCGCCCGCCGATCAGGGTGAAGCCCTGTGCGGTGAGGTCGATCACCGGCGGCGATACGTCGAGCTTGCCGTTGAACCAGGGTTTGACCGTGTGCTGATCGGTCGAGATCACGTCCGTCAGGTGGCCGGCCTGCAGCGAGCGCAGATGCGCCGAGACGATCTCGGCCTCGATCCGCTGCTGGTCGTCGTTGCGCAGCACGATGGCGACGAGACCGGTCGCGGCCAACGCTGAAACCGCCGAGCCCAGCGTAAAGCCTTTCAGCAACGCGCGCCGGCTTGGCCGTGCCGCGGCAAGCGGCGTCACGGCCATCGCCCGCGCCGGCGGCAGCGTCGCTTCGATACGCTGGCGCAATGCGGACGGCGCCTTGAAGGCCAGGTCGGTGCCGGCGAGCACCTGCTGCATTTGCCTGATGGCAGCCAACTCCGACGCGCAGCGCGGGCAGGCGGCGACGTGAGCTTCGACCTCGCGCGCATGTCCGGCGTCGAGTTCGCCGTCGGCAAGGGCGTGGATCAGGATCTCGGCTTCATCGCAGGTCATCTTTGCGGCTCCTCTTGCGCGAGCCAGGCGGCGCGCAGCATCGTGCGCGCCCGCGCCAGCCGGGACATCACGGTGCCGACCGGGACGCCGGCGGTGTCCGCGATCTCGCGGTAGGATAGGTTGTTGATCTCGCGCAGCACGAAGGTCTCGCGGAACGGCTCGGCCAGCGTGTCGATGATCCGCCGGACAGCGGAGGCGTCGCGTTGGCGCAGGATCGCGCCTTCCGGCGTCTCGGTGCTCTCCTGCCACAGCGGCGGCTGCTCGGCCGTCTCCGGCGCCTCATCGGCGGCCTGGACGGGCGCGCTCGCGCGCCGTGTGAATTCGGCATGGCAGACGTTGCGCAGGATCGCGAACAGCCACGGTTTCATCGCCGGCCCGCGATAGGTGTCGAAATGCTTCAGCGCGCGCAGATAGCATTCCTGCACCGCATCCTCGGCGTCGGCGGGATTGCGCAACAAATAGCGCGCCAGGGTGTAGACGTCGTCGAGATGGGGCAGCGCCGCCTCGCGGAAGCGGCGCGCCTTGTCGGGATCGTCGTTGGCTGTGGTCACCGGCGTCGTCTCCGGCTCGGTTCGCGGTCTCATGGCCCGGTCGGCAGCACGTCGCCGACCGGGCCATGTGACCATGCTCATGCCCTGGTTTGCTCCGCTACTCAACCTTGACCACTCCCGTCATGTGCGGATGCAGCGAACAGAAATACTTGTAATCGCCGCTGGCCGTGAAGGTGAACGAGAAGCTGTCGTCGCTGTCGAGCGCTTTCGAGCGGAATTTTCCGGCCGACACCACGGTGTGCGGAATGTCGTCATGGTTGGTCCAGGTCACGGTGTCGCCGACCTTCACGGTCAGCTCGGCCGGCGCGAAGGTGAAATTGTCGATCGTGACCTTGATGGCCTCGGCGCGCAGCGGCGTCGCGCCGAGAAGCAGCACGGCGGCGGCGAAGGGGACACCGCGCAGAACAGACTGCATCATCGCGTTCGGTCCCTCAGCTCTGCAGCGGTGTGTCGATGATCGCGAGCCGCTCGGCGCCGACCTTGAAATCGATGCTGGCGATGCCGAGCAGGCTGCGCAGCCTGTTGTCCTCGACCTTCATCGGGCCGGGCGAGGCGGCCGTGCCGGGCGCCGGCTGTGGGAAGGCGGTGGAGCGCGCGGTGTGGAAGGTGACGTTGCCTTCGACCTTCTGCATCACCTGATGGATGTGGCCATTCAGCACCGTCACCGAGCCGAAGCCTTTCAGATAATCGAGCGCGCGTGCGCCGTCCTCGGTGCCCCAGCCCCATTGCGGATAGACCGTCCACAGCGGGATATGTGCGAACACCACGATCGGCGTCGATTGCGAGCGGCCCTTCAGATCCTGCTCCAGCCAGGCGAGCTGCTCGGCGCCGAGATTGCCGAGGCCGCCGGCCTTGAGGTCGACCACGTTGACGAGGCCGATGAAGTGCACGCCGTTGGCGTCGAACGAATACCAGCCGGCGCCGCGCGTGCCCTTGCCGTAGCGCTCGCGATAGAACTTGACCTCCTCGTCGAGGAAATCGTGCTCGCCCGGCACGTAGTGCACGTCGAGCCTGCTCTGCGAGATGATGCGGTCGGCATCGTCGAATTCGGCCGCCTTGGACAGATGCGTGATGTCGCCGGTGTGGATCATGAAGGCCGGCTTCACCGGCATCGTCTTGATCCTGTTGACCGCCTCTTCCAGCGTGCCGAGGGCGTTGGGATTGGCGGGCTTGTCGAAGCCGACATGGCTGTCGCTGATCTGCAGGAAAGTCAGGCCGGATGCCTGTTCGGCGGCCTGCGCTGCATCGACCAGGCCGAGCGAGCGCGGCACGCCGCCGGCGATGGTCCAGAGCACGCCGGTGCCGGCCCAGGTCATGCATTCGAGCACTCTGCGGCGGCTGGTGCCGCCGTTGTCGTCATGGTCGTGATGGCTCATCGCGGTCTCCCGTTGCCCGTCATCGGGCTTGCGGGTGAGGAGAGCGCGGATATCGCCGGTTTATTCCCGGTTCGCCGGCGGATGCCGGCAGATGACGCTTTCGTGACCGTGACGGAGCTACCAGGCCCGGAGCCTGCAACAGGGATAGCGGCGCGCTGCCGCGCGAGTAATATAATGGGCGGGGCGCTTGCCGGGCGTCCGATGGACCGGACCGACGTCGATGCATGAGCGCGTGACTCTCGACCTGCACCGAACCGACACGACCGCCGATCGGATCGTCGCGCTCGACCGCGCCAGGACCTTCATCACCCTCTCGGTCGTGCTGTATCACTCCGCAATCAACTACACCTATTTCGGGCAGGGTGGCGACCGCATGCACTGGCTCGGCTTCGATCTGGTCGCGCTGTTCAACGACAGCTATTTCATGTCGTGCATGTTCTTCATCTCCGGCCTGTTCGTGCCGGCAAGCCTGGCGAGGCGGGGGGCGTCGACTTTTCTGCTCCACCGCGCGTTGCGCCTGGGCGTGCCCTATGTCGTCTCGATCGTCGTGATCATGCCGATCGCCTATTATCGCTACTACGTGGCTGAGGATCACTTCACCACGGTGTGGTGGGGCATGATCAGCGCCGGCCCGTGGCCGTCGGGCTCGGCCTGGTTTCTCGGCGTGCTGCTCGCATTCGATGCGGCGGCAGCGCTGTCCTGGGCCGTCGCACCGCAGACGATCGACTGGCTCGCCCGATGGGGTGAGAGGTTATTGCGTCGGCCGCTGACGGGATTCGCCGTCTTCCTCGTCGTCGCGAACGCGGCCTATCTGCCGCCGCATCTCTGGTTCGGCGACGGCGTGTGGTTCATGCCGGGCCATTTTCCGCTGCCCTTGCAGGCAAGCCGCGCGCTGCTCTATCCGGCTTTCTTCGTCGCCGGCGTCACCCTCGGGGCGGCGGGCCTCACGACGGCGCCGTTCGCCGCGCAAGGCGCGCTGGTGCAGCGCTGGCTGGTCTGGTTCGCGTTATCCTATGGCT
Source organism: Bradyrhizobium ontarionense (assembly GCF_021088345.1). Classification (NCBI taxonomy): domain Bacteria; kingdom Pseudomonadati; phylum Pseudomonadota; class Alphaproteobacteria; order Hyphomicrobiales; family Nitrobacteraceae; genus Bradyrhizobium; species Bradyrhizobium ontarionense. Next base: position 2,456,609 of record NZ_CP088156.1, on the reverse strand, counting down.
GCTACGGCATGATTCTGTTCCTGGCTTATGTCCACCACAACTGGATCACCGATTTCGACGCACCGCCGCTGTGGTGGCGCGCGGCCTACGGCATTGCCGTGGCGAGCTTCTGCGCCGCGATGGCCTTCGGGGTGCCGACCTTCTTCCAGCGCTGGGCCGGGGCGCCGCTCGAACTGATGGACCGCATCCAGCCGTCGGCCTACGGCATCTATCTGCTGCACTTCCTGCCGCTGCTGTGGCTGCAATATCTCGTCTATGACCCGGCGTGGCCGGCCGCGGTGAAATTTGCCATCGTGCTCGTCGGCACGCTGTCGGCAAGCTGGCTCGCCGCGGCCGCGTTGCGCCGCATCCCGCTGGCGGCGCGGATCATCTGAAGATGTGCTGCCGTTCGACGCAGCGAACGAAGTCTGCGGGTCGTGCCGTGTAGGGTGGGCAAAGCGGCCGCCGTCAGGCGGCAGCGTGCCCACCGTCGATCAGCACATGCATCGGTGAGACGGTGGGCACGGCGCCACCGCGATCTCGCATGGGGAGGCAGCACGGCTTTCGCCTTTGCCCACCCTACGATTTCGGTGCGCCTGTCATCGACGATCCTCCAAAATCATCGACGCCGCCTTCTCGGCGATCATCGCTGTCGGCGTGTTGGTGTTGCCGGAGGTGATGGTCGGCATGATCGAGGCGTCGGCGATGCGCAGGCGCTCGATGCCGTGGAAGCGCAGTCGTTCGTCGACCACCGCCATCGGATCGTCTGATGTGCCCATCCTCGCCGTGCCGACGGGATGGAAGATGGTGGTGCCGATGTCGCCGGCGGCCTTGGCCAGCGCCGCATCGTCGTCGCCGACGGAAGGGCCGGGCAGATATTCGGCCGGCTGATAGGGCGCCAGCGCCTGCTGCTTCATCAGCCGGCGCGTGACGCGGATGGCGTCGGCCGCGACCTGGCGATCGTCCTCGGTCGCGAGATAGTTCGGCGCGATCGACGGCGCCTCATCGATTTGAGCGGAGCGGATGCGCACGCTGCCGCGCGAGGTCGGGCGCAGGTTGCAGGCACTGACGGTGATCGCGGGAAAGCGATGCAAGGGATCGCCGAACTTGTCGAGCGACAGCGGCTGCACGTGGAACTGGATGTTGGCGCGATCGCGCGTGGTATCCGAGCGCGTGAAGATGCCGAGCTGCGACGGCGCCATGGTCAGCGGGCCGCGGCGGCGGAAGGCGTAGTCGAGCCCCATCAGGCCGCGGCGGACCAGCGAGTAGTAGGTCTCGTTCAGGGTCCGCACGCCGGACACCTTGTAGATCGCGCGCTGCTGCAGATGGTCCTGCAGGTTGCGGCCGACACCGGGCTTGTCGCTGATGATGTCGATGCCGAGATCGCTCAGCAGATCCGCCGGACCGATGCCCGAACGCTGCAGCACCTGCACCGAGCCGATCGAGCCGGCGCTCAGGATCACCTCGCCCTTGGTGCGCGCCTCGATGGTCTCGCCATTCCGCTGGTAGCGGACGCCGACGGCACGGCCGTTCTCGACGATCAGGCGATCCACGAGGACATTGGTTTCGAGCCGCAGATTGGAGCGGCTGAGCGCCGGCTTCAGGAAGCCGCGCGCCGACGACCAGCGCCGGCCGCGCTTCTGGTTGACGTGGAAATAGCTGATGCCTTCATTGTCGCCGGTATTGAAGTCCGGGATGCGGCGAATGCCCATCTGCTCGGCGGCGTCGCCGACCGCATCCAGCACCGCCCATGACAGCCTGGGCGCCTCGATGCGCCAGCCGCCGCCGACGCCATGGTGCTCGCTCTCGCCGAGGAAGTGGTCCTCCAGCTTCCTGAACACCGGCAGCACGTCGGAATACGACCAGCCGGCAAGGCCCAGCTGGCGCCAATGGTCGTAGTCGGCGGCCTGGCCGCGCATCGAGATCATGGCGTTGATCGCCGAGCAGCCGCCGATCACCTTGCCGCGGGGATAGGCCAGCGAGCGGCCGTTCAGGCCGGGCTCGGCCTCGGTGCGAAACATCCAGTCGGAGCGCGGATTGCCGATCGCGAAGAGGTAGCCGACCGGAATATGGAACCAGATCCAATTGTCGTGGCCGCCGGCCTCCAGGATCAGGACGCGGGTCTTCGGATCGGCCGACAGCCGGTTGGCGAGGATGCAGCCGGCGGTGCCGGCGCCTACCACGATATAGTCGTACTCCCCCTCGAGCGGTGTCGGCATCGGTGTTTCCTTCCCATCGTTGGGAGGCTTTTAGTCAGCCAGGACGGGACCGGACAAGTCCGTCGTCATGGTCATGGCTGGTTGACCGAGCCATGCGATGAGCGCAGCCCAGATGTTGGGCGGTGCGGGTTTTGCATGCTAAACAGGCGCAAAGTCCCACCGGAGTTACGAGATTCCCCATGCCCATCGTCAACCGCGTCGCCGATCTGCAGCCCGATATCCAGGCCTGGAGGCAGGATATCCATTCGCATCCCGAGCTGCTCTACGACGTGCATCGAACCTCGGCCTTCGTCGCCGAGCGCTTACGTGAATTCGGCTGCGACGAGGTCGCGACGGGGCTCGGCAAGACTGGCGTGGTCGGCGTCATCAAGGGCAGGAAGCCCGGCAACGGAGACGTGAAGGTGCTCGGGCTGCGCGCCGACATGGACGCGCTGCCGATCGAGGAGGCGACCGGGCTGCCTTACGCGTCGAAGACGCCGGGCATGATGCATGCCTGCGGCCATGACGGCCACACCGCGATGCTGCTCGGCGCGGCGCGCTATCTCGCCGAGACCCGCAACTTCGCCGGCGAGGTCGCGGTGATCTTCCAGCCGGCCGAGGAGGGTGGCGGCGGCGCGGACGCGATGATCAAGGATGGCCTGATCGAGCGCTTCAAGATCGATCAGGTCTACGGCATGCACAATGGTCCCGGCCTGCCGGTCGGCGCGTTCGCGATCCGCCAGGGCCCGCTGATGGCCTCGACCGACGGGATCGACATCACGATCGAGGGCCATGGCGGCCACGCCGCCAAGCCGCACAATTGCATCGACTCGCTGCTGGTCGGCGCCCAGCTCGTCACCTCGCTGCAGCAGATCGTGTCGCGCAGCGTCGATCCGCTGGAGGCTGCCGTCCTCTCGATCTGCGAGTTCCACGCCGGCAATGCCCGCAACGTGATCCCGCAGAGCGCGGTGCTGCGCGGCACCGTGCGGACGCTGACGCCGAAGGTGCGCGAGCTGATGGAGAAGCGGGTGCGCGAGGTCGTGACCGGAGTCGCGCAAATGACCGGCGCCAAGATCGATCTCACTTACGCGCGCGGCTATCCGGTGGTGGTCAATCACGCCGAACAGACGGACATCGCCATTCGTGCCGCCAAGGAGGTTGCAGGCGATGCCAATGTCCACGAGATGCCGCCGATGATGGGCGGCGAGGATTTCGCCTACATGCTCGAAGCCCGCCCCGGTGCCTTCATCTTCGTCGGCAATGGCGACTCGGCCGGCCTGCATCACCCCGCCTACAACTTCAACGACGAGGCCATCGTCTACGGCACCTCGTTCTTCATCAAGGTGGTGGAGAACACGCTGGCGGCGTGAGCCGATGATTGAGGCCGCGAATTCTCCGGTTGAACCCAACGAAAGAGCAAAGGCCCGCGCTGATGGCGCGGGCCTGGCACTACGATCGTTCGTGTCGCGTCAGAACAGCCGCGAGAAGATGAAGTAGAGCGAGCCGGAGAGCAGGATCGCGGCCGGCAGCGTGAGCACCCAGGCCATCAGCAGGTTGCGGATGGTCGCCATCTGCAGGCCTGAGCCGTTGGCCGCCATCGTGCCGGCCACGCCGGAGGACAGCACGTGGGTGGTCGAGACCGGCAGGCCGAAAACGTCGGCGGCGCCGATCGTGGCGGCGGCAACCAGCTCGGCCGAGGCGCCCTGCGCATAGGTCAGATGCGACTTGCCGATCTTCTCGCCGACCGTGATCACGATCCGCTTCCAGCCGATCATGGTTCCCAGGCCCAGCGCGATCGCGACCGCGATCTTGACCCAGTTGGGAATGAACTTGGTCGCGCTGTCGAGCGAGCCCTTGTACGCGGTGAGGACGGCGACGTCGTCCTTGCTGAGATCGTTCTCCTTGTCCTTCATCAGGAAGCGGATCGCCTCGGAGGTCAGGTACATGTCGTTGCGGGTGTTGCCGACCGCGTCCGCCGGCACCTTGTTCAATGAGCCGTAGGTCCGCACCTGGTCGCCGACATCCTTGACCAGCACGGCAAGCGACGGATAGGTGCCTTCGTTGATCTTGCGCTGGGAGACGTAGAGCGTGACCGCCGGACGGGGGTCGCCGATCACGTTGTAGCCGTCGGCCTTCGCCGCGATGACCTTGGACGCGGCCTGCGAGGTCTCCTGGAACTTGGCAATCTGCGACTCCGGCAGCGTGCGGTTCAGGGCATAGGCGGTCGGCACCGTACCGATCAGGATGAGCATGATCAGGCCCATGCCCTTCTGGCCGTCATTCGAGCCATGCGCGAACGACACGCCTGTGCAGGTCAGGATCAGGAGACCGCGGATCCACCACGGCGGGGCCTTCGGGCCTTCCGGGGCGGCGTAGAGGGCCGGGTTGCGGACGACGAATTTCAGAAGATAAAGCAGCAGGGCAGCGCAGACGAAACCGACCAGCGGCGACAGCAGGAGGGCGTAGCCGATCTCCGTCGCCTTGCTCCAGTCCACGCCCGAGGTGCCATCGCGGCCGCGCAGCAGCGCATTGGCGATACCGACGCCAATGATCGAGCCGATCAGCGTATGCGAGGACGAGGCCGGCAGACCGAAATACCAGGTGCCGAGATTCCACAGGATGGCCGCGATCAGGAGCGCGAACACCATCGCGAACCCGGCGCTCGATCCGACCTGCAGGATCAGCTCGACCGGCAGCAGCGAGACGATGCCGAACGCCACCGCGCCGGTCGAGAGCAGGACGCCGAGGAAATTGAAGAAGCCCGACCAGATGACGGCGACTTCCGCCGGTAGCGAATGGGTGTAGATCACCGTCGCGACCGCATTTGCCGTGTCATGAAAGCCGTTGACGAATTCGAAGCCGAGCGCGATCAGCAGCGCAATGAACAGCAGCATGTAAGGCAGGTAGGTCGTGACCTTCACGCCCGTAGCATCGACATCGACGTAGATGCTGTAGGCGACGAAAAGCAGCCCAGCGGCGAGAACGCCGAAGAAGAGGATCATCGTGAGCGGGTTGAAACCCTTGTCCAGGTTCGGCCGTGCGGCCGGCTGGATCGCCGCGCCTTCGCCCAGCGCGGAATTGACGGTCATATCGGTCATGCAAACGCCTCTCGTTACGATGGGAAGCTCCGTTGTGACCGACGGATGCAAAGCCTGCATGACAGCTTGAGGAACGGTTCAGCCTGCTGCTGCGCATTGGCAGGACCGGACACGTTGGAATTGTTCAAACTCACGCCGCGTGCGCGGCATGCTTCATTGCCCGCGCAGCAACCTTCAGATCTTCGACAAACCGCTCATATTCGCGTGCCTTGGCGTCGGCGTCCGGCAGCCGCAGCAGATAGGACGGGTGCACCGTGACCATGGCCTTGGGGCCGTCGGGCAGGTCGATGACATGGCCGCGGCTCCTGTTGACGGGCGTGATCTTGCCGAGCACGCTTTGCGCCGCGGTGGCGCCGAGCGCGACGACCAGGGCCGGACGGACAGCGGCGAGCTCACGCTCGTACCATTGCCGGCAGGCCTTGATCTCCGGCGTGTTCGGCTTCTGGTGCAGCCGGATCTTGCCGCGCGGCACGAACTTGAAGTGCTTCACCGCATTGGTGACGTAGACCTTGGACCGGTCGATGCCGGCCTCGGCCAGCGCGCGGTCGAGCATCTGGCCGGCGGGGCCGACGAAGGGATGGCCGGCGAGGTCCTCCTTGTCGCCGGGCTGCTCGCCGACCAGCATCAGCGGCGCATGTTCAGGGCCTTCGCCGAACACGGTCTGCGTGGCGTCCTTCCACAGCGGGCAGGCGCGGCAGGCGGCGGCCTGCTCACGCAAGCTCTCGAGATCCGTTGTGTCGAGCTCACGTGAGGTCTCAGCATCGGCCTCGCCACGTGCTTTCGGCTTGCGGGTCATCGCGGCGTCCTCGACGCGTTTCTGCGGCTTGTGTGGTTCGGTGCCGGGCTCGGCGATCATGTCGGTGGTGCGCCGGGCGGTGGCGGCGATCAGCGGCTGGATCAGCTTGGCTTCAGGCAGGTTCTGCCAATATTTCTTCGGCATCTCCTTTTCCATCGCCTTCACTTTCAGCCGCGCCGGATTGAAAATGCTGGCGTAATAACGCAGCCACACCTCTTCGAGCCGGTCTTCGGACGGCGCTTCAGCCTTGCTCACACCGGGCGTGAAGGAGACGTGGCTGCCGTCCCAATGCGCACAGATTTCGGGCGTGAGGATCGACCACGGCATGTCGGCGAAGCGGCGCGCGAAGAACGGCGCGGCGCATTCGACGACGTGGTGCTCGGGCTCGAACCAGGCGACGTAGCGCGCCTCGCGCTCGCGGCCGATCTCGCGGAAGCGGACGAAGGCGTGCATCTTGTGAACGTCGCGGCGCACCCCGCGCGCCAGCGCGTTGGCCTGCGCCACGTCCGGATCGGTCGCGATCTCCATCAGGTCGTGGTTGGCCTTGAGCCGCCACAACAGCCGATAGAGCAGGGCGAAGCGGTTGGGATCACGGTGCAGGATCGCGCTCTCGGCGAGCTCCATGAAGCTCGCCGGCACCGAGAACGTGCCCTTGGGCACCTCGGGCAGCTGCGTCTCGGCGGCATCGTCGAACAGATCGGGCGCCGCGCCCTTGACGCGCCAGGTGACATCGGCCGGTCGGACGTCGTTCATCACGAGCGCCCGCGCGGCCGTGCGCCAGCCGTCGAAATCGGTGTCGCTGTCGAGGGTTACGACGTGCATCTGTCTCCTCACGTCATTGCGAGGAGCGAAGCGACGAAGCAATCCAGAGTCTTCAAGTCGCCCCTGGATTGCTTCGGGGCTTCGCCCCTCGCAATGACGGCTTCCGTTAGAATCCAAATCCCAGCTGCTGCGGTTTCGGCCGCAGCCGCGCCGCGAGGCCGGCGCCGTCGAGCAGGGACGGCTGCGGCCGGTGGTCGGAGAGAACGATGAACGGCAGCGCCTTGTTCCGGATCACATTGAGCTGCGCCAGATCCGCAAAGCGGATCGTGGTGGTGCGGCGCGTCGACAGGATGCGCTCCACGGTGCGGGTGCCGAAGCCCGGCACGCGCAGCAGCTCCTCGCGGCTCGCTGTGTTGATGTCGAGCGGGAAACGGTCGCGGTGGCGCAGCGCCCAGGCGAGCTTGGGGTCGATGTCGAGCGGCAGCATGCCTTCGCTCTCCTCGACAATTTCATCGGCATCGAAGCCGTAGAAGCGCATCAGCCAGTCGGCCTGGTACAGCCGGTGCTCGCGCACCAGAGGCGGCGCCTGCAGCGGCAGCGCGCGGCTGGCATCGGGGATCGGGCTGAACGCAGAGTAATACACGCGCCTGAGCTTGTAGGCGCCGTAGAGATTGGCCGAGGTCGACAGGATGGTGCGGTCGTTGGCATCGTCGGCGCCGACGATCATCTGCGTGCTCTGGCCGGCGGGCGCGAAGCGCGGCGGCCGCGCCCGGCGCGCCGTCTTCTTCGCCTCCGCCGTCTCGTCGAGCTTGAGCCGGAGCCGGCCCATGGTGCGGCGGATCGCGCGCTGGTCCTTCTCCGGCGCGAGCTTCGTGAGGCTCGCCTCCAGCGGCGTCTCGATGTTGATGCTGAGCCGGTCGGCATATCGGCCGGCCTCGGCGATCAGCGCCTCGTCGGCCTCTGGAATGGTCTTCAGATGGATGTAGCCGCGGAAGCGGTGCTCCTCGCGCAGTTTGCGCGCCACGCTCACGACCTGCTCCATGGTGTAGTCCGGGCTGCGGATGATGCCGGACGACAAAAACAGGCCCTCGATGTAGTTGCGGCGATAGAAGTCGATGGTGAGCTTCACGACCTCGTCGACCGTGAAGCGCGCGCGGGCCACGTTGGAGGAGGCGCGGTTGACGCAATACAGACAGTCGTAGTTGCAGGCGTTGGTGAGCAAAATCTTGAGCAGCGAGATGCAGCGTCCATCCGGCGCATAGGAGTGGCAGATGCCCATGCCGGGCGCGGTCGAGCCGAGGCCCTTGCCGTCGCGGGAATCCCGCATCTCCGTACCGCTGGAGGCGCAGGAGGCATCGTACTTGGCGGCATCGGCCAGGATCTCCAGCTTGCGGAGCAGCTCCATGCGTTCGAATCCCTTTGATTCCATTGCTTGAATCACACCCGGGGTAATCCCGATTGACTCATCGTCCGGCGTTAGCTTTATATTAGAACATATCATGAACAAAGAGGTTCGTCGCGGGTTCACTGCCCAAGTTGACTGCAAGCCTCACCGCAAAGAACGGCAGCGCCCGCACGATGGATTTTGAGAGGAGCGGCGACGGATGACCGGCGCACGCATGGAGACGCTCGCGCAGTTGCGCGGCCGCATTGCCCGTCTCGAGGTGGCCGATGGCGCACATGACATGCGCAGGGTCGCGCTCGGCCATGACGCGGCCGATGCGACCCTGCAGGGCGGGCTCGCCACCGGCGCGCTGCACGAGGTGTTCGCCGAGACCGAACGTCAGGCGGCGGCCGCGACCGGCTTCCTCTGCGGGCTGGCCGCGCGGGTCGCGGCGCAGCGGCCCTTGATCTGGATCCGGCAGGATTTCGCCGAGCGCGAGATGGGCGCGCTGTCGATGAGCGGGCTCGCCGAGCTCGGGCTCGATCCGCGCCGCATCGTGATCGTGCGCGCGCCCGACCTCGATCACGGCTTACGCACCGCCGCCGACGCGCTCGCCTGCGATGCGCTCGGCAGTGTGATGCTGGAGGTGTGGGGCGAGACGCAAAAGCTCGATCTCGTCGCCAGCCGCAAGCTGACCCTGGCCGCGCAGGAGTCCGGCGTCACCGCGCTCATGTTGCGCATTGCGGCCACACCCGAACCCTCGACCGCCGAGACGCGCTGGATCGTCCGCACCGCGCCGTCGCTGCCCTCGGCGCCGTGGATGGCGTGGGGCGCGCCGCGTCTCGACGCCGAGCTCATTCGCAACCGTCACGGCCAGACCGGACGATGGATCATGGAGTGGACCCCCGATGCGTGCCGTTTCAGCGAACCGGCGGCGGATCCTCAGCCTGTGGCTGCCGCGCCTGCCCATCGATCGCATCATGCGCAGCCGCGCCGCCGCTCTGCCTGATGCCAAGCCGCAGGTCGTCGTCATCAAGGACGCCAATGCGCTGTTGATCCATTCGCTCGACGAGGCGGCGGCGCGCCATGGCGTGAGCCTCGGCCAGCCGCTGGCGAACGCCCGCGCCGTCTGTCCCGACCTCGTCGTGCACGAGGCCGATCTCGCGGCTGACGCTCATATGCTGGAAGGCATCGCCGACTGGTGCGACCGCTTCACCCCGCTGGTGGCGCTCGATTCCCCGCATGGGCTGACGCTCGACATCACCGGCTGCGTCCATCTGTTCGGCGGCGAGGCGAAGCTGATGCAGTCGGTCTGCGATGCACTGACCGCGCGCGGCGTCACCGTGTCGGCGGCAATCGCGTCCAATGCGGTGTGCGCGCGTACGCTGAACCGGCAGGTGCATGGCCGCATCGTGCCGGACGGCGAGGAGGCGGCCACGGTGTCGCTGCTGCCGGTGGCCGCGCTCGGCGGCAGCGAGGCCATCACGCTCGGCCTGCGCCGCGCCGGCCTGAAGACGATCGGCGACGTCGCCGCGCGCGGCCGCAATGAGATCACGGCGCGCTTCGGCGCCGGCTTCACCCGCGTGCTCGCCCAGGCGCTGGGCGAAGCCGATGCGCCGATCAGCCCGCGGAAAGTCCCGCCGGACTACATCGTCGAGAAGCGCTTCGCCGAGCCGGTCGCGACCGACACCGTGATCGCGGCCAGCCTGTCCAGCCTCGCCGCGATGCTGGTGAGGGCGATGGCGCAGCAGGGCAAGGGCGCGCGGCGGCTGGAGGCCTGCTTCTTCCGTACCGATGGGCTGGTGCGGGTGATCGCGGTCGAGACCGGCCAGCCGGTCACCGAGGCCACGGTCATCGACCGGCTGTTCCGCGACCGCCTGGAGGCCCTGAACGATCCGCTCGATCCCGGCTTCGGCTTCGACATGATCCGGCTGTCGGCGAGCCGCAGCGAGATCGTGGTGCAGCAGCAGCGCGATCTCGATGCCCATGTTCATGACAATGACGAGCTGGCGGCCCTGATCGACCGTATCGCCGCGCGCATCGGCGGCAGGCGCGTGGTCGTATATCTGCCGGTGGAGACCCACATCCCGGAGCGGGCGACGCTGCCGTTACAGGCGCAGCAGCATCTCGCCGCCGCCACCGCGGCCGATTGGCCGGAGCGTGAGGCAGACGAGCCGCCGCTGCGACCGCTGCGGCTGTTCGCGCAGCCGGAGGCGATCCAGGTGATCGCCGAGGTGCCGGACGGCCCGCCGGCGCGCTTCGTCTGGCGCCGCGCCGCGCATGCGGTGGTGCGCGCCGAAGGACCGGAGCGCATCGCGATGGAATGGTGGCGGCCGGAGGGACAGGGGCTGACCCGCGACTATTTCCGCGTCGAGGACGAGCACGGCCTGCGCTTCTGGCTCTACCGCGACGGGCTCTACGACCGCGAGCTGGAGCAGCCTGAAGGCCGGCCGGTGCAGCCCGCCTGGTACATGCACGGGCTGTTCGCATGAGGGGAGGGGAGATTGCCGCGGTGCCGACGTCTCTCCGCTTGCGGAAGAGCGATCGCATAGGGTCGCTCATTGTCCCCGCCGGCGCGGCCGTCACCATCCTTCGAGATGCGCGCCACGAACTCGGTCTCAATGACTTCGTCATTCCGGGGCATTCGCGCGCAAAATGGCGAAGCCATTTTGGAGCAGCGCGAATGAGCCCGGAATCCATATCCACAGGCCGTCATTTGTCGAAGAAAGATGCCATGCGCAGCCCGCTTCCCACGTCCGGCGGTGGTTATGGATTCCGGGCTCGCGCTACGACTCGAGGCCGACGTGCGTCGGCCTCGATCTCCGCACGCCCCGGAATGACGAGTGGAGAGAATGTGCGTAACCAGTTGAACACGGCCTCGCCATGACACCGGTCCCCTATGCCGAGATCGGCATCACCACCAATTTCTCGTTCCTGCAAGGCGGTTCGCATCCGCAGGACTACGTGCGTCAGGCCGCCGAGTACGGCCTCGAAGCCATCGGCATCGCCGATCACAACACGCTGGCCGGCATCGTGCGCGCCTATAGCGAGCTCGGCAATGACCGGCTGAGCTACAAGCCGAAGCTGCTCTACGGCGCGCGGCTCGTCTTCACCTGCGGCACGCCGGACATCCTGGTCTATCCGCGCGACCGCGCCGCTTACGGCCGGCTGTGCCAGCTGCTCACCCGCGGCAAGCGCGGCAGCGACGCCGACAAGGTCGACAAGGGCGATTGTCGTCTGAGCTTCGATGATCTGTTCGAGTTCATCGAGGGCCAGCTATTGGTCTTGATGCCGCCACATCGCTTCGACGAAGCCGTCCTTACCCCGACCCTGACGCGGCTGAAGGACAGCCGCGCCGAGGGCGTGTGGCTCGCCGGGAGTCTGCTCTATCGCGGCGACGACCGCCGCCGGCTGGCGCGGCTCGCGCGCCTGGCTGCGTCACTGAAGGTGCCGCTGATCGCCACCAACGACGTGCTGTATCACCATCCGCGGCAGCGGATGCTGCAGGACGTGCTGACTTGTATCCGGGAGAAGGCCTCAATCGAGGCGATCGGCCGCCGTCTCCAGGCCAATGCCGAGCGCCACCTCAAGCCGGGACACGAGATGGCGCGGCTGTTCCGCGATCATCCCGGCGCGATTGCCGAGACCATCCGCTTCACCGACCGCATCAGCTTCTCGCTCGACCAGCTCAAATATCAGTATCCTGACGAGCCGGTGCCGCCGGGCAAGACCGCGCAGGGGCATCTGCAGGACCTGACCTGGGCCGGCGCCAAAACCTGTTTCGGTGATGATCTCGACGACCGCCTGCGCGCCGTCCTCGACAAGGAGCTGGCGCTGATCGCCGAGCTCAACTACGCGCATTATTTCCTCACCGTCCACGACATCGTCCGCTACGCGCGCAGCCAGGGCATCCTGTGCCAGGGCCGCGGCTCGGCGGCCAATTCGGCCGTGTGCTACGTGCTCGGCATCACCTCGGTCGATCCGACCAAGATCGATCTCCTGTTCGAGCGCTTCATCTCCAAGGAGCGGCTGGAGCCGCCCGACATCGACGTCGATTTCGAGCATTCGCGGCGCGAGGAGGTGATGCAATATGTCTATCGCCGCTACGGCCGCCACCGTGCCGCGATCATCGCCACCGTCATTCATTATCGTCCCCGCAGCGCCATCCGCGACGTCGGCAAGGCGCTCGGCCTGACCGAGGACGTCACCGCCGTTCTCGCCGACACGGTGTGGGGCAGCTGGGGCGACGGCCTGTCCGACATGCAGGTGCGCCAGGCCGGGCTCGATCCACATAATCCGATGATCCGCCGTGCGGTCGAGCTCGCCTCCGAGCTGATCACCTTTCCGCGCCATCTGTCGCAGCATGTCGGCGGCTACGTGCTGACCCAGGACCGGCTCGACAGCACCGTGCCGATCGGCAATGCGGCGATGGACAACCGCACCTTCATCGAGTGGGACAAGGATGATGTCGACGCGCTGTCGATGATGAAGGTCGACGTGCTGGCATTGGGCATGCTGACCTGCATCCGCAAGAGTTTCGCGCTGATCGAACGGCACAAGGACATCTCTTACGAACTGGCGACGGTGCCGCGCGAGGAGCCCGCCGTCTACGACATGCTGTGCAAGGGCGAGTCACTCGGCGTGTTCCAGGTCGAGAGCCGGGCGCAGATGAACATGCTGCCGCGCCTCAAGCCGCGCGAATTCTACGATCTCGTCATCGAGGTCGCGATCGTCAGGCCTGGGCCGATCCAAGGCGACATGGTGCATCCCTATCTGCGCCGTCGGAATCATCAGGAGAAGGTGACCTATCCCTCGCCGTCGCCGGATCACGGCCCTGCGGACGAGCTGCACAAGGTGCTGCACAAGACGCTCGGCGTGCCGCTGTTCCAGGAGCAGGCGATGCGGATTGCAATCGAGGCCGCCAGGTTCTCGCCGGAAGAGGCCAACGGCCTGCGCCGCGCGATGGCGACGTTCCGCAACGTCGGCACCATCGGCTCCTACGAGGAGAAGATGGTCGGCAACATGATCGCGCGCGGCTATGATCCAAAGTTCGCCAAGAGCTGCTTCGACCAGATCAAGGGCTTCGGCTCCTACGGCTTTCCGGAAAGCCATGCCGCCAGCTTCGCCCAGCTCGTCTATGTCTCGTCCTGGCTGAAATGCTTCCATCCCGACGCCTTCTGCTGCGCGCTGTTGAACTCGCAGCCGATGGGCTTCTACGCGCCGGCGCAGATCGTCGGCGACGCCCGCAAGAACGGCGTCGAGATCCGCGACATCGACGTGTCCCACAGCTTCGCCGACAACACGCTGGAGGAGACGAACGGCAAATACTGCGCCGTGCGTCTCGGCTTTCGCCAGATCGACGGCTTTCGCTGGATCGACCGCGACGAGGAGCGGATCAGGAAGTTGTCGGAGGCGTTGAGGAGCGAGGCGCAGGCGGCTTCCGCATTGTCATTGCTGGACGATGCGCAAGCTCTCTCTACGTCGTCATTCCGGGGCGCGCGCAGCGCGAGCCCGGAATCCATAACCCCGAATCGTGGTTATGGATTCCGGGCCTGCGCCCAAGAGGGCGCATCCCGGAATGACGGCGCGGAGGGAGTCGTTCTTGTCTCGCAACCCGCCGCTGAATTTCGAGGGCTCGACGCTGTCGCGTCGCCCCGCAACGACAACGATAAACACACTCACGCATCGTTCCAGAATGACGATCGCGACGACGACTGGGCCGACCGCATCATCAAGGCCCGCGCCCGCGGGCCGTTCACCTCGCTGGAAGACTTCGCCCGCGACACCGCCTTGCCCAAGCGCGCGCTCTTGCTGCTCGCCGATGCCGATGCGTTCCGCTCGCTCGGGCTCGATCGCCGCGCAGCACTATGGGCCGTGCGCCGGCTGCCCGACGATGTGCCGCTGCCGCTGTTCGAGGCCGCTGTCGCGCGCGAGCAGCCGGACGAGGGCGCGCGGCCATTGCCGCAGATGCCGCTGCCCGAGCAGGTGGTCGCGGACTACCAGACCATCCGCCTGTCCCTGAAGGGCCATCCGATGGAGTTCCTGCGCCGGCGCTTCACTGCCGAGCGCGTGCTGGCCTGCCGCGACGTCAATCATGCCAATGACCGCCGCGTCGTCCGCTGTGCCGGCGTGGTGCTGGTGCGGCAGCGGCCGGGCAGCGCCAAGGGCGTGGTGTTCATGACCCTGGAGGACGAGACCGGAATCGCCAACATCGTGGTGTGGCCGAAGGTGATGGAGTCCTTCCGCAAGGAGGTGATGGGCGCGCGCCTCGTGCTGGTCGAAGGCCGCATCCAGAGCAGCCCCGAAAAGGTCGTCCATCTCGTCGCCGAGCGCCTGGTCGACCGCAGCGCCGATCTTGCGCTGCTCTCCGACGATCGCCTCGGCGCAGCCGTGCCGCATGGCCCGATGCCCGCCGAGCCGCTCAACGACGACCGCCGCGATCACCCCGACCATCCCTCCCAGCGCGTCGGCCACCCCCGCAACGTCCGTATCCTACCGCGCTCGCGCGATTTTCATTGAGGGTCCTTGAATCGTGGAGAGGCGGTGGGCACGGCGCATCGTGCGATGCTTCGCATCGCCGAAGCGCCTTTGCCCACCCTACGATTCTTTGTTAGTTTGTAAGATCGAGCTTACGAATTGTAGGGTGGGCAAAGACGCGGCGCGCATCGCGCGTCGTGACGTGCCCACCGGCCGCAGGCGCGATGGAGGTGATCATGCCGAACTATCGCAGAGCATCCATCAAAGGCGGCATGTTCTTCTTCACAGTCGTCCTGGAGGATCGCACGAGTCGTCTGCTTGTCGATCAAGTCGACCGGCTCCGATCATGCTATCGCCTCGCGCGTGAACGCCGTCCTTTCGAGACGATTGCGATCTGCGTTCTGTCCGACCATCTCCATGCAATCTGGGTATTGCCGGAAGATGACTCCGACTATTCAATCCGCTGGAACATGATCAAGAGCAGTTTCTCCCGAGGACTGAATCCTCAGACGAAATCGCAAAGCCTGTCCGCAAAACGCGAGAAGGGAATCTGGCAGCGCCGCTACTGGGAGCATGTCATCCGCAACGATGCCGATCTGGACCGCCATATCGACTACATCCATTTCAATCCCGTCAAGCACGGGCACGTGGCCCGCGTTGCAGACTGGCCAGACAGCAGTTTCCATCGCTTCGTCGAACGCGGTTGGCTTGCCCCAGATTGGGGAGGAGACGTCAAGGAGATTGCCGGCTCGTTTGGTGAGTGAAGACGGTGGGCACGACGCTCCGTGCGATGCTTTGCATCGCCCGAAGCGTCTTTGCCCACCCTACGGTCCATCATGAGCCGCCGCGATTGCGTAGGGTGGGCAAAGGCACGGCGCGCATCGCGCGTCGTGACGTGCTCACCGGCCGCAGCACGGACTGTCATCGGAGGGTAGCGCCGCGATCCCGAAATTCAGAAAACAGCGACGCTGCGCCCAAAATTTCCGCTTTCTTTTTTTCAGAATTCATGCTCTAGTCCGCGCATCCCGCCTCATCGAGAAGGGGCGTTGCGCGCGATCGTCACGACACGCGGGGCGGGGATGCGATGGCTGTGAGATGCCGCAGCGCGGGGCGACCTGCGCGGACGAACGGCAGCTTGCGGACGTGAAGGCGTGTGGTCCTGGCGCCCCGATGCTGGCGCCAAGTCCGCGGGTGATGATCCCGCTGACGACGGTGGCTAAAAGCCGGACACCGGGGAGAGCGCGCTATAAACGTGAAAACCGTCGCGCAGGGAAGGCCGGGCGTTCTCGGCTGCACCTGTGGTACCTGCCGCCTGCATTTTTTTCGCAGGCGGGCCGCAGGCGTCAGCCGACGCCTGGCCTTCCCTGCGCCCTTCTCACGAGAGGGTGAAACGATCGGCAAGACTCGGACGCATCTGCGCCGCGAGACTACGTATTCATGTGCGCGTCACAGTCACCTGATCGAGGCTGCAATCGATGATCGCACGACGGACCGTCACCAATCGCAGGGCCATGGAAACCATGACTCGATTTTGGCGGAAACGCACCACGTTGCGATCCCGTCCGAGCCGAGACGCAAACCCGGAACATGGATGTGAGGCTGGAGTAGGCGCGTACCCGCAGAGGTTGGCTTGCAGGTCGGCAACACCGTCACGGCGATCCGTCGCGCCCCGATGCTGCCATGGTGCGTCGCGGTGGAACCGCGATTGCCCAAAACGAGCTGAATGCAAGCTGAACGGCTGTCGTTGAACTTTCAAATTTTTAAAGCAAAACAGAGGCGAGTTGGGCGATTTTTAGGTTGTTTAAAGCTCCAGTTCCGCACTATTAGCGCAACGATGAGACCGCCAAAGCCGGAATCGTCGACCGATCAAGCGAGCCGATCTGACCAGCCATGGCGTCTGACATGAACCCATCTCCGCAGATGCTCAGCACCAAGCGGCTGCTGATCGGCCTTGCTGCCCTGGCGATGGCCGGCGCGGGCGGCTATGGCTACATGCAATTCCAATCGGGATCGGCTGCGAAGGACAATATCGAGCTCTCCAGCCAGTCCAAGCGCAACGGCACCACCTTCACGCCCTCGGCGGCGGAATGGGCGACGCTGACGATCGAGCCGGTCTGTGAAAAGATTTTCCGCGCCGAGCACGTCACCGAGGGCAAGGTTGCCGTCGACGAGGACCGCTCGACGCCGGTGTTTTCCCCCTATGCCGGCCGTGTCACCAAGCTGCTTGCCCGCCCGGGCGACAACGTCAAGCAGGGCCAGCCGCTGTTCGTGATCGAGGCCGCCGATACCGTGCAGGCCCAGAACGATTTCATCGCCGCCATCACCTCGATGAACAAGGCGAAGTCCGCGCTCGATCTCGCCGACATCCAGTACAAGCGCGCCAAGGATCTGTTCGAAGGCCGCGCGATCCCGCTGAAGGATTTCCAGCAGGCGGAGGCGACCTCCGTTCAAGCCCAGAATGACATGCGTTCGTCACAAACGTCGCTGGAAGCCGCGCGCAACAAGCTGCGCATTCTCGGCTTCACGGATGCCGCGATCGCGGATTTCCAGAACAAGGGCGTGATCGACCGCGAGATCACGATCTATTCGCCGATCGCCGGCACCGTCGTGCAGCGTAAGGTCGGCCCGGGACAATACGTCAACTCGGGCGCGAGCGATCCGGTGTTCGTGATCGGTGATCTCTCCACCGTCTGGCTCACCGCCTTTGTTCGCGAGAGCGATGCGGCGCTGGTGAACATCGGCGAGGAGATTCTCGTCAACGTGCTGGCGCTGCCCGGCCGGCCGCTCAAAGCCAGCATCAACTACGTCGCCGCATCGATCGACCCGGCGACCCGGCGGCTGCTGGTCCGCGCCACCATCGACAACAAGGATGGCCTGCTGAAGCCCGAGATGTTCGCCAATGTGACGATCTATTCGCCAGGCGAACAGCCCGCCGTCGCAGTGCCCCGGCAGGCGCTGATCTACGAAGGCAACCAGGTTCGCGTCTGGGTCGCCCGCCCCGACAAGTCGATCGAGCTGCGCAAGATCAAGACCGGTTTGATCAATGGCGATCAGGTCGCGGTCGAAAGCAATCTGAGCTCGGGCGAGCAGATCGTCACCAAGGGCAGCCTGTTCATCGATCGCGCAGCCTCGGGCAGCTGAGATGCGGTCCTCCTGCCTGCCTTTCTGAAAGTGCCGATCTGAATGGACCGTCTCGTCGCCATCGCCGTCCAGCGGCGCTTCCTGATGGTCGGAATGTTCGTCGCCGTCCTGATCGGCGGCCTGATCGCGTTCCGCCAGCTCAACATCGAGGCCTATCCCGATCCGACCCCGCCGATGGTCGACATCGTGACGCAGAGCAACGGCCTGTCGGCGGAGGAGATCGAGCGCTACATCACGATCCCGATCGAGACCCAGGTCGCCGGCATCAAGAACCTGCGCACCATCCGCACGATCTCGCTGTACGGCCTGTCCGACGTCAAGCTGCAGTTCTCGTTCGACTACACCTATGACGAGGCGCTGCAGCAGGTACTGAACCGGCTGTCGCAGCTCTCGCCTCTGCCGGGTAACGTGACGCCGCAGATCTCGCCGTTGAGCGCGGTCGGCGAGATCTATCGCTATCGGCTGCGCGGCCCGCCCGGCTACAGCGTGCTCGATCTCAAGACCTTGCAGGACTGGGTGTTGCAGCGCCGCTTCCGCGCCGTGCCTGGAGTCATCGACGTCACCGGCTGGGGCGGCAAGACCAAGACTTATGAGATCCAGGTCGATTTCAACAAGCTTGTCGCCAACGGCCTGACCCTGCCGCAGCTGCTGCAGGCGGTGGGCAATTCCAACATCAACGTCGGCGGCAACACGGTCGATATCGGCACGCAATCCGCTGTCGTGCGCGGCGTCGGCCTGATCCGCTCGATCGACGACCTTGCCAACACGATGGTGTCGCAGAGCGGCGGCAATCCGGTTCTGGTGAGGGACGTTGCCACCGTCACCATCGCGGAAAAGCAGCGGCTCGGCATCGCCGGCCTCAACAACAACGACGACATCGTCCAGGGCATCGTGCTGATGCGGCGCGGCGAGCAGAGCTCGCCCACGATCGCGCGCGTCGAGCAGTTGGTGGACCAGATCAACAGCTCCACCATCCTGCCGCCGGGCGTGCACATCGAACGTATCTACGACCGCAAGGACCTGATCGACACCACGACCCACACCGTTCTGCACAACATGGTCGTCGGCATCGGCCTGATCGTGCTGCTGCAGTGGATCTTCTTGGGGAACCTGCGCAGCGCCCTGATCGTCGGTGCCACCATTCCCTTTGCGCTGTTCTTTGCCGTCATCATCCTGGTGCTGCGCGGCGAATCCGCGAACCTGCTGTCGGTCGGCGCGATCGATTTCGGCCTGATCGTCGATGCCACCGTCATCATGGTCGAGGCGATCTTCCGCCGCCTGTCGCAGACCACGCCGCTGTCCGCAGCCGAGGAGAGCCACATCTCTCCGGAAACCATGATGGGCATGAAGAGCCACGGCATCCTGTCTGCCGCGGCGGACGTGTCGCGCTCGATCTTCTTTGCCGCCGCCATCATCATCGCCGCGTTCCTGCCGCTGTTCACCTTGAGCGGCGTCGAAGGCAACATCTTCGGGCCGATGGCGCGCACCTACGCCTATGCGCTTGCGGGCGGTCTGCTCGCGACCTTCACCGTCACGCCCGCGCTGAGCGCGATCATCCTGCCGGCGCATGTCGAGGAGACCGAGACCCGGCTGATGCGCCTGCTGCACCGGATCTATCTGCCCGCGCTGCGCTGGGCCGTCGGCAACCGCAATCTGGTGATGACCGGCGCAATCGGTCTGGTGGTGCTGACATTGGTGGTCGGCCGGCTGCTGGGACTGGAATTCCTGCCCAAGCTGGAGGAGGGCAATCTCTGGATCCGCGCGACCCTGCCGCCGACGATCTCGCTGCAGGAGGGCAACGCCTACGTCAACGAGATGCGCAAGATGATCCGCGCCCGGCCCGAGGTCGAGGCCGTGGTCTCGCAGCATGGCCGTCCCGACGACGGCACCGATGCTGCCGGCTTTTTCAATGCCGAGTTCTTCGCGCCGCTGAAGCCGGTCAAGGACTGGCCCGGCACGAAGGATAAGGAGCAGCTCACCGCCGAGTTGTTGAAGCAGCTTGATGAGCGCTTTCCTGGCGTCGAGTTTAACTTCTCGCAATATCTGCAGGACAACGTCTCCGAAGCCGTGTCCGGCGTGAAGGGCGAGAACTCGATCAAGCTCTACGGCAACGATCTGCAGGCGCTGACGGACACCGCCAACAAGATCAAGCAGGTGCTGTCCACTGTGCAGGGCGTCACCGACCTTGCGGTGTTCACCTCGCTCGGACAGCCGACGGTCCAGATCGACATCGACCGCGCCAAGGCGGCGCGCTACGGCCTTGCACCGGGTGACATCAACGCCACCATCAAGGTCGCGATCGGCGGCGATACCGCTGGCGACCTCTACGAACCCGGCAGCGATCGGCATTTCCCGATTATCGTTCGCCTGGCGCCGGAGTATCGCAAGAGCGCGGAGGCGATCGAGAATTTGCGCATCGGCGCGCAGGGGCCCAACGGCATCACGCAGATCCCGCTCAGCGAGGTCGCCACCATCAAGCTGGTGTCGGGCGCCGCCTACATCTACCGCGAGCAGCAGGAGCGCTATCTGCCGATCAAGTTCTCGGTGCGCGAGCGCGATCTCGGCAGCGCGATCCAGGAGGCGCAGCAGAAGGTCGCCGACCAGGTGCAGTTGCCGGCCGGCTCTCGCGTCGAATGGGTCGGCGAGTTCGGCAATCTGCAGGACGCGATCAAGCGGCTGTCGATCGTGGTGCCGATCAGTCTCGCTTTGATCGGTGTGCTCTTGTGGTTCAATTTCGGCTCGATGGCCGACACCTTGCTGGCCATGAGCGTGATCCCGATGGCGATCTTCGGCGGCGTCGTCGGCCTCGTTTTGACCGGCATCCCGTTCAGCGTGTCCGCGGCGATCGGCTTCATTGCGTTGTTCGGCATCGCCGTGATGGACGGCATCATTATCCTGTCGCAGTTCAACCAGCTGATCGACGAGGGTGTCGAGCGCATCGAGGCCGTCATCCGCACCGGCGAATTGCAGCTGCGCCCGGTGCTGATGACCTGCGTCGTGGCCGGCATCGGCCTGTTTCCCGCGGCATTGTCGACCGGCATCGGCTCGCAGGTGCAGAAGCCGCTCGCGATCGTCGTCGTCACCGGCATGATGCTGGCGCCGATGGTCATCCTGATCACGCTGCCGGTGCTGATCTCGCTGTTCTCGCGGCGCCGGGCTCGCTAGATCCGCATATGCGCGTCGATGCGGGCGGCGGCGTCGGCATCGACGATGGCGGCATCGACGATCTCGCCGCGCTTGAATACGAGGTAGCGGTCGCTGATCCCGAGCGCGAACGGCAGATGCTGCTCGACCACGATCATGGAGGTGCCGATCTCGCGGCGGACGCGCACCAGCACTTCGGACAAGCGATCGACGACGGAGGGCTGCAGGCCCTCGGTGACCTCGTCGAGCAGCAGCACGTCGGGTTTGGCCATCAGCGCGCGCGCCACGATCAGCATCTTCTGCTCGCCGCCCGACAGCGTTCCCGCCCGCTGGTTCAGCCGTTGTGTGAGCACCGGAAACCAGCCGCCGACCTGCGTGTACTGGGCATCGATGTCCTTGTCGCTGAGCAGGCCGAGCCGCAGATTGTCGCGCACCGACAGGTCCTGGAACAGCGCATGTTCCTGCGGGACATAGACGAGGCCGAGCTTGCGCTTCAGATGCGGGGCCAGGCGCGTCACATCGCGGCCGTCAAGTGCGACGCTGCCGCGCCAGGGCGGCAGGAAGCCGATGATCGCCTTGAGCAGCGAGGTCTTGCCCATGCCGTTCTTGCCGACGATGGCGAGCGTCTCGGCCTTTGCCAGCTCAAAGCCGACATTGCTGATGACCTCCGACGAGCCGTAACCGCTCGCCAGTTCGTTCACTTCCAGCGCGGCGCTCATGCGTGTGACTCCGCATCGGGCACATGCTGGCCGGTGTATATTTCGCGCACCAGCGCGCTGTTCACGACCTCGTCGACGGAGCCGTCGAGCGCGAGCCGGCCCTGGTGCAGCACGATGATGCGCGAGGAGATCTCGCGGACGAAATCGAGATCGTGCTCGACCAGGAGAATGCAGAGGCGGTCGCGGCGGGCGAGGGCGGTGAGGATGTCGGCGAAGCTCTGCCGCTCGGCGCGCGCCAGTCCGGCCGTTGGCTCGTCCAGCAGCAGCACGTTCGGCTCGAGCGACAGCACCATCGCAAGCTCGAGCGCCTGCTTCAGACCGTGGCTCAGATTGCGCGCTTCCTCATCGAGCCGCTCGCTGAGCCCGGACCGTTCGACGACGGACATGGCCGCGGGCGGCAGCGCCAGCGTCGACGCGCGCGACGCCAGGGCAGGAGGATCCGCATGCGTCCGTGCGACGCGCAGGCACTCGGCGACCGTCAGGGTTTCGAACACCGAGGCGGTCTGGAACTTGCGGCCGAGGCCAAACCGAACGACACGATCCGCCGGCAGTCGCGCGATGTCATGGCCGGCGATCGCGACGTTGCCTGCCGAGCGCTCGCGCCCGTCGGACAGGCAGCGGATCAAGGTGGTCTTGCCGGCTCCATTGGGACCGACCAGGCTCAGCAATTCGCCGCGATATGCCGTGAACTCCACGCCGTCCAGCACCGCGAGACTGCCGTAATGCTTGCCGAGCGCACGGACTTCGATTGCGACGGCGTCTGGATCGCCGACCGCCGTGGCGGCAACGGCGGGACGCAACATCGTCGCAGTGGTTCGCCCCGATCCGCCGCCACGTTTGAGCAGGCGCATCGCTGCGCCGAGGAGGCCATCGGGGAAGACGAGGATCACGATGATGAGCGCCAGCCCGACGATCAGCTCCCAGACATATGGAAGACTATTGGCAAGATAGGCGCTTGCCACCTCGATGCACAACGCGCCGATCACTGGACCGATGACGGTGCCACGGCCGCCGAGCGCAACCATGATGACGAGATTGGTGCCGAAGGTGAAGCTGGCGTTTTCAGGGGCGGCGACGCCGCCGAAGCCCGCATAGAAGAATCCGGCGAGCGCGGACACGATCGCAGATAGGACGAGGACGATGATGCGCAGCCGCGAAGTGTCGATGCCGAGATAGGTGCAGCGCGCGTCGTTGTCGCGCAACGCTGCCAGCAGCCGCCCGGTGTCGCTGCGCATGACGATGAGGGCCAGCACCGCGGTCGCCAGCAATCCGAGACCGGCGAGGCGCAGCCAGGTCTCGATCTCCAGATCGAAGCTCTCGAAGCCGACGAGGCCGCTCGACGAGCCGGTGAAGGTGCCGCCGGAATAGAGGATCTGGACCAGCACGATCGGCACCACCAGCGAGATGATCGATGCATAGAGTGGGGTGGAGCCAGGGTAGAACGAGAGCCAGCCGGTGAAGGCGGCGACTGCTGCAGCGACGGCAACCGTGGCTGCAATTGCCGCACACACCTGCCAGGGGCCGAAGCCGTATTCCGTGAACATGATCGCGAGCGCGTAGGCGCCGATGCCGAAAAACGCCGACTGGCCGAAGGTCAGCGTGCCGCAATAGCCCCACATGATGTCGACGGTGATGGCGGCGATGGCGACGAAGCAGGCCCGAACGAGGATGTTGACGAGATAGGTGTCGAGCAGGGCGGGCGCGACGAGGATCGCACCTGCAGCCATCGCAACCAGCAAGGCTGGAACGATCAGGCGCGGCATGGGGCGGCGCGACGCCGGTGTGTCGGGCGAGGCGAGGGGACGCGCATCAGGCACGGGCGAAGCCCTCTGGCCGGATCCGCAGCACGATGGCGGCGCAGATCGCAATGGTCAGCCCGCCGAGGATCGGATTGAGGAAGGTGGAGACCAGCACCTGAAGCGTGCCGAGCACGATGCAGGAGGCGGCCAGCGCCAACAGCGAGCCGCCGGAGACCATCACCAGCATGAACGCGCCGATCAGCCAGGGCACGCCCATGTTCGGATCGACGCTGGACAGCGGCGTGATCAGGGCGCCTGAGAGTGCGGCCAGTCCGCTGCCGAGCGCGAACGTAATGAGCCGCACGCGCGAGGAATCGACGCCTAACCCCTGCGCCAGCATCTCGTTCATGATCACGGCCTTGGTCGATAGGCCGAGCCGCGTTCCGTTGAGCAGACCTGTGAAGAGCAGGGCCACGATCACGGCGGCGACGATCATCACCAGCCGATAGGCCGAATAGTCGGCGCCGAACAGATGGACCGTCCCCGAGATCGGCGCCTGCACGAACTGCACCTCGCGGCCGAACATGAGGGTGATGAGCTGGCCAAGGACGATGCCGAGCCCCCAGGTGGCGAGGATCGCGTCGAGCGGGCGCTTATAGAGACGCCGCACGATCACGATCTCGGTGATGCCGCCGCAAACGGCACCGGCCAGGAAGGCCAGCGGCAGCACCAGGAACCACGGCAGGTTCAGCTGTGCGCCGACCAGCGCGGCATAGGCGCCCACTGTCAGAAAAGCGGCGTGGGCGAAGTTGATGATCTTCATGACGCCGAACACGATCAGCAGACCGGCGGCGATGATGAAGAGCATGGCTGCCGTCGTGACGGCATCGAGGGCGACGGTCAGCATGGTCATTTCCAGACAGGAAAAGCGAGGCGGACCAGGTCCGCCTCGCCGGGATCATAGGCGATCAGGACTTGGCCGGGCACTGCGCGCCGGGATCGACGTTCGGGAAGCTCTGGATCACCTTCACGCTGCCGTCGGCCTGGACCTGTCCGAGATACATGGTCAAGGGCGCATGACGCTGCTTGTCCATCTTGATCGCGCCGCGCGGACCATCCACCGAGACCTCGGCCAGCGCCTTCAGCACCTTGTCCTGGTCGGTGCTGCCGGCCTTCTCGACTGCCGCCTTGTAGGCGTAGACCGCTTCATATTCCGGAACCGAGAGATCGTTCGGGGTCTTCAGCTCACCGCCGAACTTCTTGCTCATCGCCGCCAGGAAGGTCTTGTTGGCGGGCGTGTCGATGCCGGTCACGTAGGACGCCGACAGGAAGATGCCGGTCGCATCCGCGCCCATCCCCTTGGCGGTGCCTTCGTCGACGGCGAGATTGCCGTAAGGAAGGTTGACGCCCGCGGCGCGCAGCTGCTTGGTCAGGGTCACGTTCGGCGCGCCGCCCGCGGTCGAGGTGATCAGCGCATCCGCGCCCGACGCCTTGAGCTTCGAGATGATCGAGGTCCAGTCGGAGCCGTCCATCGGCAGGTATTCCTCGCCGACCACCTTGCCGCCGGTCTTCTCGATATACGTCTTGGTGAAGGCGAGCATGCCGCGGCCGAACGCGTAGTCGGAGCCGATCAGGAAGTAGCTCTTGGCCTTCTTCTCCTTGTTGAAATAGTCGACGATCGGCGGCACCTGCTGGTCCGGTACCCAGGCGTTGACGTAGAGGTACGGGCTGCAGGACCTGCCTTCGTAGAACGAGGTGTAGATGAAGGGCGTCTTGCCGCGGGCGACGATCGGCAGGCCGGCGTTGCGGGCCGCGCTGGTCTCCATCGAGATCAGGACATTGACCTTCTTCTGGAAGATCAGGGCGTCGAATGCCTTCTGGGCGCCGGCCGCGCCCGAGGCATCATCGGCGACCTCGAGCGCGAGCTTGCGGCCGAGCACGCCGCCCTTGGCGTTGATCTCTTCGACCGCGAGCTCGGCTGACTGCACCACGGACGGGGCAACGACGGAGTTGGCGCCGGACAGGCCGACGGGAACGCCGATCTTGATCGGATCGGCGGCCAGCGCCGGCGAGAGTGCCGTGCCGGCCGTAAGGGCGAGCGCCAGCGACGTGGTGATGAGACGTGACGTCATCGATTGTCCTCCATGAATGGTTGAGATTGCAAACTGTGTCGAAGCGGTCAGTACCATCCGCGTTTCACGTCACTGCCGAGCATCTCGTCATAGACGTCGGAGCGGCGGTCGCGCAGAACCTGGTTGAAGGCGTTCCAGTTGCGGGCGCGGCGGGCTTCGCCCAGCGCCACGTCCGCAACGACGATCTCTTCCTTGTCGCGGCTCGCGGGTCCCGCGACCGGCCAGCCGGTGTAGCTGACGATCAGGCTCTGGCCCTCGAATGGCTGGCCGCGCTCAACGCCGACGCGATCGGCGCAGGCGATGAAGATGGAGTTGGAATGGGCGGCGGCCATCGCCAGGATGTTGGCCATCGCCTCGCGGCCCGGCGCCTGTCCGGGAATCGGCACCCAGTTGGTCGGCACGCAGACGATGTCGGCGCCCTGCAGCGCATTGAGGCGATAGCTTTCCGGGAACCAGCCGTCGTAGCAGATCGCCATGCCGATGCGGCCGATCTCGGTGTGGTAGACCGGGAAGCCGAGATTGCCGGGTTCGAAATACAGGTTCTCCTCGTTCCACAGGTGTACTTTGCGGAACGTGCCGATGTAGCCCTTCGGCCCGATCAGGACGGCGCTGTTGTGGAGCTTGGTCCCGTCACGCTCGCAGACGCCGGCGACGAGGTGAAGCCCGTGCTTCGCGGCGATCTCGCTCCAGGCCGTCACCGCGGGGCCGCCGGGCACCGTCTCGGAGGCGGCGAAGGCTTCCTCGCGCGATTTGAACACGTAGCCCGAGGAGGCGAGCTCGGGCAGCACCACGAGCTTCGCCCCCTGCGCCACCGCCTGTTTGATCAAATCGAGGCTGTGGGCGAGGTTGGCTTCCACTTCGCCGACCATCGGCTGCATCTGGATGCAGGCGATCCGCACTTTGCTGTCGTCATCCGTCGTCAAGGCGCGCGTCTCCGTTGCGCCCGCGGGAGCCGCGCGCGCCAAACAAAAAGCCCCCGACTGCGCCTTGCGGCGCAATGCGAGGGCTACATAGCCTGATGTGAAATGGCCGACCGGCCATTGGCGGACATCCGATGTCCGCAACTGTCCCAAGTAACTCTCATGCGCGAAACGAAGTCAACGCTATCGCTTGCAAAAATTTCAGGCCTGTGCTGCCCAACGCATGAGCGCGCAAACACACGTTCAGCGCGACGCGGGGGCATCGAGCACACCCAATCCACCCAGCGTCTCCTGCGCATTGATGATCGAGATCGCGATGTCGGCCATCGCCACGCGCTTCTGCGTCGCCTGCGCGCGGATCAGCTCATAGGCTTCGACCTCGCCGACCTGCTTCAACCCCATCAGGATCTTCACCGCCTTGTCGACGTCGCGCCGCGCCTTCAGCGTCTCCTCCAGCTTCTGCACCTTGCCTTCGAGTCTGCGCGTATAGCCGCGCAGCGAGCGAGCGAGCACCAGCGAGGACAGGATGCCGAACGAGCGGATCGGCTTGTTGACGACGCCATGCGCGTTGCTGTCGAGCAGGCGCTTGAGGATCGTCGGATTCTCGTAGTCGACGATGGCGATGAAGGTGAGGGGATGATCGCTGGTGCCTTCCGGAAAGATCATCTCCTCGGAGGTCTCGATCAGCTGGAACACCGTGTCGATGTCATGTGGGATCGCGGCCGGCGGCGGCCACACGCCACGGACGTTGCAGCCGATGCGCTTGAGTTGGTCAATCAGCGCGTCGCCCTCGGCATCGCGCGGATGAATCACGAGCACGCGCGCGCCGCGCAGATCCTCGATGAGGCGGCGTACGCCCGGCTTCATGCGGTCATCCGGCCTCATGCCGACAGCGCCTCTTCGCTCAGCCAGCGGCCGCCGATCGGCGACACCGAGAGATAGGGGTCGGGCTTGATCGGGCTCTTGCTCTCCCAGACGATGTCGAACTGGCCGTCGGCGCGTACGCGCCCGATCCGCGGCGTGACCCACACGTGGTTGTTGTCGGGATCGATCCGGATCGGGCCCTCCGGCGCTTCGAGGCTGAGACCGAGCGCGGCCTCGACCAGCTTCTGCGTGTCGAGGCTGCCGGCCTGCTCCAGCGCCCGCGCGAACAGCTTGATCTGCGCATAGGCCGATGCGCTCCACATGCTGACCGGCGTGTCGGTGCCGAAGGACGCCGCAAACGCCGTCTTGAAGCGGTCGTTGCTGTCGCGCGCGAGCGTGCCGAAATAGCTCGCCGCGGTCAGGTGGCCGGCGCAGTATTCGGCGCCGATGGCGCGGACCTCGCCTTCGGCCATGGTGAGGCTTGCGATCGGCAGCCGCTTGGGATCGAAGCCTGCGCGCGCATACATGCGATAGAAGCGCTGCGCGGTGCGGCCGACGATGGTCGAGAACACGACGTCCGGGGCTGCGTCCCGGATGGCATCGAGGCCGCGTGCGAGCTCGGCGTCGGTCGCTTCCATCGTCACATATTGCTCGCCGACCACGCGTCCCGCATAGGATTCGACGAGGTCGCGCATGATGCGGTTGGATTCGCGCGGATAGATGTAGTCCGAGCCGATCAGGTAGACGCGCGGGCCGTGCTTGCGCACGATGTATTCGGCGAGCTGGAATGCATTCTGGTTCGGTGCCGGCCCGGTGTAGATTACGTTCGGCGAATATTCAAAACCCTCATAGAGCGACGGATACCAGAGCAGGCCGTTGCGGCGCTCGATCGCCGGCAGCACGGCCTTGCGTTCGGCCGAAGTGGAGCAGCCGAAGATGACGGAGGCGCCGTCCTCGGTGAGCAGGCGGTCGGCCAGCTTGCGGAAGGTCTCGGGCTGCGAGCCCGGATCGTAGGCGATGACCTCGATCTCGCGGCCGAGCACGCCGCCTGCCTCGTTGATCTCCTGGATCGCCAGCGCGGTGCCGAAGAAGTGCTCGGATTCCGTGACCTCCATCAGTCCGCTGCGCGAGAACAGCACGCCGACGCGCCAGACATCCTTGTCGGATGATTTTGCGGTCGGTCTGGTCGTCATCATCATGCCTCCACGTCAACGGGCCGGTCGCGCCGGGTCGCGGACTATTGCGGCTCGCTGCGCGCTTGGCAACAGCCGGGCGCGGCCGGCCGGCGTGTGTCCGAGGAACCCGCGCAGAACGGCGGAAGCGCGGATGTCGGCTTCGTTCGGTGTCGATGTGACGTTCGAAAGCAGGGGGTGATGGCGCATGATCATGATCCTTCACATAACGTCGATGGCCGGATATCCGGGCGAGCTACGGCGATACCGCGACGCTATCAGCGTCCGGGTGATGCATCAGGCGAGCCCTCGCAAAATGATGAGGGCGCAGGGAATGCCGGGCGCTGGCCGCACCCATGGCCCGCGTGCGAAAGAAAGTGCACGCGGCGGTCACCACAGGTTCAGCCGAGACATCCCGGCATTCCCCGCGCGATGGTTTTAACGCTTATACGCGCTCTCCCCGGGGACCGGCGTTCTTGCCCCCGTCGATCGCGGAGTTCATCGAGACTCCGCAACCTTGGCCTCAGCACCGGGAGGCCAGGACCACGCGACTTCGCGTCCGCAAGCGCATCGTTCGTCCGCGCATCACGCGCGTCGGTGCTCTCACGTCCACCGCATTGCCGGCCCAACGTATCGTGACGACGCGTACGCCCCTCATCCGGACCGGAACGCGGGCAGCATACGCCTGATTTGCTGATTTTCAGAAGCGATTTATTTTTCGCGCAGGCTCTTGAAGCGGTGCTTGTCATTGAACGCGCGAGCAAAATCAGCGTTTCGGCGCCCGGCTTCGCCACGTATCCGATCGTCATTCCAGGGCCGCCACGCCAGCGGCCCAGTCCGGAATCCATCGACACGAACGGTCGTCGAGTCCAAACGCCAACTCGAACGTTGACGGTGTTGGCGGCAAGCGATTCGCCGCGTAGAGCAGATCAAGCGGCGGGTCCAAGTGGTGTTCCCGGTCCGATAGGAAATCCACATGCGTAGCTTCGAAGACAGAGTCCTGTTGCTCCTGCTCGTCGCGATATCACTGACGTTCGGGTGGATCCTTCTGCCATTCTACGGAGCCGTTCTGTGGGGTGTTATCGGTGCGATCGTCTTTGCGCCACTTCATCGTCGATTGTCGCGATCGATTCACGAACGTCGTGGCCTTGCAGCGGTCGTGGTCGTGTTGCTCGTCGTCCTGATTGTCATTCTCCCGCTGTCGCTGATTGCGGCGTCGTTGGCGCAGGAGGCGTCCGGTGTCTACAAACAGCTTCAGTCCGGTGAGCTGGACATCGGACAATATTTTCAAAGAATGCTGGACGCGTTTCCCACGTGGGTGGTCGATCTGCTCAACCGTTTCGGGCTCGGCAGCCTGGCTGGGATGAAAGACAAGCTGTCGGCCGGCCTGCTGAAGGGCAGCCAGATCCTTGCAGGCCAGGCGCTCAATATCGGTCAGGGCACCTTCGAGCTGTTCGTCGATCTGTTCTTCATGCTTTATCTGCTGTTCTTCCTCCTTCGTGATGCCGAGACGTTGTCGAAGCGCATCAGGGACGCCATTCCACTGCGCCCGGAACAACTGAATGCGCTGCTGCTCAAGTTCACGGTCGTCATCCGCGCGACGGTGAAGGGCAGTCTGCTCGTCGCTCTGGCGCAAGGTGCGCTGGGCGGCCTGATCTTCTGGTTTCTCGATATCCCCGCGTCCTTGCTATGGGCGGTCGTGATGGCTTTCCTGTCCTTGCTTCCTGCCGTCGGAGCGGGCCTGGTCTGGTTTCCGGTCGCGCTCTATCTTCTCGCGACCGGATCGATCTGGCAGGGCGTGGTTCTGATCGCCTATGGCGCCCTCGTTATCGGCCTGGTCGACAATGTCCTGCGTCCGATCCTGGTCGGACAGGACACCAAGATGCCCGACTACGTGGTGTTGATCTCGACATTGGGCGGGATCGAGGTGTTCGGTCTCAATGGCTTCGTCATCGGGCCCGTGATTGCAGCGATGTTCATCGCGATCTGGGACATGTTTTCCGCCGCGCGACGCGAGGCGGCTGTCGCGGCTGAAACCACGGGTGGGGCGGATGGATGAACGGAGCGCGGTGCGCGATTTGAGGTGATGGCGGCGCCAGGGGGGCTGTGCTTCAGGAACCCGCCAGGCCAGATTGGTTTGCCGTCATTCCGGGGCAGCCGCGCCGTTTTTGACTCAGTAGTATTAGCGGGGCGTAATCCGCCATCGCATGACCACGGGTAGTTGGGCGGGTTACGCTCCGCTAACCCGCCCAACTAACTAACACAGCGTACCCCTCAAAACCCGTACAATCTCGCCGGATTGTCGACCAGGATCTTCTTGCGGATCGCGGCGTCGGGCGCCCAGACCGGCAGCTGATTCATCAGGCGGCCGTCGTCGATCTGATAATAGGGCCTGACGTCGGTGACCTTGAGCTCGGGATGGGCCGAAGAATCCGGGTGCGGCCAGTCGGTGCCCCACACGATGCGGTCCGGATTGGCCTCGATCAGCGTCTTGGCGAACGGGATCACGTCCGGATAGTCCGGACCGCGCGTCGAGGCGCGGTAGGCGCCGGAGATCTTCACATAGGCCTTACCGCTTCGGACGAGCTCGACGAGGTCGCCGAAGCCCGGCTGCTCGAGGCCGAGGGCGGCCTGCGCGCCGCCGAAATGATCAAACACGGCGGGCACCGGCGACTGCAGCACGAGGTCCTTGATCGCCGCGATCATCGGCGTGTTGGTGTAGAGCTGGACGTGCCAGCCGCGTGCCTTCATGCGATCGACCGCGGCCTGGAAGCGGGCGCGGCCGACGGAGGGATCATTGATGCCGCCGGTCGCGAGATTGAGGCGGATGCCGCGGAAGCCGTCCGCGTTCATCGCATCCAGCTGGCCCTCGGTGGTCTTGTCGTCGATGACGGCGACACCGCGCGCATCGTTGCCGCGCGCCTTCATGCCGAACAGCGTCGCCGAATTGTCGGTGCCGTAGACGCTCGGCGTCACGATCACGACGCGCTGGATGTGCAGCGCCTTGTGCAGCGCCGCCATCTCCTCCGGCGAGGCCGGCTCGGGTGTGTAGACGCGGCCGGCGAAGAACGGGAATTTTTCCGGATCGCCGTGAATGTGGGTGTGGCAGTCGCAGGCGCCGGCCGGCACGTCGAAATCGACCGGTGTCGCAGGCTGCGCCGCCTTGGCGCGGACGGCTGTGGTGTCCGTCGTCACTCCGGCGGCGAGCGAAGCTAGCAGCAGGCTGCGGCGGTTCAGCATGGTGATCCTCCCGGGATGTCGCGCGTGCGTTGAGCGTGACGCGCGTGTTGTCGAGGAAGGGTGGACCGGCGCGGAGCAGGGGGCAAGAGCGAACAGCGTCGCAAAAAGCTCGGTGTCATCCCCGCGCACGCGGGGATCCATAACCACAGGAGGTCGTGTGGCGGCACACGCGTGGCTCCGATCTCGTTCCACCACATCGTCCTGGGGGTATGGGTCCCGGGTCGGCGCCTCCACGGCGCTGGCACGCCGTTCCGGCTTGCCCGGGACGACAGCGGAGGGTGAGGTCGCTCGCTCCCATCTCACTGTGGTTTGACGACCGCGAGGCTCGACAAGACCTCGTGAGCCCGCCGCATTGGCCTCATTAAGGCACGATTATGCTTCCCCGATCGGGACACTTATTCGCGCCTCAATTGGCCCTTTGTGGCAGCATCGTGGAATACTGTTCACGATGCGCCGATCGCGCCCTACTGCCCCGACGGCGTGCGCAGGCCGTGCCAGGCGTCGCGGACCTGGTGGTAGTGAACCTCCGGCAGATAGTCCGGCGTGTTCAGATTGAGGTTCTTGACGTCGAGCCGGCCGACGGCGCTGAGCAGCGTGTAGGAGGCGATGACGCGGTCGCGCTGGGCGCCGATCAGCCGCGCCTTGGCCTGGATCAGGTCGGCCTGCGAGTTCAAGACGTCGACCGTGGTGCGCTGGCCGCCCTGCGCCTCGCGCGAGACGCCCTGCAGCGCGACGGTCGCGGCCTTCACCTCGGCCTCGGAGGCGCTGACGGCGACCTTGGCGCCTTCATTGGCGACCCAGGCGCTGACCACGGCGGTGCGGGCCTGGTTGCGGACCTGATCGAGCACGAGGCGGCTCTGCGCCGCGACCTCCTTGGCCTGCCGCGTTTGCGAGGCCGCGGTGCCGCCATCATAGATCGGCGCGGTGACGCTGCCGACGATCGAGGCCTGGTCGGTGCCGAAAGTGCCGAGCGTCTGATCCGAATCGCGGCTGCGGCTGACACTGCCTTGCAAGGTCACGCTCGGCAGCAGTGCGCCCTCAGCGACGTGAATCGAGGTCGATGCGACGTCGACGTCGAAGCTGGCGGCGGCCACCGCCGGGTTTTCCTTGCTGGCGAGCGCGGTCGCATCCTCGCGGCTGCGCGGCAGCAGGCGATCGATCGGGTCGGCTGTGCGGAGCAGGCTCGGCGTCATGCCGATCACCTGCGCGTAGGTGGCCTGGCTGATGGCGAGATTGACCTCGGACGCGTTGAGGTCGGAGAGCCCGCGCGACAGCCGCGCTTCCGCCTGCGCCGAGTCGGTCGGGGTGACGTCGCCGGCGTTGAGGCGGCGTTGCGTGACCGACAGCGTTTCGCGCAGGAAGGCGACGTTCGAGCGCTGCGCCTCGACCAGCGACTGATTCGCGAGCACGTTGGTGTAGGCGGTCACGGCATCGAGCAGGACGCCCTGGCCGACATTGCGCAGCGCCTCGCGGCCCGACTGCACCTGCAGCTCCGCCATCCGCACGCTGTTGGCGGTCCGAAAGCCGTTGAACAGCGTCTGCGTGACGGTCACGCCGATGGTCCAGGGCTTCAAGGTTGCGGTCTGGATCGTGTTGGTGGGCAGCAGGTTGCGCACCGCCTGCAGTCCGGCACCAAGGCTCGCGATGAGCTGCGGCCGATAGCCGGCCAGCGCCTGCGGCACGTTCTCGTCGGTGGCGCGCTGCCGGGCACGTTCGGCGTTGAGGGCCGGGTTGGTCTGATAGGCCTTGGTCAGCGCGGTCGCGAGATCTTCGGCGCGTGCCGGCGAGCAGACTGCGACAAGGCTGGCGGCGATGGACAGGCCAAGGCCGATCCGCCGTGCACGCACCCTGCCGACGCCAAATTCTTTGGCTCGACCCACCATCCGACTCCGCCGCGTCCCATTGTCTTAACCGGTTGTTTACCTGTTTAGGGCGGATGGCTGCCACACACAAACCGCCGGTGTGAAATTCGGCAGGCTTTTCCATGGTTTGTTGTGGCGGTCTCGCCACAGACCAACGGTCGCGGTGCTGCGCGGCATGGCCGCGCGGTAGGCGGGTGGGTGGGTGGAGAGCGATGCCCCAGGTGTGCGTCGCGAATCGCCGTCCAGCTGCAAGCTACTTGGCTCAGTCTCGCTGCTCGCTCGATGTACCTCTCCCGGCTTGCGGGGAGAGGTCGGATTGCATCGCAGATGCAATCCGGGTGAGGGGGTACAGGTCTCACCATGCGCACCACCCGTGCGCCTGCACCTCACCCCAACCCTCTCCCCGTGAAGAACGGGGAGAGGGAGCTGACCGTCTGTGCCGCGACGGTCGGGCTCATCTCACGATGGGCATTCAGCCTGGCTGAACCGTGCCGCTCTCACCGGTTCTTGTTGACCGGCTTGCGCTTCTCGATGAACGCCGCCATGCCCTCGGCGCGGTCCTCCAGCGCGAAGGTGGCGTGGAACAGGTTGCGCTCGACGTTCATGCCTTCCGAGAGCGGGGTCTCGAAGGCGCGGTTCACAGCCTCCTTGGCCATGGCTGCCGCGGGACGTGACATCGCGGCGATCTTCTCGGCCGCCGCCATCACCTCGTCCATGAGCTTGTCGGCCGGCACGATGCGGCTGACGAGGCCGGCGCGCTCGGCTTCCGCCGCATCCATCATGCGGCCGGTGAGACAGAGGTCCATCGCCTTGGCCTTGCCGATCGCGCGCGTCAGGCGCTGGGTGCCGCCGATGCCCGGGATGGTGCCGAGCGTGATTTCCGGCTGACCGAATTTCGCGGTGTCGGAGCAGATGATGAAGTCGCACATCATCGCGAGCTCGCAGCCGCCGCCGAGCGCATAGCCCGACACGGCGGCGATCGTGGGCTTGCGGCAGCGCGCGACGCGATCGCCGCCGATCGCGGTGAAGTCGCTCGAGAACATGTCGATGAAGGTCTTGGGCTGCATCTCCTTGATGTCGGCCCCGGCTGCAAAGGCCTTCTCGCTGCCGGTGATCACGATGCAGCCGATCGCGTCGTCGGCTTCGAGATCGTCGACGGCGGCGGCGATCTCGCCGAACACGCCGAACGACAGCGCATTGAGCATCTTGGGCCGGTTCAGCGTGATCAGTCCGACCGCGCCTTTGCCTTCGACGATGATGTGCTCGTAAACGCTCATGATCCCACCCCGCAAATCAAAACAGCGGGCAATGTGCCCGCTGGACGGTTGCGCATCAAGTAGGAGGACCGCCGTGCGGCGTCTCAGATCATGAACATCCGGGCGGCCGAGCCCAGCGTCAGCAGGGTGCCGCAGGCGATGAAGATCTTGCCGATGATCGAGGCCTTGTCCCAGCCGGAACTGTCGTCATTGCTGACGGTGACGAGGTTCACGGTGGCATCCTCGGTCTGTGCCGCGTCGCCGGCGTCGGCCGATTGCGCGGCAGGCGCAGCCTGGGCGTCGGCCTGCGGCGGCGCCGGGAAGGCGTCCTGCCTGGCCTGCGGCGCGCTGTCCGACCCGACCGGCAGGAACGGGCTGTAGGTCTGCGTCTCGGCCGCGTGCGACAATCCAGTGCCAACAAGGCCCAGAACGAACGCGGCGGCAATGATCAATGCTGAACGTCCACTGGCTTGGATCGTCATCGTTGGTCGTCTCCCCATCCTGCCAGCCCGGGGCGGAGTGAGACCCCCACACATGTCGAGATCGGGGCAGAAAATGGGTATCTTCCTGCCTCTGGGGGCGAAAGCTGGGCGGCGCCGGACTTTTATGACGTCGTCTACAAACCCGATCCTGCAACGCGCGATTCGGTGCTATGGAGCGGTTCCGAGACTTGCCGGCTGGCGTGCTCGCGATGTGGCGTAACTCGGATGGTTCCGAGGCTAAGCCCTTGATCACGAACTAGTGATCAGCTGCATCGCAGAGTAACAATCTGAAAGTTTGGGCGAATTGGTTGGGTGGGAGCGCAGGTGCGCGAACGTGACGACGAGTGGACGGGCTGGATGCGTCAGGCCGTCGCCGGAGACGACGAGGCCTATCATCGTCTGCTGAAGGCGATCACGCCCGTGTTGCGCGCCGCATCACGGCGGGGCTTGGCGCGCGCCGGCCAGCCCCCCGACCAGGCCGAGGATATCGTGCAGGAAATTCTGTTGGCGGTTCACCTGAAGCGACACACCTGGGACGTGAACGCGCCGTTCGCGCCCTGGCTGTTTGCGATCGCCCGCAACAAGCTGATCGACATGCTGCGCCGGCGCGGCCGGCGGGTGTTCGTCGACATCGACGATTTCTCGGAGACGCTGGCCGACGAGCCGCCGGCGCCGACCGTCTCCGCCAGCGAGGTCGAGGCGCAGCTCAACACGCTGCCGAAGCGGCAGCGCGACGTGCTGCAATCGATCGCGGTGGAAGCGAGCTCGATCAAGCAGACGGCGGAGAAATTCGCGATGAGCGAGGGCGCGGTGCGGGTGGCGCTGCATCGTGCGCTCTCGAGCCTCACGGCCAAGCTACGGGACGCATGACCATGGACACCGATCAGCTCATCCGCTCGCTCGCCGCCGACAATGCACAACACGCGCAGCCGGTCGGCATCGTGCTGGCGCTGGCCCTGATGGCGGCGACGCCGGTGTCGACGGCGATGCTGTTTCTCGGCCTCGGCATTCGGCCGGACATCTGGCTCGCCGTGCGCAATCCGTTCTTCGACCTGAAGTTCGTCGTGACCATGGCGCTGGCAATCCCGGCGCTGGTGATCGGCCTGCATCTGTCGCGGCCCGAGGCGTCGCTGCAGGGCTGGAGCTGGCTGCTGATCGCGCCGGTGGTCGTGCTCGTCGGCGGCATCGCGGTCGAGATGATGCTGCCGCAGCGGGCGCCGATGATGGCGCGGCTGGTCGGCCACAATTCGATGCTGTGCGTGAGCGCCATTCCGGTGCTGTCGCTGCCGCTTCTGGCGGCTTCGCTGTTCGGCCTGCGCCACGGCGCGCCGTCGCGCCCTGCCACGGCGGGCGCGATTGCCGGGCTCGTCTCGGCCGGCGTCGCCGCGACGCTGTATGCGGCGCATTGCGTCGATGATTCGCCGCTGTTCGTCGCGACCTGGTACACCGTCGCGACGCTCATCGTCGCCGGGCTCGGCGCCCTGATCGGTGCGCGCGTGCTGCGCTACTGAGCCCAGCTCAGGCCCGCATCGGCGTGGCGGCTTCCTGGACGCGGTGGAAGCGCAGCACCTGCTGCGCGGTGGACCGCCGCAGCCGCTCATAGGTGGCCCTGCTGGCGACGAGATCGGTCGCTGCCGCGCCCGCCAGTTCATCCCGCATCAGGATGATCGACTCGACCGTCGGCCATGACAGGCCTGCGACCTTGGCGAGGATCATCACGCCCTCGGCGCGGCTTTCGATCATGATGCTCTCGGCCACCGCGATCGGCACGTTGGCCATGGCGGCGACCGCGGCGTTGGCCTCGTCGAACTTTCGCGCCCCGGTGAATCGCGCGACCAGCTGGTCGTCGAGCCGGCCATCGGCATGCAGCGAGCGCACCAGCGCGTGCGCGATCTCCGTCTGGCTGGTCAGTGCCACCGCACTCGACCGCGCGCGCCGGCCCGCCGTCCGTACCGCCGAAGAGACCTCCTGCGCCAAATCGGGGTTGGCAGCTTCGAGCCGGGCGCGGACCGTGGCGGACGCCTTGGACACCAGTCTCAGAAACAGATGGCGCGGCAGGTTGGGGCGCATCGCGAGACATGCGGCCAGGCCCTCGTCGAGCGCCGCGCGATCGATGAGCGTGTCGAAGCTGCGCCCCGACAGATCCGCGCCCGGATTGCTGACGGTGCTGTGGATCACCTGGTCGTTGCCGCGCATCAGCAGGATGTCGGTGACGGCCCGGCTCAGCACGCGGCGGATCGAGATCGCGAGCAGATGGGCCTGGCTCTTGGTCTGCGCCGTCCTGATCAGCGCGGCCTCATCGAGCCGTTCGGATCTCGACAGCACCGGACCGGCGACCTCGATCGCATCGTCGTCGGCCAGCCGGCGCAGCGTCCGCGGCGGCGCGCGGTCGTGCGGCGCCAGCCGGGTCGCGAGCAGCGCCCGGGCCGAGGTCTCGATGTGGTCGATCAGGCATTCGAAGACGTCGTCGAACAGCGCAATCTGGTCCTCGGCGAAGTCGACGGCGCCGTCGACGAACAGGTCCGTCACCCTGCGCAGGGTCTCGACCCTGCGCGCAACGGTGCCGTGCGCGAGCGTGTCCTGCAGCTCGTCGAGCAGGCTTTCGTTGGGTGTGGGTGTCGAGCTCATCGTGGCCGAGGCAATTTGCGGACCCGGTCAGGCGCTGGTGACGCGATTGCGTCCCTGGGCCTTCGAGTCGTAGAGCGCGCGATCGGCCCGGGCGAGCAGCGAGTCGGTCGTCTCGTCGCCGCGCGGCGCCGCAACCCCGGCTGAGAACGTGACCTGCAGGCCGGCGGAGAACGCGCTCCAGTCGAGGCCGGCGATGATCTGGCGCAGGCGTTCGGCGAGCCGTGTTGCGGCGTCCGCCGGCGCGCCGGGTAGCACCAGCAGGAATTCCTCGCCGCCATAACGGCCGAAACGGTCACCGCCGCGGATGTTGGCGAACATCGTGATGGCGAAGGTCCGCAGCACGTCGTCGCCGGTCGGATGACCATGCGCATCGTTGATGCGCTTGAACCAGTCGAGATCGATCAGCACGATCGAGCAGGGGGTGCCGTTCTGCCGCGCCTGCGCCATCGCCTCGTCCAGCACCTGCATGATGGAGCGCCGGTTCAACGCGCCGGTCAGCTCGTCGATCTCTGCCAGCTCCTCGATGCGGCGATAGGCCTCTTTCAGCTTCATGCCGCGTTGATACAGCGTCTCGCGCAGCGCGCTCGAGAAGATGCCCAGGAACATGCAGCCGGCGATGGTGAGGAGGAACACCAGCAGTGTCGCGAGCCGCTCCAGCCCGTTGTCGTGCGGCATGCCGAGCGGCTTGTCGGTCAGCAGGAACAATCCGGCCAGCCCGAGCGCCAGGAACGTCCAGCACACCGCGGTCTGGCGCGGGGTCGCCCGGAGCGAGCTGAAGCCGACGACGATGTAGAGGGTGCAGAGGAAGAGGATGCTGACTTCCGGCGCGATGTAGCAGAACGCGACCGTGACCATCATGCTGATCAACGATTGCGGCACGACCAGATAGTGGTCCCTGAAGCGGTCGTTGAAGCCGCTCTCCGACAGCGTGGTCCAAAAGGCGACGGTGAGAATTCCAATTGCCGCGTAGGCCGGCGCAATCGTGACCGGCACGGTGCCCGCCTGCGCATAGATCAGGAGGATGATCGCATCGATCAGGTAGCAGCCTGCGGTCATCGCCAGCATCTGGCGGCGCCGGCCGGCACGTCGGACGCGCAGGTCGGCCGGCGAAGGCGACGTCGAGCCGCCCGCCTCGGCAACGAGCGGTATCGAAAGAGGCGGTGCCATGGTGCCCATTTGTTCGCAAATCGGATCGCCGGGCAAAAATCTACGTGGGAAAGCCTTTAGCTTTGGTATCTATGCAACTGGGACGACGACACGCGGGCGTATTGCCGTGGCCCGGAATTCACGGATTCCGGAGCGGCCGTGGCAGGGATTGGGCGCAACATGGCAGGCGGGAACACACCGGTCGCCGTCGACCGGGCTGAGGCGCGAAAATCTGCAGGTCTGTGCGCCAGCTCACACTTGGGGACGTATCTTTCCGGTATTTTCAAGAATTTTGCGGTTGTATTCGAACCGCAAGCTCGTTCCTCCCGACCAACTTTGCGAGACGGCCATTGAGCGTGACAGCAGCGGCGTCAGATGAAACCCTGATTGCCCGGATCGCTCAAGGCGACCGGCTCGCCATGCAGGTGCTCTACGGACGGCACCATGTCAGGGTGTACCGTTTCGGGC
The DNA here is from genome assembly GCF_021088345.1 of Bradyrhizobium ontarionense. Classification (NCBI taxonomy): domain Bacteria; kingdom Pseudomonadati; phylum Pseudomonadota; class Alphaproteobacteria; order Hyphomicrobiales; family Nitrobacteraceae; genus Bradyrhizobium; species Bradyrhizobium ontarionense. Next base: position 2,417,002 of record NZ_CP088156.1, on the reverse strand, counting down.
TCAGGCTCGTACGGAACGAACAGGCTGCTGAAGACCTCATCAGCGAGGTCTTTCTCGATGTGTGGCGTCAGGCTGGCAAGTTCGAGGGCCGTTCTGCCGTCTCCACCTGGCTCCTGGCGATCACGCGGTTCAAGGCTCTCTCGGCACTTCGGCGCCGCAAGGACGTTGAGCTGGAAGACGAGGCCGCGAATGCGATCGAGGACACGTCCGACGATCCGGAGGTTGCGGTCCAGAAGAAGAATACCGGGGAAGCATTGCGCAAGTGCCTGACGGCGCTTTCGCCTGACCACCGGGAGATCGTCGATCTCGTCTACTACCACGAGAAGTCCGTGGAGGAGGTGGCCGAGATCGTCGGAATTCCGGAGAACACCGTCAAGACGCGCCTGTTCTATGCGCGAAAGAAACTGGCCGAACTCCTGAAGGCGGCCGGCATTGAGCGAGGCTGGCCATGATGGCTTTGGGCAAGAAGATGCTGGAGTACGAGCCCGGTGAAATCGAACTGCTGCTGCCGTGGTACGCTGCCGGCACGCTGAACGCGCGTGACGTGCGCCGCGTCGAGGAGGCTCTCGCCGCCGATCCCGAACTCGCCAAGCAATACGCCGAGATTCAGAGCGAGTACGCCGAGACCATCGCGCTCAACGAAAGCCTCGGTGCGCCGTCGATGCGGGCGATGCACAAGCTGTTCGCTGCGATCGATGCGGATCCGGTGCAGAAGCCGGCGGTGTCGCGCGGCGTCCGCGCCCGCCTGATGGATTTCGTCGACAGCCTGTCGCCGCGCACATTGGCCTGGACGGTGAGCCTCGGCGCGCTTCTGGTGCTTGTGCAGGCCGGGGTCATCAGCGCGGTGCTGATGCGGTCGCAGACCGCGACCTATCAGACCGCCTCGCTCAGCCAGGACAAGGTTGCGGCCAGTGAGCCGGTGGCCAGGCCCGACGCTGCTGCTCCCAAGGTTGCTGCGCCGCCGCCGAGCGCCGTTGCGCCGGCTCCGCCGGAGCGGGCGGCCGAGAGCATGGCGCGTTCCCGCGTGGCCGAAGCCCCGGCGCCCGCCGCTCCCTTGATCCGCGGTCTCGGACCGCAGCCGGCAGCGCCGGCTGCCCCGGTGCACGCGCTGGTGCGGTTCGCGCCCGATGCGCGCATTGCCGACATCACGGCGCTTCTGGACGGCTATCAGGCGTCGATCCTCGAAAGTGCCAGGGGCGGCCTGTTCAAGCTGCAGCTCGGCGACCGGCCGCTGTCGAAGGCGGAGGCCGACGGCCTGATCGAACGGCTGTCACGGGAGAAGATCGTCAATCTCGCGGTGGCTGCGCCATAGCCTGCGCCGTCCGAGCGGTCATTCGGAGGCTCCATGTCGTTCAGCGCGTTGTTGCGGTCCGTAAGATCTCTGGCGTTGTTGAGCGCAGTCGCCGCGGCTGCCTTCGCGGGCGGCGATTTGCGCGCCCGGGCCCAGGCGATGCTGCGTTCGCCCACCCTCAACATCCCGAGCCGGACGCCGACCGTCACGAACATCCCGAGCCGGACGCCAAGCATTAATGCCGGCGCAGCGCTGCGCGCGCCGCCGCCGCATCTGCCGGGCGTTGCCGTGCGCCCGAGTCTGCCGAATGCGCGCTATTCGCCGAACCTGCAGGCCGCGTGCAGGCCGGCCGATCGCAGCGCATCGGGTGAGTGTCTCGACCGGCCGCCATTGGCGGCCGAGGCCGGCCAGGGCGGATCGGCTGTGGGGACATCGAAGGGCAAGTCGGCAAAGGGCAAGTTGGCCAAGGCGGGGCAACGCCGCGAGCCGGCCGCAGCCGCGGATCCCAAGACCATCGCCAACGAGCTCGTCGTCGAGATCGACGGCAGCCTCTCGACTGATCAGGCCGACGCGCTCGCGCGCCGCCATCGTCTGCAGCGTGTCAGCTCACAGGCCTTTCCGCTGATCGACGCGACCATCGGCCTGTTCCGCATGACCGACCGCCGATCCGTGGAGACGGTGAGCCGCGCCCTCGCGTCGGCTCGAGACGTGCGCTCGGTGCAGCCGAACTATCGCTATGCGCTGCAGGAGCAGATGTCGCCTCGAGCAGAAGGCGATCCAGCCCAATATGCGCTGGCAAAGCTGCGGCTGCCCGAAGCCCACAGGCTGGTGCAGGGCTCGAACGTCACGATCGCGGTGATCGATTCCGGCATCGATCTCAAGCACCCGGAATTCGTCGACGCGTCGTTCGATGCTTTCGATGCACTCGGCGCCGACGAAGGTCCGCAGGTCCACGGCACCGGCATCGCCGGCGTGATCGTGTCGCATGCGCGGCTGATGGGCAGCGCGCCCTATGCGCGGATCATCGCCATCCGTGCCTTCGGTGTCGGCAAGAAGAGTGGCGGCCCTGAGAGCAGCTCCTATGTGATCCTCAAGGCGCTGGACTACGCCGCGCTGCATGGCGCGCAGATCGTCAATATGAGCTTCGCCGGCCCGAAGGACCCGTTGCTCGAGCGGGCGATTGCGGCCGTCGCGGCCAAGGACATCGTGATGGTCGCCGCGGCCGGCAATGCCGGCGCGACGTCGCCGCCGCTCTATCCCGCCGCCAATCCGAACGTCATCGCGGTCAGCGCGACCGATACCAGGGATCAGCTGCTGCCGGCGTCGAACCGCGGCAACTACATCGCGCTCGCCGCACCCGGCGCCGACATCTTCCTGCCCGCGCCCGATGGCAAGTATCAGGTGATTTCCGGGACCTCGTTTTCCGCGGCCTATGTCAGCGGGCTCGCGGCCCTGGTGCTGGAACGCAATCCGGCACTGAAGCCGGAGACGGTCCGCACCGTGCTGACCAGGACTGCACGCGATTTGGGATCGCCGGGGCGGGACGATCTGTTCGGGGCAGGCGAGGCGGATGCCCTGGCGGCGGTCCAGGCGGTGGTGTCGCCACAGGATGCTCCGGCGGCGTCGGCCGCTCCGTCGGTGGAACTGCCGCGCGACATGGGGCAGGAGGCTGCGCCGGCGCGCGAGCTGCGTCCGGCATCGGCCGCCTCGGCCTCGCGTGAATCTGCCGGCGGCACGTTGCTGCTGCCAGCCCAGCAGTAGCTGCAGAGACGCCGTCAACGTTTTCGTGAACGCTGGAAAATTCCCACCCTCGTTTTGAACGTGTGCCGGGGCGGTCACGACAGAAGGTATGTGGGAGCGGTGATCCCCTCCCCAGGCTATATACGGCGCGAGCGCCCATCCACCCCAAGCGCCCATATGGCTCGAGCCGTCCGGTTGTCCCCCCGGACGGCTCTTTCATTTTTGGACGGCTCTGCATCGTCGGGTTGTTTGTCGCCGTGCAGCATCGCGCTGACGTTGTGAGATGCGACGGCCGGGGCGAAAAAATGCGCCAGGAATTCCGAACAACTACGGTTTGGCGCCCAAAGAAGATGGCGTTAGCTAGACTTTATTAACCTTTTCCACAAAATAATCCCGTCACGTTGCGTTGATTCGTGCCGAGTGCGTCCGTCCCTTTTCTCACGGGCTCCTAAATGACACATCGACCGGACGTGGCTTGCAGCCGCGAACTGGCTGCACGCTGGTGCGCGCTCGCCGAAAGGCGGCTCGACCATCTGACCGAACTGTTCCAGAGCGGCCGGTGGCGCCGCTATTACACCGAGCAATCTCTCCTGGACGATATCCGGCATGCCAAGGCCGCGGTGCAGGCCTGGAAGGCGCTGTCCGTCGAACCCGAGGCGGTCAGTATCGTGCCCAGCCAGACGCCGTCCGTGGTCGCGGCCGTCCCACCGGCGCCGACGCGCCCGGCGGTGTCGGAGACGATCGCGTATCGCCCGATCGAGCTGCCGCGCTCGCTCGAAACCATCCTTGCGGAGTCCGAAATCATTGTTCAGGCCGAGATCGAGCTGGCCGGGGATGATCTGGAACCGGACTACGTCATCGAACCGGACTACGTGGTCGAGGAGGACATCGCGCCGGAGCCGACCGCTGCGGCGCCGCGCATCGACATGGCCGCGCTGGAGCAGGCTTTGAGCATCGGCATCGGCCACGAGGTGGAAGACCACGAGCCCATGGTCGATCTCGATGCCATCGAGCGCCGCTATCCGGCGTTGGCGCACGCCTATTGAGCGATCATCGTGGGACGGCGTTGCCGTTGACGCTCAACTGCGCAAATCGCTGCGCGTTCTCCTGGGTCAGGTCACCGGTAACGGCCTTGATGTGATCGAGGCCGATCACGGCGCCACGCGGCGTGCCTGAAATCATGTTGTTGCTGACGATCGCCGTGCCGGCGCCTGGAACGACGGAGACGCCGACGCCCGCCAGGGCATTGCGGATCACGTTGCCGGAAATGACGACGTCCCGGAGATAGCGGCCCCAGCCGGCGACGATGCCGTAGGACGGGGCGTTCTCGACGACGTTGCCGGTCACGGAGGAGTCGGCCTCGACATAGATGCCGATGCCGGCTTCGTCGTCGGGCGCGGTGCCGATCGGCCGCTTTGGAATCAGGTTGCGGATGACGTTGCCCTGGACGACCGCGATACGGCCGCCTTCGTTGAAGTTGCAGACGGAGACGCCGAACGCGGCGCCGTCCACCGTGTTGCCGCTGATGACCGCGCCCTCGAACGAGAATTCCGAATAGAGCGCGACCTCGCGCACGTCGGTGACGCTGTTGCCGACGATCTGGATGTTGGACGCCGAGTTGCCGCGCACCGCCGAGTAGTCGCAGTTCCTGATGCGGTTGCCGCTGATGATCACGTTGCCGGCGCGGAAGGCGTTGATGGCGTTGCCGTACTGGCCGGAGCCGCCGGGGCCGGCCTTGATGTCCTCGATGCGATTGTCTGTCACCATCGTGCCGTCGTCGCCGAGCGCGGTGCGCAGGATCTCGATGCCGTTGTCGCGGGTGCCCCTGATGGTGTTGCGCGCCACGATCAGGCCGAGCGCGTCGAACGATACGATGGCGGTCGAGGCGATGTCGGTGAGGATGTTGCCGCTGAGCTCGCCCGACACCTGTTCGAGCCAGATGCCGGCGCCACCGGACCGGGTGATCTCGCAATCGACGATGCGGGCGTCGCGGACGCCAGCGAGATGCAGCAGACCACGGCGCGGCGGCAGGGCGATGGCGCCGCCGTCGAGCGACACGCCGGCTATGCCGATGCCGTCGGCGCCTTCTGCTGATAGCAGGGATGGACCGCCGCCGGAGAAGACGAGCCTGGTTGCGCCGCGAACGCCGACCAATTGGCTGCCTGCGGCGAGGCGCAGCATCGCGCTGCGATAGGTGCCGGGCGGCAGCGCCAGCGGCATCTGCGCGCGCGCCGCCTCGTCGATCGCGCGCTGCAGCGCGCGGGTCTGGTCATCGGGACTGTTCGGCTTGACGCCATATTGCGTGGCATCGCGGCCAAGCGTGGAGATCAAGGGGGCGGCCCATGCGGCATTCACCGGCAAGGCCACTGCCCCGGCGGCACCGGCAGCCGATCCAGCCAGAAGGCGGCGGCGATGGACGTCCATGGTCAGCGCCTCGCGCAAAAATGACGTGCTGCCGTGACTTAAGCGGAAAGCCTCAATGCTGATGCTGAGGATGAGCGCCGGCGCCTGGGATAGTTGCAGGTAGGGTTAAAGCTTCACATCGGATCGCCGCTGGCATTGGTTGCCCGTCGAACGGGTGAGCCTCTCCCGAGGGAACCAATAGGACTCGCCGACATTGATCCCATAATGGATCGACGAGGAGAGGGTCATGCATCTATCCAATGAGAGCTTACTGGTTATCGTGTTCGTCGGGATCGTCGCCGGGTGGCTGGCGGGACGTGTCATGGAGGGCGGTGGTTTCGGCCTGATCGGCGACCTGCTGGTTGGCCTCGTCGGCGCCTTCATCGGCAATTGGCTGTTGCCGCAGCTCGGCATCCATCTCGGCGTCGGAATTGTCGCCGCGATCATCAACGCCTTCATCGGTGCCGTGGTTCTGCTGCTCATCCTGCGCCTGATCGGCGGAGGATTTGGCGGTCGGCGCCGCTGGAGCGTCTGACGTCGGGCCCTGATCAGTACGGCGTCCCGTCCTTATGGAAATGGCCGGACGCTGTGGCGTGAAGATCGATGTCCGGATAGTGGCATTCATCGTTGCGGGTCACAGGCGAACCGATCTCCAGAACACGTGCGATGGTCTGGGATCGGTTCTGCAGATGATGACCGTTGGCATCATTGGGTAGAAAAGCAGCGCAATCGCCGCGCCGCAGGATGTCCTCGCGCCCTTCGGTCACCAGCACGACCTCGCCGTCGACGACATAGACGAATTCTTCCGCCTGGGTGTGCCAATGCCGTTGGCTCGACCAGGCGCCCGGCGGCAGCTCCAACAGATTGATGCCGACCTGCGTCAGGCCCGCGGCTTTCGCCAGCCGGCGTCGAAACATGTCCCGGCATTGATCATTGAAGCCGTCGGGGTAACGCGAACCCGCCAGAATCGGCGCGGTATCGATGTCCAGTTTCATCGTTCTGCCTCCGCTCTTTTCTTGTCAGTATGCACGGGCGGCGAGCAGACCGATAACGACTCGATCGGATCACGGCGTCCGGTGACATGCCTGACGGGTCAGCTTCACCAGCTCCATCAGCACGGCCTCGCCGGCGTCGACGAGCGCCTCCAGCGTGATGCGCGAGCTGCCGTGCGGCAACGACGTGCCTGCCCTCGGCAGCGGGGGAATATGAATGAACGAAGCGAGCCGCGGCCCCTCGACGGCTCTGGTAGCCTCGATCGCTCGCCAGCTCAGATAGTTACAGAGATAACTGCCGGCGTCGCGTGATGGCCGCGCGTCGATCCCCGTCGCCCGTGCGGCGCGCAGCAGCCGCTCCGTATGCGGCCCGAACGGTATCGCAGCCGCGCCCGCGACGATGGTGCCCTTGCGCGCGACATTGCGGTCGGCGTCGGGGAAGGTGGTCGTGACTGCATTGCGGGCGCGCGTCTCGATCCGGAGATAGGACGTTCGCGCGGCGAGTCCGAACATCAAGAGGGCATGCGGGCGTCGTTCGGCGATCAGCTCGGGCAGCTCGCGATCGACGGTGCGGTAGGTGACGTGAAAGATATGGCTGGTGATGCTGACGTCGTCGAAGGCGGGACGGCGAAGCTCCGACAGCCGCTTCACCAGCGGCATGGTCGGATTGAACGGCGCGCCGGGAAACGGCCCGAAGCCGGTCAGCAGGATACGAAGCGGCTCGCTCATGCCAGCATCTCCGCGAGGCGCTCGGCCGCGAGCGCCGGCGCGACGCGACCCTCCGCGACGTCGGTCTCGAGCTTTCTCACCTTCGCGCGAATGGATGGATCGGTGCGCAGCCGCGCCATCAGGCGCTGCTCCAGCATGGTCCACATCCACTTCACCTGCTGGTCGCGGCGGCGCGCGGCGAACTCGCCGGAAGCGATCATCGCCTTGCGGTGGTCGAGGACCTTCTGCCAGAGCTCGGCAATGCCGGCACCCGCCATTGCGGAATAGGTCACGACCGGTGGATGCCAGTGCTCGGAGCGCGGACTCAGCAGATGCAGCGCGCCGCGATAGTCGGCGGCGGTGATGTTGGCGCGCTTGACGTTGTCGCCGTCGGCCTTGTTGATCGCGATCATGTCCGCGAGCTCGACCAGGCCCTTCTTGATGCCCTGCAGCTCGTCGCCGCCGCCCGGCAGCATCAAAGCGAGGAAGAAATCGGTCATGTCGCAGACCGCAGTCTCGGACTGGCCGATGCCGACGGTCTCGACCAGGACCACGTCGAAGCCCGCGGCCTCGCACAGCAGCATCGCCTCGCGGGTTTTGGCGGCGACCCCGCCGAGCGTGCCCGACGACGGCGAGGGCCGGATGAAGGCGTGCTCGTGATGGGACAGCCGTGCCATCCGCGTCTTGTCGCCCAGGATGGACCCGCCGGTGCGTGCGGAGGAGGGGTCCACGGCGAGCACCGCGACCTTGTGGTCCTGCTCGATCAGGTACATGCCGAGCGCATCGATCGTGGTCGACTTGCCGACGCCGGGCGAACCGGTGATGCCAACGCGGATCGCTTTCCCCGTCTGTGGCAGCAGCGCCTGCACCAGCTCGCGCGCCGCCGCCTGATGATCGGCGCGGCGGCTCTCGACCAGCGTGATCGCGCGCGCCAGCGCGGCGCGGCTGCCGGCGTGCAAGTCATGGGCTAAGGTGGCGATATCCGGGGCGGCGTTCTTCGGCGGGCTCATGCTTTGGTTTACAACGGCTGCGCGGGCGAGGCGAGGGTATCGGGGATAACGGCATGACCGTCGCCGGCCGCTCGGAAATCGGGTGGGTTGCGCGCTCCCTGAACGCCATGGTCGAACGCCTTCAACGGACGGAAAAGACCATGACCGCAGCCTATTACAGCGCCGTTCTCGATCATCCCCTGACCACAGTCTGGTCGCTGATCCGCGACTTCAACAATTACCCGGCCTATATCGAGGGCGTCAGCGAAAGCGTGATCGAAGACGACAGGCGCGGCGACGACGTCGGTGCGATCAGGCGCTTCTGCTACCTCGGCCTCTGGGTCCGCCAGCGCCTTGTGGCCCATTCCGATGCCGCGCATTCGCTGACCTATGCCGGCATCGAACCGCTGCCTTTTCCGGACGAGCTTGCGTCCCGGCCGGTGTCGCCGGTGCGCTATGAAGGCACGATGAGCCTGCGCGAAATCGTGCAGGGCAATCGCACCTTCATCGAATGGTCGGTGGCACTCGAGGCCGAACCGCAGGATGCCGACCGCTGGCAGGCGCTGTTCCAGTCCTGGATCCCCGACTGGACCCATTCGCTGGCCAGAGCGCTGGCGCGTCCGGCCTGAGGTGCTCGCTTTGATCCGCCGGCCGTGGCCCCGGCCTGCGGACGCAAGGCCTTCTTGCACGTCTGCGGGAGATCAATTCTCTTCCGCGTCGCCCTTCGGCCTGGCACCGCCGAAGATCGTTTGGCCCTCGGAGCTGAGATACGGCTTCAGCGTCTCCCATGGCACGAACGCGACGTACTGGCCCTCGGCATAGGGGCCGACTGCGTAAGGCGGATAATGGAAGGTGAGTCCGGAGCTCTTGCCGGGCAGGGTTGACGGCGCCAGCGTCACGGCGCCGATCTTCAAGAGCGTGGGCTGAAGGTCCTTGAACCACTCGGCGGTGGCGGTATCGGCTGCGCCGCGCTTCTTCTTCTCGGCCTTGAGTGCGGCGATCGCCGCGTTGAGCATCGCGGTCATGGTCGGACCGTTGTCGGCCGTCTCGGCGAAGAACGGCCGGATGCTGATCGGCTTGCTCTGGGTCCGGTCCCACAGGATGGTGTTGACGTCGCTGTTGGGATGCGCGGCGCGGGTGTCCATGTAGTCGTCCCTGATGATGCTGACATAGCGGTCGGCCACCACCGAGCGGACGGAATATTTGCGCTCGAACGACCATTTGCCGTCGTGGAATGCTTGCGGATCCTGCTTGCGCTCCTTGGCGGCATCGCCGGCCTGCTTGTCGATCCACTTCCTGCCGTCGGCGAGGCAATAGGCGGCGAGCGGCGCGTCGGCCTTGATCTGGGAATCGAGCGTCACATTGGCCTCGAGCGCCTTGGTGTTGATGGTGGCGTCGGGCTTGGATTCGGCGGCCAGCGCGGAGGACAACGATAGAAGGCCGAGCAGGAGAACAGCGAAAGACAATCTGGCAGAATGCATGGGAAATATGATCCGGTTCCTGGTCGTTCGTGTGCCCAGGTGCCGTAAAGGTTCGGCGCCGCCCAGGCGGACCGCGCGACCACTCGGAGCCGCGCGTCAAGATGTCAGGCGCAATGCGTGGAAATG